>NZ_CP189852.1:4440227-5074545 GCF_050235535.1 Aliinostoc sp. HNIBRCY26
TGGTGCTGTGACAGAAGCGGCTGTGATCCAATTTCAGCAAGCTAATGGTTTAAAAGTAGATGGGGTTGTGGGGTCTAAAACTCTGGCGGCTTTAGGCTCTGGTTCTGGGGTGAGTGAATTTGCTAATGTGGTCAATGAGGAACAACCAAAAGTTGTATCCAAGCGATCGCTCAAAAAAGGCGACAATAGTTATCGTGTCATGTCCTTACAGCGCAAATTACAAGCTGCTGGATACTTCAACGCACCCATCTCCGGTTTTTTTGATGACGCTACACGCACCGCCGTCATCCAATTTCAGCAAGCCAAAGGACTAACTGTCGATGGTCTTGCAGGTAAACAAACTCTATCAGCTCTAGAATCGCATACAGATGGATTCAACACTACATCGTTTCTAGCACCTGCGCCAGTAACTAAAATTTCCGATAACTCTCCACAACCAACACCAAAACCACAAATCCAAATTATCCAGCCAGCAGCGAAAGTTTCCCAACGTCCACAAGGAAGAATGCATCTGGTAAAAACCATTTCCTCTAGTAAAATTTCGCCAAAATCCGTAGTTTATTCCGGTGATGGGTTATTTTTCGCCCAAAATATGATGTATAACCACTCCATCACTGTGTATAACCGGGACTATAAATTGGTGAAAGTCATTCCCGACACAGTGGATTTATCTAAATATGGTTACGCCAAAAAACCAGGTAAATACAGAGGCGCGCCTGTAGAAGCGAGTTTTTCCCACAATGGTAAGTATGCGTGGGTGTCTAACTATCAAATGTATGGTACTGGTTTCAACAACCCTGGTAATGATAAATGTTCTCCGTCTCAGAAAACAGACAACAGCTTTTTATATCGTATTAATACAGATACTCTCAATATTGAGCAAGTCATTCAAGTGGGTTCAGTCCCGAAATTTGTCGCCGCTTCCCCAGATGAACAATTAATTTTAGTAAGTAACTGGTGTTCTTGGGATTTAAGTGTAGTTGATGCTAATCAAAACCAAGAAATTAAACGCATTAAATTAGGTGCATATCCTCGCGGAATAGCTATTAACTCAACCTCAGAAACAGCCTATGTGGCGGTGATGGGTTCTAGTGACATTGCTGAAGTGAATCTCAGAGATTTTTCGGTGAAATGGATTAGAAATGTGGGCAATTCTCCACGACATTTAAATATAGATCCGACAGGTAAATACCTCTATGCTTCTTTAAATGGTGAAGGAAAAATTGCCAAAATCAATTTACAACAAAGGAAAGTAATAGAGAAAGTCATCACGGGACAAGCCCCACGCAGTATGGTTTTAAATGAGGATGGACAAATACTTTATGTGGTGAACTATAACGAAAATTCAGTGAGTAAAGTTCGCACTAGTGACATGAAAGTTCTGCAAAAAGTCAATGTCGAATCACATCCCATTGGGATTACCTACGACCCGCAAACAAGGGAGGTTTGGGTGGCTTGTTATTCTGGTAATATCATGATTTTTCAAGACTAATTTTACCACAACATATGGTTGAGAAAATGCCTTAATGGTTTAATTCCTGTGGGTTCTTGATAATCATGAGGTAAAAGAGACGCAATGGCATTTTGCAAAGTTGCTAAAGCGGCTTCTACTTCTTGTCGGTTTGGTCTCACCGTAGTCGGAAAATGTAGCGGTTCACCAAAACGCACTGTTAATTTTTTACCCCAATATAAATCTTGTGTGCCAATTAAAGCGGCTGGTATGATGGGTACACCAGCCCGTAAAGCGTAAATCACAGTTCCTCGTTTCAAAGGGAGATGTAACTGACCTTCCTGAGTTCCTAATCGTCCTTCGGGAAAGATAATTAAGCTATCTCCATGAGCTAAAATTCCCAAAACAATGCGGTCTATTTGACGTAATATGTGTATTTCTCCCCCAGTGGGGACATTGGTTTCAATCAGTTTAGCTAAATTGATTAAATCTTCTCTTCCTGCTTTAGCTGCTTGAATCACAGCCAGTTCTTCCTTCCATATCCTAGCTAGGGGAATCACACCCCCCGCAACCTTCAAAATCAGACGTTTCCACCATTTGTTATATAAAGTCCGAGCATCACCCAGAATATAGTAATAGGGTTGGGTGGGAAGTTCTGCTAATAGTAGTAAGGGGTCGAGATGGTGGAGATGATTAACAGCCAGAATAGCTGGTGTTTGGGGGACATTTTCTGGGTTTTCGACCTCTACTTGAAAAGCCCCATGAATTAGCGATCGCAATACAAATTTTCGTATCCCAGCATCAATTCTCGCTGTAGAATTCCCTGTCTGAATTGATTCTAACTCAGATAGGGTGTCTTGGATAATTTGGCGAATCGTGCGATCGCTAGCAGCAGCAACCCCTTGTTTCACTCGCTCGATACTGGCAGCAGTTAAAGGCGGTAAAATTTCGGTTGGGGTTGTACTTGTTTGGTCACTAGATGACATATCAATTCAAAATTCAAAATTAAGTAGACTAGATTTTTTGCTGAGTCAGTAGAAAAATTAACCCAATGATTAATCACCATGAAAGCGTCTTTGCTGGTTTCCAGGATATAAAACTTTATTACCAGAGGTGGCTACCAGAGGGTAAAGTCAAAGCTGTATTAGTGATTGTGCATGGACTGGGAGGACACAGCAATAAATACAGTCATCTAGTCGAGCATTTTGTCCCCAAACAATATGCTATCTATAGTTTAGACCTGCGGGGACATGGGCGATCGCCTGGACTGCGTGGTCATATTCAGAGTTGGACTGAACTCCGCGAAGATTTGAAGGCTTTTCTGGAATTAATTTCTACCCAACAGCCACAAATTCCCCTATTTCTTTTAGGTCATAGTTTCGGCGGCGTGATAGTTTTGGACTATGTTTTGCATTATCCCCAAACAACCGCCGCATTAAGAAGCGTAATTACCATAGCACCAGCCCTTGGTAAAGTTGGTGTATCGAAATTTCGCTTACTATTAGGCAAATTACTCTCACAAATTTGGCCGAGTTTCACCCTAAACACCGGACTAGATGTAGCAGCAGGTTCAAGGGACGAGAAAGCCTTAGCTATCTATGCACAAGATACCCTACGTCATACCCGTGCGAGTGCGCGTTTATCTACAGAATATTTAGCCACAGTTAATTGGATTTATCATCATGCACCAGAGTGGAAAATCCCGTTGTTAATTCTTCACGGTGGTGCGGATAGGGTGGTATTACCTGAAGGTAGCGAAACATTTTATCAGCTTGTCCCTTATCCAGATAAGCTGCGAATTGAATACCCAGGCGCGTATCACGAACTACAAGATGATTTGAATTATCTGGAAGTATTGACTGATTTAGAAAATTGGTTAGAGGGGCATTTTATTTAGTCAATAGTCAATAGTCAATAGTCATTAGTCATTAGTCATTAGTCATTAGTCATTAGTCATTAGTTTATCTTCCTGCCCCCTGCCCCCTGCCCCCTGCCCCCTGCCCCCTGCCCCCTGCCCCCTGCCCCCTGCCCCCTGCCCAGTCCCCAGTCCCCAATCCCCAGTCCCCAGTCCCTTCCTAACCACATAACTTAACTTGGAGTTACTCTAACTTGCTTTTGTTGTTCTTGTAACCAAGTTTCAAATAGTTCATTTAATAAACGGGCTTTCATGGGTTCATCTAGTTGGGCGGGGATGAATTTTTCTACTCGCACAATGACTAGCCACTCACTAATACGGGCTGGTGGTGAGATTTTTCCTGGTTGATTATTAGTTAATAGTTGTACCATTGCTGGGTGTAGTGTGCTGAGTTCCACAGGCCCTACTAACCCGCCGGTTTGGGCTTCTGGGCCTTTGGAATATTTCTGTGCTACATCTGCAAAGGACTGTTCGTTGGCTTGGAGGCGAAAGTATAGTTCTTGGGCTAATCCTGGATCTTGGGTTCTGAGTAAGGAATAAATGACTTTATCTAATTTTCCTTTGAGTTGAAAGAAATAAGATTCTAGTTTGTTACCCCAAGTGAGTTGTTTAAATTTTTCTAGTTTGATTTTACGAGAAATCAGATTATCTAGTTGTTCAGAACTTAACCCTTGTTGCGTCATCCATGCTTGAATTTCGGCTGGTTGGGTTAACTGTCTTTCAGCATAAAAACGCTGTTTAGCTTGGGCGACTTCTTCAGGATTACACTCTACGTTTACTATCGCTTCGTCAATAATTATTTCCCTTAGCAGTTGGGGTAGTAATTGATAATTAGCTAGTAAGGGGATAATTTCGCTAGCTTCGATTTTGCGATCGCCGACTTGCAGCACTTGAGTCATGGTAAATTGATTTTGGCTCTTGGGGTGATTAATCCTGAGTCAGTATTCTGCACATTAGTTATGCTATGACTCTTTAATTTACAGTAAATAGCAAAATTTGCCTATTTATGTAAAGTTTTCTACAATACTATACTTGTAAATTTATATTCTCAATTTTTTAGTCCCCTGGCGGGGAAAAGGTGTTTGGGAACAAGTAGCAATTATTGGGGTTATTTATTAGACTTCTTGCATAAATATTTTTTTGTTTCGCGCAAAGGCGCAAAGTCGCAAAGAAGGACGCTAGGATAATGACTTTTGCAAGATGTCTCTTGTATTGTCTTTGGCTTTTAGTCCCCTTGCGGGGAAATAGTTAATGGAAACTTGAGGGGGCAGACCACCGCCGCTATTTTGATATCAGTTTCAGTCCCCTTGCGGGGAAATGGTTAATGGAAACATAACGTTCATCATACTCGCGGCTGAGTTCATGGTTAAGTTTCAGTCCCCTTGCGGGGAAATGGTTAATGGAAACTGTCGTTGACGAGTTTGTTCTATCTGAGTGTTAAGGTGTTTCAGTCCCCTTGCGGGGAAATGGTTAATGGAAACTCTCACTCGATGCTGCTGTTAGGTCGGCTAACCGTTGTTGGTTTCAGTCCCCTTGCGGGGAAATGGTTAATGGAAACCAAGGCTGTAATCTGACCATTAAGAACCGACAACAGTTTCAGTCCCCTTGCGGGGAAATGGTTAATGGAAACCTGCAAGCGGGGTGTAATGTCAAAATAATTTCATCCTCATGCGTTTCAGTCCCCTTGCGGGGAAATGGTTAATGGAAACTTTCATGCCAATCGACAAAATTATCCCCAACTACAGGTAGCGTTTCAGTCCCCTTGCGGGGAAATGGTTAATGGAAACCCTTCGCTGGGGTATCGTCCCGTTCCCACTCCTTTTGTTTCAGTCCCCTTGCGGGGAAATGGTTAATGGAAACCTACATAAAAGCAAAGTAATAACAGAGGAAATGCAAGTTTCAGTCCCCTTGCGGGGAAATGGTTAATGGAAACTCCCATGCTCTAAGTTTGGTAAGAGCTTCATTGAGTTCCTGTTTCAGTCCCCTTGCGGGGAAATGGTTAATGGAAACTGGCATCCTTGGGCTTATCTTTCAAATAGGGATGAAACAAAAAGTTTCAGTCCCCTTGCGGGGAAATGGTTAATGGAAACCAAAACACCCTAACGCCTATGCTGGGTATGAATTGCACACGTTTCAGTCCCCTTGCGGGGAAATGGTTAATGGAAACGTCAGGCAACTTATGGGACTTAAGCTGGCAGTTAGAGCGTTTCAGTCCCCTTGCGGGGAAATGGTTAATGGAAACAGCCAAGAGATGGAAACAGTACCCAGATGCACGTACGTTTCAGTCCCCTTGCGGGGAAATGGTTAATGGAAACCGCTCGGTACTGAAACTGAGATAGAGCAAGCTTCCTGGGAAGCATTTTGACGAGTCGAAAATTTTGGTCGATTTCAGCCCACCTTATTGCGAGTAATTCGCAACTTCCCGAATTATTGAAACGCTGTAATTATTATGTTGTCAAGGTTCTGGCGATTTTGACGAATCCCCAGGGTTTTTGACCCCGCTTCGACTTGTCAAACATCAAGCTGATTCCATCATGATAGGACGAGTATTGAAGATTGTCGAGGGTGTGAAGAAATTTCATCAGACAGCTAGAAACCCACAGCCTGATCGAAACGTAACATTTCCAAGGAGCGATCGCCGTAAACCCCTTCAATTTGTTGACGACAACACTCGATAGCAAAATCATTCAATTCTTCCGGCTTAATTCCGTACATATCCTCAAATATCGTCGGTTCTACACGACAAAAACGCGGACGGTTTGCATAAATGCGACATTCCCGCGTTTCGTGGTCAAAGTTAATGCACCAGCCGCCCTCACCTACCATACTCATGTATAATTCCAGTTCTTCTGGTGTGAGATAGTCTTCAATTTCGGGACGATCTGCTGGATCGAGGTTGCAGCAAGCTCCACATTGTTTTACACATTGCCATGTTGCCATTTTATGTTTTTTCCTATACTTTTATTAAGTAAATTAAATATCACTGGTGATTCCCAGATATCATTAATTGCGGGTATTGCAACTGAGTAATTAAGTTTTTAAGACCATTGGGAGGAATTAAGAAAAATGTTTGACGCTATTGCTAACATTAATTGGGAAGTAATCTTTCAGCTAACCTCTGTTGCATTGATCGTCATTGCTGGGCCTGCTGTGATTTTCGTACTCGCTTTCCGCAACGGCAATCTTTAGGAGTGCTGAGTTATGAGTGCTGAGTGCTGAGTGAGTGTAAGTTGTTAAGCTCGGCACTGGCAAATTTGTAATCCTTCCTTGAATAATACACTTTTGAGAGTACGAAAGTTAAGTGTAAATTGTCAAACTCAGCACTCACTACTCAGCACTCAGCACTCACCACTAACAAAGCTTGAATTGCTGCTTGAATAATACAGTCATATCGGGGTAATGATAGGTCAACTTCTAGGGCATCTTCGCGACTTGTACCTAGTAAACCGATTTTACTCCCTACGCGCATCATTAAAACCTTACCCTCAGAGTTTTTAATTCTTAACTCTGGGGGTGAAATATTTTGATAGATTCCACAGGTGTATTGACGCTGGTTGTGGTGGAAGCTGGTTCTCAAAGGTTGGGGGGACGGTTGATAGAATAGGTTGAATGGGGATTCTTTGGGAAGTCTGACACCGACTAACTCTATTTCTAGGGTAGTTTTTCCGTTAAAGTGATTTTCCCGCAGTTTGTAAGCTATGTCTAAGCGTGGCGGTAGGGGATAATAATCACGCCATCGCCAAGCGATCGCTTTCATTCTATACTCTTGCTGCCCCATATTTTGGCTGAGGGTCAGTTTAATGTGACCTTTCCCCACAATTTGCTGTTCCACAACTCTGACGTTAGCTGTCCAAAAGACGGGATCAGGGTTATCAATTCCACAGGGATGTAAGGTATCTAACTGTTGATACAGTGCTTGATTGATTTGATGAAAATCCGCCTGTGCATCGATTTGCAGTAAGGGTTTGAGGTGTTGGAGTTCTAGACATTGGTTAGCGAATTGAGATAGACGCGATCGCAATTCTGGTAAATTATCAGCTAGTAACGAAAATCCGCCGGCGGCTTTGTGTCCCCCAAATTTTCCTAATAAATCTTGACAATATTCTAAGGCTTCAAAAACATGGAACTCAGGAATTCCCCTAGCTGAACCGCGAATGTGAGTTTCATTTTCATACGTCCCAATAAACACCGGTACGCCGTAACGTTCAACCAAACGAGAAGCCACAATCCCAATTACACCATGATGCCAATTCGGTTGCACAACAACTAAAACTCGGTTTTGTTGTAGAGACGAAAGAAATTCTGCTTCGACAAATGCGATCGCTTCTTGTTCAATTTGCTGACACAATTGTTGACGGGTAGTATTCACCTGTTCACATTGGATAGCACGCGCCAACGCCAATGACATATCATCTGTAGTCAGTAATTCAATCACCGTCTGCGGATCACCAATGCGTCCAATCGCGTTAATGCGGGGGCCGAGGCGGAAACCGATGTCTTCGGGTTTGAGGGACTGGGGATTGGGGACTGGGGACTGGGGACTGGGGATTGGGGATTGGGGATTGGGGACTGGGGATTGGGGACTGGGGATTGGGGATTGGGGATTGGGGTAAAATCTTCTTTGCTCCCCCTGCTCCCCCTGCTCCCCCTGCCCCCTGCCCCCTGCCTCCCTCGCCTGCACTCCTCCTACCTGAATCAAAGCCTGAATTCCAGGTAGTTGGGATTTGGGTAATAGCTTTAAGCCACGTTTTACCCAGCGACGGTTAACGCCGGTTAGGGGTGCTAAATCTGCGATCGTTCCCAGGGTGAATAATGCTAGCATCGGTTGAATTAAGCCTTTGGTGTTGCCTAATTTCTGTGCTAGACATACCGCCAAAATATAAGCCACACCTACACCCGCAATTCCCCGATAGGGTGAAGATTCAGCGATGAGTTTGGGATTAAGAATGGCGTTAGCTGGGGGTAATTTTTGGGGGATGTCGTGATGATCGGTGATAATAACTTTTAAACCGAGTTCTCTAGCTCTAGCAATGGGTTCAAAAGCGGAAATGCCATTATCTACCGTCAAAATTAACTCTACACCTTCACTTTTGAATTCTTCCACAATTCTTTGATTAATCCCATAACCCTCGTGCATTCGGCTAGGAATCGCATAATCTACCTGCGCGCCTAAACTGCGGAGACTCCGCCACAATAAAGCGGTGCTAGTCATCCCATCGGCATCATAATCACCACAGATGGCTATTTTACTTTGAGAAGCGATCGCCTCTGCTAATAATTCCACACTCAACGCCAAATCTGGGAATTCTGCTAAGGGTGAGGGTAAATCGAGAGATTCAGGATTTAAAAAAGCTTGCGCTTGTTCTAGGGTAGCAATACCGCGATTAATTAATATTTGTCCCACAATGGGCGATAAATTTGTTGCCAATGCCAATTCCTTGGCGAATTCCGGCTTTTGCGGGTAAATTTGCCAACGCTGATTCGGCAAACGTTGAGAAGATGGGGAGTGTTCTGGTAAAGGTTGAGCTAGCATTGAGCTATTGGCTATCAGCAACTATTAAAACATAATTAAAGAGGTGCAGCTTATATTAGCTTGACCCCTTTAATTACTCTCAAAATCTTACCAAACCTTTACTTGATTACCATCGGTTCAAAGTGTTCTACTGTGGGAAATGGCTCATAAAAATGGTGTAGGAGTTGTTTCCATTGCTGATATTCAGGAGAATTTCTAAACCCGATGGTATGTGCTTCTAAATTCGTCCATCTTACCAGTAATAAATACTTACCTTTTACCTCTAAACACTTATGCAGTTCATGAGATATGTAACCATTCATCGATGCAATAATGTTTGAGGCTTCCTGGAAAGCACTTTCAAAATCTTGCTCCATGCCATGTTTAACATAGAGCATTACGGCTTCCAAAATCATATGTTAGGTTCAAAACACACTGACGCGACCATCATTAAGTATATAGATAGAGCGATCGCCTGGATAACGCCAAGTCGGACGAATCTCTACGCGTAATGTCGCCAAATTCGGTTTAGAGACAACAGCCTGCAACGCTGAACCCGCCTCATCCCAAAATACCAGGGAAAGATTTTGCCCTGTATTGTCTTCCTGTGAAAACTGTAATTTCTGTCCTGGTCGTAGAGAAATAGGTCTATAACCTTGAATTCTTTCCAATTCTACAATATTAGAAGTGTTATTAACTACTTCTAAGCGGATACGCTGACCAGGTGTAAACTGAAGGGGACGTGGGCCGCAATTAGAGGCACAAGTCCCAGCTAAACTAGTATGAGAATCACCCAATGATGTTACTAACAGGGTAGCTGCTACTAATACAACTGGCAATTTTTTAAACATAAGTCAGCGAATAAATATTTATGCCACATCGTAGCCTAAACAACTATAATTCAACCTCAGCAAATCTTGGGTAATTTTGCAGTTTGAAACTTCAATTGCTTATGGAACTGACAATATATACCAAATTATCTGATAGTGTTTGGCAACAGTGGCAAACAGCAAAAGATACTGTGAATCAAAACGTCACATCTTGGCATAGTTCAGTACAAAGTTGGGGAAAATCTCTCCAAGAAACTGCTCAAAGTAAAACTAATTATACTATTGATGCAGTGACACAAAAAATTCATCAGAGTTGGCAAACTGCTGAAGACTTTCAGGCGATGACAGCAAAAAATATGCAAACAGCTTTGTTAAATCCCACAGAAGGTATTACCTCTGCTTTTAATGATTGGTTGCTACAACACCCGACATTGTGGCGGTTGGTGCAAATACTAGATTGGGCTACAAATCACCCTATTATTAGTTTAATAGGATTATTATTAATTTTAACCCTGATTTGGAGCATGGTTAAAGCTATCATGCGCCTGATTGAAAAAGCCAGTTGGTCACTTTTACAAGTACCATTAAAATTAATTGCAACTGCATTTAAATTTGGCTTCGTCTTTTTAGTAAAAATTTTCAGTTTAGCTTTTAATAAATCCAGTCATCATCAAAATATCACAGATAATATAGTCTTAACCAGTCAAGAATCTCCCAGTATTTATGAAATCAAACAGCAAAGGTTAGCAGAAATTGCTCTGAGATTAGAAGCTATTCAACAGGAACAAAAAGAGCTTTTACAAGAAGCTTCTACTTTAATTGCTCAGGATAGTCTGGACTTAAAAATCCCAGATGTAATTCGTAATTCATAATATACACTTGATAGTTACGAATTATGGCGTGGGTGCAGGATTTGGATGTTTTCCTGCATAGTAAACAACGACTTTTAAATGTTGAGAATCAGGAACGTAAAATACTCTGTCCCCTTTCGTTACCTCGTATTCCCATGCTCCTTTGTAGAGTTTGCCCTTTAAAGGAAAAACACGCCCAGGCTGTCTAGCAGTTGGTGCTGTACATAAATCCTCATAACAGCGAAGAGTGTTTTCTGGATGACGCTGCATTAAAGCCTCCCAATCCCGATTTACTCGGCGATTTTTGGCTACCACCAACCAAGTGCTTTCCGTCTCAAATAATTCAGGAGTTGTCAGTTTTACTTCTGGAGGCTCTACATTCTCCAATATAGGTTTTTCTGGAGGGTTATCTGACATACTCTCTCACACAGCACTCCCATAAGATGGTTTAGTTAATGGTACTTCATCCGTTTCAGCACTAAAAGCTGCTGCTAATTTAGGGCTAGAAATCGCAATTGCACTTTCATGCCATTCATGGATAATTGCGTCAATTATCTCCCATGCTGTGGTTGAAGAATCTATTAACCTAAAAGCCTCACTTAGTTCCTGGATAAACTCTTGCAATTCATCGGCATCAAACACATTCAACCATCTATAGGGATGTTCACAGTTAATCTCTTTACCTAATAACAGAGAAAAAGCAACAGTTAATGCTTCAAAAACAGCTTTACTTTGAGTAGCCGCCTTGATAAGAGAAGTTACTTCCTCTCGACGCAGCAATGCAAAAGACTGATCATTACGAGTAATTGTCACTGGGTGTTCCAAAGCTTTGTCTAGAACTCGCCCTGGCTGACGATTTAACTCGGTAGCAGTAATTAGCTCATCTGAGTAAATATTGCCAAAATTTCCTAAAACCATAGGTTATGCTGTTTCAGCCAATACTGAATGGCTGATGCTCATAAGTTAATACGTATAATTGTACGTACTATTGATTAATAGTCAATGGGAATAAAAACTTTAGGTATTGAATTGCAAAATTACCTCATCTTCCTGCCCATGAATAAATTTAGCGAATCGCTGTGCTAAAGGCGGAACGAGAACTAAAGGATTACTAAAACCTGAAAAGATATGAATACTTTCATTCCCTGGAATTGCACCAATTACAGGTAGACTGTTACTGCTAAAAGCTACTAAACAATGATGCCAATTTCCTGGTAAATTACCCAATTGTGGTAAAATTTTAGTAATACTTTCTCTTAACCAATTTTCACTATCTTGTGCGTCTATATCAGCATGAGGATTTGTCAACAGGCGACTAATTTGACCTAAGCGCAAACTCCCATCTAAAAATTGCACTGCGCCTGCATCTAATATCGGTGGTAATAGCTGATTCCCTAATTCATTCCATAATTGATCATCTTTTGTAGAGGTAGATTCTAATTTAAATCTCTGTAGATTTGCTGGCATTACTAAAGTATTTAACTGCAAATCTACAGGCGGAGTTTCGATAATTTCGGCATGGGTGAAATAGATTTTCACCGATATTCCGGCACTTTTTAATAACTGACGGCTAATTCCTCCCGCACACACCACGACATTTGCACAGTAGTAACTTGCAGTAGTTGTTTTAACACCACCAGGGAAGATTTGCACAACTTCAGCGATTTGCATTTCTCCACCACGCCGTAAAAACGCCTGAATATAAGCTTGTGCGGTTTTTTCGGGGTGGATATGTCCGTGTTTAACAGTTAACGCACCGGAAATTGCATCTTGATTGAGTAGTGGTTCTAACTTACGAGCATCTGCGACACTAATTAAACGCGGTGGTGTGGCACAATGAGCATACAATGCAGCCGTGGCTTGGGGGTTGCTGTCGGCTGCAATGGTAAGTAATAAATCTAACTCTCGCAACTCAATATCCGCGTCTAACTCAGAAGACAAAACTTGATAACGTGCGATCGCTTCTTGGCATAATTGACGAGTAAGTGGTGTACTGCCAGACCAATAAGCCAATCCTCCATAGCTGTAGCGGGTAGCATTGTCTGGAATTGCGTCTTGTTCTAATAGCAGTACACTCAAGCCTACTTTGGCTAATTCGTAGGCGAGTGTCGCGCCTGTAATTCCCCCACCAACTACAATCCAATCATAGGTTTTCATTTCAGTAGTCGTAATCCACTCAGCGTTACTAACACTGTAGAACCTTCATGACCAATTACACCGATGGGGAGGTTAACGTTTCCGAGGAAGTTACCTACCAAAAGTAAGCCAATAAAACCTAAAGCAATGACCACATTTTGTTTAACTATACTTTGCGATCGCCTGCCTAATTTAATTGCCGTGGTCATTTTTTCTAGTCTGTCTGCCATTAATACTATATCTGCGGTTTCCAAGGCAACATCACTACCAACTGCACCCATTGCTACCCCTACGGAAGCTTGTGCTAAAGCCGGTGCATCATTAATCCCATCTCCTACCATCGCTACTGTATGATATTTTTTCTGCAAACTGCGAATGACATCTAATTTATCTTCAGGTAAGAGTTCGGCAAATACTTGATCAATGCCTATTTGTTGGGCGACACTACGTGCTGTACGTTCGTTATCACCGGTAATCATCACAATTTGTTCTATACCCATTTGCCGCAACTGGGCAATTGTATTTACCGCTTCTGGTCTAATGGTATCAGCTAGAGCGATCGCACCCATCACCGCATAACCAACTTCCTTAGCTTGTGCTACCCAAACTACAGTATTACCCTGTTCTTCCCAAGATGTAGCTTTTGCTTGTAATTCCTCTGGTAACTGAGTTACATATTGCTGTACAAAAGACACATTCCCCACAATCACAGTTTGGTTACTAACTGTACCAAAAATACCCTGTCCAGGGATAGCTTGCACTTCGGTGGCGCGCACCCAGTCGAAATCACTAGCGGCTTTGACAATTGCTTGTGCAATGGGGTGTTCGGAAGAAGATTCTAAAGCTGCGGCGGCTGTTAAGACGTTTTCCTCGGAGTATTCACCAGTCGTCAAAACTTGGGATACCTGGACTTGTCCTGTAGTTAGAGTACCAGTTTTATCGAAGGCGATCGCTCTCACTTTCCCCATTTTCTCTAACTGCGCGCCATTTTTAAATAAAATCCCTTGTCTTGCACCATTGGCAATCCCTGATAATAAAGTCGGCATAATCGCCGCCATTAACGCACAAGGAGAAGCCACCACTAAAAAAGTCAGTGCGCGGTAAATTGTAGTTTCCCAGTTCCAACCCCACACAAACGGCGGTAAAGTCGCCAATAATAACCCAGCTATGACAATTACCTTGGCATATCCTTTCTCTAAGCGTTCGATAAACTCCTGAGAAGGGGGTGCTTCCGTTTGGGCTTGTTCCACCAAGCGAATCACACGCTGAATTAAACTGCTAGAAGCAGGTTTGTGTAACTTCAGTTGCAATGCACCATAACCGTTAAGTGTTCCTGCAAACACTTCCTCACCCACCGTTTTTTCTACAGGTAAAGATTCCCCAGTAATTGCAGCTTGGTTGATGGTGCTGTAACCAGAAACAATCATCCCGTCGGTAGGAATCAATTCCCCAGGTTTCACAATAATTTCATCACCGACTTGCAACTGGCTAATGGGAACAGTAGTTTCTTCTCCCTGCTGTAACACCGTAGCGGTGTCTGGTGTCAAACTCATCAAACTACGGATACTTTTTTCCGTGCGCCGCATGGCGTAACCTTCTAGCGCGCCACTAATGGCAAAGATGAGAATTAAAATTGCACCATCAATAATTAAATGATATTCCCTGCGCCATAAACCCAACGTAGCCGCACCCAAAGCCGCCACAATCATCAACAAATCCACATCGAGTTCTTTTTCTTTAATTAGCGTCGTCAGTCCCTCACGCGCGCTTTCGTAGCCACCGATGATATAAGCCGCAGGTAACAGCAGCAAAGCAAAGCCTAACCAACCAAAAGACAAAGCTAACCATCCTAAAAATAACAGCAGTCCGCAAAGCATTGCTGCTAAGGTGTCTGGGTGTTCTTGGGTGAATTGGTTAAAACGCTGGGGATAAAGCATGAGAGTAGATTCAGTGACAACTAATCTCACGCTAAACCTTGACATTGATGTTAATGTCAAGAAGATAGCAATTAATCAGCATATTTTGCTAACCACACCTGCAAAGCATTTTCGTCAATATCCCCAGATGCTAAACTCTCCATCACTAATACTATTTCCGGCTCCGGTGCATTGAAACTATAAGCATTCAACCCCAAGAAAACATACATCGCCATAAAAGCTGTACGCTTATTGCCATCCACAAAGGGATGATTTTTACTCAAAGCAAAGCCATAAGCCACCGCCAATTCCAAGAGCGAAACCTCCGGCTGATAGGAAAATTTATGCCGGGGACGAGCTAAACTCGCTTCTAATAACGCCGAATCTCTTACCCCAGATAAACCGCCATACTGAGAAATCAAATCCTCATGGATAGCAAGCAGCATCTGTGCTGTCAACCAAGTTGGTTCATTCACTTGGCAAGTTCTTTTAACGCATTACGAAACTTCTGGCTACCTTCCCGATAAATAGCCATCGCTTTCTCAAACTCAGGATCATAAGGACTAAGTTGGAGTCCATGTTCTGTTTCTGTGACAAATATGGTATCTCCTTCAGAAAGGTTGAGCTTTTCTAACAACTCCTTAGAAAATGTCACCCCTAGTGAATTACCAATTTTGCGTAACTTTAAGGTCTGAATCACTAAACTTACTCCAATGTAATTACGAGCGTAACTACAAGTTTATCCTGAAATTCCCAGCTTTCGAGCATTGAGTGGGTTCGTTGACGATGGTGATAATCAGTTTTTCGATGGGTAAATGTACTTTGAATTAAGACACATTCAGGCTTCAACTCAAAGCACCGCTGTATACTAAAAGAGAGATTAGTTAATAAGTTTTAATAAATTGTTATGACTACAAATTCACCTGTCAAGCCAGAAACTACTGTGGCGACAAGATTGAGAAACTTTTTGATTGTAATAGTAGCGATCGCCCTCAGCGTTGCTTTATTCTTGGGACTAAGGAGTGAAACTAGTTCTGCATCTTTAGCCAACTTAGCAGCCGCATCCACATCCCTAGAAGTAGCAGCTAGTAACGATAAGCCGTCAATTATTGAATTTTACGCTGACTGGTGTACAGTCTGTCAAAAAATGGCACCTGATATTGCTGAACTAGAGCAACAGTATGCAGACAAGGTAAATTTTGTCATGCTGAACGTAGATAATAACAAATGGTTGCCAGAAATGCTGAAATACCGAGTTGATGGTATTCCCCACTTTGTATTTTTAAACAAAACTGGGGAAAATGTCGCCCAGACAATCGGAGATCAACCCCGTACTGTCATGGCTAGTAACTTAGAAGCTTTGGTGACAGATGAGGCTTTACCCTACGCTCAAACTAGCGGTAAGGTATCCCCATTTTCAACACAAGCCAAGCCTAATACCAGCCAAGACGATCCTCGTAGCCACGGTAGTCAGGTAGTTAATTAGAATTTAAATAAATTAGCCAAGGGAGAAATCAAAAATCCGCTTCTCCCTAGTTAAAAATCACGCAATTCTACTTCTTTTGCAAAAAGCCTTGTAACCGTCGCCAATTAGCTTTTACTACCTTCCACTGCTGTAGTGTGTGTAAGATAATCAAAGCCAAAAATGTATACGCTATCCAAAAATGAATGTTTCTCCCCAAATCTACTAAACCAGAATTTTGTGGAAACAAGTCTGGTAAAGTCAAACCAAACAATTTTACATTATTACTCTTATAAGAATTAGAGAAAAAGAACCCACTAACCGGAACTGCAAACATAAAGATGTAGAGAAACGTATGTAATGCAAATTTCCGAGTCCAATCAGGAGTAAACTTTGGTAAATTCTTGGTGTATTTTCGCCACCATACCCGCAATAAAACTAAGATACGCCAAGTCAGTAAACCTACAACTAAAGCTCCAATTGATTTATGAAAATCATACAATTCTGATCTAAATGGAGTACCACGGGATAAACGCGCCATACCTGAACCAGTGATAAACAAGACTAAATAACAGGCGGCCATAACCCAGTGTACAGACATGAGTTGTTTAAACGCAGAGTTAAGTCTAGCTTTCTTAATGACAGGTGTTGAGGTCATAAAAACACACTTTTGCTATAGTTTTGCGTTGCAGTTTTATGCGGCTATCTACGGTTGTGTTTTCTCTTGTTGATATGCTTCCAAAACGCCACTACGAATCATTAGTTGTGGCCAGACCAAAATAAAAAATCCCATCCAAATCATTATAGGAATCGCAACGATCGCTGTTAACCAGATAATCTTAAATAACAACCAACTACCAGTAATGATGGTAGTACCAGTGAGTAAAATTGACCAAGGTTGACACCACCAAGGCTTATATTGCCAAGGACTAATATCAATTTCGGATTTTGGATTTTGGATTTTGGATTCAACGTCTTGCTCCATAGGATATTCTTTATTTCCTGCTGTACATACTACAAAACATCTTCCATCAAGCCCTTATCTAAAATACCCAAAAAGCTTATTTACCAATCATTCTTTTGCCTTTTGCCTTTTTTACTAGTTCCTCTTTCTGATTTGCTCTCCCCATTCATCCAAAGAAACATATCTATTCTCTACCACATCTAAAGCTTCAATCACACCAGTTTCATGAAAGACACGAAACCAGTAAATTGTAAAGTTGTAGTTGTTTGGGTCGTCTTCAAACACCCGCACTGTGTAGTATGGATTATTAGGGTTAGGAACACTTTCTACAATTGCAGAAACCTTAATTGTTCTTTTGGATAATCGTTCAATTTCTTTGGCCTTTCGCTGTACTAATGGTAGTTTCCAGACCAAATTTAGGGCTGTTTTTTCATCAATATTTTTAGTATTTTGAGCAATATTGATGACTGAAACTGGTTCTAAAGCAGCTACTAGTTGTGTTTTTACTAGCTGTTTATCTGACTGATTTTTGGCAACTTGAGTCATTGCCATTTTTCCTGCTATTCCTACAAATAAAACGGTCATGAGAGGATACAAAATGATTCTTTTCATGCACTTGAACTTCAGAACACTGACTAGACTGATAACCATAGGTGAAGACATGATGATTTGGAATAATCTTTACAAGTCTTCATTAAGGAATCTTACAATAAAATCAGCAAGAGTATAGGAAAACAGTCTCAAAAATTACTCACCAGGAATCAGAAATTAATGGACAAGAAGTATCAAACCCTTATATTTCAAGACTTGACAATGTTTCTGGGTGAAAATTTTTTGTTGTGGCTCATGTTAATCTAAAGGCAAAACATCATGAAAGTGTTTGTAATCGATATAACGGTGTCCATCTTTTGGGTGATGGAAAATATCTACAAAACGACTGTTCCATATGATGTCATTGGCTGCATAGATATGTCTAGCATGAACAACTTGAGAGACTGTTTCATCAATACCACTCAAGGAAATCACAATACTAGTATTAGTTTGTAATAGCTGTTCTGCTGTCATCCCATAAAAGGGACTGAATTCATCAATGGGGTGCATTAATAGCCAACTTAATGAAAAACTGGGTGTTTGATTTCTCACTAGTTTTAAATCATGAAATCGCCGAATCGAAGTGCCTTCTGCTGTTACTTCATCCCGCATTAAATACACCCGCATATGTGCTTCTAAAATGAAATTACGCCTCTGATTAGCAGTACGAAACATGAAAGTTGGGACACCTTCATGGGGTGTAATTACTGCCACACGACTAAAGATTACGCGCGCTGTAGGACGGGAAAAACGCGCAAATGCTAGTCCCGTCATCACAGCAATTCCTATCAAACCAATCATTGCTTCTATGGTGACAATAATATTGGCATAGGTTGTTTTAGGATACATTGCACCGTAGCCAATGGAAGCTAGGGTTTGCACACTGAAGAAAAATTTGTCTAAAAAAGAACCTGGTTGCGCGTTAGCAATGCAGTCTCCGCCTGCTAAGTAGAGTAAAGCAAAAAATGTATTAATTGCTACGTAAAAACTGCAAATTAGGATAATGAATCCACTCCAAGGAATCGTCAATAGGAGATGATAAGGATCGCGCCAATAGGAATACCAAGCACCCATACCCAGGATTTCAAATTGTCCATTGTTGAATTTGATGTGAATTCGTGGTGATGGGCGTTGTTTTTTGGGTTTAGTAGGCTTTTTGATGGGAGATTTCATTGGCAATATTCACAAAAAATACAAGTGGTGATTTAACTAGAACTTAAAAGCTAGTATGTCCAGTTCTAGTACACTTGAAACGTACTAAATAGATAGTATGGTCTTGCTTATGAATAGAGTTTTTTGGATTATTGCTTTGGTGGCATTTATTAATTCCTTGAGTTTTACGATTTTAATCCCTATTATCTATCTTTATGGCAAGCAATTTGGCTTAAGTGATTTCCACACTAGTTTACTCTTTTCGATTTATGCGATCGCACAATTTTTAGCCACACCTGTCATTGGTAAACTCTCAGACCGCTTTGGCCGTAAGCCTTTATTGATTATTAGTTTAGCGGGGACTGTGATTGCCAATTTCTTTGCTGGTACAGCTACAGCCGCTATCACTCTATTTTTGGCACGTTTTCTAGATGGTATTACTGGCGGTAATAATGCTGTAGCTCAAGCGATGATTTCTGATGTTACAGGAACTGAACGCCGCGCCCAAGGTTTTGGTATCTATGGGGCAGCAATGGGTTTAGGATTTGTCTTAGGGCCAGCCACAAGTTTAATCGCACAGCAGATATCTTTAGGCGCAGCGTTTTTAGTTTCCGGTGCTGTAGCGTTGATAGCTCTCATCATTACGATATTTTTCTTACCAGAGACTGTCAAAAGTCAAGAGCATCAGGTGCAGAATATCTTCGATTTAGGTTTAGATACATTAATTAAAGGTTTGATGATTCCTGGAGTGGGAATTTTATTAATCATCAATTTTTGTATTGGGACAACTTTTACAATCTTTACTTATGCTTTCCAGCCCTACTTTTTAAAAGTATTAGAGCAAAATAAAGAGTCATTAACGCTCATGTTTCTGACATTTGGAGTCTTGGGTGTGATCATGCAAACTTGGGGGGTGAGAATTCTCACTAAATATTTAAATGAATCCAAGATATTACTTTTAGCAATATTTGTTAGAAGTTCCTCATTTATTTTGATGCCTGTTGTGCCGATAGTTAGTTATTTTGTCGTCGTGAGTGTAATATTTTCCCTATTTAATTCCCTAGTGCAACCGATGGTCAATACCCTGATTTCACTAAATGCCAAACCAGACGAACAAGGTATGGCTTTAGGCCTAAATTCATCATATTTAAGTATGTCTAATGGAATCGGCCCCGTCATTGCAGGTCTGATAGTGAATCAAGCCAACCCCATTAGTTATAGTTATCCTTTATATCTAGCTGGAGTTCTAACTTTCATAGTGCTGTTATTTGCTATTGTGAATCGTCAAAAGTATATTCCTAAAAGCAATTTCTAGTTTTTTACATCAAAAACCCCACTTTTTCACGAAAGCGGGGTTATAAGATGGTGAAAGATGAAGATTATTTTTCAGCTTTTGGTGAATCTTGAGAACAACGGTCAAACCACTCTTGGTATTTTTGCTGTTGTGCTTCAGTTTCGACAGCAATGGATATACAAATTTGCTGACAACCGTGGTTGTGTTCTAGAGCGATCGCATTTAATAATAAGCTAGCAATTTTAGGCGAAACAAAGCAACCATTGACACTTAAACCACTGATTTGAACTGTCAATTCTGTCCTGTCGCGCTCCTGTAACTCAACGCCACTAATATCTCCCCCCTTTAAATCAATTTCGGCTAACTGTTGATGATTGGGGGTAATTTGTTCGACAATTAGTTTTTCTCGTCGAACAGGAACTTGTATCATCTGCGTTTCAATCACTTTCCGTACAATTACTTCCCCAATTTTTTGCCTATTGTGATTAATAGTTAATCTTTCTTCCAATAAGCGAATCAGTTTTTCTTCATCATGAGTATGATTCGGTGTTTCAGATGTTAAATATTCAGTCATATAACTAAATTTCTTTATTAATTTTCTGTAATACTTTACAAGTACAGGTAAAGCATCAGCGATACCTGCACTTATATGAACTATGAACGATTAACGCTCTTCAATGGGAAGATTCGGAGCATTCACATCTAATTCTTCACGGCGAATGGTTTCCTCAGCTTGAACCGTATCTTGCTCCACGACTTTCTTCACTCTGACTTCTTCTCGCAACACAGCTTCCTTGCGAATATCAGGAGTTTCTTCATGAATTTCAACGCGAGCTACTTCACCTTCACGGAAGTCTGCTTCCCCAGGAGAAACGACTTTACCCGCATCTTGTGGTGTCACACGTTCAATTACTACTCGTTCTCTTTCCACTGGAACAGCAACCCTGGCAGTTTCCGTTTCAACGCGCTTACCAACAGCAACTTCTCCAGTTTTTTGCCGACGTTTATTGGCAATCAACCGTTCTTCATATAATCTCAAAGTTTGATGATGCGGTTCGTCTAGTTGATACAAACTAGGTTCTTGTTCGTATTTATAGGTATCGCGGTTAAAAGCTGGTGTAGATGTTGTGGTTCTGGTGTCAGTAGTGCGTGATGTTTCTACGGGGGTTGATGTGTCTAGAGGCGTTGTAGTGTCTAGAGGTTGGGTACCATATGTGGGTTGACGATACACACCGCGCACCCGTTCCTCATAATCTTGATCTAGACTTAAACGTTCGTTGAACTCTGGTAAGTTTTCAGCCTGCTCTCTGGTCATACCGACGGCGTAAACGCGGTCTGTACCGTGGTCAATGCGAGTGCGTCCCACTGGTAACAATACCTTTTTCCCAAAAATCCAAAAACCTAAATCAACAATTAAATAACGAAAATGCCCATCATCATCTACCAAAACATCATTAACAGTACCGATTTTTTCGTTATTACTTTCTGTGTATACACCCAAACCCTTAATATCATCACCTTGTATTGTGTCGCGGTAATCGGGATCAAAATCTTCTAATTTATACAGTACCATGTGTGTTTACCTCAGATGCTTAATAAAGTATTTCTTAATTACTAAGTTACAAATTTAGGGTATTTATTGTATCTTTCGTTTGAAATAATTATTGGATTATAAAAACATCAAAGGTTATATTTATGTGTTTTACAGCCAGAACTTTAGATTGAGACTGATGTCTAAAGCTCTGACTACAGACAAGAAATTATTTATACGGAATTTATGACGATTGCAAGCTAGTTTCACCTGTTGTGTCAATATCTAATTCTTCCCGCCGAATGGTATCTTGAGCTTCTACTGTTTCTTGCTCGATGACTTTTTTAACCCTGACTTCCTCTCTCACAAAAGCTTGCTTACGAATTTCTGGTGTTTCTTCATAAACTTCTATACGTGCTACTTCTCCAGATTGGAATTTAACCTCTTTCGGGTCTACTATGGTGTCTGCGACTGTTGGTGTTACTCTTTCAATCACAACACGTTCTTTTTGAACAGGTACTCTAACTCTTGTAGTTTCTGTTTCAATGTGCTTACCAACAGCTACTTCTCCAGTTTTCACGCGTTGTTTATTCGCAATCAAGCGTTCTTCGTAGAGCCTAAATATTTGATGATATTGACCATTTAAATTGTATAAATCTGCTTCTTTTTGATAGCTGGAACTTGCATTACCTGGAATTGTGCCACTAGTTGGTGGTCGAAAAATATGGCGCACTTTCTCTTCATAATCTTCATCTACGACTAAATTCTCATGGTATTCTGGCAGATGTTCTACTTGTTCCTTACTGAGTCCATCTACATAGACGCGTTTTGCCGGATAATTAATGTGGGAAAGTCCAATAGGTAATAATATTTTTTTCTGAATTGTATCTAAATTAGTAGAGATGACCAGATAACGAAAACGTCCATCTTGGTCAACCAAAGCATCAGCAATTGAGCCAACTAGCACCCCACCTTCTGTATATAGTTCCAATGATTTAACATCAGCACCACCAAAGGTTTCTCGATAGTTGGGGTCAAATTCTTCCAGTTTATAGAGAGGCATAAGCGATCGCACTCCTAGTTGTATGTGTAATTTAGTTTGAAAGTGCTGAGTGCTGAGTGCTGAGTAAAAATCCAAATCCCCAGTCCCCAGTCCCTAATCCCCGACTGATCGTTGCAAAAATCAAGTCGCATTCCTATATAGATCAGCGTAAAAATCTTTTGTCTAGATTCCCTCTGACTTGCGACTGAATTTGTCATGATGGGGAGTCAAAGCTGCACAAGTTAATGATGGTTGTGTTTGAACATGGGAGTTATCTGCAACTAACTCAATTTTGCCGTGACGATTGCGATACCAAGAAGTAGCTTGCACAGGTACGTCTGGAGGTGTAGATATTTGGGATTGTAGTTGCGGTTGGTTTTGGAATGCAGAGATATTGCGGATATCTGACCAAGGGCGATCGCTCCTCACCTCTTGTGTGGGATTTTGCGGTATTCCTCCCCTTCCCGTAGCCACAAAACTACTACTATTAGTGTTAGAACAACCAGTAGCTATTTGTTGGGATGGATCAGTCACATTCTCCGGTAATTCCACTAAACCGGAATTCGGATCAATGCCCACATTATTAATTTGAACTGTACCACTGACACTAAATTGGGAACTAGCGGTAATGTCATTACTCAAAACTTCTCTAGGATTGAGAAGATTACGGTACTCCAAACCAATAATTCCCTGAGTTGTGATTTGAATATTGCCCCCCTTTCCTTGTACGGCGTTGGCAATGATGTCACTATTTTCTAGACCAATGACATTGGGAGAGTTAATATTAATATTGCCACCATTGCCATTACTACCAGCTTCGGCATTGATCAAGCTACCATGACGCATCAATAATACATCCCGCAGTTGCAGATTGATATTGCCTCCCTCTCCAGCTTTTTTAGATGCTAGAATACTTGCATTATTGTCAAGTTTGAGGATGTTGGCATTAATTTGCAGAGTGCCAGCCGTACCCAAACCAGTATTTTGAACAAAAACCGTTGCCCCATCAGTAATATTCAAAACGGGAGTGTTGATGGTGGTGTTACCTGCACTAGCACGGGAAACTTGGGCAAATGCACCAAAAGGACGCACAGCCGTACCGATATAGCTAGGATTGTCTGCATCCTTGACCCCACTTACATCAATCGATTCGGAAGCATTAATATTGAGTACACCAGCATTACCCAAAATTATGCTAGAAGCAGATACTCTCCCGCCAGCTTGCACTGACAATTTACGAGTATCAATCGCCAAATTTCCCGCGTTACCTGACCCAAATGTGGCAGTAGAGATGAGACTAAAATAAAAACCAGTAGGAGTTCCAGTGTTATCTACTTCAATAGTATCCGCCTTCACCGTCACATCACCCCCACTACCCAAACCATAGGGTCTGGCTGCTATATTTCCCCCAGCTAACACAGACAGCTTTTGAGTAGAGACAGAAATATTGCCGCCTTTCCCGCCTGCATAGGAAGCCGCTAATATTTGACTAACTGCTCGAAAAGCGGAAGAATCACCAGCTGCAAAACCATTAACCCGCGTTTCATCGGTGTTGACGATAATATTGCCCCCTGGTGCGCTGCTGAAAGTCCGGTTATAGATATACCCACCCTGATCAATATTCAATCGCGGAGCGTTAATGATAATATTCCCCGCCGCACCCAAGGCTGTACTTTCATTGACTAAACTGCTGGAACTTTGAAAATCAGGCGACTTGCCAATAATGTCTAAAGACTCTGAAGCATCGATGGCAATATTACCAGCCGTTTTGGGACTGCGATTTTGGATTAATATTAACGAGCCATCGCGGATACTGACTTGTTTCCCCTGGATATGGATAGATCCTCCACTTTCTCCATTGAAATCCCGTGTCGATGCTAAGGCTCGTTGGGTGATGTGAATATTACCAAAACTGGGAACTTGAGAATACTGGAAGGCAAATCCTTGCAAAGTAGAATTGAGAGTCACGTTGCCATTGGTAATGGCACCCAATTCTATTAGTCCTCCTGGTGCAGAGAGCAGTCCGCCATCTAAGGCAATATCTTGGCCTAATAACGCTAGTGTTTTTCCTGGTGGTAATTGTAGTCCTCTGGTATTGAGATTTAGTCCAGAAACTTGCAAGGAGTCACTTAATTGGGCATTATGTCCTGTACCTTGAACTGTAATCCCTCCTGGATTACTACCAAATTGCAGTCCAACAGGTACACTCATGGTTAACAAGGGAGATGTGTTGGTGTCTGTGCTACTAAATTTACTCCCATCTGCAAATGTAATAGTCTCAGCAGTTGTGCCGATAAATGATCCCCCAACATTTAAACGGGCATGAGAACCAAAAATTATCCCTGCGGGGTTGAGTAAAAACAGATTTGCACCGCCATTGGTTTGGATCAAACCATCAATTCGGGAAATATTATTTCCTGTGACTCTGCTGAAAATATTCTGAATATCAGCAGCATTTTGAAATGAGGCTGAACCATTGAGAGGAACGGAAAATCGATAGAAGCTGTGAAACAGGTTATTGCCAATACGGTTTCCATCATGAATTGCGTAATGTTGATTATCTGGGGAAACCACCCTAGTGTTAAAAGTTCCATCAGGAGTTACTTGTGCGCTAGCTGAATTACACAAAAGGAAGATTGTTCCTAATGGCAAGAGTATTCGACGTGCCAACACACCACGAAAGCCAGTGAAGCACATAGAAATCGCCTCTCTTAATAATTTCTTTACATAATTATTAAGATGCCCAAAAATTTAACTTTTGTAACGTATTAGACAATTAATCTTGGGGAATAGCTGTACAAGCCAAGGATGGTTGCACCTGAGTAAAAGATTGCTCGGCAACTAATTCTATTTTGCCTTGGGCGTTACGATGCCAGGATGTGGCTTGGATGAGGATTTGTGGCTGTGTTTGTGCTTGTATTTGCGGTTGGGTTGGGAATGCAGATATATCACGGACATCTGACCAAGTGCGATCGCTCCTCACTTCTTGATTAGGATTTTGCGGGACACCACCCCTACCTGTGGCCACAAAACTGCTAGCATTCGTACTTGCACAACCCGTAGCTATTTGCTGTGATGTATCTGTCAGATTCTCTGGTAATTCCACTAACCCCGAATTGGGATCAACACCGACGTTATTAATTTTGACTGTGCCATTGACACTAAATGCAGAACTGGCCGTGATGTCATTGGTGAGGTCTTCTCTTGGGGTCAGGGTATTGCGAAATACTAGACCGATAATGCCTTGAGTGGTGATGTTAATGTTGCCCCCACGACCTCCCACGGCATTAGCGATGATATCGCTATTTTCTAAGCCTAAAATAATTGGAGAACTGATGATGATATTACCACCGTTTCCCAAGCCTCCGGCTGTGGTTGAAATTTGACTACTCTGGCGTAATAATAGACCTGTCTGAACATCGAAGTTGATATTACCGCCATTCCCTGATGTTGTTAAAGCACTAATTCTGGAGCGATTGGCTAAATTTACCAGATCCGCAGTGATTTCTAGTTGTCCCCCTTGGCCGGTTTGGCGGTTTTCCACGGAAATGACAGCATTCTTGTCCATGTTTAGTGTCGAGGTATTAATCAACACAGACCCCGCATTACCCGTTGCTTTTTCAGGAAGTCCTAAAATCAGTCGGAGTATAGCTGGTGCAGCAGTCACACTAGAAGTGATCTGAGTATTAACAAAGTTGCTATTGGCAAGATTCAAGTCTAACTGTTGAGAATTCCTCATCTCAATGGAATCTTCAGCATTAATGATGATTTTACCCGCATCACCACTCGAAAAAGCCGTAGTAATAATAGCACCACCATTGTCAAGTATGAGTTTAGGTGTATTGACAGTGGTAGTACCGCCATCCCCTGCACCAAAGGAAGTGGAAACGATCGCACTATTAGATACAGGAGACGTTCCAGCCAAGTCAATCATCTTAGTTGCATTCACACTCACTTGACCTGCATCACCAGATCCTAAAGTTGTGGAGGTAATTTGTGCGCCACCTCGAACAGTTAGTGTGCCGGTTGAGAGATTCACTGAGCCAGCATTACCCTGATTAAAGGTTGTAGTGGCAAATGCACTCAAAGCAGAGGGGTCGAATGGTGAAGTCCCTGTGAGTTGAACCGCAAGTGGGGCATTAATGGTGACTGTACCACTAGAGGCCGCGCTGAAAGTGCTGGCAGTGACGATCCCACCATTTTGCAGCATGATTTGCGGCGCAGAAATATTGATGTCACCACCTTTTCCTAACCCCAAGGCTTGAGTTGCAATTTGGCTGGGGAGAATAGATGTAGCACCAATAATTGAGAGAGATTCACTACCGATGATTTGAATGTTTCCCCCAGGTTGCTGACCAAGATTCTGTCCAGCAATTAATGAACCATCTTGCAAGGTAATATTTCCGCCATTTAACTGCACAGAACCTGCATTGATACCACTCACATTGACCAATGAGCCAGTGCGGAGTTGAATATCCCCAAATTCTGTCGTGGGA
The DNA here is from genome assembly GCF_050235535.1 of Aliinostoc sp. HNIBRCY26. Classification (GTDB taxonomy): domain Bacteria; phylum Cyanobacteriota; class Cyanobacteriia; order Cyanobacteriales; family Nostocaceae; genus Trichormus. The sequence continues at coordinate 4,467,370 of NZ_CP189852.1, forward strand.
CTTGTACTAACACTTGCAAGTTGATTGTTTTGTCCTAGCAACCATTGTCCATTACTTAACGCCCCTAACTCTACCTTGCCAGAGTTGGCGATCAGTAAACCACCGTCTAGAGTGATGTTACTCCCAACTAAAGACAGGGTATTGCCAGATTTTACCTGTAACCCTGTAGTTGGTGTGGTGATGTTAAGTAAGGAAATCCCCCTACGTGTGACATTATTGCTATTACCTGAACCTTCAACCCGAATATCTCCTGAACTTACCCCCATCTGTAAACCGATGGGTACACTCACAGTTAATAATGTGCTTGCCGTCGGGTTAACAGCACTAAATTCTGTCCCATCAGCAAACTTAATACTATTGGCTGTTGTTCCCACAAAGGAACCACCAATATTTAATGAGGCATCTTTGCCAAATACAATCCCTGCCGGATTGATTAAAAATAAACTGACTGGATAATTTCCCTGATAAGTTTGAATTAATCCATCAATTTGGGAAATACTCCCACCAGTCACCCTGCTAAATATGGTTGTAATATTTGGTGTGTGAGTTAAATCAAAGGTTGCTGAAGTACCTTTAGGTAAGGAAAAGTTACTGAAGCTGTGAAATAAATTCTGACCTTTTTCTGTACCATGAGTAATTTGAAAATTACTGCCATCAGGTTTGACATTGGTATTAGTGCCACTATGATCTGGTGTCACTTCAGCTGAAGCCTCTGGGATTATGCCAAGAGTAAATAACCCACTAACTAAGAGAAATACAAAGGGTAAGACTCTCATCACCAAAAATTTCCTTGATCTAGTTATCAAGTTAGTTTTCCCTTTTAGGGCATGAATGATTAACTTTGAGGTCAAGTCGCTTCGCTCCAATTCAAAATTCAAAATTCAAAATTCAAAATTAAAGACAATTAGCGGGGGCTTGAAACCCAGAATTAATTCAAAATAATTTGCTTTCTTCATTTTGCATTTTGCATTTTGCATTTTGAATTCAAAAAAGGTCAAGCCGGAGTACAAGTTAGGTATAGTTGCGTTTGAATGAAAGATTGCTCTGCCACTAACTCAATTTTGCCCTGAGCATTACGATGCCAAGAAGTAGCTTGGATGGGTATTTGTAGTTGTGTTGGTGTTTTTGCTTGTACTGGAGGGGTGTTTGAGAATGCAGATAGATTGCGGATGTCAGACCAAGTGCGATCGCTCCTCACTTCGCGATTGGGATTTTGCGGTACACCGCCCCTACCTGTGGCGACAAAACTACTACCGTTAGTATCTGCACATCCACTGGTAATTTTTTGGGATGAATCAGTCAAATTTGTTGGTAATGCCACTAACCCAGAATTGGGGTCAACACCCACAGTATTGACTTGGACTGTACCATTCACACCAAACTCTGAACTAGCTGTAATATCATTGTTTGGGCTGACTTGCGAACTGTATTCTAAGCCAATCATGCCTTGAGTGGTGATGTTAATATTGCCACCTCTACCTCGAACAGCATTAGCGATGATGTCGCTGTTTTCTAAACTGAAAATAATCGGTGCATTGATACTGATATTACCGCCATTACCCGTACCTGATGCTGTAGTTGTAATGTTAGTGCGATCGCGCATGAAAAGCGAGTTTTTGACCTGCAAACTAATATCACCACCGTTACCTGATTCTGTCTGCGCCTGAATTAAGGCTTGATTTTTCAATTGGATCTGATCGGCAATAATTTGCAGATTTCCCGCGTTCCCAGTCCCTTGATTGGTCACACTGACGGTTCCACCATCTGTAAGTGTGAGTTTGGGTGTCGTAATACTGACATTACCTGCATTTGCTGTCAGTATATCTGGCAAACCAAAGAATTGACGTATTTCTGGACTGTAACGCACTACAGAAGAGCTAATATTACTGTTATTACTGCTACCACGACCACTAATAGCGATCGCCTCACTAGCGTTGATTTGGACATTGCCGCCATTACCTACAAATAATGCCGATGAACCAATGATGCCACCATTTAATATCTGCAAGTTCCCAGTATCTAATCTCAAATCTTTGGCATTGCCATCAGCAAAGGTAGTCATACCAATATTGCTAGACAGCCCAAAAGGGTTTTCACCCCTAATGGTAGTATTTTGATTGCGAATCATTACCTGACCAGTGGAGCCACTACCAAACGTCACCGATGATAATGTAGCTCCCTCAGAGATGATTAAATTATTCCCATTAACTGCGATATCTCCTGCCGAGCCTTTTCCAAAGGTACTAGTGGTAATGGCTGTCGCTCCGGTAGGATTGAGGGGTGAAAAACCTGATACCTCGATATCTGCTGCTTGAATCTGGATGTTACCGCCCTTGGCTGTTACAAAAGTTAAATTACCTATTGCTGAACCTTCTTGGGCTGTCAACCGAGGAGTCATAATACTGATCTTGGCACTAGCTCCAGTTCCCAAAGCTTCCGCACGAATTCCACTGCGAATTTTTGCATCGGGTGTAGTCCCAATCATCGCGATCGCTGCTGATGCTTGCACATTAATATTTCCACTGGGAAGAATGCCGTAATTCTGGGAGAAAATTAACGAACCATCAGTAAATTCTATATTTCTTCCCTGGAGTTGGACTGCGCCTGAGTTAAACCCACTTACATCTAATAGTGACTTTTGTGCCAGTTGAATATCAGCAAAACTTTGTCCCTGCTCATATTCCAATTGATAACCCTGAGTAATTGGTACTAAACTAACTAATCCTGAGCCTCCCAGACTTCCTAATTCTATGTGACCCGTTGCTGCACTCAGGGTAGCACCATCCAAAGTGATATTTCCACCCACCAATGCTAAGGTTTTTCCTGACTGTACTTGTAATTGAGTGGAGCTAGGATTGCGAATTACAGGAGAAAAACTATCGGTTGCATCTAGGCTATGTCCTGTCCCTTGGACTTGTATAGGTGCAGGATGATTGCCCATTTGCAAGCCAATGGGTACAGTCATTGTTAATAAGGGTTGAGCGGCGGGATTTACCGCACTAAATTCTGTTCCCTCAGCAAATTTAATACTATTAGCTGTAGTTGCGACAAATGAACCACCAATATTTAAGCTAGCATTTGCACCCAAAATAATCCCAGATGGGTTGAGTAAGAATAAGTTGGCACTACCATTGGCACTGATAGAACCATCTATTTTGGAAATATTACCACCAGTCACTCGACTAAAAATATTTTGAATACCTATAGGATTGTTAAATAATACAGAATCATCTGTAGGGATAGAGAACTCACTGAAACTATGAAATAAATTATTGCCGACATGAGTACCGTTGGTGATGGTGTAAATATTACTTCCGTTTATAGAATGAGTGGGAGTAACAGAAGTATTCAGGGTATTATCTTGAATCACTTGGGCGTGAACATCATGGTTGTAAATCGCAGATAAGCAGATTACACTTAGCACTCCCAACCAGACAAAAGTTAATTTCATTAATCCACTTATTGTTTTTTATTCCATATTTATCTTGCCCACAAGAGTAGATTTTTTAACGGTAGTTAATTTCCAACTACAGCTGCACAGGTCAATGTTGGTGATATCTGCGAAGCAGATTTAGCGACAATTAATTCAATTTTTCCTTGAGGGTTAAGTCGCCAGGAAGTAGCTTGGACAAGTGTTTCTGAGGATTGTGGTATTTGGGCTTGTGTGGGTTTTGTGGTGTGGAAAGCAGAGATGTCACGGGTATCAGACCAAGGGCGATCGCTCCTCATTTGTTGTGTCGGATTTTGTGGTACACCACCTCGTCCCGTAGCGACAAAACTACTACCAGTATCAGCAGAACAACCACTAGCTATTTGCTGCGATTGATCAGTCATATTCTCTGGTAATTCCACTAAACCCGAATTGGTGTCAACGCCGATGTTATTGATTTGCACACTACCGTTAACATTGAATTGGGAACTGGCTGTGATGTCATTGGTGAGGTCTTCTCTTGGGGTGAGAGTATTACGAAATTCTAGACTGATAATGCCTTGAGTAGTGATGTTAATATTACCTCCACGACCTCCTACGGCATTAGCAATGATGTCGCTATTTTCTAAGCCTAAAATTATGGGAGAATTAATCGCAATATTTCCACCATTTCCCGTACCTTGAGCTTCGGTATTAATCAAACTCGAATTGCGGAGCATTAATAAATTTTCGGTTTGTAAGTCAATATTTCCACCTCCACCTGACCGCGTTGCGGCTGTAATTTGTCCTTGGTTATCTAAATAAATTTCTCTGGCTTGGATATTTAAGTTCCCCGCATTTCCAGTTCCTAAATGTGCGACTGTCACCGCAGCATTGTCATTAATTTTGAGTATGGGTGTATTAATTTCTATATTGCCTGAGTCTCCATTTGGTGATGCTGAAGCACCAAACAAAATTTGCAGTTCCGGTGGTAAGGCTTGAGCATTGGAACTAATTGTACTTTTTAATAATTCCTCTGCACCTTGAATAGAACCACTAACTTCTATAGAATTTGCAGCATTAATGACAATCTCTCCTGCTTTACCACTACCTCTAGTTGATGCTAAAATTTGCCCGCCGCCATTGATTGTTAATCTTGCCGTATTGATGCGTAAATTACCAGCATCACCTGCCACAATGCTTTCAGCTGTAATACCACTAGGAAGAGCTAACCCAGGAATATCCATGTTGATAAATATGGAATCAGTAGCATTAATCGTTAAGTCTCCACCATTCCCACTAGCAAAAGTTGTTGTAGTAATAATTCCCCCATTATCAGCAACTAAATTGCCTGTAGATATCAGTAAATCACCTGCTTGACCATCAGCAAAAGTGCTTGAAGTAATCCCACTAGCAGCTAATGGATTAAGTGGAGAAATTCCAGATAATGTGAGGGTGTTTGCAACATCAACAATCAAATTTCCACCCCTGGCGGGACTATATGTTTGATTGAGAATGACACCACCATTACTTAATAAGGCTTGGTCAGCTTGAATAGAAATTTTCCCTCCTGGAGCAGAACCTAAAACTTGACCGATAACACCACTACTTATATCACCACTTGGTGTAGTGCCATTTATAGTTAAATTACTAGCAGCATCAATAGAAATATTTCCACTTGGTAAAAATCCAAAGTTGCGTAGCAGTAGTAAAGATCCATCTTGAATATTCAGATTATTTCCTTGTACCTGAATAGAACCACCACCTAATCCACTAGCATCAACTAGGGATTGTTTTGATAAGTGAATATTTTGGAAATTCTGCACTGTATTATAAGCAAATTCCCATCCTTTTAATGATGTGTTGAGAGAAATTTCTGCATTTTTAACACTCCCTAATTCTAAATGTCCATCTGCTGCGGTTAATATCCCGCCATTTAAGGTAATATCACCACCAATTAGGGCTAATGTTTGTCCTGGTTGCACATTCAGACCCATGTCCTCTATTGTGCCTAAAATCGGAAAAAATATGAGGGGTCTATTTAATGGATGTCCTCCTCCCTCGACTGTTATACCTCCTGGATTCTGCCCCATCTGTAAACCAATGGGTACACTCACGGTTAATAATGTGGTTGATGTTGGATTAACAGCACTAAATTCCGTTCCATCGGCAAACTTAATACTATTGGCCGTTGTTCCTACAAATGAACCACCAATATTCAATGAGGCGTTTTTGCCAAATACAATCCCCGCCGGGTTGAGTAAAAATAAGCTGGCAGATGGATTATTAACTACGCTAATTGTGCCATCAATATGGGATACATTCCCACCAGTCACCCGACTAAATATAGTTGTAACATTTGGTGTGTTTTTTAAATCAAACCGTGCCTCAATACCTTGAGGCACAGAGAAATAACTGAAACTATGAAATAAATTATTACCTTCTTGTCTGCCGTTGAGAATTTCCACAACATTATTGCTTGGATTCACAAGGGTTCTAGTAGTGTCATCTGATCTCACCTGAGCCAAGGCGGGTAAGCCACAACACACACTGTATAATACTATACTTGATTTAGTAAGGGCATTCAGTTTCTCGCTTGTGGCTGGGCAGATCCCTCTCATGGCACTAATCCTCTATGCAATAGTATTAGGATGCCCACCTTGAAAGTTGGCATAACATATATGACAGCACGCTGATCAATGACCCACTTCCACTAACAGCACTACTAAATTCTTTCAGAAGCAACATTAGTGCAACTTAAAGATGGTTGTAGATAGCTGGGTTGAGTGGCTACTAACTCAATCTTGCCATCAAGGCGACGATGCCAAGAAGTAGCTTGGATGGGGATTTGTGTCTGTGTTAGTGTTTGAGCTTGTGTTGGTTTTGTGGTGTGGAACGCAGAGAGGTCACGGGTATCAGACCAAGGGCGATCGCTCCTCACTCCCTGCGTCGGATTTTGTGGTATTCCTCCCCTTCCTGTGGCGACAAAACTACTACCAGTATTAGCAGAAAAACCACTAGCTATTTGCTGCGATTGATCAGTCACATTTCCCGGTAATTCCACTAAACCCGAATTGGGGTCAACACCAACGTTGTTAATTTCCACAAGTCTTGAGGGTATTATCTTGGATTACTTGGGCGTGAACACTGTTGTTGTAAACAGCAGATAAGAAGATTACACTCAACACACCCAACCAGACAAAAGTTAATTTCATGAATCTATTTCTTGTGTTATATTCCATATTTACTTTTCCCAAAAGCACAAACTCTTTAACAGTAATTAATTTTCGGCTGCAGCCGCACAGATTAAGGCTGGTGGTATCGGCGAGTTGGTATTAGTTGCAACAAGCTCAATTTTGCCTTGAGGGTTACGTCGCCAGGAAGTAGCTTGGACAAGTGTTTCTGAGGATTGCGGTGTTTGGGCTGGTGTTGGTTTTGTGGTGTGGAATGCAGAGATATCGCGAATATCAGACCAAGTGCGATCGCTCCTCACTTGTTGTGTCGGATTTTGTGGCACTCCACCCCTACCTGTAGCGACAAAACTACTACGATTAGTATCTGCACAGCCACTAGCAATTTTTTGGGATGAATCAGTAAAATTTGTTGGTAATGCCACTAAAGCCGAATTTGGCTCTACACCGACTGTATTGACTTGTACTGTACCATTCACCCCAAATTCTGAACTGGCTGTAATGTTATTTTCTGATGTCAGATGCGAACCGTATTCTAAACCAATAATTCCCTGAGTGGTAATGTTAATATTGCCACCTTGACCTCGTACAGCATTAGCGGTGATATCGCTGTCTTCTAAGCCGACAATGGTGGGTGAATTAATCTTAATATTACCGCCATTACCCATCACACCTGCGGTGGTTGTAATTTTACTGCGATCGCGGATTAACAGCGAGTCGCTGACTTGCAAGCTGATATCACCGCCATTACCTGATTCTGTTTGCGCTTGAATTAAGGCTTGATTTTTCAATTGGATCTGATCGGCAATAATTTGCACATTTCCGGCGTTCCCAGTCCCTTGACTAGTCACACTGACTGTTCCACCATTTGTGAGTGTGAGTTTTGGTGTGGTAATACTAACACTACCTGCATTAGCCGTCAGTATATTGGGCAAACCAAAGAATTGACGTAATTGCGGACTTAAACGCACAACAGAAGAATTGATATTACTATTATTATTGCTACTGCTACCACTAATAGCGATCGCTTCACTAGCATTGACTTGGACATTACCACCATTACCGATAAAGAATGCCGATGAACCAATCGTTCCGCCATTCAATATTTGCAAGTTCCCAGTATCTAATCTCAAATCTTTGGCATTGCCATTGGCAAATGTAGTGATACTGATATTGCTATACAATCCAGAAGGATTTTCACCCGTGACGGTGGTATTTTGATTTTGGACTATCACCTGACCACTAGAGCCACTACCAAACGTCACCGATGATAAGGAAGCTCCCCCAGAGAGTAATAAATTATTCCCATTCACCAAAACATCACCAGCCGAACCTTTTCCATAGGTACTAGTGGTAATGGATGTCACTCCAGTAGGATTGAGGGGTGAAAAACCTGATACTTCTATATCTGCTGCTTGAATCTGGATGTTACCACCGTTAGCAGTTCCATAGGTTAAAGCATTAATTCCTGAACCTTTTTGGAGTGTGAGGCGGGGAGTGATCATACTGATATTGGCACTAGATCCAGTTCCCCAGGCTTCCGCACGAATCCAACTGCGAATTTTCCCATCGGGTGTAGTTCCAATCATCGCGATCGCTGCTGATGCTTGTACATTAATATTTCCACTGGGAAGAGTGCCGTAATTCTGGGAGAAAATTAACGAACCATCAGTAAATTCTATATTTCTTCCCTGGAGTTGGACTGCGCCTGAGTTAAACCCACTCACATCTAATAGTGACTTTTGTGCTAGTTGAATATCAGCAAAACTTTGTCCCTGCTCATATTCCAATTGATAACCCTGAGTAATTGGTACTAAACTAACTAATCCTGAACCTCCCAGACTCCCTAATTCTATGTGACCCGTTGCTGCACTTAGGGTAGCACCATCCAAAGTGATATTGCCACCCACCAATGCTAAGGTTTTTCCTGACTGTACTTGTAGTTTAGTCAGGCTAGGATTGCGAATTATGGGAGAAAAAGTATTGTTGGTATTGAGGCTATGTCCTGTCCCTTGGACTTGTATCGGTGCGGGATGATTGCCCATTTGCAAACCAATGGGTACAGTCATTGTTAATAAAGGTTGAGTAGCAGGATTGACAGCACTAAATTCTGTTCCCTCGACAAATTTAATGCTATTGGCTGTTGTCGCTACAAAGGAACCACTAATATTTAAACTGGCGGTTTTGCCAAAAATTATCCCAGATGGGTTGAGTAAGAATAAATTAGCATTGGCATTGATAGCACCATCAATATAAGAAACATTATTGCCAGTAATGCGACTAAAAATATTTTGGATCTGAGAACTATGGCTGAAGGTGACAGAACCATCGCTAGGAACCGAGAAGCTGCTAAAGCTATGGAACAAATTATTACCAACGCTAGTACCGTCGGTGACAATGTAATTCTGGCTTCCAGACACCTTGGTATTGAGAGTGCTATCAGGTGTTACTTGTGCCTGAACACTACTGTTAATAGCTGATATGTAAATGGCACAAATTAAACCCAAGCCTGCAACAGTTACCTTCATCAACTCATCTCGAAATTTTATATATGTAATATATTGTTCCCAGATGAGAGTCTGAATACGATCAATCATTAACTTTGAGAAATAGCAGCACAGGTTAATGTTGTTGGCACTGGAACGGGAGATTGATCAGCAATTAATTCAACTTTACCTTGAGCATTACGATGCCAGGAAGTAGCTTGGATGGGAATTTGCGGTTGTGTGGGTGTTTGTGCTTGAATTTGTGGTGTGTTGTGGAATGCAGTCAGATTGCGGATATCTGACCAAGTGCGATCGCTCCTAATTTCCTGAATAGGATTTTGCGGTATGCCACCCCGTCCCGTCGCTATAAAACTACTACCATTAGCATTGGAACAGCCTGTAGCAATTTGTTGGGATGGATCAGTAACATTGGCTGGTAATTCTATTAAACCAGAATTGGGATCTACACCGATAGTATGAACCTGCACTGTACCATTGACTCCGAACTGGGAACTGGCTGTGATGTTACTTTCTAAGGTCAATTGGGAACTATATTCCAGACCAAAAATACCTTGAGTGTTAATTTCAATATTTCCACCTTTGCCATTGACAGCATTAGCAATAATATCGCTGTTTTCTAAACCAAAGATGATGGGTGAATTAATGATGATATTGCCACTATTGCCTTTACCACCAGCTTCGGCATTAATGAAACTGCCGCGACGCATCAGCAAGCTTTCACTCAGTTGCAGGTTGATATTACCCCCTTCGCCGACTTTTGTAGATGCTGCAAGACTAGCATTGTTGTCAAGATATATGGTATCTGCGTTAATTGTTAAAGTGCCTGCATCACCTAGAACTTGGTTTTGGGTAAAAACTTTTCCCTGGTTGCGAACTGTTAATTTAGGAGTATTGATGGTGACACTACCAGCTTTGGCAGTAGAGTTGCTGTTACCGTTACTTCCCACAAAAAATAAACGAGAGATCGCTCCAATATAGCTGGGATTTTCTGGGTCTTTAATGCCATTTACATCGATTGACTCCGAGGCGTTGATCGTCAGATTGCCAGCGTTGCCAAAACTCACAGTCGAAACTGAAACTAAACCCCCATCTTGAATAGACAATTTGCGGGTATCAAGTTGAAGATTGCCGGCATTCCCCGCACCAAAAGTATTAGCCGATAACAGACTAATTAAATAAGACCCTGGGAGGGTATTCAAACTTGAAACCTCAACAGTATCAGCGCTGATTTTGGCATTGCCACCATTGCCACTAGAGAAGCTTCTAGTACCAACATTACCACCACCGAAAATTGTCAGGCGATCAGTAGAGAGTAATAAATCTCCACCTTGACCTTTACCATAAGTTGCAGCCATCAGCACACCAAATATCGGAGCAATAGAAGGATTCCCCGGTTGAATACCACCCACTGATACTTCACTAGCTTTGACTACAACATCACCACTAGGTGCTGAACTATAAGTACGATTCAGAACGAGCGCACCTCGATCAATGTGGAGTTTTGGGGTAGTAATGACAATATTTCCGGCTGAACCTACTTGTAGAGTCTCACTGACGATTCCACTGGAAGTTTTAAAGTCTGGGGACATCCCCATCACTTGCAGCGATTCTGTGGCATTGATGGTAATATCACCCGCAGTTTGGCTACCTAGATTTTGTACTACTAGTAAAGCACCATCTTCAAGGTTGATCTGTTTTCCTTGGACTTGAATTGATCCTGGAGTGGTTCCACGCGCAGAGGCTACAGCACGGTGGCTCATATGAATATCACCAAGGCTATAGTTTGCGTCAGGATAGTTCAGGGTTAAGGCTTGAGGAGTTAAATTGATGTCGATATCGCCTTGAGTAATGCTTCCTAACTCAATGCGTCCTCCTGGTGCAGCCAGAAAACTACCATTGAGGACAAGATTTCCACCCACCAAAGCTAGTGTTTTTCCAGATCGCACCTGTAACCCATTGGCACTGGTTAATCCCGAAATAGGAGATGTGCCATTTAATATCTGATTGTTCCCTGTTCCCTCAACAGAAATTTTTCCCGGATTACCACCAAACTGTAACCCAATTGGTACATTCATAGTCAACAGAGGAGTTGCATTGGTATTAATCCCACTGAATTCTGTCCCATCGCTAAATTTAATACTATCGGCTGTCGTTCCTACAAACGACCCACCAATACTTAATCTGGCATTAGAGCCAAAGATAATTCCATTGGGATTGAGCAAAAATAAATTGGCACTACCATTAGCTTGAATTAAACCATCAATCTGAGAAATACTACCACCAGTGACACGACTAAAAATATTTTGGATATCGGAAGCATTGTCGAAGAAAGCAGAGCCATTGGTGGGAATTGAGAATTGCTGGAAACTGTGAAACAGATTATTGCCGACACGGTGGCCATTAGTGATCGTGAAATGTTCTGAACCTGGGGAGACATTTGTCCCAAGAGAACTATCGGGAATGACTTGAGCTTTAACACCACTGCTGCCAACCAAGCTTATGACAATTCCGCCGATTACACCAAAGATCGTAAAAGTTACTTTCATCAACCTATTTCCACTGTCTACCCTATAAGTAGTATTCCCAAAAAATGATTTTGCTAACCTTTTTGGATGTGTAACTAACTTTTGGAAATTGCTGCACAAGTTAAGGATAGTTGCGTCTGAGTAGAAGATTGATCTGCAACTAACTCAACTTTACCCTGAGCATTACGATGCCAAGAAGTGGCTTGGATAGTGACTTGTGGCTGTGTTGATGTTGGTGTTTGTGCTTGTACTGAAGTGGTGTTTCGTAATGCAGATATACTGCGGATATCTGACCAAGAGCGATCGCTCTTCACTTCCTGCATAGGATTTTGCGGTATACCACCCCTACCTGTGGCGATAAAACTACTACTACTCGTATCAGCACAACCTGTAGCAATTTGTTGGGACGAGTCGCTGACATTCTCCGGTAATTCCACTAAACCGGAATTAGGGTCAACACCAACTGTATTGACTTGCACTGTACCACTGATCCCAAATTGCGAACTAGCGGTAATATCACTTTCGAGAGTTTCGCCATCACGATATTTCACACCAAAAATCCCTTGAGTCCCAATGGTAATATTCCCACCCCGTCCTTGAAATGCACTGGCAATAATGTCACTGTTACCTGTTGCCACAATCAAGGGAGCATTTAACTTAATATCTCCCCCATTTCCCATTTCACCGGCGGTTGCAGTAATCCTGCTTTGATTTTGCAGCAATAGAACATCTCCCACATAGAGGTCAATATTTCCGCCTTCTCCCGCTTTAGTGGATGCCGAAATACTCCCTTGATTACTTAAAGTTAATCGATTAGCTTGGATAGTTAGTTTTCCGGCATCGCCTAACACTTGGTTAGCGACAAAAACAGTTCCACTATTGCGAATATTCAGAGTTGGTGTGTTAATTGTGACTTGACCCGCGTTAGCCTGAGAATCAGGAATTGGTCTGACATCATATATTCTGGCGACAGCACCAATGTAACTTGGATTACTGCTATTTTTAACACCGCTTACATCAATGGACTCAGAAGCATTGATCAAAAGATTACCTGCATTACCTCGATGTAAAGCAGATACCGAAACAACCCCCCCGTCTTGAATTGAGAGGGTACGAGTATCGAGATCAAGATTGCCGGCATTACCAGCACCTAATGAATTAGCCGAGATCAAACTCACTAAACTGGGGTCATCCCCTGTACCAAAACTTGATACCCGAACCGCATCAGCTTTAACAAACGCATTTCCTCCAGACCCTGTGCTAAATACTCTTGTCCCAACATAGCCTCCACCAACTACGGTTAAATTTTGGGAGTTGAGAAGCAAATTTCCCCCTTGCCCAGAGCCATAGGTTGCAGCTACCAGCACAGCAGATATAGGCACAGGAGCAGTTTTACTTCCAGGAAGAATCCCACCTACCAAAATGTTGTCAGCGTTGACCGTAATGCTACCACCTGGAGCAGCCGTAAAGTTGCGCGTCACAACATACCCACCTTGATCGATTGTTAGATTGGGTGTTGTGAGTATAATATTTCCCCCAGCACCTCTGCCAAGTGTTTCATTTATTAATCCACTGGAGCTTTGAAAATCCGACGACATTCCCAGTATATTCACGGATTCTGTCGCTGTTACCTTGATATCCCCAGCTTGTTGACTCCCCAGATTCTGCACAGCCACAATTGAACCGTCACTCAAACTCACTTGCTTCCCTTGTAACTGCACTGCTCCCGAACTTAACCCCTGCACAGATGCTAAGGATCGCTGTGTCATCTGCACATTACCAAAGCTGGTGGCATTCGGATAACTCAGAGACAATCCCTGAGAATTGGAAGTCAAGGTGACAGTGCCATCTGTCACACCGCCTAATTCAATTCTGCCTCCTGGAGCGACTACCACACCGCCATCTAGAGCAACATTCCCTCCAACTAACGCCAAGGTCTTACCAGGAAGCACCCGTAACCCATTATTCCCCGTTAAGCCAGATACAATTGAAAAACCACTCAAGACTGTTGCTCGTCCTGCTCCTTGCAATCCAATGTTGCCGGAATTGTTCCCCATTTGCAAACCAACAGGTGTCATCATCGTCAGCAAGGGCGGATTGCTAGGATTCACCGCACTAAATTCTACTCCATCGGCAAAATTAATACTATTGGCTGTTGTGCCGACAAAAGAACCGCCAATATTTAACCTGGCATTTTGCCCAAACATGATACCGGCTGGGTTGAGTAAGAATAAATTGGCACTTCCATTCGCACTGATTACACCATCTATGCGGGAAATATCACCACCAGTTACCCGACTAAATATATTTTGAATATCAACCGCATTTTGAAATGATGCCGAGCCGTTGTTGGGAATTGAGAATTGGGTGAAACTATGGAATAAATTATTACCAACACGAGTGCCGTTAGTAATGATGTAATTATTAGTACCGCTTACAGAAGTATTGAGGGTGTGATCGGGTGTTACTTGCGCCTGTACATGAATGTTGCTAATAACTAAGATGTAAATTGCACCAAGTAAGCTGAGGTTAGCTAAAGTTACTTTCATCACTGTCTTTGTCAATCATTTACCTTGTGTCTATTTTTCCCCAGGTAAATTTTGATATTGAGGTGGCAGTGTAATTTTACGATGAGTTTTTTTCAGCTTTGATTAACAGCAGCACAAGTTAATGATGGTTGAAAATTCACAGCAGATTTATCGGCAATTAATTCAATTTGTCCTTGGGAATTACGATGCCAAGATGTAGCTTGAATAGGGATTGGTGGATGTGTGGGTGTTTGTGCTTGGATTTGCGTTGTTGTTTGGAATGCAGAGATATTGCGGATATCTGACCAAGTGCGATCGCTCCTTACATCTTGACTAGGATTTTTTGGCACGCCACCCCGTCCTGTGGCGATAAAACTACTATTATTAGTGTTAGAACAACCAGTAGCTATTTGTTGGGATGGATCAGTCACATTCTCCGGTAATTCCACTAAACCGGAATTCGGATCAATGCCCACATTATTAATTTGAACTGTACCACTGACACTAAATTGGGAACTAGCGGTAATGTCATTACTCAAAACTTCTCTAGGATTGAGAAGATTACGGTACTCCAAACCAATAATTCCCTGAGTTGTGATTTGAATATTGCCCCCCTTTCCTTGTACGGCGTTGGCAATGATGTCACTATTTTCTAGACCAATGACATTGGGAGAGTTAATATTAATATTGCCACCATTGCCATTACTACCAGCTTCGGCATTGATCAAGCTACCATGACGCATCAATAATACATCCCGCAGTTGTAGGTTGATGTTACCGCCTTCGTCTATTCTTGTATTGGCTAAAAGGTTGCCACCATTCTTGAGTGTCAGGGTATTAGCATTGATGAGCAGATTACCAGCTGTACCAGAGCCAGTATTTTTGACAAGAATCATCGCCCCATCAGAAACGTTCACAATGGGTGCGTTAATTGTAGTGTTCCCTGCATTAGCACGGGAAATCTTTTCATACGGAGCAAGTGGAATAACCGCACTACCAATAAAACTGGAAGAATCTCCAGGTTTCCTACCACTCACATCAATCGATTCTGAAGCATTGATAGTCAGTGAACCTGCATTTCCTAAAACTAAGCTCGAAGTCGATACTCTACCACCACCTTGCACAGACAGTCTACGGGTGTCAATATTCAAAATTCCAGCATCCCCAGTCCCGAATGAGGAAGCCGAAATTACGCTATGGTACAGACCTCTTGGTGCATCTGCACCTAATACCTGAATGGTATCTGCCTTGATATTGACATTGCCGCCATTACCTGAAGAATGAAGTCTAGCTGTTATGTTGGCTCCGCCTGAAACAGATAAATCTTGCGTAACAATAGAAATATCTCCGCCTTTTCCTGCGCCAAAAGGGCTAGCTGTTATCTGGCTAACGGCTCCAAAACGAGCAAAATCGTTCGGTGCAAACTCATTGACATTGAGTGCAAAACCACTAACATTTATTGTGTCGCTATTGATAATAATGTTGCCCCCAAAAGCATCGCTAAATGTGCGGTTGATTATGTAACCAGCTTGAGCAATATTTAACTTCGGGGTATTAACGATAATATCTCCTGCTGCCGCAGCAGATACGGTGTCATTGACTAAACTGCTAGAACTTTTAAAATCAGGTGATTTACCGATGATATTCAATGATTCTGTAGCATTAACCACAATATCACCAGCCGTTTGCTTACTCCGATTCTGAACAAATACCAAAGAACCATCACTGATGCTTACCTGCTTTCCTTGAATGCGGATTGCTCCGCTATTTCCTTGATTGACTAAATTGATATCGTCTGTCGATACTAACGCTAATTTGCTCAGGGTAATATTACCAAAATCCCCAGTGTGGGGATAACTCAGGGTAAATCCTTGAGTAGTGGAATTGAGTGTCACACTGCCATTACTGATGCTACCCAGTTCTATTTGTCCTCCTGGTGCAGAGACTAAACCGCCATCCAAGGCAATATTTCCACCTACTAATGCTAGGGTTTTGCCAGATTGTAGCTCTAATCCTCTGTTGAGTTCAGATACTTGAGAAGTTGTACTAACACGGCCATTGTGTCCGCTTCCTTGAATGGTAATTGTTCCTGCATTGCTGCCAAGTTGTAATCCTACAGGCACGCGCATTGTTAACAATGGCGGCATATCGAGGTTATCTGTATTAAATTCCGTGCCATCAGCAAATTTAATGCTACTGGCAGTTGTACCGACAAATGAACCACCAATATTTAACCTGGCATTTTGCCCAAACATGATGCCGACTGGGTTGAGTAAGAATAAATTGGCACTCCCATTGGCACTGATAGAACCGTCAATTTGGGAAGCATTACCACCTGTTACCCGACTAAAAATATTTTGAATATCAACCGCATTTTGAAATGATGCCGAGCCGTTGTTGGGAACTGAGAATTGGCTGAAGCTATGAAATAAGTTATTACCAACACGAGTGCCGTTGGTAATGATGTAATTATTAGTACCACTCACATTAGTTTTGAGGGTGTGATCTGCATTTACCTGTGCATTAACACCATTGTTGTACACAGCAGATATACAGATGGCTCCTATAAAACCAAAACCAACAATCTGGAATTTCATAAACTCATGTCTGATTTCTCGTACGTATTTATGATTCCCATTTAGGTGCGTTTTATAACACTAATTTGTGGATACAGCAGAACAGGTTAATGCTCTTTGTGTCTGGGTAGAAGATTGATTGGCAACTAATTCTATTTTGCCTTGGGCGTTACGATGCCAAGATGTAGCTTGGATGGGGATTTGTGGCTGTGTGGTTGTTTGGGATTGTACTTGCTGTTGGTTTTGGAATGCAGATATACTGCGGATATCAGACCAAGTGCGATCGCTCCTCACTTCCTGCATGGGATTTTGTGGTATACCACCCCTGCCTGTGGCGATAAAACTACTACCACTCGTATCAGCACATCCACTGGCTATTTGTTTGGATTGGTCAGTGAAATTGGCAGGTAACTCTAATAAACCTGCATTGGGATCAACACCAACTGTATTGACTTGCACCGTACCACTTAGCCCAAATTGCGAACTGGCAGTAATATCACTATTGGGTGTGAGTTGGTCACGGAATTGCAACCCTAAAAGACCTTGAGTGGTAATTAGAATGTTACCGCCTCGTCCTAAAACGGCATTAGCAGCAATATCACTATTTTCTGTGGGGACAGCAATAATTGACTCTGCACTAATATTAATATTGCCACCAGTGGAAGCACCACGAGCATTAGTCACAATACTACTACCGCGTCTGAGGAGGACAAAGTCACTAGCATTGAGTCGGATGTTACCGCGACTACCTCCATTCACTTCGGCTCGTAAACTACCGCCATTATCTAGAAATATCTGACGAGCATTAATATTTAAGTTACCTGCATCTCCAGAGCCAAGATTGCTCACTGTAATTTCTGCCCCATCGCGCACACTCAATTGGCTAGCATTAATATTAACTGACCGAGCAGAAAAACTATTAGCGGCGGATGCTGTGATACTACTAGGCAGTATACGACCGTCTCTTAAAGGTTCAGAACGACCCTGTACATCAATATCATTAACCCGTAAATTCACACTACCAGCAGATCCTTTACCTGAGCTAGATGAAGTAATCTGACCTCCTTGGAACACGCGTAAGCGTTCAGCTCGTAGATTAATATTGCCACCATTCCCAACCGCATTTTTATTCACTGCCACAGTAATACCACTAACTGTATTACTAAAACTATCGAGCTTTGGCTTACTGACTTCTACATTTTGAGCTTGAATCACTATATTCCCAGCATTGCCAGTACCTGATAGCTCACTAGCAATAGCTCCACCATCTGTGACACGCAAATTTCCTGTGTTAATAGTAATATTACCAGCTTCACCTTGAGCAAAAGCTTGAATTGAACTTATGATAGCACCAGTTAATCCCCCAGCCGTAGTTCCATTAATTTCTAGAGACTCCCTAGCTTGAATAAAGATATCTCCAGAATTACCAACAGTGATTGAGTCTAAACCAGGAATTGGGAAACCTATTATACTGGCACTAATACGTCCACCGTTCAGCAGACGAACTTGATTAGCTTCAATGGTGATAGTACCGCTATTATTTCTTTTGCCACTATTAACTAAGGTGGTAATAGCACTAGGTCGAAAATTAGCAACTCCAGTAAAAGGATTGGGAAATGGGTTATACCCACTCACTTCCACGTCCTTAGCAAAAACGGTAATGTTGCCTGTAGTAGCATCGTTGATGGGAGTAAAGCTGAAATTCGAGAAATCGAAGGTAAAACCATTGTTGATAGATTGCAACCATGCTCCATTCTGAATCCGTAAACTCTCTGTCTCGATAGTAATATCTCCCGCCTTTGCGCCACTTCCAGATACAGTAGTGAATAATCCAGGGGTGTCATAATTTTGTGGATCTGACACTCCCAACAAATCAATAAATTCCGTGGTTTTAACGGTGATTCCTTGTCCTTGTCCAGACGCTCCTGTAGTCGAAGCAATGCTCGAACCTTCCTGAAGTGTTAAACCGCGTCCACGGATGTTAATAGCTCCGCCATTTTTTCCACTGGTATTGATATATGAGGCTTGTCTGAGGGAAATCAGTCCCCAGTCAGCCGTCGTTGGGCTAGTTAGTTGCAATTGTGCTTGATTATTCAATCCCACCTCTGCGTTCTGCAATGCCCACAATTCCACTCTGCCGTCTGGATTGGCAATGCTACTCTGATTAATATCAATTTCACTACCTACTAGGGCGACGGTTTGAGCCTTAAAACTTTGTGCGGGGCGATTTGAGAAATTGAGTGCGGGTGTGCCTTCGGTGCGAATTTTGCCAGCATTACTGCCTAATTGTAGCCCCACAGGTACATTCATGGTTAATAAGGGTGGTGTGGTGGCTTGGGTGGCATCAAACTTAAAGCCATCAGCGAATCTAATACTGTCGGCAGTAGTAGCTACAAATGACCCACTGATATTGAGACTGGCTTGAGATCCAAAAACTATCCCACTAGGATTGAGAAGAAACAGACTAACAGGGTTGCTGCCTGCTGGAATAATCTGAATTTTGCCATCAATCTGAGAAATGTTACCACCAGTTACTCGACTAAATATGTTTGTAATATTTGTTGTATTGCTTAAATCAAATGTTGCCGAACCACCATTAGGAACGGAAAATTCACTAAAACTGTGAAATAAATTACTGCCTGCTCGACTACCATCAGTAATGGTAAATTGCTTTCCATCTTGGGTGACTTTGGTATTGAGGCTATTATCTGGAGTGATTTGAGCATGAGCATAGCCATTCCACAACAAGATGAATACCGATGGTAGTAGCATGATTCCTGGTAAGATGCGAGTCACAACATCTAAGTATACAGATAGTGTTTTCATTCTATAGTCTCGATTTATACCCAGCTTATTATGCCCAGAATGCTCTAATTTTGAACATTTGTGATGAGAAAATATTTGTCAGCAATTATTTTTGAGAAATGGCAGCACAGGTTAACGGTGATAGGTTGGGTGTAATAGATGAAATGGCGACTAGTTCCACTTTACCTTGAGCGTTACGATGCCAAGAAGTGGCTTGGATGGGGATTTGGGGCTGTGTGGGTGTTTGTGTTTGGATTGGTGGTGTGTTTGGGAATGCAGAGATGTCACGAATATCTGACCAAGTGCGATCGCTCCTCACTTCTTGAGTAGGATTTTCTGGTATGCCACCCCTACCTGTAGCAATAAAACTACTACCACTCGTATCAGCACATCCACTAGCGATTTGCTGTGATTGGTCAGTCACATTCTCAGGTAATTCTACTAAACCGGAATTCGGATCAACACCGATTGTATTGACTTGCACCGTACCATTTAGCCCAAATTGGGAACTGGCAGTAATATCACTATTGGGTGTGAGATGGTCTCCAAATTGCAATCCGAAAATACCTTGCGTGGTGATTTGGATATTACCACCGCTTCCTAGTACCGCATTAGCCGAAATATCGCTGTTTTCCGTGGGTACTGCCACAATCGAACCAGCATTGATATTAATGTTGCCCCCTGTAGAAGCACCATGAGCATCGGTAATAATATGACTGCCGCGTCGCAATAACAATGTATCACTTGCCAAAAGGGCGATGTTGCCATAATTACCACCATTCACTTCGGCTCGCAGTTTGGCTCCATTATCTAGGAAGAGATTACGGGCGTTAATATTGAGATTACCTGCATCTCCAGTGCCAGAATTGCTGACTGTAATTTCTGCGCTGTCACGAATACTTAAACTATCAGTCGTGATATTCACCGATCCTGCCGCAAAGTTTGTGATTGAGGATGCGGTAATTGTACTCTTGAGATATTGCTCTCTAACTAAAGTTGGGGAGACACCTTGCACATCAATGTTTTTTACCTGTAGGTTGATATTGCCCGCAGTGCCTTGACCTTGGCTGGATGAGGTGATTTGTCCACCGTTAAATACACGTAAACTGTCTGCTGTTAAGTTAATTGTCCCACCTGAACCAACAGCACCATTGCCTATAGAAGCTGTAATACCCGTAATACTTTGACTATATCCATCAATTACCGGATCGCTAACTTGTATATCCTTAGCTCGAATATTAATGCTCCCAGCTGTACCATTTGCTCCTGGTATTTGTAGTTCTAAGAATGCTTTAGAGCCTGCTAGCTCACTAGTAATTGCTCCACCACTAGACACAACCAAACTACCTGTATCTATAGTAATTTGTCCTCCTTGACCTGTGGTACCAGCTTCCATCGAACTGAGAACAGCACTGGATATACCTCCACCGTAAGTGCCATTATAAAAACTAACTCCTCGAATCTCTAAACTCTGGTCAGCTTGAATAGAAACTTTTCCAACTTGACCATTCCCCCCTAAAATGCTGCTGCTGATACGACCACCATTGAGTAAGCGAATCCGTTGAGCATCAACAGTAACTTGTCCACTCTGATTGTTGCTCCCAGCAACAATTAAACTGCCGATTGTATCTACAATATATCCAGTCAAATTTTCGTATCCTACTAGATTTACATCAGCAGCACGAACAGTAACATCTCCCGTTCTAGAGTTATTGCCAGAGGTAACAGATTGAAGCCAGCTACCATTGGCTAACTGTAAGCGTCTGGTTTCAATAGTGACATCACCTGCTCGTCCTGTTGCTATTGGCCCCGGAAGTGCTAATACTCCAAATGTATTGCCGACGGAAGTTTTGATACCAGGAAATAATGGTTGATTTGGAGCAGAAGTGCCTAAAAGATTGACAAAATCTGTTGTGTTAATAGTAATGCCCTTACCTTGCCCAGCAAGGGTAGTAGAACTAATATTAGAACCATCCTGCACAGTCAACCCGCGTCCACGGATATTAATTGCTCCTCCGTTAATTCCACTTGCATCGATTAAGGAAACTTGCTGGAGTGTAATTGTTCCCCAGTTTGCAGTATCCGCAGAACTCGTTATTTCCCAAGGTGTTTGGTTGTTTATTGCTACCTGAGCATTTTGTACTGCCCATAACTCAATCTTCCCATCGGAGGCAGAGATATTGGCACTATCCACATTGATCTGACTACCTACCAAGGCTAAAGTCTGATTTGGAACTAACGACAGTGTGGGCGTTCTTAACAAGGAGTTGGTTGTGATTAGCCCTTGCACAGTAATAGAACCAGCATTACTGCCTAATTGTAGACCCACAGGTACACTCATGGTTAATAAGGGTGGTGTGGTGGCTTGGGTGGCATCAAACTTAAAGCCGTCAGCGAATCTAATACTGTCGGCAGTAGTAGCTACAAATGACCCACTTATATTGAGACTGGCTTGAGATCCAAAAACTATCCCACTAGGATTGAGAAGAAACAGACTAATACCAATTTAATATGAAGCTGCATATAAAAGAGCTTCTAAAATAAAGTCATAAGAAGACACAGACATGACTTGTTCAAAAGTTAATTGGTCAAATAGCTGCTGAATGCGCTCACGTAAATCTTGTAAAGAAGAGAAAAGTACATTTTTGAGAGATTTTTTGAGAAATTGCCAAAGCCTCTCGATGGGATTAAGTTCGGGAGAATGAGATGGTTGTAGTAGAGGAATAATATTGTCTGGCCAACGAATCGTAGAACTAGTATGGGCAGGAGCTTGATCAATCTGTAAAATGGCGTAATCGGAGCCTAATTGTTCAGATAGCCAGTCTAAAAACTGCTGAAAATAGTCGCCATTGAGTTTGGGGTATTCATGCTGGAAATGCTTTCCAGTCAACGGTTCAATTGCACCATAAATCCAAAAATTTTCCCGCAGCCATTTCACCTCAACAGTAGGTTTAACTCCTCTAGCTGTAATTACTTTGCCTGTGAGGGTTTTGAGTCCCACTCTCGTTTCATCTTGACACAGGTAGCGCACAGTTTTACCTGGTGCTAGCAGTTGTTCGAGACTAACTATCAGCACACCGAGTTTTTTTTAAATTCGGCTCTGAGTTTTTCATCCTGCTGATAGCTTTGGGGTCGTGGTACTTTGAGTTTCGCTCCTAAACGATATCTCACCCAGTTATAGACTGTTCCATACTCGATATCCAATCCATGTTTGAGTTTCAACCACTCGACTATTGCTCCGTAACTGCTAAATCCTTCTCCTGTTTCCAACTCTTGCTTTAATGAAGCGATCGCCTCTTCAGTAATTTTTCGTTTTGCCCCTGGTGCTTTCTTCACTGCTAATAACTCAGACAATCCACCCCCTCTATACCTCTGTAACCATCTCGTCACCGTCGAAGTATCTCTGGCCAAGCGTTTTCCAATTTCTTGCTGCTCCTTTACCTGCCCACTCTTGAGCCACCACAACATCTGTAGCTTTTCTTTCTGGCTACCTTCACTGGCTGTTTGCAGGCGTTTTTTGAGTTCTTCTTCGCTCTCCACGATTTCTATCTTAAACGGGCGGCTCATAGGTCTGAGGACTTATCACATTTACCTCCCCCTATTATATGCAACTTCATATTAAATTGGTATAACCCCTCTTTTGTTACTTTAGGAAAAGAAAAATTGACAAGAGATTCAACTAGCAACAGAGAAACTGACTGGAGAAGCGCGAAAATCATTCATAAAGTCGATTAATTTCAAAAAGCAACGCTTCATACCAGGAATGTTAAATACTGTGAGCCAAGGTTGAATCAAACAGTAAAAAATATAGGGTTGAATGAGCAATCTAAGATTATTTAAAGCACTCTTCCATGTTATACCAGATTCCCAATTAGGATGTTGACTATATTGATAAATATTAAAGTCTATTGATGAAGGTGATTCTGAACTAGATGTTGATTGAGTTTGGGCATAAAGTTGAAAATAAGTAGCCTGAATGCTAACTAAAAGGTAAGCACTAAAAATGATTTCCCACCAGCGTTCAATACTTTCATAATCAGTCAGACGAAAATCAGCCCAACCCAGTTCATTTTTAACTTCTTTAAAACCATATTCAATCCAGTTTCTTAAACTATAAAGTTGCGCGACATTCAGTGACAAATCAGTTGATAAATTAGTCATGATGTACCAACTTTCATCTCCAGTGGGGTCGGGTGTATTAACTTTACTGATTTGGTAATATCTGATGCGGCGACGTTGACCAAAAATAATTTCTCTCAGGTAACGAGTTTCTAATTGACGATGTGAAAGCTTTTGCTCATAAGCTTTCCAACGATTATAACGTTTTCGGCTTCCTGGGGGCATTAACACTCCATGATTGGAGCGAATTGCTACGATAAACTCTAGTTCTAATTTTTCTAAACATCTAATTACATCTCCACTCTCACCATATAAACTATCTGCTAACACTAATTTAATTTTGAAACCCCATTCTTTCAACTCTTGAATAATCTCTACCGCTATTTGGGGTTTGCTCTTATATTTATCCCCTTCTTTTAAGCGATTTTTCGGTTTAAATATTTGGAATATTAAAGGATAAGTGATTCCATCTACTACACCATAAGCATTTACGGATACTATTCCATTCTCTGTTTTACCTAAGTTTCCAATATATTGCCTAGTCACATAATCTGTTGATTTTCCCTTTTTTTGATCTCCGGTTTCGTCAATACATAAAATTATTTCTCTTTCTCCAATAAACATTTTTGTTAACCATAGCCTTATTTCTCTTAATTTTTTGATATCCCACAGTGCATCTCTCAGGAAATGATGTAGTGTTTGGCTATCTTTTAGCCCCACTGTTTTAGCTATTTCTGGCAGAGTTTTTCTCTTAATTTCTGAAAGTATGCCCAAATGTAAGAATTTGAATGCTTCAAAATGCCTCACATCCTCAAATACTGAATAATAGTGCTGGCAATAGTTATCTATGAATGCCACTGTGCTTACTGGCTGTCTACGCGCTGTAACCATTCCTCTTACTTGCTTTGTCTGCTTTCTTCCTGATTATACTTTCCCCGTAGTAACAAAAGAGGGATAACAGGGTTGCTGCCTGCTGGAATAATCTGAATTTTGCCATCAATCTGAGAAATGTTACCACCAGTTACTCGACTAAATATGTTTGTAATATTTGTTGTATTGCTTAAATCAAATGTTGCCGAACCACCATTAGGAACGGAAAATTCACTAAAACTGTGAAATAAATTACTGCCTGCTCGACTACCATCAGTAATGGTAAATTGCTTTCCATCTTGGGTGACTTTGGTATTGAGGCTATTATCTGGAGTGATTTGAGCATGAGCATAGCCATTCCACAACAAGATGAATACCGAGGGTAGTAGCATTATGCCTGTGGAGATTCGAGTCACAAAATCTAAGCAGATAGATAATGTTTTCATTACATCGTCTCGATTTATACCCAGCTTATTATGCCCAGAATCCTCTAATTTTTAACATTTGTGATGAAAAAATATTCGTCAGCAAATTACTTTTGAGAAATAGCAGTACAGGGTAACGGTGATGGGTTGGGTGTAAGAGATGAAATGGCGACTAGTTCCACTTTACCTTGAGCGTTACGATGCCAAGAGGTAGCTTGAACAAGCAATTGTGGAGATTGAGATGTTTGTGCTTGTATTTGTGGTGTGTTTGGGAATGCAGATATATCACGAATATCTGACCAAGTGCGATCGCTCCTCACTCCCTGAGTAGGATTTTCTGGTATGCCACCCCTACCTGTAGCGATAAAACTACTACTAATCGCATCAGCACAACCTGTAGCAATTTGTTGCGATGGATCAGTCACATTCTCCGGTAATTCCACTAAACCGGAATTAGGGTCAACACCGACATTATTAATTTGAACAGTACCACTTAGCCCAAATTGGGAACTCGCACTGATATCATTTTCTGGGGTGAGTTCATTACGAAATTCTAAGCCCAATAAACCTTGAGTGGTAATTTGAATTTTGCCTCCATTGCCGGCAATGGCATTGGCAATAATATCACTGTTTTCTAGTCCGACAATTACGGGAGAAATAATAGTAATGTTGCCGCCATTACCATTATTTCCGGCTCTAGCACTGATGAGACTGTTGTGGCGCATCAGGAGAACATCTCCTACAGTCAGTCCCAGAGAACCGCCTTGCCCAGATGCAGCCGAAGTTCTAATTTGGCCTTGTTGCTCTAACAAGAGCGAGTCGGTTTGAATTTGTAAATATCCACCATTGCCACTACCTATATTTTCCGCCGCGATATAGCCCTCATTACTAACTTTAATGCTGGGAGAGATAATAGTTAAATTTCCGCCATTGCCACTAGGAAATGCTGACAAACCTCTATTTTGTAAATATCTGGGTCGAAATCTTTGCCCTGATGCAGTAATACGACTATGGTCTCGCAACACGGAATTAGAGCCATCAATTTCCACAGATTCACTAGCATAAATAGTTAAATCACCCGCATTACCAGTATCAGAAGTGCTAGCAGAAATTACACCAGATGCCCTCAGTATTAATTGTCTGGTATTAATATTTATCACACCGCCATCTCCCCCGAAAAAGGTTGATGTCGCAATAGCGGATGCTCCACCTGATCCTGGATTTTCACCGAATATGGAAATTGTGTCGGCGGTTATGTCAATATTACCGCCACTACCTCCTCCTTCAACCAGTGATGTAATTGCTCCTCCTTCTTTCACAAGTAAATCTTTAGTGGCGATCGCAATATTTCCACCCTTTCCGCTTCCTGGGAAAGATGGGCTACTAATGCTACTAGCACGAAAATTAATAGGAGAAAAACCTATAATTTGGATTGATTCTGCGGACTTGACGGTGATATTTCCACCTTGTCCGCCATTTGTATAGGTTGTAGATAAAATTCCGCCACCATCCTGCACAATCAACTGCCTAGCTGAAACCTCTATATTCGCTCCATATCCACTACTCAGATTTTCAGACAAAATTAAACTTGGATTTTTTTGTGGCAATACACTACTCATGGCTAATAAATCTGCGTTAATTTTGATGCTACCTGGGCGTTGCTGTCCCTGATGTTGAATAAATACACTGGAACTATTTTGAATGTGAATATCTTTTCCTTGAAGATGAATCGAACCTCCAGGATTACCACTTGTATCGATGAGAGCAGCGCGAGTGAGATAGATATCTGATAAACTTTGACCAGAATGATAGCCAAATTCCCAAGTAGGAGTATTAGTATTCAGATGAACTGTTCCTGCTGCCATGCTTCCCAGTTCAATATGTCCACTTTCAGCAATTAACACCCCTGCATCTAATTTAATACCATTACCCAGGAGGGCTAATGTTTGCCCTGGAAACAGGCGCAAACCACCAAGTTGCGGATCACGAGTCACTGGGGCTAAAAAATTGGGGGGGTGGAGAAGATTATGTCCTTGTCCTTGGACTTCAATGCTACCTGAATTTTGTCCTATCTGTAAGCCAATGGGTACGCTCATCGTAAGCAAAGAAGGTGTGGTTGTATTAGTGGTACTAAAGATAAAGCCATCGCTAAAGTTGATACTATCGGCTGTCGTTCCTACAAACGACCCACCAATATTTAATCTGGCATTGGGGCCAAAAATAATTCCATTGGGATTGAGCAAAAATAAATTGGCACTACCATTAGCTTGAATTAAACCATCAATCTGAGAAACACTACCGCCAGTGACACGACTAAAAATATTTTGGATATCGGAAGCATTGTCGAAGAAAGCAGAGCCATTGGAGGGAATTGAGAATTGCTCGAAACTGTGAAACAGATTATTGCCGACACGGTTGCCATGAGTAATAGTGACATGATTTAAACTTTCGGAGACATCTGTCCCAAGAGAACTATCGGGAATTACTTGAGCGTTAACACAACTGCTGCCAATAATGCTTATGAACATTCCGCCAACTAAACCAAAGCCAGTAAAAGTTACTTTCATCAACCCATTTCCATTTTCTACCCTGTAAGTAGTATTCCCAAAAGATGATTTTGCTAAACTGTTCGGATGTGTAACTAACTTTTGGGAATTGCTGCACAAGTTAAGGATAGTTGCGTCTGAGTAGAAGATATCTCTGCAACTAATTCAATTTTGCCTTGAGTGTTACGATGCCAAGAAGTGGCTTGAACAAGCAATTGTGGAGATTGAGATGTTTGTGCTTGTATTTGTGGTGTGTTGTAGAATGCAGATATACTGCGGATATCCGACCAAGTGCGATCGCTCCTCACTCCCTGAGTAGGATTTTCTGGTATGCCACCCCTACCTGTAGCAATAAAACTACTACTACTCGCATCAGCACAACCTGTAGCAATTTGTTGTGAGGGGTCAGTCACATTTTCTGGTAACTCTAATAAACCAGCGTTGGGGTCAACACCGATTGTATTGACCTGCACCGTACCACTCAAGCCAATTTCGGAACTGGCAGTGATATCGTTTTCTGCTGTGAGTTGATGCCTAAATTTTAGTCCCAATATACCCTGAGTTGTAATGTCAATATTGCCACCTTTACCTCTGACGGCATTAGCAACAATATCACTATTTTCTAACCCAACAATAATGGGTGCATGAATGGTGATATTGCCACCATTACCGATGGCATTGGATGTAGCGTTGATTACACTGCCATGACGCATCAATAGAGTGTTGGCATTAATGGCGATATCGCCACCCTCTCCCACCTGTGTTGCGGCTGTAATCGCACCTTGATTACCTAACATGATTGAGTCAGCGTTGACTTTAACTTTGCCTGCATTCCCTGTACCATCATTGCGGACGTTGATTAATCCACCATTGGCAACTTTTAATTGTGCGGTTGTAATGTGTACATCTCCACTATCACCAGTGAGAACTCTGGATGAACCAGCTTGTTGAACTGTTGATGATCCTACAAAACTGGGTATTAAAAAAGATAGACTTGGACTTCCAGACACTTCCAATGAATCTGAGGCACGAATAATCACATTACCAGCATCACCTCTAGCATAGGAAGAAGCCTCTACTCTTGCCCCATTGTGAACGGACAATCTAGCTGTGTTCACAATTAAGTTACCGGAATTCCCAACCGCTAGAGTTGAGGAACTTAAAGAGCTGGGTGCAAAACTAGTTGAAATTGTTTCCACACCAGCTAAGTGAATAGATTCTGTAGCATTAACTGTGACATCGCCAGCAGATCCTGTTCCTAGTGTTGAAGTTGTGACTACAGCACCACCAAGGATCAACAATTTGCTAGTGGAAACATTGACATTTCCACCTTTGCCAGATAGAAAAGTCAAGCCAGAAATACCACTGCGATTACTCGGTGTCTTTCCTACTCCTGCTACTTCAATACTTCTGGAGGCATTGATTTGAATATTACCTCCACCGACAGAAGATCCAGAATTGTTAGTCAGAATTATTCCCCCATTATTAGCAATCAGGTCTTGGGTAAATATTTCAATATTGCTTACCATACCTGTACCAGTAGCCCCAGCTCGGATGGCACTGGTGAGACTACCATTTTGATTATCACCAGTTACGGTGAGTAAGTTTGATGAGTGGACAGAAATCTTTCCTGGGGTTTGGGAATTGGTTGTGTTTTGAATTGATAAGCGAGAACCACCACTTAAGGAGATATCTGCACCCCACAGATGAATTTCACCCTTACCACCTGTGGAAATTATGGACTGATTCGATAAGTTAATCTTGCCAAAATCTGGAACTTCCTGATAACCCAACTGCCAACCCTGGGAATTAGGCGTTAAGCTGACAGTCCCCCCATTCACTGCACCCAACTCTATCCGGCCTTCGGGGGTGGAAATAGTCCGGCTGTCTGCAAAGATATTTCCACCCACAAGTGCGAAAGTTTTTCCTTGAAGGACTTGTAGTTGCTTTCCTGATTGAATTGTAATGTCCGCAGGATTTTGACCAAACTGTAGACCGATAGGTACGTTAATTGTTAATAATGGGGGTGTAGTGGTGTTAGTGGCACTAAAATTAAAGCCATCAGCAAATACTATGCTGTTGGCTGTTGTTCCGACAAATGAGCCTCCAATATTTAAACTTGCATCTTTACCGAAGATAATTCCCGCCGGATTAATTAAAAATAGACTTACAGGCTGCTGATTATTGAGGGTTTGAATCGCACCCTCAATTTGGGACGCTTTACCCCCAGTAACGCGACTAAAAATTGTGGTAATTTGGGGTGTACTTAAGAGATCAAATTTTGCCGAGCCGTTGGCGGGAACAGAAAATTCCCGAAAACTGTGAAAGAGATTTGTCCCTGCGGCACTACCGTTAGTAATGGTGAAGTGATTCCCGTCTTGAGTAACTTTGGTGTGGAAACTACCGTCTGGAGAGATTTGAGCATGAACGCAATTTTGACAGAACAATATTATTCCCCATGAGAATAGTATCGACACTGAGAATTTTTGAGCAGCCAATCTAAAGTCTATAGAAATTACTTTCATAGGATGGTTGTTAGTGTTTTTTTATACCCATATTATTTTTCCCTATTTGGTGGTGTTTCTCACTGGTGTCAGTGAAGAGTTCTTAAAGAATCATTGAGGAATTGATGTTTCTCTGGGGAAAATTTCCAACTTTTGGGGAAATTCGGTCATTTAATCGCGATAATCCGCCTCACACCAATTCATAAAAAATGTGATTCAAATGCAAACGCCAAAAGCTATGCTGAGTCTCATTTTCTTAATTTTGAATTTTGAATTTTGAATTTTGAATTGGTATCACAGGTTAATGGTGTGTGTTTTTGTGATGGGGATGAATTGGCTACTAACTGAATTTTGCCTTGAGAGTTACGATACCAAGTTGTCGCTTGGATTGGGATGTTTTGCTGTTGAGGTGGTAGGGTTGGTGCTGTGGTATGGAATGCAGAGATATCACGGATATCAGCCCAAGTGCGATCGCTCCTCACTTCCTGTGTGGGATTTTGCGGTATGCCACCCCGTCCTGTAGCCACAAAACTACTACCATTGGTATCAGAACAACCCGTGGCAACTTGTTGGGATGAATCAACTACATTTGTTGGCAATTGGATTAAACCTGCATTGGGATCAAAGCTAATGGTATTAACTTGCACCGTACCACTCACCCCAAACTGTGAACTGGCAGTAATATCATTTTCAGCAGTAATTTGGGGACGATATTCTAAGCCAATAATTGCTTGTGTGGTAATTTGAATATTGCCCCCACGTCCTTGAATGGCGTTGGCAATAATATCGCTGTTTTCCCAGCCAGTAATGATGGGTGCATTGATGTTGATATTACCCCCATCTCCCAAATTACCGGCTGTGGCAGTAATTTTGCTATCTTGACGCAGAAATAACAACTTGCCGACTTGTAAGTTGATATTGCCACCATTACCAGATTCCGTCTGTGCTTGAATTGAGCCTTGATTTTTTAACTGGATGCGATCGCTGGTAATGTTGAGAGTCCCGCCATTGCCAATACCTTGACTAGTAACGCTCACTGTGCCACCATCTGTCAGTATAAGATTAGGTGTATTAATACTCACATTACCGGCATTCGCTGTCAGTATATCTGGTAAATCGAATAATTGACGCAACTGGGGACTCAAACGGACGGCACTGGAATTAATGTTACTTTGATTGTTGGGACTACTACCACTAATGGCGATCGCTTCACTAGCATTGATATTGACATTGCCGCCATTCCCCATAAAGAACGCCGATGAACCAACTGTGCCACCCTCTAAAATTTGTAATCTAGCAGTATCTAGTGATAAATCCTGGGTATTGCCAGTGGCAAAAGCTGAGAGACTGATAGCACTATAAAGGCCAAAAGGGCTTTCACCCTTAACTGTAGTATTTTGATTGCGAATTGTGACTTTACCACCAGAGCCGCTAGCAAATGTTGCTGAAGATATCGAACCTCCATTGGTTAGTAATATATCGCCATTAACGAAGATATCACCAGCACTGCCAAAACTATAGGTGCTAGTAGAGATGTTAGTCACACCAAGCGGATAGGTGAGTGAATAGCCGGATAATTCAATTGTTCTGGCATCAACTTGGATATTCCCACCGGCAGCTTTTCCTGATGTGATGGTGTTTAATGCTGCTCCTTGGTGGAGGTTAAGCTGGGGTGTCACCACACTGATATTATTGCTAGCTCCCATCCCAAAAGCATCAACGCGTACTCCACTTCCTAGTATGCCATCGCTGCTCGTGCCAATTAAAGCGATCGTTTCTGAGGCTTGTAACCGAATATCGCCGCCAGGAAGATAGCCATAATTTTCCCCTAAAACTAACGAACCATCAGTAAAGCGAATGTTTTTCCCTTGAATATTAACGTCACCTGCATTAATACCACTAACATCTAATAGTGACTGTTGTGTGAGTTGAATATCACCCAAAGTTTGTCCAGAACTGTATCCCAGTGTATAACCTTGGGCGTTAGGGAGTAAATCAACTTGTCCTACACCATTGGTGCTTGTTAGTTCTATCCGTCCTTGTGGTGCAGTCAAGATTAATCCATGCAGTTGCAAATCACCACCTACTAAAGCCAAAGTTTTCCCCGGCTTAACTTGTAATTCCGTGGATTGAGGCAGTCGAGAAATCCTATAGCCATTATTGGTATATCCCTGTCCATTAGCGATGATAGATGCAGAATTGCTGCCCATTTGTAAGCCCATGGGAACATTAATCGTCAATACTGGGTTTTGTTGGGGATTGACTGCGCTAAATTCAGTCCCATCAGCAAATTTGATGCTATTGGCTGTTGTCGCAATAAAAGAACCACCAATATCTAATTTGGCATTTGCTCCAAAAACAATTCCACTAGGATTGAGCAAAAATAAATTAGCATTGCCGTTGGCTTTAATTAAACCGTCAATATGGGAAATATTGCCCCCAGTCACCCGACTGAAAATATTCTCTACATCTGAGGGATTGTTGAAGAAAGCAGAGCCGTTAGTGGGAATTGAAAATTGCTCGAAACTGTGAAACAGATTGTTACCGATTCGATTTCCGTTCGTGATTGTAAAGTCGTTGTCACTTTGATTAACGGTTGTTTTGAGGGTGGAATCTATGGTGACTTGAGCATAAGCAAAGCTGCACCGCAAGAGAATTTCACCTAACAAGATGACATTGATCCAATTCCAGCCAACAGAGGATGCTTTCATCGCTCAGGTTTCATCTACACATCTTTATTAGATTTCCCAAAAATATCTGGTGCAACATCATGAATATTTTGAGGAATATTTCCAGTTTTTAGAATGGTGAATACCTAACGGAGAAATACAAGCCATTTTCTTGGAGACTGCGTTTATCTCCTTCTACTGAGGTTAAGGGAATACCCCAATCTAGTCTGGTGGAGAAATGATCACCTTGCTTCCACAATAGTCCTAATCCAGTACCGATCAATGTACTTGGGGATGGATTTCTGCTGTTAGTATTCCAGCCTGTACCTACATCAATAAAAGGTGCAAGTTGTAATACTGTCTCTGATTTCGGAGTCCGATAGACGGGTAGGCGTAATTCTGCTGTTACTAATAAACCATTATCTGTCAGTAAGGTATCTTGACGATAACCCCGTACTGTTTGCTGTCCACCCAAACCAAATTGCTCTAAGGGGACGAGGGAAGTAGTAGCTAGTTGTAGATCGCCTCTAGCTAAAAATAGTGTGTCTGGTGCTAGTTGTCGCACCCATTGGGTTTGTCCCCGCCAACTGAAAAAGCGGCTATCTGGTTCATCTGCATTGACGTTTGTCCCTAGCCAATCTACACCCAAACTAAATTGCGATCGCGCCGCAAAAACTTCCTCATTGCTGCGTTGGGTGTACTCTTGGGTAAAGCGCAAGGCGGAAATATTGGTTCTACCTTCTGCATCCGCACCAGGAGATAGGGGAAATCCACCGATATTATCAAGACCTAATTCGGTTTGACTTTCTTGACGGGAAAATGATATTCCTACGGCTAATTCCTGGGTGGGTTTGAGAATCAATGGTTGACGATAGCCGATTTCGTAAGATTTAGTGTTTGATTGAATATCTAGAACGGTGAATGGTTCTTCAATCACACGATTCCAACCTTGATTAAAACTCAACGAGACAGCACCATTGTTAGCATTCACTGGCAGGTTGTAATTAAAGTTGAGGGTATTGCTACCGTCAGTATTAGTGTATGCTGCACTCAAAGTATCCCCGAAACCCAATAAATTCAATTCTTGGATTTCCACACCCCGCCGCAAACTACCGACACTAGGCGATCGCCCATTATCTAAAGTTGTAGTGAGTGAGAAGGTATCAGCTTCTTGAATTTCTACTTGCAGGATGTTAGTTCCAGGTGTGACACCCATCTGTAATTCGGCTGATAGGTTTTGAATGCGTGGATCAAGGCGTAGCAGTTGCAGTTTTTCTAGCAACTGTGGAACATTCAGGGGTTTAGCTGCACCCAAGCGGATGCGATCGCGAATGTATTGGGTACGTAATCGACGATTGCCCCTAACTTTAATTTCTGACAAACTACCTTCAATTACCTGAATTTTCACCACGCCAGATTCTATTGTTTGGGGTGTAATTACGGCCCCAGTGGTAACATAGCCTTGATCGGTGTAAAGCTTGGTAATGGCCTCTCTAACTTGCAATAGTTCTGCAAATGATACTTCTCTACCGACAAAGGGAGATGTAATCTTAGCAAACTCTTCTGGAGAAAAAACTGTACTCCCCACAACTTCAATCCGATCAACCTGAAATTTGGCGTTGGGATCTTCTGGGCTGGGAGTTGACTGATCGGGGGTTTCTACAGGCGGAAGTAATGGCTCTGGCTCGGATTGTGGTGGTAGTACATCCGATGGTAAATCGCGATCAGGAGTAGTAGTTGGTACGGAATTGCGATTGATAGTTTGAGCGATCGCTTGCTGCTCATTTCCCAAGGCAATAGCTATAAATAATACTATTGTTATGGGTTTTAATACAGAAATAATACTGACACTTTTATTGAAGATGTAGGTATTAAATACTGGTTTAAGAATATGGTTTTTTACTGTAAATCGGTTCACTGCCACCTGTCTCCTAAATCTACATAGGGTTAAAAAATTGTTGTTGCTGTAGTTAGGTATGATGTGCAGTGGTAAAAATACTTAAATAAAACACATTTATTGAGTCAAAAATAATATCTCTCAAAATAGAATTTATGTGTCCTATTCACGCAATCATCGCTACCTACCATACAGTAATTTTTCCCATTTATGTAGCAGAATGCTCAAATTTTTCAAAACTTGCGTAATGATTTGATTTTCATACTCTGACAGTGGAGGCAGGGGGTAATACCAATTCAAAATTCAAAATTCAAAATTCAAAATTAAGAAATCCAGATTTTACAAGGATTTCTGGCTCTGGATCTGTTTCATGATTTTAGTGAATTGGTATAAGAGGTAAGGGGCAGGGGGAGAAAAAGACGATTCCCAATGCCCGATGCCCAATGCCCAAAGATGGCTGAAATTTGTTGAAAAATACTTTTTTAGACAGGAAGAGGTAAGGTAAACCAGAAGGTTAAACCGCGCTTACGATGGCTAATTACGCCAATTTCGCCGCCGTGGGCTTGAATAATTTGGCGACAAAGATACATTTGTAAGCTGATGAGTGTGGAACAAGAAGCTTGGGGATCACGCACATACAAATCAAATAGGCGATCGCACTCTAGTTTACTGATACTGACACCGTTTTCTTGGATATAAGTGCGAATCATCCCGTTTTCTACTTTGGCCTTAACAGTAAATTGAAGTCCTGGGGGGTTATGTTGCAGGCTATGAGTAAACAAATTCAGTAAAACTTTCTGCAACTTGGGGATGTCAACCATCACCAAGGGTAAACTTGCAGGGAGTAGATTGTTGATACTTGCTTGATTTTGACACAATAAGGGTTGTAAATCGCGGATAATTCTGTCAAATAAATGGCTAAATTGCACCATTTCTGGTTGCAGAGTCATTCCTTGAGCTTCGCAAGTATGAATTTCTAATAATGAATCTAACATTCGCAATTGTCGTTCATTGCCTTGAATCATCCGTTCAATGATGGAGCTAGAAACGGGAATGGGGCATGGGGCATTGGGCATGGGGCATTGAGCATCGTCTTTTTCTCCCCCTGCTCCCTGCTCTCTGCCCCCTGCCTCCCCTCGCATTCCCAGAAGATTCTTTAAAACCATCAAGTTACCGATGACGGAAGTACGTAAATCGTGGGCGACGGTGTGTAATATTACATCTTTGACGCGTTGCATTTCTGCTAATTCCTGCATTTTTTGTTGCAGTTGGGCGGTGCGTTCTTCTACTTGTTGTTCGAGACTGGCGTTAAGGTCGGCTAATTCTTGGTAGAGTTTGACTTGTTGGATGGCGATCGCTAGTTGTTCTGAGATTTGTTGTAATAAATCAATTTCGATGGGTTGCCAATTGCGTGTCGTGGAACATTGGTTAGCTACCACTGCACCAAATAATTTGTCGCCGACAAAGATGGGGAGGGCTAGGGTGGCTTTGGTGTGAAATTGTTGATATATATGCCTTAATTGGGGTGATATCTCGATTTTACTGACATCTGCGACAGCACGCATCCGATTAGCTCTAAAAACGGTGCGTAATTCTTGCATATAACTATCGTCGCCGCTTTTCCAATCTAATACTGCTGGATATTGGGGATTGACTGATTCAGCAACAATTTTCGCGCCAAGTTTGGGATCATCAATCCCAATAAATACTCGGTCTGTTTGCAAAAATTGCCGAATTTCTGTGACAGTGGTTTGCAGAATTTCCTCTAAATTCAAGGAAGAACGAATTCTGACTAGGGTTTCAGCTAAAATGCGATCGCGGTGTGCAGCTAATTGTTGGGCTGTGATGTCATGGTTAATGGCGATTATGTGGGGAACACCATCTAAATCCATGACTTCGGCTGAAAGTGTTGAGGTAATGATTTCCCCAGATTTGCAACGAAATGGTAAAACCAGGTTGCGAACAGCCCCTTGGGTTTGTAATTGTTGAATTAATTTTAGGCGATCGCTCTCATCCACCCAAATATTTAATTCCCCGGCTGTACGACCGACCGCTTCCTGGCGTTCATAACCAGAGAGTTTGACAAAACTATCATTGACTTCTACGTAGCGTCCTTCCTGCAAGGTGCTGATAGTAATCGGGTCAGGACTGCAATTAAAGGCTTTGGCAAATTTTTGTGCCAAGTTTTGTAATGTGCTTTCTGCTTGTTTACGCTCCGTGATATCCCTGACAATTGCTAATACTTCATCATGACCACTCACTACTAACCGCGCCTCATAATCTCGCCAGCCGGGAGGGGTTGATAGTTGATATTCACAGGTTTGTAAATTGCCTGTATTTAGGGTTGTGTGAATCATTTCCTGACCAATAGCGGCGACATCACTGGGTAAAACCTCCTGTAAGTTTCGCCCAATGATTGCGTCTCGCGATAAAATCACATTTGCCTCATCACCTTTTAAATCAAGATATTCACCATCTCGACTGATGCGAAACATTAAATCAGGAATTGCATTCAAGATGGCTTGATACCGTCTTTCTGTCGCTTGTAATTGTAGTTGTGCTTGCTTACGGTCTGTAATATCCAAAATCAACCCATCCCACAACACATCACCGTTAGCTTGTAGTTCTAAGTGGGAGGTGCAGTCAAGCCATTTAATTTGACCACTAGGGGTGATGATGCGACCTTGCCAACACCATGGCTTCACAGTAGCATAGGCTACAGATATAGATTCTGTAAAACTATTGATGTCCTCTGGATAAAGCATATTAAATAATGCTTGCCAGTCAGCTTGGATGACTTCTGGTGCTAGTTCACACAGCTTTTGACTACCACCACTGACATATAAGACAAACCGAGAACCATCTGGTTTGCAGAGAAACCTAAAAATCACTCCTGGTAAATTGTCAGCAATTCTTTCTAACCAAGTGATTGTTTGCTGTGGACAATCTGTTGGAGTCGAGAATTTCAAGGTTTCATCCACTCTTTGACCCTTTCTTGTGCAAGTAACTGGTGTATGGTTAACGGTCATCTTAGCTTGCTATTTGCATTATTAATCACAACATCAAAACCCCGCCTTATTTCAGGTTAATTTGTGATGTGGCGATCGCATTCACCCAATTGGGTGAACAATGAGGGACTTCTCACGAGAAAAATATCTTGTTGCTTGGGTGAGCAGGGGAGCAGGGGAAAACAGTTAACTACACCCTTCCACATATTCAACTTCTGGTAGCTTACCTGCACGATACATAGTCACTCGCTTACCATCAGTCTCAAAGACTACTCTATAATTGCGATCGGCGCGGTCTTGAGGAACGAATGTGAGATAGTGTCCACCAGGGACGTAATTATGGGGTGAAACTTGAATTTGTCCTGGGTAGAGAGATTTGATGCGTGCTTCAGTATCACCGATTTTCGCGCCTCTAACGGTAGTAATTCGGCTTTTGTCGTAAACATCCACCCTCGCAATCCGATTTTCTGTCACCATGAAACCCAGATTTTTATATCCTTTAGGACTGACATAGTAACAACTGTTATTAGGCTTATCCCCTACCAAGCGCACACCAGCCGCTTGAGAGGCTTGAGAAACAGTCATCCCCACACGCACAGGGCCAATACCGTTGATTGAAACTTTTGATTGTGGTGTAAGTCTTGTTTGTGCTACTACTCCACCCACCGTCAAAGATGAAACAGCCAGGGTGAGAGTCGCTAAAGTCCAGAATTTAACTTTATTATTCATAGTCGGAAAAAAAATGGTAGATATTTATCTACAGGATGCTGACCCTTAGTTTCGGTCTTTTCCGTTCAATCCAATCTAGCAATCCAAAATCTAAAATCCAAAATCCAAAATTTTTACTAGGTTGGGTCTTCTTCTTCCATTTTACTTAATAGTTTATCTGCTACTTGTTGGTCAGCGATCGCGCCTTGAGTATCTCCCAAATTCTGTCGGACTTGACTCCGCAATTGATAGGCTTCATACGACTGTGGATATCGCTTAATCATGTACTCTGCATCAGCCAGCGCGCCTTTGTAGTCTTTGAGTTGTTGCTTGGCTTCTCCCCGTGAAAGATAAACCCAGCGATTTTGGGGATCTAATTTGATAATTTGATTGTAATCAGCGATCGCGCCTTGATAATCTCGCATTTGATTGCGTAAGTAGGCACGTTGTTGATAAGCCATAAAGTTTGTTGGATTCAGGCGTATAACTTCGTTATAGTCTTGCATTGCGCCTTGATAATCTAACAAGTTTCTACTTATCCCAGCACGGGTTAGGCGAGATGAAATATCATTTGGTGTTAAGTGAATGACTTGGTTATAATCTGCCAATGCTCCCTCCTCATCCCGCATCATCATCCTTAACCTGGCGCGTTTTTTATAAGCACTCACATCATTGGGATTTTTACTCAAAGTAGCAGTCAAATCAGCAATTTCTGCTTTTCTTTTTTGGACAAAACGTTCATGACTTTGCTGAGGAGTTTCAAATAGTTGAGGTACAACATTTAACCAACCAGGAATAGTCGCTTGTAAACTACCAATCATCCCCCCAAATAAACTGAAACAGTAAAAAATCATTAGCGCAAATCTAGTAGTCAACTTCCCACTAGATTCGTAATATCGTTGCATTAAATCTTTGACTAAAGTGTATTTAGTTTGAAATGGTAATTTGTCATATCCCCATTGCTGTAAATATTGGAAGATGGTATGTAAGAGATGTTCTTGATTTTCCGGTTGACTGCGTTTGATTTCCTGCTGTAATTTGTTACTGACTTGAGCATTGCGAAAATCGCCAGGAATACTAAAAGCTACCAAAATCAAAAACACTAACAGTCCTGGTTCTTGTTTCCCCAACAGAAAAAATATCACTAAGCCAATTGATTTAAATGCGACATCAGCAAAAGGTATCCGAGAAAATAAAAGTAAATTGGCAATCTTTCCCCCATCTAAAGGATAAATTGGTAGCAAGTTGAATAAATTCATAAACATTAATATCCAACTTGTTTCGCGTAACCAAGCAAAATTATCACCAGTGCGGGGTGTAAAGATGGCTATAATCATCCCCAAAATTAACCCTGGTAATGGGCCTGCAAGCGATATCCAAAATTTTTGACTCAGAGTGGCTTCGTGTTTGTGTCCTGTTGCAAAAGCACCTAAAAATGGCAC
This sequence comes from Aliinostoc sp. HNIBRCY26, assembly GCF_050235535.1. Classification (GTDB taxonomy): domain Bacteria; phylum Cyanobacteriota; class Cyanobacteriia; order Cyanobacteriales; family Nostocaceae; genus Trichormus. The sequence continues at coordinate 4,507,099 of NZ_CP189852.1, forward strand.
AAATAACACAGAGGTATCCTGATAACCAAACAATTTCATGGCTAGGATATGTCCACCTTCGTGGAATAAAATTACAATAATAAATATCAGTACACTTTTGAATGTGAGAAACTTGGTAAAGCTAGCTGCAAATACTGCGATGCTTCCTAAAAATAGCCAAGTGCGGAGTTGTTTACTAACTAAACCCTGCTGCATTTGCTGCATATGTTTAAAGCTAGCAACTTCCAATTCTACCGGAATCTTTGTTTGCAGACTGGGTTGAGTTTTGGCTTTTTGTCGGCGTTGCTGATTTATGTTTGCTGTTTTGTTGTTACCTTGGACGATTTGGTAAACTATTTTCAGCGCAGTTAACCAATGTAATTGAAATAATGAAGTTTCTTTGATTGCTAATATTTTACCTGTTTGATTGAGATGTTTGACATAATTACCAATGAATATTTGTAGTGCTTGAGAAAAATCCTTTGGCACTAAAGCACAGGGTAATTTTTCCAGAATTAAATTATTGAGTTTATCTTGGTGATGTAACCATTGAATGGAAACATCACTAGCATAAGCATCTTGAACAATTGCATGGGGAACTTCTTCAATAAAACCATGCTTTTTACAATTTACAGTCAACAATAATGTTTTATCCTGAAAAAATGTGTAAAATTCGATGTCAAATAAATTTACAGGTTCAACTAAACGGTTAGTAATGATTGTGGCGTAGGTTTTACAAGACTTGTTATATAAGAGAATTTCCCAGTTGGGTTGCTGATTAGCTTGCACCATTGGTTGATATTGTATGTAGCTAAATGGCTTAAAACCCAGTTGTTCAAGTTCTTGGATAGGAGCTTGCAATAAATCTTGAAAGTACGTCGGAACTTGCTCTGTGTCGATAACTTGGTATTTGGGGTACTGAAATCTGGCTTTGCAAAGTTGTAAGAAGGTCATGAAATACTGGATAAACAAAACCAAAATCGTGATCAGGATGGGGTAAAGCAAATATGACATAGTAGCTTGACAAACTTCTCTATGCTTAGTATTCCCTGACACGATTTAAATCTATTCTCACAGCATAATTCAGGATAAAATTAACTACCTATTTTTATCTCTAACCTTTTATATTGAGGTTTTAAGCCTAGAATTGGGAATAACATATCATTTCATGTGTAGTAAGCTAGCACACATATTTTCTGGTCTTCAATATTTCCAGGTTCGTAGTTAGGACTTCAGTCCTCTCTAAAACACTCCGCGCACACAGTTGAGGACTCAGGCTTTGAGCAAATCTAAAGAAAATATTAAATATTACGTTTTTTTACAAATTAGATGAAAATCTAAATATAAACTTAAATTTCGTTATCAAACGGGGTCAGCCCATATAAAGACCCTGAACATAAAAAAATCTAATGACTTTAGCGTCAACCTCTATAAAAACGAGTCTGACGCTATTTCCCAAAGAATTTTTCACCACAATTTCAATGCCGACTTTTTTAGCTAGCACTCAGCACCTACTAAACGCCGTACTACCGCTAATAACACTCATTACTCATTACTCAGCACTCAGCACTCAGCACTCAGCACTCCTGAAATATTTATGATTCCCCATATTCTGCTTGACGAGCATGAAAATTAATCCCAAAGGGAAGGGGGGTACACTCATTTACCTTAAACCACCGCTTGCGTCCGCGTGGTAACTTGACTAATACACGCCCAGGTTGCCACCAAGAGGAAGGAATTACAACTCCATTGCTGCCGTTAGGAAGTTGGACAAGTGTACCTGGAATAATAGTCATAAAAGCTTCCTCAGAATTACAAATATCAAAATTAATCAAGAAAAGATGGTGTCAAAAGCAAGACTAAGTGCTGCGGTGGTCATAATTCGCCGCAGACTTAAAAAGCATCGCCAAAGTTGAATTGTTAAAATAATCTAAAGAATAATCAAAGTGTAGCTAATCTTGATACTGGTTTTAATAATTTCAATATTTCTTTACAGAGCATGGGAACTGTTGAATTAATCTCTTATAAAAATTAATCCTGAGTACGGTATTTTACTCAGGATTAGGATTGAGAATTTGGTAGGTGTTAATTAAGGAGTAAGAGAGAAACAGAGGTTGCTGCACTAAGGTGACAGACTAAGTTTCTTTTACTCAGGATTGGACTCAGGATAGTGGTTGCGGATACGTTCGGCTTCTGGACAGTCTTCAGTCAGGAGCGGTTCCACATTCCCGCGTGGGACTGAAGCTAGTTTCTGAGTGACAGCACCGATACTTTCAAGGCGCACCATTTCCTCCCAAGAACAAACCTCGTCTTCCTCCTCTGTTTCATAGCGCAAGGTCACTAAATCTCCCTCTATGTCGATGATGCGGGCGCGTTCTATCCAGCGTTGCTGGTCCCGCAAGAATACGCATACCTCCCGCCCATCGCAACACAGTTGATAAATCTTGCGGTGTAGCATGTACTGCTTCTGCCTTTTTAAACAACGTAGTTAAACTTTTCAAATTTTGGGTTTTACCCCAAGCAAATGACAACCTGAAGAGGTGAGCTTCACGGTTCAGAATCAGTGTGTCAGTTGACCCCGCCCAAGGATTTGCTATTGGTTGTGAGAAGCTAGGGAATTTGTGGGTCATAAACTGGTAGTTACTGCACCAAGATTCTATCTCTTTCAGGGTCATTCAGTGAATGTCTACTTCTTCATAGAAGTCAGAAAATTCGGTACTTGTCCTCACCTGCTGACTATTGGCTGGTAAGTCCTTCCTACCATTATGTAATAATAAATACTCAAAAACAAGTGGTGATTGCGGTTGTTTAATTTGCCTACTTGTGATCATTGGCATTGCTGAGAAGCCTGGGGCTTCGGCTTGACTGTTACCCCTATGTATTTGATCTTAACTCATTCTTTTGCTGACCTTCACGGTTTTCAACAACAAAAGCATAATAGTTTTGATTTTAAGAATTTTTCCTGACACATCTTGAGGATATCTGCTTGATAAGAGGCAGGGGGCAGGGAGCAGAGAGAAGAGTGGAATGTAGGTACAAACCAAACTTCTCTACATTGTGGGCGGTTTTTCTCTCCTGCTCCTCCGCAATTGCTCCCTGCTCTCTTCTCCCCTACCTTTTACGGAAGAGGCAGTTTTAGTGAGATTTATCGGATGCGAAAGACTCTAGACTCAGTTGAGAAGAACCTTCTCGTTTAATTTTCCCTGTACGCACTGCATCATATAAATCAGCCAAGGCTGTCAAATCTTCTGGCTGATAACATTTACTCGCTAACACCTGATGGAGTAGACCTTCAGATTCAACGCTGAGATATCCAGTTTGAAAAGCAGATTCAACAAGTGCGCGAATCATTTTAGTTCTGGTAGAGTACGGGGTTTATTATGTCTAGTTTGGAATACTTTACGCTTTTGCTGATTGACATAAAACAGCATATAATGGTGATTTTGGTTACAAAAGTTTGTGATCTACGTCACAATAGTCAACCCCTATTATTCAAAATTCAAACAAAATTCATCAAAAGCTTATAAAAGGGATTGGGGAGATTGGGGAGATTGGGGACAAGGTAGACAAGGTAGACAAGGGAAGAAAAACTAATGACTAATGACTAAGATTGAAAAAATTGGCGGAAATCTTCGTCTTTGGTGCTGAGTTGTACCCAATCTAGGTTTAAGGACTGGAATTTCTGGACTAGACGATCGCAGGCGGGGCGTTCTGTGGCATAGTGTCCGGCATCAATTAAAATGAGATGGCGATCGCGGCTTTCTTGGAATTGATGGAATTTACAATCGGCTGTCAGATACGCTTGTGCGCCGGTTTTCACTACTGCACTAATAAAGCTAGCCCCTGAACCACCTAAAACCGCTACTTTGGAAATTGTCTTTTGTAAGTCAACACTGGGGGAAAAGATTAAATCTGGGGGGGTAAGGCGGGTTTGAATGATGGTGAGTAGTTCTTGTAATGTCAAAAATGGTTCTAATGATCCCACTCGTCCATAACCTAAACCGTTTTGAGTGGGAACGATGGGGGCGACATCCTTAAGTTCTAAGATTTGTGCTAATACGTCAGCTGTACCGTCTGCGACTTGATCAAAATTGGTGTGGGCTGTATAGATTCCGATGTTGTGGGTGAAGGCTAACCGCACCATTTCGGTAATTGGTTCACCTGTGCGGAAAGATTTGGGAGAGCTAAAAATGAGGGGATGATGGGCAAAAATTAGATTAGCATTTAAGGCGATCGCTTCTTCCATTACCGCCAATGTTGGTGTTAAACATACCAACACTCTCGCGGACTCTTGTAATACACCTGGTTCAACCTGCCAGCCACAGTTATCCCAACTTTCACACCAAGTGGGATTTGCCCATGCTTCAAACCAAGTAATTAAATCAGCAATTTTCATTAGTGTTTTTGGGGTTGAATATTCAACTCTAATGCTAATTGTTCACGCTTTTCCTGAAAAGGTTTGTTCCACATGGGGACAGCATTCCAATCCCAAGCAGCCACCGGAATAAGTTGGGCTTTAGCTAAGTGAGTTAATAACCGATATTCATCTTCTGGTTCACGGGAGAATGTGAAAGGGTTGCGAAAGCCGTTATCACATATTTTATATGATGGCGATTTACTTCGATTAATCCGTTGGATTAACTCTTGATATTTCGCTAATAAATAGTCAAGAAAAGTTAAACTAAAAGGCTCGGTATTAGCACGATTTATTGGGTCTTTTTGTACCCATTTTGCCCATTCAAAGCCATAGACAAAATCGTGTACATAGCGGAAACGAATTTCACTATTTATGCCAAATAAATCTGTTAGTAAAACCATCTTTTTTGCAAATTTTTCTAGAAAAATAGCCGCTTCACTTTTTGCTGATAACGCTTGACGCAACATACTGCTAACCATAAAATCAAAATCCCAGAAGACATTTTCTGGGAAGTTTTTTAATTGAGATTTAACTATGACTTCTAAAGTGTTTTGTATATTATGAATTAAGCGATTATCGGTAGTATTTTCTCTAATTAATACTTCTAATTCTACAAAGCTAGTGATTTTTGTTTTATCAGGATTAAGAGTTAAAAGATTAACATGATGTTGCGACAGGATTTCATCAATAAGTTGAAAACTGTTGTTGGGTACAGTATTTTGCTGCATCTGTATTGATATAGCCTAGAAGCTACAAATAAATCTAATTATATGACAGAAAATCACTAAAAGAAAAGAAATATAAATAAATATTAAATTTTGTCATGTAATATTTAAAATGAGTTTGTTGAGACGCGAAAATTCGCGTCTAGGTAGCAAGACTATCCTGAAATATGAACTACTAATTCTCTGGAGTGACTGCGTTGGCGATGTTCCCAAATATAGATTCCTTGCCAAGTTCCTAGCACTAAATGACCACGATTAATGGGTATATGTTCTGATGTGTGTGTTAGTGCTGTGCGGATATGGGCTGGCATATCATCTGCGCCTTCGGCATCATGAATATATTGTCCTGATTCTGGTACAAGTTTTGCCATAAAGTTAGCTAAGTCAACGAGTACATCAGGATCGGCGTTTTCTTGGATGACTAAACTAGCAGAAGTGTGGCGTAGAAATAAAGTACAAAGTCCGGTTTCTACTCCCGATTCAGCAACTATCGCTGCGATTTTCGAGGTGATGTTGTGAAAGGATTTGCCGTTAGTAGTAATTCTTAGTAGTTTTTGGAAGTGTGTCATAGAGGAATCCGACTTGATTTTTGCAATTACTTACGTAGTGGCGTGTCAAGGCCTTTGGTGCATTACGGCTAACGCCTAAAACACTCTACATATACTACATATACTTAAATTTTTTCTCTAAATCAAATCAGATTCCCATCGCTTGCACATAAATTATTATGTATTTAACTGTGAATTTTGAGATAGATGAGATGAATTTTCTGCGGTGAGCAAAGGTTTGGATTTTGTTGATAAACCCATTGTTTTGAGTAAGCGTTTGATATGACAATCACTCAACTGAAAGCCGAATTCTTTAGCTAAATGCTTACTTAACCAGTTTGCTGTCCACCGTCGAAAACCATAACCATAATTACGAGGACTATCACTAACTAGTGTTTTTAACCGTTCTAAATATTCCTCATTGACGGCTTTTGGACGACCAATGGGGGAAGTTTGCCATTGATGCGCCATTCCACTGCGAGCAATATGTATCCAATGTCTGGCTGTAGCAGGACAGCATCCCAAGGTACGACAGATGTTTGTTTGTGATTTACCTTCATCTGCTAACAACATAATTTGGATACGTTGGCGATATAATTCTGGTAAATCTTCTGTCAAAATTTTCAGTAATAATTGGCGTTGAAAAGGTGTCAATAATTGACCATTAGAGATATTTACATCTTTGATTTCTGCTTCCATGATATTTTATGGCTTGGTTAGAGAATCAAATTAGATTGTGAAGCTCAATATCGGCTGGAAATTCATACTCATGCAGCAGATCATCGAAATATTGTATATGTCGGCTGATTCCACCTTCGACGGCTTTGATGATGTGCTTTTGTTTGGTTGCATCCCCATCGTAGTGAATTAGTACCGGACGAATAGAATCTTGAAAATGATTCACCTCTAATTTTGCGTGTAGACTTAACCAAGTCGGATGCTTCAGACTATGAGCATCAAAGTAAGATTGGAGAATTCTGGCATTTCGGATTGATACGCACAGTTCCCGACCACTCAAAGCAGCTAGTGCTTCGTAAAAGTTATCGCTTTCGTAGCCGAATTCATCAAAAAATGAACGTTCGTAGGATGCAGTCCCAGCACTTCGTTGACTGGCCATAATGTCAGCATCGCTCAATCCCAAATCGTGAAGAAATTCCACGTACATCTCACTATGACCATCTTGCAAGTCGGTAAAGGTGTGATCTGCTAAAGACATAATTGCAGATTTTTGGTCTGGGTCAGTACAACTGTCAGCTTTGACGATGCACAAGCCGAACCATCTATGCAGCCGATCGCGCCAATGATGGTACTGGAGAAAAGCATATTGGATGATTGGTGGAGTAATCGCACCTGCTTTGAGTAGGCAAAAAAAGCGACTGCGATCAAGGACTTCATGACAATACGCGATGATTTGAGCAGAAATTGCGGATTCTTGAGCTTTTACCGCAGGCGTTAGTTCTATATCTCGATCTAAGCGGCTAGATGTCATAAACAATCTTTTAGTTGCAGGTTATGAGTTAATGAAAGCCAGCTTAGGAAATTATGAATATGTTAGTAAGGTGATTTTAATCATATTAATATGATGTTTTGATTATATTATTGCGGGAAAATGACCCCAAAAATCTGGAAACATCTGGAAATGCGCCAGCTACAGTATTTTATGGAGCTGGTTGCAGAACCAGGTGAGCAGAAAAGCTTTAGTAAAGCGGCTGTGCGTTTAAATGTGGAGCAATCCTACCTCAGTAAAACGATCGCAGCTTTGGAAGCGGCGTTGAGTGTGGAATTGTTTGATCGTTCTCGTCGTCCTCCGGTGTTATCTGTGGCAGGAAAGGTGTTTTTTACTGAGCTAAAAATTGCCATGACTGCGCTTGAACAGGCGGTAACGAACTCACAGGAAGCCAGTCGTGGCGAAATTGGCAAACTGGTTGTGGTAGTCAACACGGCGATCGCTAATAGTTTACTTCCCGATATTCTCAAAACTTTTCGCGATCGCTATCCGAAAGTGGAATTGGAACTGCGCGCTATGACGATTGAGGAAATGATCCAAGGACTACGAGATACTTCCGTCAATGTTGGGTTTGAACATCTGCCTAATCCTTATTCAGATGATTCCACTCTGAACTTTCTCCCGATTATGCAAGAGTCTTTTGTGGTTGCATTGCCAGAATCTCATCCCTTGGCGGCACTTAATTACATTCCGCTTGCTGCACTCAAGCACGAACATCTGATTTTGCCCCCGCTTGATGCTGTACCTTCCTACAAAGTCCTGTTATCACAATTTGAGATGCAGGGATTCAAGCCGACATTGCTGGAAACTGTCAAAGCCACCTGGATGGTAATCAATCTCAGCTTAGTTGCAGCAGGCGCAGGGGTGTCGATTCTACCTGACAACATACAAACGCTTCAACGTCAAGGAGTGGTGTACCGAGAACTGCGCGACGTTCCCTTTGCTCGACAAATAGCAGTGATGTGGCGGCGGGCGGATCTCAAGGATTTGTTAGAGCCAGCACCAAATGATGCGATTTTGCTGCGTCAATTCCTCTTAGTAGTTCAAGAGGTAGCAAAACGTTGTGCATTGTCTTAGTGAAGTACAAACGACAATAATGAAACGCAGATGAACACAGATATACGCAGATAAATTTGTTATCAGTTGATGACGGCTACTTATATTGATGAGTCTGGAGGTAATTAATCATAGCTTGGGCGATCGCTTGATTGCCATCCTTGGCTAGTGGGTGTGGTTTTTGTGGTGGTTGTAATGGTTGATTTAAGAAATCCCAGTTACCTTGAAAGAATTCCTCTGGTTTGACAATTTGATGAGAGTTGTAGTTTACTAAGCCTTCTAAAAGAAAGGCTGCTTCCGCAAAATCATCACGGGGAATTGTAACTAAAGGTACATCTAATAAAGTCGCTTCCGAAAATGTGCCGTAACCAGGCTTAGAAATTACTCTCCCACAGATGGGCATAAAATCGACTGGGCGAAATTTGCGGTCATTAATTTTGATTAAATTCGGTAAATCAGGGGCAGACTGATCAAAGACAATAAATTGCCAGTCGGGAAAATGGTGTAGGTTATCGTAAGGAATTTGTTGTAAACCTAAGCCGCCGAAGGTGAGTAGGATAGTTTTCTCTGGAGGTGCGGTGATCCCCCAAATAGTACGAATTGCTTCGGCTGTGTAACGGGGAGTACCACCAGTTAAGCCGACATCGGTAATATGGGGGAAGGCTGGCATAGGTTCGTGAAAGGGTAAACGAAACAAGCGATCGCACTTTTGATAACATTCACTTATCCAATCAGCAATAGCCACAAATTCCCCACCCCAGTCACGATAGATAAAGTCCCAGCCAAAATTACTCATCATCCAGCAAGGTATACCTGCTTTTTGAGCGAATAATGGCGCGAGGAACGGAATATCTGCAAATATCAATTGCACTCGATTTTGACGGATAAAATTCACTTCTGAAGCAATTAAGGAATTTTGCTGCTTTTTAATCTCCAGCAACCTCGCCAAAGTCGCCTCCTTATCCATATTTAAGCTATCAGCTTGCACCACACCCAAATCAAAAGCGCGGGGACGATGGATAAAATCACCCTCGATGTAACACTCCAGCAACCACCGAGGCGCAGTAGTCACCATAATTAACAGCACTTCTGGACACAACTTTTGAATTGTTGCTGCTACAGATGCGGTGCGTGTAGCATGGCCGAAGCCGTGATTGGTAATGGCTACGTATAGGATTGGACGTTGCATTGTGGGGATTGGGGATTGGGGACTGGGGACTGGGGATTGGGGATTGGGGATTGGGGACTGGGGACAAGGTAGAAGTAATGAGTAATGAGTAATGAGTAGTGACTATTGACTGTTGACTATTGACTATTGACTATTGACTATTGACCAAAAACTTTTCTACTGCTTCAACTAGGTGGTCAATTTCCGATTCTAAAGTCAAATAATGGACGGTGGTGCGGATACAACTGGGATCGGCAAGGGTGCGGGTTAATATTTTTTGAGTGTCGAGAAACTGCAATAATTTTAGGGGTTGGTGATTGGTCAGTTGAAAGGAGACTATACCGCATTCTGGGGGTGCTGTGCGGAGACATTTGACATGGGGTAATGCGGTTAAACGTCGCCATAAATATTCACTGTTATGGCAAATTTGGCTGTAACGTTCCTGCGGTGTTCCCCATTGTTGATGAATTGCGATCGCCTCTCGCAAACCTAAATATAATGGGTAAGGTGGGGTAGATATTTCATAGCGTCTGGCATCTGGTTTCCAGTTCACTGGTCGAGATTGGCTATCCACCATAATTCCATATAAACCGATAAAAGTCGGATGCAGACTTTCTAGACTTTCTGGACGCACATACAAACCCCCCACACCTTCGGGGCCACATAACCATTTGTGACCGGTGAAGGCATAGAAATCTACTCCCAATTCTGCTAAGTTCAAAGGTAAAGCACCAACGGATTGGGCTGCATCTATTAATACGAGAGAATTATTGTTTTTACATACCTCTACGATTTTATCTAGAGGTAGCACTTGACCAGTGTTCCAAAAAACGTGACTGAGTACGACTAGGCGCGTCTGAGGACGTAAATTTTGAGCAACAACAGCTACAGGATCGCCATCATTTAAAGTTGCTTGTAAAGGACAAGTTGTAACTTCCACTCCAAACCGACGACTAATTTCTTGACTAGCAGCAACAACCCCAGGATGTTCACAGTCTGACAGTAAAAGATGGTCGCCTGCTTGCCAGTGTATTCCCCACAAAGCAATATTGCAACCTACGGTGACATTATCTGTAAAAGAGATTGTATCAGGTGTAACGCTTAATTCTGAGGAGATCGCTTTTCTGACGGTGGGCATTTGCGCTGTTAACCAAGCACCAGCCTCACTCCCAAAGGGGCCAATCTGCTGAATATGGGATATAGTTTGTGCGATCGTGTCTATTGTGGCTTGAGGCATTGGCCCCTGTCCACCATAGTTAAAATAACGCTTATTCGCTAAAGCTGGGAATTGTTCTCGATGTTGTTGTAGCTTAACCTGTGCAGTGGAAATACTAGTCATAAATAATTAAAAGTGAATACATAACATTTTCCCTCTTAGTCTCTCACCCCCTCAACCCAAAAAATAGGGAATAATGTTGCCGAAGAGATAAATGTGATTATTTTGCTACGGGTAGGACTCCACCCCATAGATTTTGACAGGTTGCTGATTCTTGATGAAATAATCAGTCCTAAGCTTTCTCTAACTCAGCAAATCTAGGCATTACTTCTACTTTTCGGCTAATATAGCTACAAAGCGATTATCAATATCATTCATGGCAGAAACGGGTAGAATCAGGGTTGCTAAAGATAAAGCTGAGTTAGTGAAAGCGTTAACCTCTTCAGATGGTAGTACAGGGCCTTTTCAAACATTTGCTGATGTGATTGTCTTTGCTGCTGCGTTAGGTGCAAAGCATAAAAAGCGTGTACCCTTGGGCGAAATTTCTAAACGAGAACCATCACCAATTAGATTAGAATACTTTGCTTCAGTTGGGAGTGATGTAGTAATTAAATTACTGGGAATGACTGAAACTCATGATATTAATATTTTATCCATTTATGAAGAAGGATATGAGACTCAACGTAATAGCATTTTTGAAGAATATGCTAATGGCGGATTAGAAATACTTCAAACTGAGTTGCGGGGAGCAGTTGATTACACCGAGAGAATTTTATTATTTCTCTGTTACGAAAGAACGTCTAAAGATGAACAGGAAGAGGAATTTGATCTCAGCAAATTCCTCTTTTAATCAAATTGAGTGAGACTATAAACAATAATCTCTTACATCCATTGCAATTCACTTACTACCATCTTGACCGCATCGTTAACTGCATTCGCCGCAGTTGATAATTTATAGGGTTTATCAGGATTCTTTGGTTTCGCGTCTATTCTTACTACATTGTCTCTCCACAATGGATTCTCTCTTGACCAATTAATCTGCGACAGTTGCAAGACTTTTCCTTCATGAAAATAGTTATCTGCTTGAGAATAGGTGTAATATAACAAACGTCCTAAAATTTCCAAGCCCACACTTACACCTAAAAGACAGTCGTCTTTAAATTCAGCCACTTCGTTTTCTGTCAATTCTTCTGCACTTGTATCGAAAATATACTCTGTATTGCTGCATTGTGAAAAGAATTGATTTAGACAAATCACTAAAGCATCCGAGGCTTCATAAACGTCATGATCTCGCAGTTGGTTATTGGGATCGTTAGTAAAAACACAACTGACAAATCTAGCTATAAAGTTAGTTGTATAAATGAGCTTTTGTTTAGTAGCAGGAGAAGATTTAATCTTTTCTGTCTTACCTTGAAACATTGGCACTCTTTGTATTAATTCTTTAGTAATGCCAACTCTGCCAGAAAAGTCTCCAAATGATAATAACAATGATTTATCCAACTGTCTAGTTTGTGCCATGTCTCTAAAATCTGTCTGACATTGACGAAAGTCACCCTCTAAAACTAGAGTAATTGGAAAATCATCGTCACTAATCAAATTACTTTCTGCACCCTCTATGAGTTCATGAATTGCACGTTTGCGATGTTGTCCATCAGTAATATCTAATTTAACTCCACGCCGAATTACAACTAGACAAATACCTCTACCTAATTCAATAACTGCGATATCTTTCGGATTAACATTTGCCGTCAAAGTTCCTACGATCCAAGGTTTATCTTTTTTAGCACGTTCAACTATATAATGTTTAATTTCTTCAGCATGACCTTTTACTTCTGGACGATTTTTACCAGAATCAGGATCATTTCCAGTAGACGGTTTTGCTTGAAGCAATCCAGAAAAATCACTTGCAGGTACATTAATCTGTAGCATTGTGCGCTTACCCTGCTTAAATATTAGCCCAGGATAGCAACGCTCACGATGATATTTAGAAAAAAAAGGTTCAAGAAAGCTATTAAACTCAGCTTGAACTTTTGGGGAAATGGTATTAGCACTATCCTGGTTTATGTTGACCATAAAATCGGTAGTATAATTGTAGTGAATGTATTAATTATACTAAACCGTGTTTAAGAGTGATGAAATCAGTGAAAACTCTAAGGGAGATATATATTTAAAGCTGTCCTTTATATAAGCGGTGGAAGACCTACTTCTTTAGGTTCGACAAACTCACCATTAAAACCTATGGTTCTGTCTTCTACTGTTCTAGCATTGGCTAAAGCTTTACGAAGTCCTGCAATTTCCATTGGGTCTGAAATTCCTCCCAACAGATAAATTAATAACTTAGCGGCTAAATCTTTTCCAGAAACTTGCACCCGCTTTTTATTGGGATCATATAAAATTCCATACCAAAGAGACTGGGGATACTCCATACCCGTAAACCCTCCTTGCTGGTCAAACTTCCTCAATTTCTTAAAGATGCTAGCTAATGAAAGTCCCTTTTTAAACACTAGAAATCCTAAAGCCTGCGCTATAGCAACTTGAGCAACGGGACGGAAAAGAATATTAGCTTCACCACCACCTTTTTCAAAACTAAACCTTCTTAAAACTGGTGTATCTTCATGTTCCAAAATTTTATAACTAGGTAGGCTTGCCAAACTATCAAAAAGTTTTTTGAATTCCTCAATTCCCTGCTCAATTTCTTCATTTTCTGGACGCATGGGAATCAAACCTTTCTCAAAGGGTTTCCAGTGAGGGAACTTGTGACCCAAGTATCTCTCTGACATATCTTGTAATGCTTGTAGTGTCGTCAAGACTGTGGAATTCGTCGCTACTGTTGCACTATTCCAATTAACGCGAGGGTTACGATTTGGTTTTTGTTCTAAAATTGGATGAGTAACTGCAATTTTTCGCGCCACAATAGCAAAACCATCATCTTCATTTAGCTGTGCTAATTGACCTTTAGTTAAAGGCGCAGCCATTAAGTTAACATGAACAAAAACTGACCTTACCCTCCGCCTAGCTTCAGTGCGTGTCTCCCCAGCATTCACCGCACAAATGAATTCAATCCCAATTTTTTCTTTAGGTAAGCTTTGTAGATAAGCAGGGTCTACTTGATACTGTTGTGTTAAATCTGCAAGGGTGATTAAACTATCATCTGCTGTTTTATCTTTCTTATATCGCTGGAGTTTACTAGTTTTAATTAACTCCATCAACCCTTGTACACCCATTAAACGGTGCTGACCATCTAGCGCATAAATGGTGACGTTATCTTCAGAAACATTCAGCAACCCGACTTTCCCATCTTTATCTAAAGGGGTAAAGTCAGTGGTAGATTTTTTCGCCCGCCCTTCACTATCCCATTCTGGTGCTTTGGGGTTATCTACCCAAGGTTGATTAATAACCACCAGCACTGGGGGAAACTTATGATTTTTTCTCGCAGCTAAATATTGAACTAAAGGTGCTTGGCGCGACCAGTCAAGGGGACGCTGCTGAATTTCGTCGATACTATCAGCATCAATTTCAATATTATCCGTCTCTGGATTGTGCTTTTTTTGGAGTAGGGGCAAACCAGAGGCGAAGTGAACCCTACCAGCAAACCATTCTAAAGTCACAGAACCAATATAAGCTTCTGTTCCGCCCATTTCAGTCTTTTGAACTAAAATATGATCTTTTTTGTCTAAAAAATTACCTAAAAGTAGAGATAATACTTGTTTTTCCTTGTTTTCCCTTTCTAAATACTCTTTAGCTAGCTCGTTTGTTGGATCAAATGTACTATCATTCATGTTAGTTTTTGAAAACTCCAATCTATAAAATAAAAATTTTCTAAAAAAAATACGCAGTAATTGTAAATTTTTTAAAAATTGCAGTAAATATATATAAGAAGAAAGATCAAAAATTTGCTGTTTCCAGCAGGCTCATCAAGTTTTGCACCTCAAATTGAGAGGAATTCAGCCTACACGGATTTATATCTGTGTGGGCTAATCTTGCCTGTCTTGTCATAACTTGTGTTTGACTTGGTGTAATAAATGAGGTGACAATCTTGTTTTCAGAAGGAGGGAGAAATGAGTACAGCACAAAAATCAGAAACTAAAGGTCAGCAGACACGTACTGTATCAGAGTTTGTGGAAGATATCCAAGCTCTCACCACTGAAATTCAAGAATTGTATTGTTTGGATGCGATTCCCTGGGTTATCGGTTATTCGGGTGGAAAGGATAGCACTGCGACGTTACAGTTGGTTTGGAATGCGATCGCAGCTCTTCCTCCAGAAAAACGCACTAAGAAAATATATGTGATCACTACAGACACATTGGTAGAAAATCCTATCGTTGCTGCTTGGGTACGTAATTCGATTAAACAGATGAAATCTGAAGCACAAGCGCAAGGATTACCATTTGAACCTCATTTGTTACAGCCAGATTTTAAAGAAACTTTTTGGGTGGGTTTAATTGGTAAAGGTTATCCAGCACCAAGAGGGAAATTTCGTTGGTGTACAGAACGCCTGAAAATTAACCCGTCAAATCGCTTTATTCGGGATGTGATCCGAGCCAGTGGAGAAGCAATTGTTGTTTTAGGTACGCGCAAAGCCGAAAGCACAAAACGTGCTAACAGAATGAAAAAATTAGAAGCTAAACGGGTGCGTGATCATCTTAGCCCTAATATGAATTTACCCAATTCTTTAGTTTATAGCCCGATTGAAGATTGGCAAAATGATGAGGTTTGGATTTATTTAATGCAGTGGGAAAATCCTTGGAAATATAGCAATAAAGACTTATTTGCTATGTATCGAGGTGCGTCTGCTGATAATGAATGTCCCTTAGTTGTGGATACAACTACACCTAGTTGTGGAAGCTCTCGTTTTGGTTGTTGGGTCTGTACTTTAGTGAGTCAAGATAAATCATTAGCTGCGATGATTCAGAATGACGAAGAAAAAGAATGGATGCAACCTCTACTAGATTTTCGCAAAGAATTGGATGCAGAGGAAACTCGCGATCGCCGAGATTTCCGCCGCAGAAATGGATTAGTGCAATTATATGATCGTAATCTAGAAGGAGAAATATCTGTTGAGCCTATTCCTGGCCCTTATATTAAAGAAGCGAGAGAAGATTGGCTAAGAAAACTACTAACAATCGAAAAACAACTACGTCAAACAGCACCAGAAAATATGCGTGATATTACTCTCATAACTTTAGAAGAATTGAGTGAAATCCGCCGTATTTGGTTAGAAGAGCGACACGAGTTTGATGATAGTCTACCCCGCATATATCAAGAAGTAACGGGTGAAGAATTCAAAGATCCTCGTCCTGGTGCTGACCATAAATTACTAGGTAGTGATGAATGGTCTGTGTTAGAAGAAATTTGTGTCTCTGACGATATGCACTTGGAATTAATGGCGAAACTTTTAGATACAGAACGCCAGTTTAAAAAGAAAAGTAAGCGCGTAGGAATCTACGATAGCTTAGAGAAATGTTTTGATACTAGTTCACGTTCTCCAGAGGAAGCTATTAAGAATGCTCATTTAAAACGCGACTTACGAGAAGCCGTGATTCAAGGTGATATAGCCACAGTAAAGGAGAAGGTGAAGCAGTTAACTTTGGGTGATGCTGTGGATGAAAGTAAGAAAGAAAACGATAAGTCTTTAAATTGGAGAAATATGAAATTCAAAAAATAATTATGTCCCAGTTTAATGTCCAAAAATAAAAAGTTAATAGCTTTTCTTATCCTGAGAGTCTGTATGAGGTAAAATCTCAGGTAAATTACACTTTATGGTAAACAAAATTCCCTACCAAGGGTTGAATTATAGATAATGATATTCCTAGAACTCGTATTAGAAAACTTTGGGCCTTACTGTGGTAGACAAGTCATCAATCTCGATACCAGAAGTGAGGAAAACTACCATCCAATTATTTTATTAGGTGGAATGAATGGTGGGGGAAAAACCACCTTGATGGATGCTATTCGCCTGGTTTTGTATGGACAACGGGCGCAATGTTCTACGCGGGGTAGCTTGAGTTATAGTGATTTTTTGACTCAATGCGTTAATAGTAAAGCTAACCCTGCGGACAAAACTAGAGTTGAACTACTCTTTGAACATATTGAAGATGATAAACCAGTCAAATATCGGATTGTGCGTTATTGGACAAAAAATCCTAAAGATGGTAAAGATACACTAGGAATTTTGGGTGATGATGACACCTGGCCTGAGTCCTTAGTCAATATTTGGGATGATTATATAGAAAATTTACTCCCGTTAGGTATTTCTAATTTATTTTTGTTTGATGGGGAACAAGTTAAAGAACTCGCAGAACAGGAAACACCACCACCAATTGTAGTCGAAGCTATTCGCGGACTTTTGGGTTTAGAATTGGCTGATAGGTTAGCTGTAGATTTGGAAATCTTAGTTAACCGTAAACGCAAGGAAATCGCTGATACTAAAGATTTAGCTAATTTAGAAGAAATTGAAGCTAGATTGACGCAATATCAGGAAAACTATCAAGCAATCCAAGCAGAATTAGCAACGCTGAATGATTTAATTGCAGAATTAGAAAATAAACAGCGAGAAGCTTTAGATAAGTTTATGTCTGAGGGTGGTAAAATTGCTAGCGATCGCAGTCATTTAGAACAACAGAAAAAAGATAAAATAGCGACAGCAGAAACCCTCAGACAGTCTATGTGTGAATTAGCTGCTGATGTTTTACCTTTAGCCCTCATCCCCAATTTACTCAATCAAGTCCAAGCACAAGGAGCAAAGGAATTTCGCTATCAACAAATCCAATTAGCTAAGGATGTTTTAATTGAGCGAGATAAACGTTTAATTAATTGGCTGAGTCAATTAACTATTGATTTAGAACAAGTAGAAAAAATTCAATCTTTCCTGAAAGAAGATACAGAGAATTTATATACAAGCAATTCCCCATCAGAAGCACCTTGGTTATTAGCTGATGAAGAAAGTTTGAGTCAATTAGATAATGTCAGATATCATCTACAGAATGCTCAAAAATTAGCTCAACAGCAGTTAGCTAATTTGAAAGCGGTAGAAGAAGAAATTGTTACTTTAGAAAGACAAGTACAAACAGCCGCAGAACCAGAAGCATATCAAAAACTGAGGGATGCGGTGGAAGATGCACAAAAGCAGGTGATTCAATCTAAGGCGAAAGCTGAAATTACCCAACGTAAATTAACAGAATTAGAGGGTGTAATTGAGCAGACAAAGAAAGAGTTAAAGGAATACACTGATACAAATATTGATAGAAAAAATCGAGAACATATCATTGCATCCGTTGGGAAGGTGCAAGCAACCCTCAAGCTATTTCGTGAAAAATTAACTTTGAGAAAACTGAATAAATTAGAGGAGGAGGTAAAGCATTGTTTCCTCTATTTACTACATAAATCTGATTTAGTGCGTACCATTACCATTGACACCAAAACCTTTAGTTTGTCCCTATATGATTTCAAAGGTAAACCAGTCCCCAAACATCGCCTGTCTGCGGGGGAAAAACAACTACTCGCGATCGCTTTCCTCTGGGGACTCGCCAAAGTCTCAGGCTTTCGTCTACCAGTAGCGATTGACACACCCCTTGGTAGACTCGATTCCTCACACCGCAACAACCTAGTAGAAAAATACTTCCCGTCAGCTAGTCATCAAGTTATTTTGCTTTCCACTGATACAGAAATCGGTAAAAAAGAAGTCGAAACACTACGCAAAAATGAAGCGATCGCCCGTGAATATCTCCTCAAATACGACTCTTCCACCCGCGAAACCACGGTTCTAGAAGACCAATATTTTTGGTAGTAGATGGGGACTGGTGACTGGGGACTGGTGACTGGGGATTGGGGAAGCAGGGGGAGAAAACCGATCACTAATAACTAGTACACTTCCCACTTCCCACTTCCCACTCAGCACTCAGCAACGGCTAAACGCCGCGCTACCGCTAACAGCACTCAGCACTCATTTCGCTGCAAGCTGTTGTAGTGTTTTCAACGCTTCGTCAACGTGTCCTTTGAAATTCAACATGGAGTCAAATACATACTGTACAGTTCCTTGCTGGTCAATGACATAAGTTACCCGACCAGGGAACAAGCCGAAAGCCGCAGTCGCGCCGTATAGCTTCCGTACTCTGTCGCCTTTATCGCTTAAGAGTGTAAAAGGGAGATTATATTTAGCCGCAAATCGCTGGTGAGATTCGCTAGAATCGCCGCTTACACCGATGACCTCAGCACCAACACCTTGAAAAACTTCATATTGGTCACGGAAAGCGCAGGATTCTGCTGTACATCCTGGTGTTTCATCTTTGGGGTAAAAGTACAACACTACTGATTTCTTACCCCGAAAATCGCTCAGACTAACTGTTGAGCCATTTTGATTGGGTAGAGTAAAATCTGGGGCAGTGTCTCCAACTTTAATAGACATAGATACTAACTAAATAGAATTTGTGTACATTTATTAATTATTTGCCAAAGTGTCCTGAATCAGACACTATCCGTATGTACGGTTATCTGTAAATATTCTGTTGAGAGCATAACAGGACTAAGTGCGATCGCTAGCTAACAATGAAGCTTCAAAACCCCGCTATACTGCCGAAGTGTATGATTTTGAGTTCTGAGGAAGGTAAATTTTATATTTTTTTAAGTATTTTCAGGGATGACAAATCCTAATTGATGGTATGGCTACAGTCTAATATTTAGATTTCTCAGTAGATAACGAGAATGAAGCAGTTATAAAGAACTGATAAAAATCATATTAATTCTACTTATTATAGTGGTCAAAGATGGATTTAGGTTTTAGAATCGAATCGTAATCAACTATACAGAACAAATTATAGTCTACCACCTATAGTCACCCCCTGATTGCTGAAGCAACGCCATCAGGGGGTATTAATTTTATGGTCAATAGTCAATAGTCAATAGTCAATAGTCAATAGTCAATAGTCAATAGTCAATAGTCAATAGTCATTACTCAGCACTCATTACTCATTACTTCTCATTGATTCTCTTCAAAAGCTGGACAATAACCTTCTAGTGTGACTCTAAAGTTATATAGAGGGGAAGCGGGATTCCAGCAGCGTTGTCCTCTTTGGTGTCGGCAAGTTCCGCAGCAGTCAACGTCGGGGATAATATAGCGATCGCTGTTTTGATTTAATAGTTCTCTGGGTGTTAATCCTCTCAATACTAATTCTTCTCCTTGCCAACGGGCTTCTATTAATCCAGTATCGGCAAATTGTCGCCAACGGGGGTCGCCGGTAATGGTATCGGGTAGGCTAATGTTGATGACTGTATCTAATTCGGTGACTTCACCTTGATAATTTGCCTCTGGGGCGGCTGGTTGTAAGAAGGTATCGCCAATAGGCAGTTCTACCGTTGTACCAGCTAGGGGGGAATGTAAATGATAGCGGTTTTGTAATTCTTCTAAACTGGTTAAGTCTGCTAAGTAGGCGGCTGAACCATGTACAAAAACGACGTGTTGGGGGCGTAAATTATGAATTAACTGGGTTGTGCCAGGGCCATCGCTGTGCTGTGCTAGTAAGTAGCTTTCTATGGTTGTGGGTGCAGCATATTTTTTTCTGACGCTGACATCAATTTTTTCTGGGAGTAATATTAGCCAATGGCCTGTTTCGGCGCGGCAGTATTGGCTCAAGTCTGCTGCAATATCTGTGAGAATGATGCAGGGTGATTTGCCTATCTGATTCCGATGTTCTGTTTGTAACCGCCGCACACGGGGACGGACTCTCTCATCCCAAAATAAGGGTTGATGACGGGCAAAGTTTTGGACTGATGATGGTAAGTAAGGTAATAGTTCCAGATAAGCATCACATCCTCTAGCCACCGCACCATCTACCCAAATATCTAAATCTCTGCCTGTGAAATGGTGATGAGAACGTAATAACATTAATAGTTCTTGCCCTAAACCTAATGCGGGTGTGGGTAACAGCACAGAACTACCGTCTGCGATCGCCCGATTGATGCGTTCGGCGAGTTGGTTTTCTTGATGACGGCGGTGGGGATGGCGCGATGTGCCGTAAGTCCCTTCCACAATCAGCACGTTGACATCTGAACCCCGCAGTTCTTCTAACCGTAAACCTTCTACTAATCGAGAGTTGGATAGGAAAAAATCTCCTGTGTATAGGACTTTATATACACGCTGGGCTGTGGTGTATGTGAGGAGAATTGCTACAGCCCCTGGTAAATGTCCTGCGGGAAAGAGTTCTACGACTAGCCCTTTTTGTAGTTCAATGGGCGATCGCAATGGCAATGCTTGACAAAACTGGGGGATTTTCTCTTGTTCTAACCAATTTAAAGGCAGCAGCTTGCTGGTTACTTCACTGGCACAAATGGGTAAACTAGGGAAGACTTGGTGTAGTGAGAGTAAACCTCTAGCATGGTCTGGGTGGGCATGAGAGACTAAAACTAAATCTGCTGGTAGCTTGGATGATGGCGATACATTTTTTTGTAAGGACGAAATGTCCGCTAAACCACAGTCTAGCAGGATGCGATGTGGCCCCATCCGCACCAACAGGCATACACCCTCATCTTGATGCTGAACACTGTAAGGAAAGCATTCCAATTCTGTTGAAGTTTCCGCAGTGTCAGCTTGGGAGTATGCTGACAAATTATCCCTCATTTTTTTCTCCCATCCAATCTCATTATCTTTGACATTTCCCAAAAGCCAACATTGCTAAGAGTTTTGCTTTTGTAGCTTAGGGGTAAGTTTGACATTTTGCCTCTCAACCCTAAAGAAATGGATTGTTGATTGGGGAGGATACCTTTTGCAAACGCTCACTGGTTGGGAAACCCTGATTAAAATAGACCTCAGTTTAAAGGCGCAGGGGAACTGGCCTTTAACCTTGAGTGATCAATGGGCAGAGCCATTACCGTGATAGTTATCAGAATCATAAAACCCATTTTTCGTACCAAAGAATAGGCACGAGATAGAAAATATAACGGTTAACCCAACAAGAATCAGCTTTACATCCATTGGTTTATTACCCTCTCATCAAGACTTTCTTATATTAATAGCGCGATTTTGTGATCTAGCTGAATCACTAGAAAATCTTTAACTATGCTGGGGTTGATGAAGCAATAAGTAGATTTACTACTTTCAGTCAAATTGTAAAACTTTTCAGATCCCCTGTCTATCAACGTAATACGCCTTTACAAAGCGGTCTTGGCTTTCAGGATTCTTGTACTTAGTTATTGTTGTATTAATTTACTCAAAACACTACATTTTACTGAATAAATTTTAGGCATTAAATATCTATATGCAAAATATTAGTATCTAAATATTTTAGCTATATATTTTTTATATACTTTTATTTTAACTACAAAACATCTAAAAGTTTAAATATTTAGATGTCTAAATACTTAGATGTGCGACAATCAGAAAATTATTTCCATTGCAGAATGAAATGATTATTACGGTGGCGGCTTTCAAAGGTGGTGTGGGGAAGTCAACAACCGCCTTACACTTAGCTACATATTTCCAAAATCAAGCTGATACCCTTCTGATAGATGGTGATTTAAACCGTATCGCTTTAGATTGGTCAAATCGTGGTTCTTTACCATTTAAAGTGGCTGATGAGCAGCAGGGGGTAAGTTTAGCTAGGCTTTATGAGCATATAGTCATTGACACCCCAGCGCGTCCAGATCCAGATGAGCTAAAAACCCTAGCTAAAGGATGTGATTTATTAGTCATCCCGACAACTCCAGATGCGATCGCTTTAGCTGCAACGTTACAAATAGTGGATTTACTGAGAAATTTAAAAGTAAAGTATAAAATCTTGCTAACAATTATCCCACCACATCCCAATAAAGCAGGAGAAGAAGCCAGAACAACCCTATTAAATGCAGGCTTACCTGTATTTAAATCTGGAATTCGACGATTAGCTGTCTTTCAACGTGCGGCTTTAGAAGGCGTGCCGGTGAATTTAGTCAAAGATGCTTACTCACAAATAGCTTGGCGGTGTTACACCGAAGTAGGGAAGGAGATTTTACCGTGAATAATAAGAAAAAAACCAGTCGTTTTGACGATTTAATTGATGCAGCGCGCAGTCGTCAACAGCGAGATCAGCCACAGCCAACATCAGATACACCCACTTCTACCACTAAAAGCACAGATCCAGCTTATGCGCGGACAACTATCTACTTACCTAAGCAACTCCATCGCCAATTAAAAGCGGCTGCTGTGGCGCAGGAGAGACAAATGAGTGATATTGTGGCTGAACTTGTGGAACAGTGGTTAAAAAAGACGGGAAGTGAGGATACAGGTGGTTAGAATCTGACGATAAAACCAATTCGCAATTCGCAATTCGCAATTCGCAACCAAAGAGCGACACTGGAACTAGTTTATAATTTGCGCGAAAACTTAAAAGTCAATCAAGAATTAGAAGCGGATGATAGGGAGTTAATTATGCGATTAGAACCACTGTATCAAAGAGATAGAGAACAAGCTAAAGAAGAAGGAAGGCAAGAAGGAAGACAAGAAGGAAAACGAGAAGGCAAGCAGGAAGGAAAGCAAGAAGGAAAACAAGATTTAATACTACGTCAACTTAATCGCCGGATTGGTGAAATTGATGCTGCATTCATCGAGCGAATTCACGAATTATCGCTGGAACAGTTAGAGAATCTGGGAGAGGCGTTACTAGATTTTTCTACTGTTGCTGATTTAGAATTGGTTTAACCAAAAATAACTAAAGTACAATTTCTTCGCCCTTATTGGTAAAGCGAACTTCTTGAATTTTCCACTGAGAGTTACTAGTAAGTGTTTTGCGGAGACTACCAAAAAGGGCAAATTGTTCACAGCTAGAAAGAGAGGCGAATTGACGTTTAGATTGGGGTGCAAGTCTTAAATCAACGGTAGCAACGCCATTTTTAACTCTGACTCGATAACCAGACACGCTAAAATCAGCCGTGTCTTGTTCTTCTATGATTCTACCTACGGCATTAGTTAAGGGTTCTGTGGCTGGTACTGTGACTGTTTGCGGGACAAATTCCTGGCACTGTACATCACTAGTATATAAAGTGACATTTACCGTCTTACTGGAGATAGCTTTTGAGGTGTCGTTGGGAGATTGAACGCCGTTGGATTTGGCTCTTAGTTGAGCCATGCTTTGGTTTGGGGTAGAAGATATGGTATTTGGTGTTGTGCTGGCTTCTGGGAGGTTGTTGGTGCAGCTAGCGGTGGTAGCTGCGATCGCGGCAATGATTAGTGGTAAAAAATATCTGGGAGTCATAATCTAAAACTTTAATTGTGTATCTTCTCTCTTAACTTCAGTTTTACTACTATCTATTCCGCAGAAAATCCCATACTTTCTAGCTCAATTCTACTACTTTAATATTAGTAATAATATAAAAATAATCTTATTTTAAAATGTAGAA
The DNA here is from genome assembly GCF_050235535.1 of Aliinostoc sp. HNIBRCY26. Classification (GTDB taxonomy): domain Bacteria; phylum Cyanobacteriota; class Cyanobacteriia; order Cyanobacteriales; family Nostocaceae; genus Trichormus. The sequence goes on from NZ_CP189852.1 coordinate 4,531,081, forward strand.
TACAGATGATTTGGGTATGATGTGCCACACTCTCAAGTGTTCTACTCACCTAAGTTTCTAGTCTGATTTAATGTTTTCTCGTCCCTATTATGCCTGCAAATACTTTTAACCCTCGCAATTCTGAATGGGAAGGTATACCGATTGAACAATGGGATGCTTCTAAATGGAAGCTATGGAAACCTAAACATTCAAGTGCTGATGAACAAGCTAAGTTAGAACGCGAATATCTCCGTATTAAATATGCTGTTCAACAAGCTAATACAGCTTTGTATTTAGATAGAGTCAAGATTAAATTAAAACTCACCAGTCCCAAAACTATCGGCTTACAGGGTACTTTTCCTTGTAAACCTGGAGACGTTGGTAAACAAGGTAGTCCTAATAAACAATACACAATCTCTTGTGGCTTTACTGCTAACGATGCAGGGGTAAAAATGGCAGTGTTAAAGGCTAGAGAATTAGATTTATTATTAATCACCAAACAATTTCAATGGACTCCAGAGTTACTAGGTAAGCAAGCCCAGAGAATAGAACCGATAAATCAGGGTAAGTCAACGAAACTTATTTCGGAGTTAATTCAAGACTATGAGCGAGAATTCTGGAAGACTCACGAACAGAATAGGCGTGGTATTAAAACTTGGGACAGTCATTATCTCCGACATCTAAAAAAACTCCCTCCAGATGTCCCGCTATGTACACAAGCCTTAGAAGAAGCTTTAGAAAAAACTCGTCCCAATACGTCATCACGGTTTTTCTTAGTATGGCAACTCAAAAAATTCTGTGATTTTTGTGGTTTCGACGAGTCCAAAACTATTTATGCCTATGCTACGGCTAAACCCCAACCAACTATCCGCAAAATTCCTTCAGATGATGAAATCATTCAAGGCTATTTACAAATGGGTATGCCGTTATCAGTATACACAAGTAAAGATAACCTGACACAGCCAGAACAATGGCAATGGGCTTATGGAATGTTAGCGACTTATGGCTTAAGGCCTCATGAACTATTTGCCGTTGATTTAGAGGTATTTATCAACCCCAATAATACATTTAATTTAGTGAATTTGAATCCAAGTTTAACGGAAGGAACAAAAACAGGTGAACGCAGTTGTGGGATTCCTCCCTTACATCCTCAGTGGGTAGAGTTATTTCAGCTAAAGAATATTAGATTACCTTTTAATGAAGGTAAGTTGAGTAATCGAACAGCCAAACTTTACGTCCGATTTAGGAATAGTAATTTAAATTTTAGACCCTATGATTTGCGCCATGCCTATGCTATTCGTGGGCATCGTTTACGTGTGCCAATTAAAACTATGGCTGATTACATGGGGCATAGCGTGCAAGAGCATACCAAGACTTACCAAAGATGGATGAATGAAGATACCAATTTAGAAATTTATAAGGAGGTAGTAATTCATCGACAAGGTACTTCTAAGGAAGCTCTAAAAGAAAGAATTAGCGAATTAGAAGCTGAAATTTTAGCTTTGAAAGCTGAAAATGCAACATTAAAACAGTTGTTAATTCAACATCAAATAGGAGAAATCTTAAGTTAGAAATAGTGATTAATCTTGCAGCAACAGGAAAAAGAGGTACTGTATCTTGAATTTTATGGCTATTTGCAAACTGCTGTATAGCTTTCTAATAACTAATGACTAATGACTAATGACTATTGACTTGATGCTATGAGCCAGAGATTGGGAAACATAGATAGTGATGTTACCAGCAAACTCTGAATCAGGAAGTGGCGCAACTATGGCTGATCATCTGATAACCGTAGATAGAAATACGTATGAAGCTCTACAGGAGGAGTTAAAACAGCTACGCCAACTAGTAGCAGATGAGGAGCAGAAAGTCAGCCAAGAACAGATGCGCTTATTTATGGAATATACACCGGCAGCGATCGCAGTTTTTGACAGAGAAATGCGCTACTTGCTGGCTAGCCGTCGTTGGCGCGAAAATTTAGGCTTAGGTAATCAAGATATTATCGGTCATTCCCATTATGAATTCTGCTCGGAAGTCTCCCCATTTTGGCAGACAATTCACCAACGTTGTTTGAGTGGCGCAATTGAAAAATGCGATGAAGATGCTTTTATTCGCCTAGATGGCACCACTGACTGGGTGAGGTGGGAAATACATCCTTGGTACGAATATTCGGGCGCAGTGGGCGGTACAGTGATGTTTACGGAAGTAATTACTAAACGTAAACAAGCAGAGATAGCTTTAGCCAATAGTGAACGACGGTTGCAGGATATTGCCAATAATTTACCAGGAGCAATTTATCAATTTACATATTGTGATGGTGTTTGGCGAATAGATTATGTTAGTGACTTTATTTGGGAATTGGCTGGAATTACTGCTTTAGAAATGATGGAGGATATAGACTGTTTTTTTGCTATTATCCATCCAGAAGATATTCAAAGCACGATTGCTTCTATTATGGAGGCTATCGAAAATGTGACTCCGTGGCATTATGAGGGACGCTTGGTAAAGCCTAATGGTGAGATTCGTTGGTGGCAAGGCGACTCAACTCCTACGAAAAATCATCAAGGGGAAGTCATCTTTTGTGGTGTCATGTTAGATATTACGGAACGCAAACAAGCCGAAGCCGAACTCAAACGCTTGAATGAAGAATTAGAAACCAGAGTTGAGGAACGAACAAAGGCTTTATTGGAGAGTGAAGCAAGATTGCAAAGATTAGCAGACAATGTGCCGGGGATGCTATATGAATTTCATCTCCAACCCGATGGTACACAGTTTTTTTCCTATGTTTCATCTGGATGTCAAGACATCACAGGTAGAAGTGCAGAAGAGTTAGAAAATGATTCGTCTATATCTCTTGCAGATATTCACCCTGAAGATTTACCTCATGTTCAAATTGCAATGTCTGTTTCTGCCCAAACTCTGCAAAAGTTTGAACATGAGTGGCGTGTCATTAGCACTACTGGCGAACAGAGATGGGTGAGGGCAGTTTCTAAACCAGAACGCCGCCAAGAGGGAGAAGTGGTTTGGTATGGTTATCTTTTAGATATTACCGCACAACAAGCTGCACTACGCGATCGCCAACAAGCAGAACAAAAGCTACAACAGCAGGCGCAATTCTTACAAAGTATCTGGGAAGGTGTAGATTACGGTATTTGTGTTTTGGACGTTTTGGATGATGGCGCAGACTTTCGGTTGGTGAGATTTAATCCTGCCATGTTAAAAAATAGCCTCATACCTTTAGAAGCTTGCTTGGATAAAAAAATTACTGAGGTGTTCCCTGAAGAAATGGCTAATCGCTATCTTCAACACTATAAAGATTGTATTCAATCGAAAAAAAGCATATTCTTTGAGGAATCTTTCCGCTATGAAGAAGTAGAAACTTGGTGGTTGATTAATGCTACACCGCTTTGGGATGATAATTCTCGCATTTCTCAAATTGTTGTCACATCAACAGAAATTACTGAACCTAAAAAAGCTGAACAAGAACGCCAATTATTTGTCTCAGTAATTGAAAATAGTAGTGATTTTATTGGTTTTGCGACTCTTGAAGGCAAACCTATATTTCTGAATGAAGCTGGCAAACGAATGGTGGGGTTAGAACATCCATCATTCCCTGAAGACTTAAAAATATCTGAATTCTTTTTTTCAGAAGATAGAGAATATGTCCAGCAATCTATCATTCCTAAAGTCATAAAATATGGGATGTGGGAAGAAGAGATTCGCTTCCGACACTTTCAAACCGGAGCAGTGATTAATGTTGATTACAATATGTTCATTCTGAAGAATTCAGAAACGAACGAACCTTTGTATTTTGCTACTATTACTCGTGATATTCGAGAACGTAAACAAGCTGAAGCCGCACTGAGAGAAAGTCAACATTTAATTCAGCGCATCGCTAATTCTACGCCTAATCTGATCTATATTTTTGATTTAGAAGAACAACGTAATGTTTACGCCAACCGAGAACTTTATAGTCTGGTTGGCTATTCTGTGGAAGAAGTGCAGAAGATGGGAGACAAGTTACTCTTCAATATTCTACACCCAGAAGACTTAGCCAAAATCGCCATTTATCACCAAAAATTCCTCACTGCTAATGACGGTGATATTGTAGAATTTGAATTTCGTGTTCAAGATAAGAATAATGAATGGTGTTGGTTATACAGTCGCGAAACACCTTTTAATCGCAATGCTGATGGTAAAGTTAAGCAAATTTTAGGGGTATCAACCAACATCACAGAACGTAAACGAGCCGAAATTAAGCTGCAACAACAAGCTGAAAGTTTAGAAAATACTGTACGGGAATTGCAACTTACCCAAGCTCAACTGATTCAAAGTGAGAAAATGTCTTCATTGGGTAATATGGTTGCAGGTGTAGCTCATGAAATTAATAATCCTGTTAACTTTATTCATGGCAATTTAATTCCTGCTAGTGAATACGCCCAAGATTTGTTGCGCTTGGTGGGATTGTATCAAATATATTATCCTTATCCACCAGAAGAAATTCAAGAAACATTAATTGATATTGAATTTGATTTTTTAAAGGAAGATTTAGTTAAACTCCTGAAATCTATGCGTGTCGGAACTCAACGCATCCGCGAAATTGTTCTCTCACTCCGCAATTTCTCTCGCTTAGATGAAGCAGAATTTAAAGATGTGGATATTCATGAGGGAATTGATAGCACTTTGATGATTTTACACAACCGTTTGAAATCTAAACCAGACCATCCAGAAATTTTGGTAATTAAGGAGTATGGTGAATTACCTCTGGTGGAATGTTACCCTGGACAGCTTAATCAGGTATTTATGAATATTCTGAGTAATGCTATTGATGCTTTGGAAAGCTTATGTATGAGTGAACAGGGACAAATTACAATTCGGACTGAAGTTATTCATAGTAATTGGGTAAGAATTAGTATTGCAGATAATGGTACGGGAATTCCTGCCACAGTGGTTTCCAAGTTATTTGATCCTTTCTTCACTACTAAAAGTGTAGGTAAAGGTACAGGTTTGGGTTTATCTATTAGTTATCAAATCGTAGTTGATAAACATAAAGGTAAATTATATTGTCATTCAGAACCAGGAAACGGTGCGGAGTTTGTGATTGAAATTCCCATCACTCAAGCAGCAGGTTAATTCCAAACTATCCCCAAATCTAAAATAAATCCTGGGAGGATATCTTCTCCTGATAGTTGCGTAGGAGCATCGAGAATTTCTACTGGCTGATTTTGACGATAAATTTCTACTTGTTTGGTTTGGGGATTAATTAACCAACCTAATTTTACTTGGTTATCCATATATTCCCGCATTTTGGCTTTAATTTCTTCTAAGTCGTCGCTGGGGGACATTAACTCTAATACAAAGTCTGGTGCTATTGGGGGAAATTTCTGTTGTTGTTTTGGTGTGAGTGCATCCCATCTTGCTTTTTTTATCCACGCTACGTCAGGAGAACGATTTGCACCATTGGGTAATTTAAAACAGGTGGAAGAATCGAAACATACACCTAATTTGGCTTGGCGATTCCAGATGACAAAATCAGCACCAATTTCTATATTAAATTTTCCTGTTTCTCCGCCTGTGGGTGGCATAACTATGATTTCTCCTTTAGCATTGCGCTCAAATTTAACTCCAGGATTTTCTTGACATATTTGGTAAAACTGCTCGTCATTGAGTTGAATAATGCGGTTGAGGTTGAATGTAATTGCTGTCATTTGACTTTGCTCCAAATCCTCGGATTAACTTCAATTAATGTTATATTTATTCCAAGTGGTACTTTAGCAACGAGATAGAGCTATGTTACTTGAACTCAATCAACTAACTGTACCTATTGGTCATCAGTTACTAATTAAAAATATATCTTGGGCTACATATAAAAATATTTTAGCAGAATTGGGTGAAAATCGCAGTTCTAGGGTTTCTTATAGTCAAGGGGTACTAGAAATCATGACTCCATTACCAGAGCATGAAGTAGCTAAAGTTATCATTGGTGATTTAATTAAGGTTTTATTAGAAGAATTAGATATTGAATTTTGGAGTTTAGGATCTACAACTTTTGACCAAGAAATTATGGATGCAGGCGTAGAACCTGATGATTGTTTTTATATCCAAAATGAAGCTGCTGTACGGGGTAAGGATAGAATTGATTTAACTATTGACCCTCCACCAGATTTGGCAATTGAAATTGATATTACTTCTCGGACTCGTTTTAATAATTATGAACTACTGGGAGTACAGGAATTGTGGCGTTGGCAGAAAAATAAGTTATTAATTAATATTTTGATTGATGGCAAGTATGTAGAATCTGTTCATAGTAGAATTTTTCCTAATCTGCCGATTGATCAAGTTATACCTGAGTATTTTCTGCGGAGTAAAACTGATGGTAGGAATACGACAATTAGGGCTTTTCGTGCTTGGGTACGGCAGAAAATTTAAGAAATTGTTTCTGAGGGTTTTAGCAATAATAAAGCCCTCATTTTTTTGCCTATAAACGAACTATTGCATAGATATTTCTCCTTTAAAAATCCATAATTTATAACAAAAATTATGGATTTAGTGATTGGCGAGTATAATTTTATACTTTAATATTTAAGCATGATAAAGGCGATCGCCCAATCCGGTCAAGAAGAAAGCGATCGCCGTTATCTAGCCCCTCTAACAAGGAGATAATTACAATGATGGCACAGTTTACACAATACTTGCAGAGTGCAGATATAGATACACTCAACCTCAATCAATCTTCTACACAGCCAGTTTCCCAAAGAGAAAAGATTAAGCATTTGCTCATCGGTTCTCCCCAAGCTGTTACTAGTACAATTCGCTATTTACAGGTAATTGGTTACGCTAGTGTGGGTGATTGGAGTCCACTGTTACCTACTGCTAACCAAGGCGAGGTGATGAGTATTTTAATCCGGCAAATTTTCATCTAATAACCTAGATTTAGAGGCGTTGCATTGCAACGTCTCTACTTTGATCATATGAAGGTAAAATATATGTCAGAACTTCGTCCTCTGAGAACTGAAGCTGATTATCGTGCGGCACTGAATGAAATTGAACGGTTATTTGATGCTCAACAGAATACACCGGAATGCGATCGCTTGGAAATTTTAACAACTTTGGTGGAAGCATACGAACAGCAGCATTATCCTATCCTCCCACCAGATCCGATTGAGGCGATTTTATATTATCTCGAATCCCGTGGGCTGTCTTGGCAGGATTTAGAGTCTGTTATGGGAAGTCGTGGAGAAGTTACGGCTGTTTTATCTCGTCAGGAAGCACTCACATTAGATATGATTCGCCGTTTGCATTCCTGTTTGGCAATTCCGGCTGAGGTGTTGATTCAACCATATTCTCTACACAAAAATTCTGCTTAATTGAGCCGGACAAGTCTTCGGGAAAAACAGGATTTCTTTAGTCAGTTGGAGATTCTACAAATAGACGGTAACTGTCTAATGAAACAAAGTGCTGCAACACTTTATCACTTTTGATGACCTCATGATTGTGAGGCATTATATATTCTGAATAGCTGGAAAATTCCCAGTCTTGAGGACTTTTCACTAAATTAGCATTAACTGGGTTTAAATGAATGTATCGAGATAGGTGTAATAAATATTCATTACTATCTATGTGCATAGATTGGAAACGCCCTTGAAACAATGAACCAACTCTCTTAAAGCGTTTATTTATAGCTTTTGTATAAGCCAGCATAAATGGCTGCATTAAGTTTGATAAATTATCTGTGTTTAGGTAAACCAATAAGTGATAATGATTTGGCATCAAGCAGTAAGCAACTATTTCTACACCCTTATTTACAAGGTGTCTTTCCATGAGACGTAGGAAGTATAGGTAATTTTGACGCTCAAAGAATATAGCTTCGCGGTTATTACCTCGATTGTAAATGTGGTAGTAGTTGCCTGCTTGAAACTTTACATCCCGAATTGGCATTTGATTATATAGTTCTTCTCACTACATTTATATCTTTGCCAATTAGCGATCGTCATCCGCGAGAAACTGGGTTTCTTTGCAGCCGCGATACCCGCGCGAAGTCGTCAGAAACCGGGTTTCTTTTAGGTTCATCGCGACAATATCGGTTTTCCTCGCGAGAAACCCGGTTTCTTAAGGCCTCGCGAAGACGGCGGGGGAATCAGAAGGGAAAAGAATAAGAAGTGCAGAGGGCTAAAGGGCAAGAGTGCAAAGGGCTAAGAAATCCTCGCCGCCTCACCATCACACACAACGCGAAAACCAATAAAGTTGTAGCGGTTGACGCGGTAGACGTAGTTGCGATTAGCAGAACGGCAGTATACAGGATTGAGGTACCAAGAACCACCGCGCAGCACTCTTAAGCTATTATCGCTACCTGTTAACCACGCACTACCATCTGTCGGCGCGCCTTGGTAGCTATTATTATATATATCTTGACACCATTCCCATATATTACCACACATATCATATAATCCGAAAGCATTCGGCGGAAATATCCCGACATTTGTTGTTTGTTGACGATATTTACCTTTAGGAGCATCGCCATAGGAATAGTTACCGTCATAGTTCACTAAATCTGGGGTGATAGTTTCCCCAAAATAAAACGGCGTGGTTGTCCCTGCACGACAGGCGTATTCCCATTCCGCTTCGCTGGTTAGCCTGTAGGTTTTTCCTGTTTTCTGGCTCAATTTCTGACAAAATTCTACCGCATCATCCCAACTGACACTTTCTACTGGTCTTTTCTCACCTTTGAACTGAGCAGGATTTGTCCCCATGATGGCTTGATACTGTTCCTGGGTAACTGGATATTTCCCCATAAAGAAGCCGGGAACTGTCACCTGATGCTGTGGTTTTTCATTGTCATATCCTTCTCCATCCGGTGAACCCATCATAAATGTTCCTCCTGGTATCTGCACCATCTCCAAGCTGATACCATTCCCCAAGTCTTCTGCAAAATACTTTGCTGTCCGCTTTTGGCGGTTGGTGATTTTCCCTTGAGCGTTTACCGTCACCACTTCAAATGAAAAGGTTGGTAAGGTGTCTTTTGGTTCTGGTTTTGTAGGTTCTTTAACAGTACCCGACTTAGACGGCTCTGGAGACGTAATAGGTTGAGGGTGCAATAACCTCTCAATTGCATCTAACTCATTCTCCAGATGCTTTAGCTCAGTTTTCTCCTGTTGAAGTTGCTGTTCTAACTGAAACTTTCGACTAGGATCAGTCTCAATTGCTAAAGCTGCTCCAATACGTTTGACTTTCTCGTTCCGAGTTTCCCATTCTCGCTGGAGTCTATTTCGTTCTTCTTCCCGCCTAAGTTTTTGACTGTCGCTAAGATTTTGATGTGTTGACTGTGGGGTTTCTACCTTAACTGGTTGTGGCTGTACATTGATTCGCAACAAAGCTATTTGTTCTAAGGCTTCTATCGCTTCCAAGTCTTGTCCTGATGCAGCAGCTAACACTCGAATCCACAGTTGCTTGGCTAAATCCAAGTCTTGTTTGAACTGCGCGCGATAAGCATCATTTTTAAGTGTGGCGATATCCGCTAGGGTGGCGTGTCGCGGTACAAGTATGAGATGAGATTTAGTTACAGGCTCGGCAATAATATAAGGTGTTTGCTTCTTATTTATATGCTGACGCACCAATTCTGGGACACGAAAATTAAGATACTGATTTAACCTTTCAACCGTGGCGCATTTACCTTGAATTCCCAAACCTTCCAATAACGCACAAGTAAAAGCACCTTGCTCTAAAGCTGCAATCTCATAAGAATATTCCTGGGGACTACAGGAAAATATACTAATGACTCCTTGTTGACGCGCTTCCTCAGCCGTTTGTCTCCCGATACCTTCGCCAGCACGAGTTCCCAAACTGCGACAAGCATCTAAAATCAAGACGACATTATCCGCACCACACCGACGTAGGCGTTCAGTCACTAAGTTAATGGAAATGGCTGTATTTTCAATATCCTCTGGGTCGCCATCACTAGGCATGAGATAATCTCTGCCAGCATGGCGGATACCATGTCCACTGAAGAAAAACCAAAAGTTATCACCCGCACCCAAAAAAGGAGTTTCAAATAACTGGCGCAAAATTCGCAGTAAATTAGTGCGGGTGGGACGAGTTGATTTACCACCAACATCAGGGGAATCATCAGAGAAGAAGAACACCTGATTAAACCCCGCCTCGTTGCGGAGGAAATTCTGCATTAACTGTGCATCCCGCTTGGCATAATTTAGCGGTTGCAAATAATCATAGTGGTTAACGCCGATCGCGATCGCCCAATTGTTTGCCATCCTACTTTGGTTCTTGTCGCCTAAATACTAGCTTAATCGCGCCTTTTCCGCCTGCTTTTGCACCATTCCCAATTAATTTAACTTCACCTTCGCCGCTAATTTCTACGGATAACTCAATTTCGTCTAGCTGCATTCCGTTGTGAGTTTTGGCTTGCTGTTCTGCACGACTAAACAAGCGTCCGACTACTTCTAGGAAGTGTGTCATTTCTTGTTCTAATTTCTGGGTGCTGACTTTGACTGCATCGCCTGCGCTTTTGGTGGTTTCTGTGGTTTCTTCTCTCCAAGAGCGGGTATTACCAGTTATACCTTTAGTCCCTTCGGTAACGGTAATTTGCGGTGCTTCGTCGGTGACTATCCAAATGCTGTCTGAGGATGTGTCTGTCATTTTTTTAGTATTTTTGCATAGTAATTATGTATAGGATTTTCTCACGCAAAGGCGCAGAGACGCAAAGAGAGAGGAAGGGTTTTGGGGTGATGGGGAAGGGCGATCGCTGGTGAGACATCTTCTAGTAGGATGGGAGATTAGCGTGAGGTATTAAAGCAATTAGGATAGTGAGCTATCAAGTACAAGTTTTATCGACAGTTGTGCCGCAGATTGAGAGACTCAATTCTCAAGTGCAACAACAGGTTATGAAAAAATTAGAACATCCAATAACCAGCTTTATTAATTACCGTTACTAAGGTTGCTCATTCTCAAGATTATTAAATTTCCTGTTGTGGTATAGCTCCCAATTTTCTTGCAGGTTCACCCAAAAATCTGCACTATTTCCCCATAGTTCTGCTAACTTTAATGCAGTGTTAGATGTGATTCTAAGTTGTTCATTTATCTGCCCATTGGGAATATCAATTATTTGAGCAAGTTCATCTGGTAATATTCCCAAAGGCTCTAAAAAATCTTTGACTAAAATTTCCCCAGGATGGGTAGGAGGACGATATTTTGGTAGTCTCATTGCTCGTTGATTTCAGGCGATCGCATCAAACCTTATACCATATATAATACTTAATGTCAATACTAAAATCAACAAAAAGCCCGAAAAACTGACTTGAGAAAGTAAGCAAAAAGTAAGAAATGGATTTTTATTCAAAGACTAAGATTTAGATATAGTAAGGAAAAATAATGGTTCGACCGCGCAAGTTATTTGCTCAACATTGGCTCAAAAGTGATAAGGTTTTGGATGCGATCATCAAAGCAGCAGACTGTAGTACAAATGACCGCATCCTCGAAATCGGCCCCGGTACAGGTATTCTTACCCGTCGTTTACTACCTTTAGTACAGTCTTTATTAGCTGTCGAAATTGACCGCGATTTGTGTAAATTATTAGTGAAACAATTAGGGAGTAAAGACAACTTTCTCCTCCTGCAAGGCGACTTTCTCGCATTAGATTTAGCAACGAACTTGGCAGCATTTCCCAACTTTCAAAATCAAAATAAAGTTGTGGCGAATATCCCCTACAATATTACCGGGCCAATTATTGAGAAACTCTTAGGTACAATCGCCAATCCTAACCCCACACCTTTTGAGTCAATCGTGTTATTAATTCAAAAGGAAGTCGCGGAAAGATTATATGCTAAAGCCGGCTCAAAAACCTTTGGCGCATTATCAGTGAGAGTTCAATATTTAGCTGAGTGTGAGTTAATTTGTCATGTCCCCGCCAGCGCATTTTATCCACCACCAAAAGTAGATTCCGCCGTCGTGCGTTTGCGTCCTCGTCCAATAGAAACACCAGCTAACGACCCCAAAAAATTGGAGAATTTACTTAAGCTAGGCTTTGGTGCAAAACGCAAAATGTTACGGAATAACCTGCAATCTGTCATAGACCGCGATCGCCTGAGCCAATTACTGGAAAAATTAAATATAAACCCCCAAGCCAGAGCTGAAGACATCAGCACACAGCAATGGGTAGAATTAGCCAACTTGTTGGGAAGTACGGAATAAAAAATCCCCAGTCCCCAGTCTCCAGTCCCCAGTCTCCAGTCCCCAGTCCCCAGTCCCCAACCCTATGCGTAGTTACACTTTAATTGCTCCCGCCAAAATCAACTTGTATTTAGAAATCATCGGCGATAGACCAGATGGTTATCATGAATTAGTCATGATCATGCAGAGTATCGACCTCGCCGATAAAATTGAAATAAAATCCATCAGCAGTGAAACTATTCAAGTACATTGCAACCATCCCCAAGTCCCCACAGATAAAAGTAATCTCGTATATCGCGCCGCCGAACTCATGGCGAAAAAATTTCCCGAAGCTTTCGCTAAATATGGCGGAGTCGATATCACCCTCCAAAAGTACATACCAGTAGCAGCCGGTTTGGCTGGAGGTTCCACCAATGCAGCAGCAGTTCTAGTAGGGATAGATTTACTCTGGAACTTGGGACTAACTCAATCAGAACTTGAAGAACTCGGTGCGACACTCGGCTCAGATATCCCATTTTGCATCGCAGGTGGTACAGTCATCGCCACAGGAAGAGGAGAACAACTTGCACCCCTGCCGAGTTTAGATCATATATATATAGTATTGGCTAAATATCGTAGTCTCGAAGTATCCACAGCTTGGGCATATAAAACCTATCGTCAAGAGTATGGTAGTGGCTATCTCAAAGATACCAACGACTTAGCAGCACGAGCCGCCGCCGTTCATTCAAGTGCAATGGTTAAAGCTATCTTAGATAAAGATACAGCAGCAATATCTCAACAACTGCACAATGATTTAGAGCGTGTAGTCTTACCCGCCTATCCCCAAGTTTTGCAACTACGAGAACTGTTTGCAGCTCAAACAGACGTTATCGGAACAATGATGTCTGGTTCTGGCCCTTCAGTCTTTGCTATCTGTGCATCTCAAGCGCAAGCAGAACAAGTTAAGTTACAAATTAGAGAAGCAATTCCCGACGAAGATTTAGAATTATTCGTGACTCGTACAATTGCACAGGGAATTCGGGTGGCTTGAGTGCTGAGTAATGAGTAATGACTGATGACTGATGACTAATGACTATTGACTATTGACTATTGACTAATAACTAACTTATGACAGAACAAAACACAACACCAACCACAGATACAAACACACAAGTTACAGCCAGTCCGTTACGCTGTCTTACAGGATCAATTATTTCTGGCGTAATGGGATATGGCTCGTATTCTCTCATGATTGCGATCGCTACAACCTTCGCACAAAAACCAGTCCATTCCGACAACCAACTAGTCATCAAAATTACCTCCGCCGTTCGTACCCTAGTAGTGGGTATCGTCGCCTTGGGATCTGGAGTATTTGCTATAGTAGCCATTGGTTTACTCGCTCTAGGAATACAACTACTATTCCAAAGCTTCACCAAAGAAAAAGCGACTAATGATTAATGTACAGGCGGGTTAAACCAAAATATCTGTTTGACAACGTGAATCTCTCACAGAACCCGCCTCTACTAACTAATGACTAATGACTAATGACTAATGACTAATGACTAATGACTAAAGGTAAACACTTCCCCCACTGAGCTTTTTTCTCATATTGCGAAGATTGTTGCTGCTTCCTCCAAGCCTTGGGGGGTAAACCATGATGTTGACGAAATTGACGAGAAAAATGACAGGCATTTTGATAACCTAATGCTGTAGCTACTTGCTCAATCGTCTTATCAGTATTTTTGAGTAGGGGACGCGCTGCGGCCATGCGACGCTGGAGAATCCAACCATTGACAGTATCTCCTGTTTCCTTCGCAACGCGATTAGTTAAATAAGCTGCTGAATAACCAACCGCTTCTGCTACATCCGATAGGGTAATTCCTTCATGATAATGAGCCTCTATATAATCAAACACTTCCTTGAGATGAGGTATTGACGGGAACACAAACTCAGGCTCAAGAACCAGAGATTCAGGATTTAGTTGAGATTTACCTGCATACAAGTATTTAAATAAAGCTTGCTTTTCTAAACGAACTGCGATCGCTCTTAGTAACTCTTCTATGGTCGAAGGTTTGGTAATATAGTCGTCAGCACCTAATTCCATTCCTTTACGGATAGCGGCCTTATCATCACTACCAGTCAGAAAAATAAACGGAATAATTACTGTTACAGGGTCTTGACGCAGATTGTTTAAAACGTCATATCCGTCCATGTCAGGCATGATAATGTCACAAATAATTAGGTCTGGTAAATGTTTTTGTGCTTGCTTAATTCCCTCAGCACCGTTTTCAGCACCAATTGTTTCAAAACCTTCCGACTCTAAAATAGTTAAAAACAGATTACGAGTATCAGTTTCATCCTCAATTACAAGGATTTTTATCGATGATTCTTGTATCATTTTTTCATCACCAAGAGTTGTGGTCGGTAACAAATTACTAAAATCTACTGAAGTTTTGATAACAAAGAAAAAATAATTATCTTAGAAACATATCAAAGATAACCTGTATATCTAATATGTTAATTCTGTCATTTAAATGACACAAAAGCATCCATATCTTTACCAAAGTTTAATGAATACTTGAAATATATATGACGAAACCATTTGTATTTTTAAATTTAAGAATTTATCGATGATATTGTTTGCCAATCAATTTTAATTTTCATATTTTCGAGAGACAATCAACAAAGCTGAAGATAAATTTAGCATATCATTTAAAATAATAAAAATAATAACCTCTGTGTGTTTATAAATCACAAACAATGACACTTTTACCAATCATGGATGAGTTTTAGAAGATACAAAATAATGTTAATTTCTTTTTCATAAGGATTAAACTACATAAGAATATATCCAGTCATCTGCCGAGAGAAGTACATTTTTTGGATTATATACCTGAGTTAGAGTGAGATATCTACCGTAAGAAATAGAAAATGTTAAGGCATAATGTATTCTGCAATACACGTTTTATTAAACTATCAAATCTGAGAAAAATTTCGCCTTAAAAAAACAGCAATGAATTACTAAATAGGTGAAACCGAAAGTAACAAAATATTCAAGATATTCAACCTCCGTTATATTTTTTTACTGATATTTAAAATATAAGTTTATTTTATTTCTTTAAATAATGGTATAATTACTTGCCGCCTATATTTACTCCTAATTAGAGACAAAAATTAACGGTAATGCAAAACCGAAAAAAAAGATATATCTAGCAAAATAATAATCATATATCTACTGCACAAGATTGAGTAATCTTAGCAAAGAAGCTGCTTCTGCAAAACGGTTCATTTTTAGGAGTTGGGTGAGCTAGATAGATATTTATTCATCAGATAAAAATGCTAACTAGTAAAATCTACTCCTATTTTCAATAACTATTTGCAGTAATTTGCTGGTTCACCTGTGCTGTAGTGTCAAAATTTTTGAGTTGAGATAGTGATTGAGATAGGGAAACGAGCTAAATCAGGAAATACTCAAGCAGTACCTCCGGTAAGCTATGTTAAAAAGCTATACTCCGTCCCATATACCACACAAATCATCCTATGATTTGCATTCACATTCTCATCTAACCTTTGGAGATATTCTATTATCTCCCCGACTCACTGAGGAAAATATGGACACCACACTAAATGATAGACAGGAATGCTGACAAGCAGTGAAAAATACCATTTATCCATCTACTTACAATCACAAAAAGTCAGCTAACATCCTCATCAAACTACAGGTTGTATTCAGCTAATAAGACAATTCCTCACATAAGAGCAGCAGATAACCCAAGTAATGGGAATAAGCATCTACCATAAAAAGTCCATAGTATTTGACAATTCCATAATGTAATTTGCAAAACAATTGCATTGGTTAAATAAAACCATGGTGTGCATCAAACTATCAACAAAACCAAGTTCAGCAATTTTATAAAGATTCAATTCTGTATATCTCATACACAACAAAGATATACAAGTATCTAACAGCAATTGATCTGACCATCGTTAAAAAGGTCTTGTAATCAAGACTGAATCATCATCAGGGAAAAATATGTATCAACAAAACACCAGTTGTCATTCACAGAATGTCAAAAAAATAAACAACGAACAAATAGAACAGATTATCAAAGCTATTATCGCTGGAAAGTATTCCTGGGCTTGCGTTTTACTGCTACGGTTCTTCGGCTATAATCCTATGGAATATATGCCATATCGTACTTATATCCGATTACTGAAAAACAACTGTTTAAACAAAAAAGTAAACACTCAAACTTCAGAGAATCAAGAAATTTTTCGTCTGCAATCAAGCTGGATGCCAAATCAAAGGGTAGTGGATATAGAACACTATGTTTAACAACAGGATGTAAGGATAAAAATCCAAAGTAAAGGGTAAAAATATTATTTTTTACTTTTGGTTTAAGTAGAACGGTGTAAATAATTCAAGGTTTGTAGTGTACCCCTCCGGGGAAGCAAGCTACGCGCAAGCGTCTCGTAGAGAGGACTTTAGTCCTCAAATAAGGACTGAAGTCCTTACTACAAAACGAATTTACCAATTTTTATATTGCTTAATGTAGTTTGTTGTTTCACACCGTCTTACTTAACTTCTATAGACTTCCAACCTAGTTCGTCAGAGTTCTGCTATCTTAAATTTGGAAAATGTACCCAGTTAGTGCCGTTAACATCACTAGTTTACAACCAATGCTCAGAGAGATTGTTTGGCAGAAAAAGCAAGAAGTATCTCAGCTACACCAACAAATGTCTTTAGCTTCACTACAACGCCAGTTAACAGCTGCGCCAACCGTGCGAGACTTCTGCACTGCTTTACAACAAAATCTCCATAAACCCAGCCTGATTGCAGAAATTCAAAAAGCCTCACCCAGACGTGGAATCATCCGTACTGATTTTGATCCTATCGCGATCGCCCAAGCCTATGAAAGAGGTGGTGCAGCTTGTATTTCCGTAATTACCGACAGATCCTTTTTTCACGGCAGCTTTGAAATCTTACGCATCCTTCGCAAACGCATTACATTACCCTTACTATGTAAAGAATTTGTCATTGATCCCTGCCAAATTTATTTAGCACGCGCCGCCGGTGCAGACGCAATCTTGCTGATGGCTTCCATCCTCACAGATAGGGAAATACAGGACTTTTTA
The DNA here is from genome assembly GCF_050235535.1 of Aliinostoc sp. HNIBRCY26. Classification (GTDB taxonomy): domain Bacteria; phylum Cyanobacteriota; class Cyanobacteriia; order Cyanobacteriales; family Nostocaceae; genus Trichormus. Next base: position 4,548,355 of record NZ_CP189852.1, read on the forward strand.
CGCATCATTCACTATTTGGGAATGAATGCTGTAGTAGAAGTACATACCTTAGTAGAACTAGATAGGGTGCTGAAGCTAGAAGATGTCCGCATCATCAGTATTAACAACCAAAGCCTCGCAGACTTCTCGATTGATTTGAGTACAACTCAAAACATACTTGCCCAAAGGCGATCGCAATTACAAGACTTGGGCATCATCATAGTCGTAGAATCGGGACTATACACACACGCTGACCTATCACTAGTCAAGCAAGCAGGTGCTAATACAGTCATCGTCGGAGAATCTTTGATGAAAGAAACAGATATCGAAAAAGCTGTGCAGCTGTTATTGAAAGGGATGTAGAAGTATGGGGTTGCTGTGAAATCGAAAAATGACGGAAAATTTTCGCGGCTGAATCAGGAATTACTTCTAGACAAATTGTAGTAACCATTACTTATCTCAGCGAAACCCTGACCCCTGGAATACCCAGGGGTTTTTATTTAGGTAGTCATATAGCGGTTTGCAATTGAGTCAAATACAGACCTAACCCCCAGCCCCTTCCCTACAAGGGAAGGGGAGTAAAACTCAAAGCCTCTCTCCTACGAGGAGAGAGGTTTGGAGAGAGGTCAAAGTGTATTGCATACAAATGAGAAGCACTATAGTCATTAGTCGTTAGTTCCGCCCCAATTTCCCAATTTAATTAAACGTAATATAAAGATTGGGGAAAGTTTGTGAAAATCTATGTAGTCTAAACTATAGTCAGCATCAGTATATTTAACAAGCATTCAAGGTAAAAGAAGATGAAGTGGCGAAATTGGTCATTACATCAAACATTAATTCTCAGTGCATTACTCACCTACAGTTGGATAAACCCAGGTTTAGCCCAAACAGATAAACCACTGACTCGCGCAGAAGTTTATAAAGTTATTAAAATTGTTGAACTCATCCTGCACAATCAAACTCAGCGACGTGCAGAACTTAAGGATGTCATCGTTCCTAAAGATGCAGTTAAAACAGGAGTCAGTTCAGAAGCCCAGTTATTTTTTAATGATCAATCTTTAATTAGGGTAGACCAAAGCAGTGTATTTCGTTTTGAGCCTGGATTACGTCGGTTTAAACTGCGGAATCTGATTGCTTTGAATGAAATGATATTTAAATTAGATGATGGCACAGCACTCATATTAAGTCCACCAGGAAGTGTAGGCACTGCCTTAGAAACACCAGAAACTAAAATTAATATTATCGCACCAAAACCAGCATTAGCCCAACATTCAAACAGTCTTGTTGCTAGTAATAAAAACTTGAAAATTAGCCAAGATAACGATTTATATACACCAGCACAAAAAGCTAGTGCAGTGATGGTGATACATAATAAAGAACGCAATACAACACAAGTTTTTGCCCTGACAGACGGAGATATTAAAATATCTGATCAAAAAGAGAAGAAAACAGTCGCTTTAAAAGGTGGTCAAACTGTAGCTGTTAGAAATGGTATAGTTGGGAATCCCCAAGAATTTGATTTACAAGCTTTCTATAAGACAGTTGCTTTAACTTCTGGTTTAGGGCCAGGACAAGAAAATTTAGTCGCACAAGAATCAACACCAGTGCAAGAAACACTCAAAGCAGTAAGAAGAGAAACCTTAGCTGCACTCAAAAATCAAGCTCAAAGATTTAGAGGATTTACTAGAACATTTCTCGCTGATGCACTTAATGGTACAGAAGGAGATTTAAATCCTCGTCCTGGTGTTTCGGTAAGAATTATTAACCCCAATGTCGTCACTGGGACATTTTATAAAACATCCAACAATACCGCCATATTTATTCCTGACAATAATCCTAATTCTCCTAGAAATATTAACGTAGATTTCGACCAGAGAACTATCACCATTGATGGGAATACAGGTGTGTCTAATAATGCAGGATTAAGTGGTAATAATGCCAGTGGTGCAGTCATTAATGCTAACGGACAAATTACCCAAATTGATGTTTTTGGCGTAAACGGTGAAGAACCACAAAACAACATTCCCTACAGAGGAAGTTTGACAACTGGAACAGCACGCGATCGCTAGAAGGAAGGCAAAAGGAAAAAGGCAAAAGGCAAAAGAAAGATTTATATTTTTCTCCCTGTCCCCTGACCCCCTGCTTACGCAGTGATAGTATATTTTTTTTAGCTATAACTCTCTTATCAGGTGTGAAGATTGATGTTTAATAAAAGATGTTTATTACTGCTTTCAGGAGCAGTATTTTTGAGTATCAATAAACCTGCATCAGCAGAAGAATTGCCAGTAAATAATCCTGAAATTGTTGAGTATTTCACAGACCAGACTACCAATATCTCAGGTGTAGATTTAGAAAAACAACTACCTGAAAATACAGACAGAGTAACATCTGTATCACAATTATCTGATGTTCAACCTAATGATTGGGCTTTTGTTGCTTTACAATCTTTAGTAGAAAGATATGGTGTCATATCAGGCTATCCCGACGGCACATTTAAAGGCAATCGTGCCATGAGTCGCTACGAATTCGCCGCCGGACTAAATGCTGTATTAACTAAAATTGATGAATTAATTGCGGCTGGAGTCAGCGATAAAATTAGACAACAAGATTTAGAAACACTGCAAAAATTAATAGAAGAATTTGCTGCTGAATTACAGACCTTAAGAATCAGAATAGATAAATTAGAAGCACGTACAGACAACATCGCCGCACAACAATTTTCCACCACCGTCAAATTAGGAGGACAAGCCATCTTTGGGTTAGCTGGTGGGTTTGGTGGTGATCCTCCAGGAAAAGGAGAAGCTAAACCAATTTTTACCTATCTGAGTCAAATACAATTAGCCTCATCTTTTACAGGTAAAGACAGATTTCGCCTAGTTTTAGCTAGTGGAAATGCAGCCAATGATAGTTTCGGGAATCCCGACGCATTCAATACCAACATGGCAAGGTTAGCTTGGCAAGCAGATTATGACAATCAAGTCAGGCTAGATTCCCTAGAATATCGCATTGCGGGATTAGGCGATCGCGTCGTTTTCACCTTCAAACCCGTCGGCTTTAGTTTAAGTAGTGTTCTCAGCGTCAACTCACCCTACGCAGACGCAGGACAAGGTGCGATTTCCCTATTTGGCGGTTCAACTTCCATCTTCAAAATCGGTAGTCTCGATGCAGGTTTAGGCTTTGATTGGTTAGTATCTGACCAATTGCGCTTACAATTCGCCTACGGGACAAGAAATAGCAACGACAGCAGTCGGGGTTTATTTGGTGCAGATCACAGTGCTTTGGGTGTGCAGTTACTATACAAACCCACCCCATCCCTAATTACAGGTCTAGCCTATGTCAATGCGTACTCCAGTAACGCACAATTAGATACAGGTACAGGCAGTAGTAATGCGGATACATCCGGCGGCATCAACGAACCATCACAAATTCATGCACTCAACGCCAGTATGAAATGGCAACTCACCAATCAATTAGTCCTTGGGGCTTGGGGTGGTATCGCCGTTACAGATTCCCTCACCTCAGATGCAGTCATTCTTAGTAGTACCTACACCGCAACTCTAGGTGTATATGACCCCTTTGGCAGAAAAGGCGACATCTTCGGCTTCATCTACGGTCAACCACTCAAATTAAATAACGGCATTGCCGTGGCCAACGTAGATGCCGGTAATTCCACTCACTACGAAGTGTTTTACCGCTATTTAGTTAACGATAACATCTCCATTACACCAGGCTTCTTTCTCGTTACCGACCCTGGACATATCTCTCGTAACAACGATATCTTCGTCGGTACTATCCGTACCACCTTTAGTTTTTAATACACAAAAACGCTTAGACAAGTAAAGTTCTAAGCGTTTTTGTATGGATTTATACCCATTCACTTGTTTCATGCTTATCAGGTGAAGTGGTATCACTCCTTGCACTTAATCCAAGAATATCTTTTTCCAGAGAAAAATCAATATTTAGGCAGTGACACTTTACATAGTGTCATAAATTGCCAAAGATACATCGAATAAAGTATTAAAAGATACTGCATTAAAAAAACAGATGCCATTCCACTAGGCAGATATTCAGCCAGCAACCCGCAAGCAAGTTTAGAATGAAAAGTAAAGAAATATTGCAGAAATTACGGTAATGAAACGCATCGTTCTGATTGCTGGATTTGAATCATTTAACGCTGAACTGTACAGAAAAGCCGCATTGCTGGCTACATCTCGCTGTACAGACTTAGATATTCGAGTATTTAGCGATCGCGATATTACCAGCAAACCCAAAGAAGTAGAAGCAGCATTACAGGGCGCGGAGGTATTTTTTGGTAGCCTCATCTTTGATTATGACCAAGTTTTGTGGTTACGCGATCGCATCAGTCAAATACCCATCCGCCTAGTATTCGAGTCAGCCTTAGAACTGATGAGTTTAACTCAAATCGGTGCATTCTCCATTGGCGACAAACCCAAAGGAATGCCCAAACCCGTTAAATTCATCCTTGATAAATTCAGCAACGGACGCGAAGAAGACAAACTCGCAGGTTACATTAGCTTCTTAAAAATCGGCCCCAAACTCCTAAAATTCGTCCCAGTGCAGAAAGTCCAAGACCTACGCAACTGGTTAATCATCTACGGTTACTGGAACGCCGGCGGGACAGAAAACGTCGCCGCATTATTTTGGACACTAGCAGAAAAATATTTAGACTTAAAAGTCGGCGAAATCCCCTCACCCATAGAAACCCCCAACATAGGTTTACTACACCCCGACTATCCAGGATATTTCACCTCACCCAAAGCCTACCTAGAATGGTATCAAAAGCAGGGCATGGGGCATAGGGCATGGGGCATAGAAAAAAATTCCCAGTCCCCAGTCCCCAGTCCCCAGTCCCCAGTCACCGCCATCCTCCTCTACCGTAAACACGTCATCACTAAACAACCATACATTCCCCAACTCATTCGCCGCTTTGAACAAGCCGGTTTAATACCCTTACCCATCTTCATCAACGGCGTAGAAGGACACGTAGCAGTCAGAGACTGGATGACCACCGACTACGAACTTCAACAACGCCAACGAGGTAATATCGAAACCCCCTCCCTATCCCCAGAAGCCGTCAAAGTAGATGCAATTGTCTCCACTATCGGCTTTCCCCTAGTGGGAGGGCCAGCCGGTTCAATGGAAGCCGGTCGTCAAGTAGAAGTAGCCAAACGCATCCTCACCGCCAAAAACGTTCCTTACATCGTCGCCGCACCACTGTTAATTCAAGACATCCACTCATGGACACGTCAAGGTATAGGTGGTTTGCAAAGTGTAGTCTTGTACGCCTTACCAGAATTAGACGGTGCAATTGATACCGTTCCCCTTGGTGGGTTAGTGGGTGAAGACATTTATTTAGTTCCCGAACGGGTACAGCGTCTCATTGGGAGAGTAAAAAACTGGGTAAAATTGCGCCAAACACCCCCCGCAGAACGTAAAATTGCCATCATTTTATATGGCTTTCCCCCTGGTTATGGTGCAGTAGGGACAGCCGCATTATTAAACGTTCCCCGCAGTTTAATTAAATTACTCCACGCTCTCAAAGACCAAGGTTACAACGTCGGCGAGATTCCCGAAGATGGGGAAGAATTAATTCGCAAAGTTAGAGAAATTGATGAAGAAATGGAAAGATGGGAAATGAATAAACCTTTCCCAAGTTCAGCCACCACTGTTAACGCCCGAAAATTAGAAAAATGGTTGGGATATCTCCGCACATCCCGCATTGAAAAACAATGGAAATCTTTAACAGGGAGTGGAATTAAAACCTATGGTGATGAACTTCATGTTGGTGGTGTGCAGTTAGGAAATGTGTGGATAGGTATACAACCACCACTAGGGATACAAGGCGACCCCATGCGGTTAATGTTTGAACGGGATTTAACACCTCATCCCCAATATGCTGCTTTTTATAAATGGTTGCAAAATGAACTGCAAGCCGATGCTGTAGTTCACTTTGGAATGCACGGCACTGTAGAATGGTTGCCAGGTTCACCGTTAGGAAATACAGGTTATTCTTGGTCGGATATTTTATTAGGTGATTTACCCAATCTCTATATATATGCTGCCAATAATCCTTCCGAATCGATATTAGCTAAACGTCGTGGTTATGGCGTGCTAATTTCTCACAACGTCCCGCCCTATGGTCGGGCTGGGTTGTATAAAGAATTAGTTGCACTGCGAGATTTAATTTCAGAATATCGCGAAGACCCGAAAAAGAATTATGTCCTCAAAGAAGGGATTTGTAAAAAGATTGTTGATACAGGTTTAGATGTTGATTGCCCATTTGAGGATGCTAAAAGTTTGGGTATTGCCTTCACTCCAGAAAATATCAAAATGTTTAGCGGTCATGCCTTTGATGATTATCTAGTGAAGTTATATGAATATTTACAAGTTTTAGAAACTAGATTGTTTTCTTCAGGTTTACATACATTAGGCGAACCACCGAAAGAAGAAGAACTAGCAGCTTATTTAGAAGCATATTTTGGTAGTGAACAACCTACAAACCCAGAAGAAGCACAGCAAATTACAGATTTGTTGATGCAAACCACAGATGAAATTACCAATTTATTAAGAGGATTAAACGGTGAATTTATCCCCCCTGCGCCTGGTGGTGACTTATTACGAGATGGTGCAGGAGTATTACCCACAGGCCGTAATATCCACGCCTTAGATCCCTACAGAATGCCCTCCCCCGCCGCCTATGAACGGGGACGAGAAATTGCTCAAAAAATCATCAGTCAGCATTTACAAGAACATGGCAAATATCCCGAAACAGTGGCAGTTTTATTGTGGGGATTAGATGCCATTAAAACCAAGGGTGAATCGTTAGGAATTCTTTTAGAATTAGTCGGTGCTGAACCTGTAAAAGAAGGAACGGGGCGAATTGTTCGTTATGAATTAAAACCCTTGTCTGAAGTTGGACATCCCCGCATTGATGTCTTAGGAAATCTATCAGGAATCTTCCGCGATAGCTTTGTCAACATCATCGAATTATTAGATGATTTATTCCAAAGGGCGGCGGAAGCTGACGAACCAGAAGACCAAAACTTTATTAAAAAACACGCCTTAGCTTTAAAGGCGCAAGGGGTAGAAAATACCTCCGCCAGATTATTTTCTAACCCAGCCGGTGATTTTGGTTCATTAGTAAATGATAGAGTAGTTGATGGTAACTGGGAATCTGGTGATGAATTAGGTAAAACTTGGCAAAGTCGTAACGTCTTTAGCTATGGAAGACAAGATAAAGGCCAAGCTAGACCAGAAGTATTAAACCAGTTATTGCAGACAAGCGATCGCATCGTCCAAGAAATCGATTCTGTAGAATATGGTTTAACCGATATTCAGGAATATTATGCCAACACTGGCGGACTGAAAAAAGCCGCCGAACAGCAAAGCGGGAAGAAAGTTACAGCTAGCTTTGTGGAAAGTTTCTCTAAAGACACCACACCCCGCAACCTAGATGATTTACTCCGAATGGAATACCGCACCAAACTATTAAATCCCAAATGGGCTGAGGCAATGGCGAGTCAAGGTTCAGGCGGTGCATTTGAAATTTCCCAACGCATGACAGCCTTAATTGGTTGGGGTGGGACTGCTGATTTTAAAGATGATTGGGTATACGACCAAGCCGCCGACACCTACGCCTTAGACCCCGAAATGGCAGAAAAATTACGCCAAGCTAACCCCGAAGCTTTTCGCAATATTCTGAGCCGAATGTTAGAGGCGCATGGGCGAGGTTTTTGGCAAGCTGATGCAGATAAATTAGATAAGTTGCGTCAATTGTATGAGTTAACAGATGAACAATTAGAAGGAGTGACGGTTTAAGAAAGCAAAATTTATCTTACTTTATCCTTCCTTGAACAAAAAGCGATCGCTCACATTTGGGACACATTCGAGATTAACCGAACGATTGTGAAGGCACTGTAAATTACATTGCCCCTGTTGACATAGGGAGTTTACTATAACTAGTATGCAAGCACAAAAACACTACTCACGCGCCCCAATCACTGAAGCATTGATTGACATACAAGTTCAACTTCCACAAGAAGTTAAACTTGATGTTTTGGCGCAGGTGTACTCAAGCATTCAAGCTGAGTACCCCAGGCGTGAGGAAATACTTGTGTTTCAGGGGCAAATGATTGCTGGTGCTAGTGTTGGGGCGACAGCGAGCCAATCTCAAATCGGTTATCGATTCTTCAGTGATGATCAAAAACAAATTATTCAAGTACGATTGGATGGATTAACATTCAGTAGACTTGCTCCCTACGACTGCTGGGAAAGATTCCGAGATGAAGCCAAGCGGCTGTGGAGTATCTATCAGTCGTTGACAAATCCAGTTGTAATTACTCGGTTAGCATTGAGGTATATTAACAGGCTAGATATTCCCTTACCTGTTAGCGATTTAAACAATTACTTAAGGACATTTCCCGAAGTTTCCTCTGACTTACCGCAAGGACTAAGTGGCTACTTTATGCAGCTACAAATTCCTCAAGAGCAACTACCAACAATACTTGTTCTCAATCAAGCACTAGTTCCTCCGCCTACACAAAATTTTATTTCTATACTGTTGGATTTAGACCTATTTCTAGAACAGGATATTCCACAAGATGAAATAGAATTTTGGGAAGTTTTGGAAAAAATGCACGAACAAAAGAACAAAGCATTTGAAGCTTGCATTACAGAACACACAAGGGAGTTGATTAACTGATGGCTACAATAACTCCTCTACGGAATAATCATTCCTCAAACCAACCCAAATTAATTGTACTTGAACCAAGAGCTACATCTCAGTTACAAAGTCCCGAAGGACGAAAAATAGCAGAAGTAACTGAAAATGCTTTACAAGTTTTGAGTCAAATTAAAGAATACCTAGAGTATATTAAAAATATTGGTGAAGTAGATTACAATTCAGTTCCACCAAAACGCTCAGAGCAGGTGTTTATGCGTGCCAAGTTCACAGGGCGTAAAAAACCTCTGCCTTATCTTTTAGACGAAGAATGACGATAGATCCTTTCTGGGTGCAGATAAATGAACCGACTCTCAGGCAAGGTGATTACTTGCCTGGGTGTCTTGTACCAGTACCATTATTTGACCCCACAACTTTCGGAAACAAAGACAATGAAACTCAAGCCGTAGAAGTAGAAGTAAACGAATTAGATTTAATTGTTTTAACTCAAAGTTGTGATCTAGACAACAAAAAGGTTAGTCAAGTAGTTGTGTGTGCAATTTATCTGATTTCAGAATTTGAGGAAGCGAACCCAGCATTTCAAAAAAAGGGCAAATGGAATGAGGTTTTAGCGGGGAGGATAGAGGGTTTACATCTACTAGCATCGCCAACTAACCCTGACAATAATAGGGAGGCTTTAGTTGTAAATTTTAGAGAAATATACAGCTTACCTTACGAATATATTTTGAAATACGCTACGAACATAGATTGTCGGTGGCGATTAAAATCTCCTTACTTAGAACACTTTTCTCAAGCATTCGCCAGATTATTTATGCGAGTCGGTTTGCCATCTTCAATTCCACGTTTTTCATAAACCTGAGTTCAGGTTAAATATACGAAGATAAAAGAAATTTCAGTTGACGACTGCATTTGTTAATTTAAGTTTCTTTCCTTAAACATTAAGCCTTTCCAAAAACTGTTTACCACAGTCTTTGCAGAGATAGCGTTGCTTCCCGTGACGATGCCCATTTTTCGATAACCTGGATGAATGACAGTGCGGACATATCATTACTTTCATTACCTGTGTCGCTGTTGGCTGTGCGTGCGGTGTCAAATATGCGATTAATAAAGCCTTAATTTCAGCATAACGGGCTTGTCTTTCCTGTTTATCTTGGCGTAAAGCATTGAGAAGTAAAGCGTTGTAGCAAATGTGAACCGTCTCTGCTAAAAATTCGCTTTTTTCGACGGCTAACTCAGGATTCCACTCACAAAAAAAGGCTGCAAGTTGTTGAATTAACTGCTGATTGAAAGTTTCGTCAAATAGCTGAAACATCCCCGGCGCAACAAAATACTGGATGTACACAATACGGGACATGGGATTTTCAAAGTATTCTGCATAGGTATTCACCATGCGTTCAATAAACACTGACAATGGCTTTTGCTTGTCTGCTGACTGCATCATTTCAGCATTAATCTTGGTCACTTGTTCCATGTGGCGCGCTTCTAAAGCATGAAAAATTGCTAATTTATCAGGGAAAAACTGATATAGCGAACCAACAGCCGTTTTAGCCTTGGCTGCAATCATATGAGTAGTTGTAGCTTCATATCCCACCTCTACAAACACTTCTGCGGCTGCTTGCAAAATCTTCTCGACGCGTTCTTGAGAGCGTTTTTGCTGCGGTTGACGACGCATTGGGGTAGTTTCTAGTTTATTCCTCACCATAGTTGACAAATATGAATAATGTGTCGTATTTTGAAATCAAATATGAAACTTTTGTCACAATTTTACTCTGATGGTGGCGATATTTGAGCCACTGACATAATTCTTGGGAGAGTCCTATGGAAGCAATTTTGCCTGGCGCACCATGGTTAATTGCCCATCGTTCCATGTTGGGCATTAATAAACCTTATAAAATTACCTTGAATGGAAAAGACTATGTACTTTGGCAAAATCAACAAGGTGAAGTGTTTGCGTTGGATAACGTCTGTCCGCATATGCAAGCACCGTTATCAGACGGCTGGATTTGTCAAAACGGAAATGCGATCGCCTGTCCCTTCCATGCGTTAGAGTTTGATGGGCAAGGAAAACTGCACAATGCAGATAAAGTGGGAAGTCAACCCCTACTCAATACTTTAGAACTAGTCATTCAAGACGATTGTATTTGGACATACGGCGGTTATAATCCCAAAATTCCCGTTCCAGATTTAATCTCTAAAGTCAGCACAGGTATGAACTTTTTGGGAGTAGCCGGAGAAAAAAGTATTAACGGGACTTTTTTGGACAGTATCTCTATTAATTATGACTACAACCACCAAAGCGGTACACATCGAGACCTATTTGGTATTAAAGCTAATCGCATCCCCGTATTTGAGTATGATGGTTATTGGGCAAAGGTTGTGCAGGAATTAGACCGTGAGGATACAACCTGGAATGATATTCTTCGCAACCCCGTAATTTTAACTGCACCTAAGACTTACACAGGTGTATTAGAATACGCCTTCCCGTCCTTAACAACATTCCGTACAGATTTTTCCCTGGGAGAAATTTTGCAAATTCATGCACTGTACCCAGAAACCCCGACTAAAACTAAAACTTTCGTTTTAGTCTACAGCCAACCCAAACACCCAATTTTGCAACCATTAATGGGAAGGTTTGTATTAAATGCAGTGGAAACAGTGATAGAGCAAGATACACACGCCATCGAAACATCTTACCCTCGTCAGCCAGCCAAGATTCGCCTACCCAACGAAGAAATTATGTTTCTTGCCCAAAAACTGTATCGTGATTGGTGATAGACACTCTAATACCAATTCGCAATTCGCAATTCGCAATTCGCAATTCGCAATGGACTTCGCCCCGCTTCGCTAACGCAATTGATAAATCCTGATTTGACAAGGGTTTCTGGGTTTGGATCTGTATCAGAATTTTAGTGGATTGGTATAAGAAGATGAGTTTTTAAGAAATTGCTCAGTAATAACTATTAAGATAACGAGATGATCAAGAACATAATTTCAGGAGTAGGACTCTGTGTCTTTGCAATATCTTTCCTTTCCTCCAGCAAATTCCCAAACTCCCACAGGCTTAGTTGTCACATTGCATGGTTGGGGTGCTAATGCTGAAGATGTCGCATATTTATTAGATTATTTCCAATTACCTAATTACCAATTTATCTTCCCCAATGCCCCATATCCATTTCCCAATTCTGCTATTGGTAGAGCATGGTACGATTTAAGGGCTGAGAATATGTATCAAGGATTAGACGAAAGTCGGCAAATATTAACAGACTTTTTGTTGTCCTTAGAAGCTAGTACAGGCGTGTCTTTATCACGCACTGTCTTGAGTGGATTTTCTCAAGGAGGGGCGATGACTTTAGATGTTGGTTCTAAATTGCCCATAGCTGGGTTAGTCGTGATGAGTGGGTATTTACATCCTGACGCTATTTCCCCAGATAGTAAGATATCATCCACCTTAATTATGCACGGCACAAGGGATGAAGTTGTGCCATTACAAGCAGCTTCTAGGTCTAGGGAAACATTAAAATCCTTGGGGGTAGCAGTTGAATATCACGAGTTTGAGACAGGACATGAAATTAATTTGGAAATGTTAGATGTGGCACGGAATTTCATTATCAAGACAATTGCTTAGTCTGAGTTACAATCTTTTTACAAAATATGGTACAAATCCTGAAAAATTTTAGGAAATTCATGCCATCTAATGAGTAATATAGATTGGGTGGCACTATTTAGCGTCACTTGACCCGTGCTGGGTGCGAATGCTGCATAAGGGAGGGGCAAGCATGATGACGACTCTGAGCATTTCCAAGAAAGAAATCGCGGCCATGACCGCAGCAGAGGTAGAAGAACTAGCTACTCGTCTGGAAATGGATAATTACAGTAATGCTTTTGAGGGTTTAAATGACTGGCATCTACTGCGAGCGATCGCGTTTCAGCGTCCCGAATTAGTCGAACCCTACATCCATCTCCTAGACCTGGAACCCTATGATGAGGCATAAGTGCGGGGGTTATGTCTAATCTACAGCAATTCTCAACTATTTGCTATCTATCTTGATATAGAAAAAGTCAAGAAAACTGGGGGCTAAAATTTAATAACTTCTATCCTATGTCAAGAGTTCAGTGGCAATTAAGTGAAGCTCAAGTTAGGCGAAAATAACCTCCAACCATATCCCCATCCAGTACAGTACGCCGCAGTTTAGTGTATGGTCACTTGCTGCGGCTTTGTCATCAATATAGTGGTGAGTGGTGAGTGCTGAGTTGTGAGTTGTAAGTTGTGAGTGCTGAGGATAACCCTGTAGTTAAGACTAGAGGATTGAAACAAGGACGCATTTTTTTCAAAGCTCTACGCGTCTCATCGCCGCAAGGCTTATCCTAGAGTAAAAAAGTATTTTTATTTCTTGGACTTTTACTTATTACTCATTACCCATTACTCATTACTCATTACTCAGCACTCACCACTCATTACTCATTACTCATTACTCACAACTCAGCACTCACCACTCATTACTCCTATGACTAATCCTCAAAATCGCCCACCCAAGGTTCTCATTGGTGTCGGTGGTGGTATTGCAGCTTACAAGGTTTGTGAGGTGGTTTCCACACTGTTTAAAGCAGGAATAGAAGTGCGCGTTATCCTCACCGATTCTGCACAGGAATTTATTACACCCCTAACCTTATCTACCCTTTCCCGCCATCGCGCATACACAGATAGTGATTTTTGGCAAGCAACTCACGCCCGTCCATTGCATATTGAGTTGGGAGAGTGGGCTGATTTATTGCTGATTGCGCCACTCACAGCTAACACATTAGCGAAATTAACCTATGGGATGGCAGATAATTTACTGACTAATACCGTATTAGCTTCTACCTGTCCCGTATTGTTAGCACCTGCGATGAATACTGATATGTGGGAACAACTCACAGTACAGCGTAATTGGCAACAGTTATTAGGAGATAGTAGATATCACGGCATGAGTACCGCATCGGGATTATTGGCGTGCGATCGCGTCGGTGCCGGTAGAATGGCAGAACCTCCCGAAATTGTGACTTATATTCATTCTCTACTGCATACCCAAGGCAAACGCGATTTAGTCGGGAAGCAAGTTTTAATTAGTGCTGGCGGTACGCGAGAATATCTAGACCCCGTTAGGTTTATCGGCAACCCCTCGACGGGGAAAATGGGACTAGCATTAGCCCAAGCCGCCTTACATCGAGGTGCAAAGGTAACTTTAGTACATGGCACAGCTAATTGGGATGTACCTTTAGGAGTACAAGCCATTCCCGTCATTAGTGCAGAAGAAATGCAGCAAGTAATGTTGGAGTATTTACCCACCGCAGATTTAATTGTCATGTCTGCGGCTGTCGCTGATGTCAAGCCCAAAGATTATAGCCCAGAAAAACTACCCAAGCGATCGCTCCCCCAAAGCCTACCTTTAGCACCCGTCCCTGATATTGTCGCCCAGTTAGCCCAACTCAAACAGCCCCATCAGCGTTTAATTGGTTTCGCTGCTCAAACTGGCGATATCATTACCCCAGCAATGGAAAAATTACAGCGTAAACAATTAGATGCGATTGTCGCTAATCCTATTGATCAACCTGATAGTGGTTTTGGTAGTAATAACAATCAAGCAGTATTTTTAAATAGTCAAGGGCAGCAAATGAAAATTGCACCCTGTTCTAAATTAAAAATGGCACATTATTTATTTGATTTTCTCCGTAACTTGGATAAATAATAGACTGGGTTTTGATTCACCCTCCAGTTGCAGAGAGAAAGAGTTTGACAGTTCAAATCAATCACTGCATCTGATAATAGTGCAGTAACAAAATTTGAGTTTATATCCCTTGAGCAATAATTAGTGATTATTCCATTGGCAGGAAGTAATAACTATATCAAGAATTTAGATTTAACAGAGATAGAAAGATAAACATCTTGTTCAAAAAGATAATGTTTGCAGAATCAAAACTGCAATAAATAGTAGAACTACTGAAGTTAAGCAATGTAAAAATACTAGACTTCAGTTCGTAGTCAGGACTTTAGTCCTTTTCTGTTCGCAGAGCGTCTCGGAGAGAAAACTAAAGTTCTCTCTTCTCTACAAGACGCTACGCGTAGCTTGCTTCTTTGCAGGAGTACCCGTAGAGCATTTTGAATTTTGAATTTTGAATTTTGAATTCGGAGCGAAGCGACGTGACCACACAGGAGCAACTACACCAATGGCATGAACTAGCGCAACAATTGCGAATAGATAGTATTCGCGCCACAACCGTCGCTGGTTCAGGCCATCCTACTTCTTCCATGTCGCCAGCAGATATCATGGCGGTCTTGTTATCTAATTATCTCCACTACGATTTTGACAATCCCCACAATCCGAATAACGATCGCTTGATTTTCTCGAAGGGACACGCTGCACCGTTGCTTTATTCTATGTATAAGGCGGCGGGAGTCATCACTGATGCAGAATTACTATCGTTACGCAAATTAGGAAGTCGCATAGAAGGTCATCCCACACCGATTTTACCTTGGGTGGATGTTGCCACAGGTTCATTAGGTCAAGGATTACCCATCGGTGTAGGGTTAGCATTAGCAGGAAAGTATTTAGACCAGCTACCTTATAATGTCTGGGTGTTGTTGGGTGACAGTGAAACGGCGGAAGGTTCTATTTGGGAAGCGTTTGACCATGCGGCTCACTATACTTTAGATAACCTCATTGCCATTATCGATGTCAATCGTCTTGGTCAACGGGGTCAGACAGAATTAGGCTGGAACACTCAAGCCTATGCTAACCGTGCTAGAGCCTTTGGTTGGCAGGCAATTGAGATAGATGGTCATGATTTGACAGCGATTGATCAAGCTTTGAGTGCGGCTGAGAGTATTAACGATCGCCCGACTGTCATTATTGCCCGCACAAAGAAGGGTAGAGGTGTCACTGCTTTGGAAGATTTAGGTGGTTGGCATGGTAAAACCTTAAAACCGGATGCCGAAAAACCAGCGATCGCGGAATTGGGTGGTGAACGCCACATTACTATTCATGTCAGCAACCCAGAATCCCAAGCGCAACCCGTCACCATTGCTACACCCCAGCCCTTACACCTGCCTACCTACGAAAAAGGCTCAAAAGTCGCCACTCGGCGCGCCTATGGTGATGCCTTAAAAGCCTTGGGCGCAGCACAACCGCAAGTAGTCGCCCTCGATGCCGAAGTCAGCAACTCTACTTACGCTGAAGATTTCGCAGAAGCCTTCCCAGAACGCTACTTTGAGATGTACATTGCCGAACAGCAAATGGTAGCGGCGGCTGTAGGTTTGCAAGTACGCAATTACAAGCCCTTTGCTTCTAGTTTTGCGGCTTTTTTAACTCGTGCCTATGATTTCGTGCGGATGGCGGCCGTCTCCCGTGCCAATATCAAATTAGTCGGTTCTCATGCAGGTGTCTCCATTGGTCAAGATGGGGCTTCCCAGATGGGACTAGAAGATTTAGCGGCTTTTCGGGCTGTTTGTGGTAGCACGGTACTTTATCCCAGCGATGCCAATCAGACAGCAAAATTAGTAGAACAAATGAGCGATCGCAATGGTATAGTTTACCTCCGCACCACAAGAGAAAGTACACCAGTTATTTACGGAAAAGAAGAAGAATTCCCCATCGGTGGGAGTAAAGTCATCCGTAGTTCCGACCAAGACCAAGCAACAGTCATTGGTGCGGGAATTACCCTCCACGAAGCCCTCAAAGCTTATGATCGTCTAAAAACCGAAGGTATCACAGTCCGTGTCATCGATGCTTACTCCGTCAAACCGATTGATGTCCCTACCCTACATCAAGCCGCCCACGATACCGAAGGTAATTTAGTAGTGGTGGAAGACCACTGGAGTGAAGGCGGATTAGGTGCGGCTGTGTTGGATGCCTTTGTAGGGAGTAGTGATCTTTCCAACTATGACGGGCCACAACTGCAAGTAATTAAGTTAGCAGTCTACGATCTGCCCACTTCCGGCACTCCTGCCGAATTACTCCACGCCGCCAAAATAGATGCTGATGCCATTATCCAAGCAGTCAAAACCCAAATCAGACAACCTGTAGGAATCACTTATTCTATGAATTTGGAGCAATTTTAGGAACTTATGCCAAACTGCTGTAAAGCATAAACTTAATAGCCGTGATAGGCGACGGCATCAATATGGGACAAATTCAATGTTTGGTAGTGTGGAGCCTGAGCATTGGGACATTATTGTTAACTAATTTACAAGTAGCACAGGCGTATAAGGGTAGAAAAACGTTCTCAGAATCAGCAACAAGAGTGATTTTTGTAGATCATCCAGAAAAACTTGGTTTGCCAACGACCGATGTTAAGGTCAACCACTCACAAGAACTACCATCTAGATTAGCGCAAAAACCTCTTTTAATCGCTGCACCTGAGAATTTCAATCCTGGGTTACAAATACCGAAACCATTACCAAAGCCAACACCAATTCCTCTTCCACCCCCAACTGCTTCTGAACCAGTGAAACCATTTGCTGTTTTAGAAAGCATCGAAACTAACTTTCGTAATGATACAGATAATTTCGGTCAACATAATTTGTTCATTGAACCAAAATTCCAATTTCGTTCACCTCATGGCAATAAAATACTCTTCAGTACAGGTTTTAACCTTTTTGAGCAACGCGGTGTAGAGTCAATTAGCAATATTCCTTTAAAAATAGGTTGGCAAGGAAAAATTGGACAAGTGACCATGCAAACAGCAGCAGGTATTGATATCTTCAACCGTTTACCTACTGCTATCAACTTCAATGCTCAGGTGGAATCCCCAATTGTCAAACCGGAAGTTTCTGCTTCAGGAAAATTAGTTTCAGGTTTAATACTATCAGTCAACTTAGACAAAGAACCATATAAATCTAATGCTCGGACTTTAGAAAATCAAATTAGTGCTTGGCGTTTTGGCCCGAATTTATATTGGCAAATAGATGGTAATACTAGTTTGTTCTCATCACTGCGTTTAGGTAATTACAGCGATGGTAATTCTGAAATTCAATCTTTTAGTAGACTAGAACGCAAATTCGGACAATTTTCTGTGGCAGCTAACTTATTTACCTGGAGTTACGATCGCAATGTAGAACGCACAAGTGGCTATTTTTCCCCACCAGATTTTTTGGTATACAACGCTGAAGTGGCTTGGGAGGGAAATATGATCAATTTCTTACGCTGTCGCCTATCGGCAAATTTGGGACAGCAAAGACTCAATGGCGAATTTGATCACGCTAATGCTTATCAAACTCGCTGTACAGTCAAAGTTTCACCTGAAATAGAAGCTGACCTTGGTTATAACTTTAGTAATGTGCGTAAACAAGATACAGGAGGAAGTGCTTACGGTGGTGACTCTTTCACAGGACAGTTACGGGTCAAGTTTTAAGCACGGTTGTTTGTTAGTTAGCTTTGGAAGTTGGGAAAGATAAATTTGTTAAGGATTTTAAAACAAAACTGATTTTAAAATAAGGCTTTTCACCACATGGATTCTGATTTTCAACCACCGCCAAAAGGCTTGTCCGTGTTAGCTTCTGTGGGAGGGGTGGTTACTGCAATAATTGCGATCGCCACTTTAAATTTTTGGTCTGAACAAATCTCTCTGAATACCCAAACGCCAGCAATATCAAAATCTGATTCCCCTATCCCCAAGGTGGAAACTCAAGCGCAAAAAGTAGCAAAGCTTGATGCTCAATCCGTAATTTTACCAGGGAAAGCCATTCCTCCGAGTGAACTGACAATTAGTAAAGCACCTTATGTAGCCCCTGGAGTCGGCAAACTAGATGCAGTAGAGATGGCAACTGCGCGTCAGGCTTGGTCATATTTCCAACGTAACTGGAATGATCAAACTGGCTTAGTTAATTCTGTTGATGGTTTTGCTTCTGTGACTATGTGGGATCAAGCCGCCGCGATCGCCGCTTTAGTAAGTGCTAGAGAGTTGAATATTATCTCAGGGGCAGAATTTGAAGCAAAGCTGACTAAGATGTTACGAACTCTAGCATCATTATCTTTATACAAAGGGGAACTACCCAACAAAGTCTACAACAGTAAAACCCTGACCCCTGTTAATTACGGACAATTAGATCAACGAGAAGAAATCGGTTGGTCAGCCATTGATTTAGGACGCATGGCATTATGGCTGAAGATTGTCGAAGCCAAGTATCCTAAAATGCGATCGCCTGTGCAGAAGGTTTGGCAGCATTGGCAAGTCAAACGCCTCACCAAAAACGGACAGATGTATGGTACAGCTGTTGTGCAAGGGAAAGAACAATATAACCAGGAAGGCCGCTTGGGTTATGAGAATTATGCAGCCTACGGTTTAAAACTCTGGGGATTAGATGTCAAGCAAGCCTTAGACTATAAATCTAATACCGCCTTTGTCAATCTCTACGGTCAGGGAGTCCCCTATGACCGCCGCGATGCTAAAAACTCAGGTGCAAATAACTACGTTCTCAGCGAACCTTATATTCTCGATGGCATGGAAACAGGGTTTCAGGCATTACCTAAAGCTTATGCAGATAGGATTTTAGCTGCTCAAGCGGCTCGTTATCAAGCAACAAAAGAATTAACTGCCCTGACAGAAGACAATTTAGACCGTCCGCCTTACTTTGTTTATAACAGCTTGTTTGTGAACGGCAAACCTTGGGCAACAATTACCGATACCCAAGAACAGCATAATAATTTACGCTTTCTCAGTGCTAAAGCTGCGGTTGGCTGGCACGTACTTTATAATACTGCTTACACTCGTCAATTATTTGATTTTGTGCAAACTAACCTCAAGTCTAAAGACGGTTGGTACAACGGCTTTTATGAATCTCTGCGTCAGCCGAATAAGTCTCTGACCGCAAATAATAATGGTGTAATTTTAGAAAGCTTATTGTATAAGCAAGTCGGCAAACCCCTTACTGTTTGGGCAGGACTTCGCTAGCTTTTGAAATGCTGACCAAGCGCGATCATTAGCTACAGCAGCACGGATAGATAAGCTTTTTGCTACAGTTTTAGGTTTGCGGACGGACTTCAAACGCAAGCTGTGAACGATAAAAACAAACATAGATAGCGGTAACAGAGGCAGTGCATCAGGAACACCGAAGGTATCAAACCCTTGTGTAAATTGAAATCGCTGGACGTTAAGCATTTTAAAATGTTTGATCCGATTCCAACAGTTGACCTAGTTTGTGAGCTGCTTCATGTGAATTGAGAGGCGACCAAACAGAGTATGTTGCTCCATCTTGTAAGGTTGGCTCTTCTTCTCTGGCTAACTCCGCAATCAAAAACTGCATAACTTTCAATTTTTCTGTGCGAGGCAAGCTTTTTAGAGTGGAAAATAGGTCTACTGTCATCATAAAACTCAGAAAAATGTGCGGCTTCTCTATTTTCTCATAGCCATTCGGTTTGATGATTTTCTAATTTGCAGGATTAAGACGTTTGGGATCAGAAGTTTTCTTTTCTCTTTCTTGAAAAAATTATAAATAATTATTACGCATAACAACTTACCATAATTCTATTTGTAACTCATGCAAGACCAACCTTAAAAAATTTCCGTGTAATTCACCCTGATGTTCCGAGTTTTTTCAGATATCATGCACTAGCATCACTCATCTGTGCGATCGCCCAAAGACTTCCTTAACTCTTTCTTTTATGCTATTCAAGCACCATCAAAAAAAGCTGCTGAGATGGATTGCATTGTTCTTAATTGGGACATTACTGCAATTATTGTTTTACATTCCCACACCAGTCTTATCCCAATCTAATAGTTGTAGTAATATTACTGCCCCGCTTACGCCTGAAGAACAAACTTATGCTCGTGCGGCTTGGCAGTATTTTGTCAAAAATTATCAGCCAGCAACAGGATTTACCAACTCCACCGGCGGTTATCCTTCGGGTACGCTTTGGGATATGGGTAATTACTTGATGGCATTGAATGCAGCGCGATGGTTGAATCTGACAGATCAAGCAGACTTTGATGCTCGTCTCAATAAGTTTTTGACGACTATAGGTAGCCTGAAATTGTTTGAGGATGCCTTACCGAATAAAGTCTATAACGCCGCGACCGCACAGATGGTTGATTATGGTAACAATCCAACGACAAGAGGGATTGGCTGGTCGGCTTTAGATATAGGTCGCATACTGGCGGCGTTTGATGTGATTCGCACTTGTCACCCACAGTATAATGATTGGCTCAAAGGAATTGTAGCTAAGTGGCAGGTAGGGCGATCGCTCAAAGATGAACAACTTTTTGGTGCTACAGTTCTTCCAGATAACAAAACCTTGCTAGTGCAAGAAGGGCGACTCGGTTACGAGGAATATGGCGTTAGAGGTTATCAACTTTGGGGTTTCTCTGCACCCAAAGCTTTGGCTTTGGAACCATATAAAATGGTTGAGATTAACGGTGTGCAAATTCCCGTTGATACCCGCGATTTTCAAAGCACTAACGCGAATAATTACGTTGTCAGTGAGTCTTACATCCTTGATGGTATCGAATTTGGTTTGCAAGGTGAATTAGCAGATTTCGCTGCTAAGGTATTGGATGTGCAGAAACGACGTTACGATACTACAGGTCAATTGACAGCAGTTACAGAAGATAATATTGACCAAGCACCCTATTTTCTCTACAACACTGTTTACGCTAACGGTAACAACTGGGCAACAATTACCGACGAAAACAAACCTTACCCTCAGTTTCGCAGTATTAGTACAAAAGCGGCTTTTGGTTGGCGTTATCTGTTTCCAGATAATGCTTATGCTCAAAAACTTGTTGATGCTGTCAAGGATCTGCGTAGTCCTAATGATGATGGTTACTATGCAGGCATTTATGAGGAATCAAAACAACCAAATAAAGCTTTAACAGGTAATACCAATGGGCTAATTTTAGAAATTTTATACTACAAAGCTAGAGGGAATCGCCCTTTAATTGCCTCTGCTGCTACCACTACACCCATTCAACCGCCTAGTAACAATACTCCGGCGGCGACACCCACAACTCCACCAACTTCTAGCACTCCGACTAAAACCCCTACGGATACTGCTGAGGTAGCGGTTGCACCCATTCCCCCAGTTGCTAGTCCAGATTCATCTTCTCACCTGCAACTAACTCGACCCTTAACAGTAGTTGAACGACGTTATGCAGAAGCAGCATGGAGGTATTTTCAAGCGAATTATCATTCTAACAGTGGACTGATAGACGATCGCAGCGACTTTAAAGGGGCAACTCTTTGGGGATTAGGAGATTATCTAGCAGCATTACACGCCGCGCGATCGCTTGAGATTATCTCTGCTCAACAATTCGATCAACGCACTCGCCATTTGTTAGCAGCGTTAGGTAAACTACCCTTATTTGCTGGCGAATTGCCCAATCGGGGTTACAATACGCGATCGCTCCAAGCAATAGATTATGGTGGAAATCCTGTTCCTCAAGGTAATGGTTGGTCTGCCCTTGATTTAGGTAGGCTGCTAGCGGCCTTGTACAACTTAAAAAGCTATCATCCAGAGTACACCAAAGCAGTTGATCAAATTGTCCTAGATTGGTCATATCTGCGGGTAGTAAGGGATGGGATTTTATCTAGTGCTACTGTCACCAAAGATCAAGCAGGGCGTACCCTTACCCGTGTTAACCCGGAAACTCGCTTAGGTTATGAAGAATATGCGGCGCGTGCTTTTCAACTGTGGGGCTTTGATGTTGAAGGTTCGGCTGTTGGGGGTGAATATCAAACTGCGTTAGTAGAAGGGGTGAAAGTTCCTACCCAGCGTCAGCGAACTGATACAAATTCCCAGATTAATCAATATACAGTCAGCAATCCCTTCTTAGTTTATGCTTTGGAATTTGGCTTAGATCCAAAAATGCGATCGCTCTTTGAACCTGTTTTCCAAGCACAAGCCGAACGTTACCGCCGTAGCGGAACTCTGACAGCCTCAGCTACTACCCTCATAGACCGCAAGCCTTACACTATCCACAGTGCCATTACTGGCAAAGGTGAGCCTTGGGTGGCTTTAGGCGATGATGGTCAAGCTGTACCTCAAGCGCGAATCGTAAGTACAGCCGTAGCTTTTGCCTATCATGCCTTGTTTCCAGACAATCAATATAGCCAGAAGCTATTCCCAGCCACAACTGATTTATATAACCCACTGACAGGCTTTTACGAAGGCTTTTACGAAACCACAGGTAAAACAGCCATTGGTTTTACAGGCAGCACCAACAGCATGATATTACAGTCTTTGCTGTACACAGTGATGAATCACCAACCCTTAATTCGTCCTACTGCCATCAAATCTCCTTGGTGGGAAGCTGTGGCGCAAGGCAATTCTGGTCGCGGTTTACCAAGCATCCCTAAATCAACAGCTAGGTTAATTACTGACACTCATGGCAGTTACTGGATTTCTAGTAGTGAAAATTTGAGAGTTTCAAAATAGCAGCACTTTCGCTATTGAGGTCGTTAGTTATCAATTGCATTAGGGAATAATGAATTTGAAGTCAATACGATGCTGGGAAATAGTGTGAGGAGGTAAGTAATATAGGACTCATATTTGATTTCTGAAAAAAACTCCGTACACTTTTGTTCCCTGTTCCCTGTTCCCTGTTGCCCGTTAATAATCAAGTCGGATTCCTATACAATGGCATCTATATCTATTGGTAATTCCCCAAATTTTTCCGGCAATAGCCGTTCCAGATTAAAAAAAAGAACTTTATTATTTCGCTACCTAGCAGAAATCAATTTAATTTTTGGTCTTTGGTATTTGCAATGGCGAATTACTCATTCAATTAATTTTGATGTACTGTGGCTTTCGATTCCATTACTATTAGCAGAAATATATAGCTATTGCGGTGGTTTAATGTTTGTCATTGGGTTGTGGCGACCTTTAGTAAGGCAGATTAAGTCACTCGACCAAATGACTCCACCCTTACCTCAAGTTGACTGGCCTAGTTTAGATGTATTTATTACTTGTTACAATGAGCCACCGGAAATTGTAGAAAAAACGGCTCAGGCGGCTTTAGCAATAGATTACCCGGCAAATAAATTGCGAGTCTATGTACTGGATGATGGTAACTCGGCGGCCATGAGAAGCATGACAGAAAGGTTATGTATTGCAGATTTACAATCACCACTATTACAACAAGAGGCTAATAAAATAGATGCAGAACGTTCTGGTTTAGTAAAACGTCTGCAACAATTAGAAAATCTCACATCTAATACTCAAGCTGCTGAACAGTGGTTACAAGAATCAGAACAAGTTGACAATTGGGAAGATCAGAGTGTCGGCTCGGTTGTGCGAAGTCTGCGAGAGTTGATTCTTTGGCTACCTCCCACTCATCAAAGTATTGCTGAACGTCTCAAAACTGAAAAGCAAGCGTTAGAAGCAGCTATCGCTCAAAAAGAACTAGAATTAGTTGAATTGGCTCGATTTCGTTACATTGCTCGACCAAAACCTGTCGGCGTACCTCACCATGCTAAAGCAGGCAATCTTAATTATGCGATTTTCTCTGGAGAAACCTCTGGAGAATTTATTTTAACTTTAGATGCCGACCATATACCCAAACCACAATTTCTCAAACGAGTTTTGCCATATTTTTACACCTATAATCTTTTCACAGGTAAATATGAGCAGAATCGGATTGCTTTTGTACAAACACCACAAGATTTTTATAACATTCCTACAGGCGACCCCTTTGGACATCGAGCAAGTTTATTTTATGGGCCGCTACAACAAGGCAAAGATGGCATGAATGCCGCTTTTTATACAGGGACAAATGCCATTCTGCGCCGGGAAGCATTGATTAATGTGGGACTACAATATTTTGCTGATGATTTTGCCAAAGATGAAAAACGGTTAGATGAGTTTCAGTTAGTAGGTGGCGTATCCAGCAACAGTATTACAGAAGATATGAACACAGCTATGCGTCTACATGGTGCTGGTTGGAAATCTGTTTATCACAATGAGTTATTAGCAGAAGGTTTAGCACCAGATGACCTCAGTTCTACTCTGAAACAGCGTTTACGTTGGGCGCAAGGAACTATCCAAGTGCTACTCAGAGAAAATCCTTTGATGAAACCAGGGTTAACATTTTGGCAACGTCTGCAATACTTTAAGACGATGTATAGTTATTTTTCTGGTTTTGCGACTTTAATTTTTATTTCTTGCCCAATTATTTATTTTTTCACAGATATTGTTCCGGTTAAAAGTTATGGGGCTGATTTTGCTCTACACTTCTTCCCTGCGTTTATGATTAATCGCTTGACATTTTTAGCCGCTACTTGGGGTATTCCGGCTAGTGAAGTTTGGCGTTCTGAACAATATGCGATCGCTCTATTTCCCCTGTTAATTCAAGCTGTTTGGAGCGTCTTTACAGGACAAAAAATTAATTTTCAAGTTACACCCAAGCAAAGACAAGCAGGTATCTATCTCCAGTTGGTTTGGCCGCAATTACTTGTATTTGTCTTAACTATCTTAGGCATACTTTGGAGCATTTTCCGCTTCGCTACCGGACACCTTAACAATCCTTGGGTTCACGTACTTAATAGTGTGTGGGCTATTTATAACTTGCTGCTTTTATGGGTGATTATACGTGCGTCTTTTTGGCAACCTACAAAAGAATAAAACCAATTCGCAATTCGCAATTCGCAATTCGCAATTAATTCAGCCACCCACAAGGGGTGGGGTTTTTACCGTTCGGCTGACGCTCACGGCGAAGCCTACCTTGGGAAACAAGGATTTTTTCGCCCACCAGGGGCGTTAGCGTAGCGGGACGCAAGTCCGGTTTTGAACCTATCTTTTTCCGATAAAAGCAAGATATTAACTTTTAGATAGAAGCAAAAAATAACTATGAACACTGATTTAAACTTAAACAATGGCAGTCAGCAGACTGTCTTAACTATTTACGCTCATGCTGATGATGAAGTTTTACCTGCTGCTGGCACTTTACGTTTAATGTCTCAAGCAGGATGGCACATTCGTTGTCTGATTTTGACTGAGGGTAATCTTTCTAGTTCATCTATTAAAGGTACACGCCATCAAGAGGCAGAAGACGCTGGTAAAATCATCGGAGCAAGTTATGAATTTTATGCTCTGGAAGAGTGTGTTTTTTCAACACAAACAGTTATTAAAGTCACAGAAGATGCTATTAACCGTTGGCAACCTGATTTAATTATTACTCACGCACCACAACCGGAAAAATATGGACACAGAGATCATGAAGTGTGTGCGATCGCAGTTTCTAATGTAGCTACGCGCAGAAACATTCCTCTGTGGTATTCTGCACCTCCCGTATTTTTACGTGGGTTTGAACCTAACTTTTTCGTAGATATTACTGAAGTCATTGAAGAAAAAATTGCTGCTATTGGTTGTTATGAATCAGAGAGTAACAAAGCTTTTATGCAGCTTGATGCTATCCTTGTTTTATCTAGATTTTGGGCGCGGGAGTTAGGACAAAAAGACGGTTATTTTGAAGCATTTGAAATCGCTAGACAATGGGTTAATGCCAGCTTCTTTCATGCTTTGTCGAGCAAAAAGAAATACTCAACTAATCAAATAAATTGAGTTGTTTTTGATGAAATTGATTGTCTACTTGCCGTTATAGCAGAATAGTGCCAAAATAGTGAAATACAAATATTAAATACTTGGTAAATCCAACATGAGTTTTACATTCAAAGTAATCGAACCTGCGGGAATTTTAGATGGTATTAGAGGTAATCAGTTGCGTCGTGAAATTAGTGAGGTTTTAGAGAATGGCATAGAAATTTTATTGATTGATATGAAACAGGTTAAATTTATAGATAGTTCTGGTTTAGGCTCTTTAGTATCGGCAATGCAACTAGTACGCAATTCTAATGCCAAACTTTTTGTATGCTCTATCAATGACCAAGTGAGAATGTTATTTGAACTTACTAAAATGGATAGAGTTTTTCAAGTTTTTTTAGATCAAGATGATTTTCATCGTCAACTTTTGGCGGTAACAGAATAAAACAGATATTTTAGAAGTTACCTTAACTAAACAGAAATTTTAACAAAGAAAAATCATCTTCCAACTTCTCTTGATGATTTAAATTCATAATGTGTTCTAGAACTTGTTTTAGATAACATTTGTTGACATTGCTATATTCTATTAGTAAGTCGAGAAAATCATCAAAGCTCCAAATTCTGCCATCTGGTTGATTAATTTCATAAACTCCATCACTAAAGATGTATAAGGTACTATTTTCTTCAACCTCAAATACAGCATCTTCAAAGTGAACATCAGGCAAAAAACCTATTGGCAAATCGAAAGAGCTAAGTTTTTTAACCTGATGGGTAGTTTTTGATGTACCGGATATGAGTAAAGCTGGAGGATGTCCAGCATTAGCATAAATCAATTGACGTTTGACACGGTGATAAACTCCATACCAAATTGTGAAGTATTTATCACCGTGGTTATTCATTTGAAAAGCTTGATTGAGAGCTTTAAGAACTTCTTTAGGTTGGTAAAAATTAGTATTGCTTAGGGATTGCGATCGCAAAATATTCAATACAGATACAGATAATAAGGCAGAACCCACGCCATGTCCTGATACATCTAACAAATAAATTGCTAAATGCTCATCATCAAGCCAATAGTAATCGAAACAATCACCCCCTAACTGGGCTGAAGGGACAAACAATGTTTCTGTAGTGACTGCACCTTCAAGTGGAGATGGTA
This sequence comes from Aliinostoc sp. HNIBRCY26, assembly GCF_050235535.1. Lineage (GTDB taxonomy): Bacteria > Cyanobacteriota > Cyanobacteriia > Cyanobacteriales > Nostocaceae > Trichormus. The sequence goes on from NZ_CP189852.1 coordinate 4,575,698, forward strand.
AGAGCGAACGCACATAATCAGCCGCCTCAGCTAATTCTGTTTCTAAAATTTGCTTTTGGGTTTGTAAATCTTGGTTGAGTATTTCCAAGGCTTGTTTTTGGCTTTGTAAATCTTGATTTAATTGATATAGTCTCAGTCCTGCTCTGACTCGCGCCTTTAATTCGCTCATTTCTATTGGTTTAGAAATAAACTCATCGGCTCCAGCATCTAATCCCCTAACTCTATCTTCTTCTTCCCCTGGAGCTGCACCTTTAGCTGTGAGCAAAATAAAAAAAGTAGTAGCTAGTTCTGGATTGGCTTTAATTTGGCGACACACTTCTAAACCATCTAACTGTGACATCATCCAATCACAGATAATTAAAGCGGGACGCAATAATTGAGCTTTAGCAATTCCTTCCTCTCCGTTACTGGCAACAGTAGTTTCATAACCCTGTTTTTGTAGCGTTCTGTTTAAGGCTGCTCTAACAATTGGGTCATCATCAATAATTAAAATTTTTCTCATAAATCAAGAACATTCAACACTACTATAATTAAATATTCCTTTAATTTTAAAGTACATATAATTTGCAGATAAATGTATAGTATATATACGTAAATTAAATTAAATGATTTCAATTATGATGAAAATAAATATTTGAATACATAACCAGTGGAACATAAAATATTCCTAACAATCAATACAGATATTACGGCTTTATCGTCTGTATTGTCTTGGTTTGAGCAACTTAATCAACCACCCGTAATCACACAAGAAATTTGGTGGCAATGTCAAACTTTACTAATAGAAGGCTTTACTAATATTGTGGAACACGCCCATCAAGGTTTATCCGTAGAAACTCTGATTAATATAGAAGCTTATCGCTCTGAAAAATCTATACAAATACGTATACTTTCTCAGGGTAAACCCTTTGATTTAGAACGTCAATTACAAGAATTATCAGAGTTTGAGGAAAATCATCAAGAACGGGGACGTGGGTTAAAAATTATGTCAATTCTGGCTGATAGTTTAGATTATAAACAAATAGCAGAAAATTGTTATTGTTTATCAATAAATAAGTCTTACTAAATTTAATTAATTGCATATTTTAAAGATAATTTCTACTATAAAAATATATTAAAAATGACGGCACCATTACCTGAAAACGAAGCGCAAAGAATTGAAGCACTTTTAGAGTATAAAATTCTTGATACTCCATCGGAAGCGGCATTTGATGACCTCACAAGTTTAGCATCATATATTTGTGGAACACCCGTTGCTTTGGTCAGTTTAGTTGATCGAAATCGGCAATGGTTTAAATCAAAAGTTGGACTAGATGCACTAGAAACACCGAGAGATATTGCCTTTTGCGCCCATGCAATTCTTCAATCTGACGTTTTTACTGTCCCTGATGCTACAGCTGATGAAAGGTTTGCCACAAATCCATTAGTTACTTCTGATCCTCATATTCGCTTTTATGCTGGTGTACCTCTAACCAATCCTGAAGGCTACGCTTTGGGAACGCTTTGCGTTATTGACTATGTACCGAGAAATTTAACTCCGCAACAGGTTGAAGCTTTAAAAATTATCGGTCGCCAAGTCATTAAACAAATGGAGATGCGGCGTAATTTAGCGAATTTAGCACTTGTAAATAATGGACGTAAACAGGTAGAAAAGATACGTAAACATTTTTTTCAAAGAGTTGCTGGTGGCTTTGGTTTAGCATCGATAATTTTAATTCTGATTGGCTTAGTTCATTATCAGAATACAATAGCTTTAATTAATAGTAGTAACCAAGTTATCACAACTCAAGAGACAATCAATACCTTAGAGGAATTACTATCTAAAATCAAAGATGCTGAAACTGGGCAACGGGGTTATATTCTCACTGGCAAAGAAAGTTATCTGCAATCCTATCAGGAAGCACTTACAGAAGTGCAACCAGAAATGGAAAATTTGAGAAATTTAATATCTGATCAATCTCAAAAACAAAACCTCAAATTACTAAGAACCTTAGTATTAGCCAAGCTGAATGAACTCAAGCACAGCATAGAATTACGCCAAAACAAGGGATTTGATGCTGCATTACAATTTATTTTGACCGATCAGGGAAAAAACCTTATGGATGATCTTCGTAAGGTTATCCATGAGATGAAACAAAAAGAAAAAGCAGAACTACAACGTCAATCACAGATTGTCCAAGATAGTGCATATCAGAAAATATTGCAAATAGCGATCGCCATTGGTGCCAGTTTTTTGATTTTGGCGATCATTTACTATTTGATTTCTTGTGAATTTACCCAGCGAAAGACTGTAGAAGATACACTTCATGAAGAGCGAAATTTTATTTCAGCAGTCTTAGATACAGTCAGTGCCTTAGTCATAGTCGTCAATGCACAAGGAAAAATTGTTCGATTTAATCAAGCTTGTGAGCAAATAACTGGTTACTCATTCGATGAAGTTAGGGATAGATATTTCTGGAATTTATTTTTAATTCCTGAAGAAATAGAGCCAATCAAAGCAATTTTTGAGCAGTTAAGAGTCGGTCATCTTACGCCCAACTATGAAAACTACTGGAGAACTAAAGATGGTAGCCTGCGCCTGATTTCTTGGTCGAATACGATTCTTCAAGACAACGAAGGATCAGTAGAATACATTATTGCTACAGGCATTGATATTACGGAACGTAAGCGTGCAGAACAGCATTTAACCGCACAATACGTCATCAATCGCATCCTAGCAGAGTCTCCTACAGTTGCCGAGGCCACTCCCCAAATTCTGCAAGCTATTGGCCAGAGTTTGGTATGGGATGTGAGTGAAATGTGGCTAGTAAATGAGCAGACTAATATACTGACTTTTTCGGAAATGTGGCATCAACCAACTTTGGATATCGAAGAGTTCAAAACACTAACTCAGAAAATCACATTTCCCTCCGAGATGGGACTACCCGGCCGAGTTTGGAGTAGTAGGGAACCTATTTGGCTAGTGGATGTTGTTGATGATGACAGCTTTTTGCGACATGAGATGGCAGCACAAGTTGGACTGCATGGTGCTTTTGGTTTTCCCATTCGTAATGGGCAGAAAGTTTTGGGTGTGATTACTTGCTTTAGTCACAAAATTCAGCAATATGACCCAGATTTAGTGAAAATCATGAACTCCATCGGTCAACAGGTGGGTCAGTTTATTCAACGTAAGCAATCAGAACAAGAATTACAAAGACAATACAGGCGATCGCAATTACTAGCTAATGTAGCACTAAAAATTCGTGAGTCTTTACAAATTGAAGAAATTCTCGAAATTAGCGTTAAAGAGGTGCAACAGGTACTTCAAGCAGACCGGATATTAATTTTACGTTTAGAAATAGATGGTTCTATAATTGCAGTTCAAGAAGCTGTACTACCAAACTTTCCCAAGGTTAAGGGAGAAAAAATTATTGACCCTTGTTTTGCCGAAAGTCATATTCAAAAATATCGCCAAGGACAAATAAGCACTATTGAAAACATTGAGCAGGCTAATATACGAGCTTGTCACGTTGAATTATTACAAAAATTCGCTGTCAAAGCTAATCTTGTTGTTCCTATTATTTATAAACATGAACTCTGGGGACTGCTAGTTGCTCATCAATGTAGTCAACCACGTCAATGGACTAACTGGGAAATAGAACTTTTGCGAGAGTTAGCCAATCAAATAGGCATAGCCTTGGCTCAAGCTCAACTGCTAGAAGCAGAAGTTATGCAGCGCAAAGAACTAGAACTGGCTCGTAGTCAAGCAGAATTAGCATCGCAAGCTAAAAGTGCATTTTTAGCTAATATGAGTCATGAAATTCGCACTCCTATGAATGCTGTCTTAGGGATGACTGGCCTGATGTTAGAAACTCCTCTTAACCAGGAACAGCAAGATTTTATGGAGACAATTCGTATTAGCGGTGATGCGCTTTTAAGTCTAATTAACGAAATTTTAGATTTATCCAAACTTGAATCAGGAGAAATGGTTTTAGAAAATCTTAATTTTGATGTATCTGTCTGTTTAGAAGAAGTATTAAATTTATTAGCTCCTCAAGCTCATAAAAAAGGGTTAGAAATTGCTGCTCTGATTGAATCTAATGTTCCTATTTACCTACAAGGAGATGCGGGTCGTCTGCGACAAATCTTAATGAACTTAGTTGGTAACGCTATTAAATTTACTAGCACAGGAGAGGTAATAATACGCGCACAATTGCGCTCACCTATGGTGCATGAAACTCCATTACAAACAGCTACTAAAGCTAATATTTACTTTACGATTACAGATACTGGTATTGGCATCACCGAAGAAAACCAACGAAAATTGTTTACTCCATTTACTCAAGTTGATGCTTCTAATACTCGTCAGTATGGTGGCACCGGTTTGGGATTAGCTATCTGCAAGCAATTAGTAAACCTCATGGGAGGAGAAATTGGCGTAGAAAGTCAGTTAGGTGAGGGTTCCAAATTTTGGTTTGAGATTCCTTTCACTCAGCAACAAGAGCCTGTTATTAGTATTGATGAATACCCTGTATTGAGCGATCGCTGCTTATTAGTCGTTGATGATAATGCCACCAATCGTAAGATTATTTGCCATCAAGCTATCCGATGGGGAATGCAGGTAGATCAAGCTGAGAGTGCTGATGCTGCCATGAAGGCTATGATAGCAGCTTGTCAACAAAACAAACCTTATGATGTGGTCTTAATTGATATGCAGATGCCCTATGTAGATGGTCTGGATTTGGGGAAACAAATTAAGGCCAACTTAGCTATTGCTGAAACACCTTTAATTATGCTCACTTCTACTAATCAACGAGAAGAAGTAAATCAGGCGTTAAACATCGGTTTTGCTGCTTATTTAGTTAAACCGGTGAAAGCGTCTCGACTCTTTGACATAATTATGAAGGTATTAGGAAATAAAGATGGAGTTTTACGACAAGATTTGAAAGTTATCAACCAGCAGCCAGAAATAAACAACACAGACCAAAAAAACAATCATTGTGCTACAAGTTCCTTGAAAGTGAAAATTTTACTAGCTGAGGATAATTTAGTTAATCAGAAAGTAGCATTAAAACAACTTCAAAGTCTCGGTTACAATGCTGATGTGGCGGCGAATGGCCAAGAAGTTTTACAATTATTAGAAATAATGCCTTATGATTTGATTTTAATGGATTGTCAAATGCCAGTCCTCGACGGTTTAGAAACTACCAGAGAAATTCATCGTCGTCCAGAGAGTGCCTTTGCTAATCATCGTCGTCCTGTAATCATTGCCATGACTGCTAATGCTATGAAAGAAGATAGACAAATGTGTCTAGATGCCGGCATGGATGATTATTTAAGTAAGCCTGTGATTAAAGAAAATTTGGCGTTAGTATTAGAACATTGGAGTCAGGTTTTATTATCAAACAGCAAGCAACAAATATTAGAGCAGACAGATGATAAAACTCCAAAAATTGATACAGATAACATCCCAATTGATTGGCAGCAATTACAGCAAATTTCTGACAATGATCATGACTTTTCTCTGAACCTCCTACAGTTGTTTGTTGAAGATACCGAGTCCCGTTTAGAGTTAATAAAACTAGCGATTACTACTAATGATTTTCATCAATTAGCTCAACAAGCTCACCACATTAAAGGTGCCAGTGCCAATGTAGGTGCTACAACTATGTATGCAGCTGTTGACCAAATAGAACAACTAGCTCAAAAGCAAGAATATAGAGGTATTACTGAGTTAATTCTAGAGATAGAAGAGATTTTTCATCGTATTCAGAGTTTTGTAAGAGCCAATTAGCAGCTTGAGAGAGTAATGAGTGCTGAGTGCTGAGTAATGAGTAATGAGTAATAAGTAATGAGTAATGACTATTGACTAATGAGTAATGACTAATGACTAATGAGTAATGAGTAATGAGTAATGAGTAATGAGTAATGACTAATAACTAATAACTAATGACTAATAACTAATGACTATTGACTAAAGCTTGGTCTTACGGACATTTTGTTGTATCTTTGGCAAAAGACTCTAGTAGCATGATGATCAATGCCCCCAACATTTACAGTATCAGGGTTGACTCTAAGTATCTTGGCATTACTTAGCGGTATGGATTTACCGGTGATGAAGGCGCAAGCTGTTGAAAATGTACCATCAGCTACGATTCTCCAAAATCATCAGGGAAACAATCTACCTTTGGGACTTCCGCAATCTTTTAGTTATCCGGTTGGGGATGAGTTACTTTTGTCACAACAGTTACCACCTCCACAGGATGTTCAACCACCTGTGTCTCCTAATTTACCTCCTACCCAACCCATACAGCCTTTACCATCACCAGATCAACTACTCCAACCTACCCCCAACACGCAACCGCCACAACCCCCACCAGTAAATACTGTTCAAACTATTACAGTAGAAAGGTTTGAGGTGGTTGGTAGCACTGTGTTTAGCCCAGAAGAGTTAGCCAAGGTGACGGCTGAATTTACCAACAGACCTATTACCTTAGCCGAACTATTTCAGGCGCGGACGAAAATCACCGAATTATATGTCAACAACGGTTACATTACCTCTGGTGCTTACATTCCACCCCAAGCCATTAAATCTGGTGTGATTAAAATTCAGGTGGTGGAGGGGAGATTAGAAGATATTCAGGTGACTGGAACCAGACGACTCAATCCTAATTATGTCCGCAGTCGGTTAGCGATCGCCACTCAACCCCCCTTAAATCGAGACAAGTTACTTGAAGCACTGCAAATCCTACAACTCAATCCCTTAATTGCCAATTTGTCGGCGGATTTATCAGCTGGGGCGCGTCCAGGAACGAGTTTATTACAAGTGCAAATCAAGGAAGCCAGAACTTTTAATACTCAAATCGCCCTAGATAATGGTCGTTCCCCCAGTGTGGGTAGTTTTCGCCGTCGCTTACAAGTTAACGAAGCGAATCTATTGGGTTTAGGAGATGGTTTAAGTTTAGCTTATGCCAATACCGATGGTAGTGACACTTTTGATTTCAACTACACTTTACCAATCAATCCCCGCAACGGCACCATCAGTTTCAGTGTGGGGACTTCCGCTAGTAATGTCATTGAAGAACCTTTCAATATTCTCGATATTGAATCGGCTTCTCGTTACTATGAATTGACGTTCCGTCAACCCCTCATACAAACTCCTACCCAAGAATTAGCTGTGGGACTGACAGCCTCACGGCGGGAAAGTGAAGCTACCTATATAGATGGTGCTAGAATACCCTTCCCTTCCTTGGGTGCTGATGATGACGGCAGTACGCGCATATCTGCGTTACGCTTTTTCCAAGAATGGACGACTCGCAATAATCGCCAAGTCATTGCTTTGCGATCGCAGTTTAATCTCGGTATAGGTGCATTTAATGCCACCGTTAATCAAGATGCTCCTGATAGCCGATTTTTCTCTTGGCAGGGACAAGCACAATGGGCCAGGTTACTAGCACCAGACACCTTATTCATAGTACGTGCCAATACACAGTTAGCATCTCGCACCTTGTTACCCTTAGAACAGTTTGGTGTCGGTGGACTTGATAGTGTGCGGGGTTATCGTCAAGATTTTCTGCTGTCTGATAATGGTGCTTTTGCCTCCGCAGAAGTGCAAATACCTATTTTACGTTTTTCTCAATCCCGTGGTGGGTTGCAAATCGTACCTTTTGCTGATTTGGGGGTAGCTTGGAATAATTCCCGCAGCAATCCTGATCCTAATACCTTAGCATCAGTTGGGTTGGGCTTGCGTTGGTTTCAAGGCGATCGCTTCACTGCACGTCTAGATTGGGGTATCCCTCTTGTATCCGTTGACTCCCAAACCAACACTTGGCAAGAAAATGGGTTATATTTTTCTGTACTTTATAGTCCTTTTTAATCTCCAAGACAACTGTACCTACACCTCTACTTACTAACCGCAATGGCAGTATTCTTGACTGCATTAATACTTTATTAACTTCTCAATAAATCTTGCAGTTTTCGCGTTTAAATTAGACAATGACGACTCCATTTCAGTAGCTATTGACCGCTCATGTTTCATGTTCAATAGTTAACAGTCAATATCATAAATACTAAATTTATAGTCTCAACAACTTCACAGCGTTTCTACTGCTGCAAGTAATTGCGATTATTCGCTTCTTCAGTGTTGATTGTACTCGTTGTCAAAGGATAGCTTGGGTTTTGAATAGTATTAATACGGTTGAAGTGAGATTAATTACAAATAAACTTTACATTGCAGCTAAAAATAAGGACAAACTACTTAAGTGATAAATTAGTCTAATTACATTTATCTAAAATAATATTAGTCTGTACACTCATATGTTTTAATCTTTCAAAATCTATCTCCAGTAGTATTTACAATAGGGATATTTTATTTATCGTATAGTTACTATTTAGAGAGCATTTTATCCTAGCAATCATAAGTCGTGAATTATGAAACATTGCCGAAAAATAAAATTCCGTAAAGTTACCATGTATAATTTCAATCTTTTATTTTTATAGTGTATAATCAGGCAAGAATCAAAAAACTGAAAATTATTCAACTGCTAAAGGTAGAGAATTGGTTTGTTCAAGAGTAAGAGATTGACAAAACTAATAATGATAAAACTAGCTAGCCAATGAGTAAATTACTGACACATCATGTCCCATTAGTAAAAACAGCAGTTTCCTCACAGACTGTTGTCACTTCAGGCTGATAGCTTTTCCGATAAGTTGCAGCTAAATACCGATTGAAATCTATATAAGTAATCTATAGAATTCATTTACTTGTTGAACAAAACTCCGTACTGTTCCCTGTTGCCTACTAAAGTCAGTATATTCAGTAGTCAAATAAGATTTATATATAGTTTTGTAATTTTAAAATTTAAAGACATGAGCGTGTGAGGCAGGGTGATGTCTGGTAACGAGAGAGAAAAAATACGTCATCTATTAGTTGTCCAAGACTTGCAAGGGCAACGTACCATTATCCTGCACGAAGCTACATACTCTATAGGAAGGCATAGCAGTAACGCCATTATCCTTTACTCTCGTTCAGTTTCTAGGCAACACGCGATTTTATTGCGCGTCACCGTACCAGGAACTGAACAATATGGTTTCCGAATTATTGATGGTAACTTTAAAGGACAAGGCAGTACCAATGGTTTAATCGTCAATGGGGAAAGATGCGTCTCTCATAATCTTAGACACGGAGACATTATCCACTTTGGCAGTAATCAGGCTCAAGCTAAGTATTATGCGATTTCTAATCTTTCGGAAGAAGCCTTAAATGAATCAGTTAATGCAGACAATTTATCTGATTTCCTCACCGAACAGTCCCAACCCGTCACACCTTTTCATACCCTAGTAGTAGATCCGAACTTTGAAGGGGCGAGTGATGCAGCGTTGGCGCGTTTGGCTTCTTTCCCAGAGATGATTCCCAATCCCATTATTGAAACCGATTTAGAAGGAAATTTAACTTATCTAAATCCGGCGGCGACAGTCAAATTTCCCCGACTCCGGGAGATGGGAAAGGAACACCCCATTCTCGAAGGGATATTAACGGAGGTACAGAACCGCAAAGTTAACTCCTTTGTGCGAGAAGTGCAATTTGGACAGGAAGTATTTGAACAATCAGTACATTTTTTGGCTGAAAGTGATTTAATTAGAACTTACATTATTAGAGATATTACAGAGCAGAAACAAGCGGAACTGGAACTTTACCAACGCGATCGCTTGTTAGAAGCAGTCGCTAGGGCAGCTAATTACTTGCTGGGAGAAATGGATTATGAAACTGGGGTAGACAAAGCCTTAGCTGTCTTAGGTGAAGCGGCAAAAGTAGATCGGGCTTATCTGTTTAAAAACCATTTTCATCCCCTCACTGGCGAAATAGCCGTCAGCCTGCAATGTGAATGGACGCGTTTCCCTCTGCCCACTTCCCGACACCACTGGCAAAATCAACTTTATGAGTTGCCTGCCCTATCGCGTTGGTATACAGTCCTATCTAACGGACAACTAATTAACGGGATTACCAAAAACTTCCCCACTAACGAACAGGAAATACTGCTGCGAGACGGAATTCAATCCTTATTGTTAGTACCCCTGCGCCTAGATGAGCAGTTTTGTGGTTTCTTGGGATTAGCAGATTGTACCCAAGAAAGAATTTGGTCTCAACATGAAGAATCTGCACTGTTAACAATGGCAGCTAGTATTAGCGGTGCATGGCAACGTCAGCAGGTAGAAGAAAAAATCCGCTATCAAGCCCTCCATGACTTATTGACTGGATTACCCAACCGCTTGCTATTTGATGAACTACTAGGGAAAGCCCTCGCCAATGCCACACGCTCTAGCGAAAGTTTAGCCGTAATTTTCTTAGACTTAGACCGCTTTAAAATTATTAATGATACTTTAGGACACACTTTAGGCGATCGCTTGCTGCAAAGTGTTGCCCAAAGATTACAAACCTCCCTCAGAAGCGGCGATACTGTTGCCCGTTGGGGAGGAGATGAATTTACGATTCTGCTGCCGCGAATTCACTTTTTAGAAGAAGTCACCCAGGTAGCCTGGAGAATTTTAAAAGCCTTTGAGAATGTATTTTATTTAGAAGGCCATGAACTTTACGTCAGTGCTAGCTTGGGCATCGCCCTATTAGATGAACACAGCCCCGATGCAGAAACCTTAATTCAGCACGCCGATACCGCCTTATATCATGCCAAAGATGAAGGGCGAAATAACTATCAGTTTTACACCACATCTCTCAGTGCCAAAACTCCCGATATTTTAAATCTGGATAAAAATTTACGCTATGCCCTAGAACGAGGAGAATTCACAGTTTACTATCAACCCCAAATTAATCTCCGCAGCGAACGAATTACCGGTATGGAAGCACTGTTACGCTGGCAACATTCAGAAATGGGCATAGTAGCACCCAGTGTCTTTATTCCCCTAGCAGAAGAAAGCGGATTAATTGTCACGATTGGCGAATGGGTACTGAGAACGGCTTGCCAACAAAATCGCGCTTGGCAAGATGCCGGATTTAATCCTTTAATTATTGCTGTGAACCTATCGCCTAAACAATTTCGCCAACCCAACTTAGTGGAAACAGTCGCCCAAATCCTAGCAGAAACAGGACTAGAACCACAATATCTAGAGTTAGAAATCACTGAATCAACCGCAATTGAGGATATAGAATTTACCAAAAAGGTACTCTACGATTTAGAAGCAATGGGGGTACATCTATCAATTGATGATTTTGGTACTGGTCATTCTTCCCTCTCCAGACTACAACTATTACCACTGCATAACCTCAAAATTGACAGTTCTTTTATTCGTGAGTTAACAACAGATACGAGAGTTGCCCATATTGTCAAAGCTATTGTGACTTTAGGTAGAAGTTTGGGCTTAAAACTCACCGCCGAAGGAGTGGAAAAACAAGAGGAAATAGACTTTTTAAAATCTATTCATTGTGAAGATGTCCAAGGCTTCTATTTTCATCGGCCACTATCTGCGGAGAAAGCAACAGAAGTTCTCCAGCGTAAAAGCGGAATGAGTGCATAATACTAATTTTGGATTTTGGATTTTGGATTTTGGATTGTTTTTTTGTTCAATCCTTGCCTCTAATGGGTGAAACAAGTATTAAATGTAGCGACTGTCTTAAAAGTCGCTACAATTTTTTTGGATTTTGGATTGCAACATTTCAGGCTTGACACGCCACTAGTCCTTTAATCCAAAATTGGTAAGAATTCTACCTATTTTTCTGTCCTCTTCCTACCTCCTGTTTTACCGACGGTAAAATTTCAAATTCAAAATTACCCACAAGACGGTTATCAACATATACGTGAATTGTATGTTTACCTGGGGGATCTCCAGGTGCGATCGTCCAAAAATTTTCAATCACTCCGTTTTTGGCTAACTGGGTGCGATGGGAAATCGCCTCAGTACCATCAGGTGATAATTTAAAGTTTTCACCGTTATCTGTAGCCCAAGTTTCTGGCGGTTTGGGTAATCGGATAACTTCTCGCCATGTGACTTCACCCTGAACATTTTGCAGTTGAATTCGCCAGCCATATCTACTACCTTCCTCTAGCACCACTTTTGTAGTAGGAGTGAAGAGAAATTTGCCTTGAGAGTCAATTTTGGCAACGCCAAATTCCGCTTTACTAACTTCAATCTGTGGGATTTTGTTTAACTGAGACTGAGAGGGTGTTTTGGTGTTGTTGGCGAAAACTGAGGGATGATCAACTATCCCAGATATCAGCAAAGAAGAAGTAAATACAAATGTTGCAGCCCAAATTCTCATGAGCAAAATTTTTTTTGGTGAGTTACTGGTACTTATTCAACTACTTTTTGTCCCCTTCCGGTAGGGCGTTTATTGATTTTGATCATTCTTTGCCCATCCGAAAATCAAGGGCGTGTGCTTGATGTTAATAGATAATACTTACGTGTTTGAATTATATGAGTCAACCCATAGCCTTAATTGTGGCGATCGCTACTTTAGTTATTTTAGGATTACTGTCATTATTTCCTTACATTGCTTGGTCTTGGCCGCTAGAGTTAATTAGCAATTTTCGCTACCAATATTTTATTTTATCATTGTTAGCCAGTATCATTTTATTTATTTTATGGCGAATTAGATATCTGAAGCACAAAATATTATTTCTGACTGCTATATTATTACTTGGCATTAATTTGGTTGAAGTGTTGCCTTGGTATTTACCCCATAATCAACACATCATCAATCATACAGATAAACCATTACGGATTTTATCTTTTAATTTAAATATTCAAAATCAAGCCCAAGATAAAATTGTCGATTTAGTTACAGATAGCCAAGCTGACATAGCCTTATTGTTAGAGATTGATCAACAAGCTTTTACCATAATTCAGCCCCAGTTAAAACCCAGCTTTCCCTATAGTTTTAGAAGTCCAGGCGGTGGGTTAGCTCTTTTGAGTAAGTTTCCAATTCAAGATGCTAGGACTGATAACTTCAATAAAAAAGCTAAACATAATTTAGTAGCCAACTTAGTAATAGATAACCAAGCAATTACATTTATTGGTACTCATCCATTAGTTCCAGTCAAACCAGCAAATTTTCATAGTCGCAATCTCCAGTTAGCCGCTATTGCTGAATATATTCAAAATATAAATCAGCCGTTGATTTTAGCAGGAGATTTTAATTTAACACCTTGGTCGCCTTATTACCGGAGGTTTGTTAATAAAACTAAGTTACATAACACTCGCTTAGGTTTTGGTATTTTACCTAGCTGGCCAAGACCTGCAACTCATGTTAATTTCCCTCATTGGTTAATTCCAGTAATCAATATTCCAATTGACCACTGCTTTGTAAGTAAACACTTTCAAGTGGTAAGAACATATACAGGAAGTAATGCCAATTCTGATCATGCAGCTTTAATTACAGAATTAGTTTTACCTTAGAAGATGCTGAGATATTTGCTTGGTAATTTTCAGGAAAATAATATTCAGTTGCGTTAAGTTAATAAAGGAGACTGTCACAAATATTTCTGTTATAACTATACTGAATCAAAGTTGGGAATTCGGGTTTTGTAATTTTTGGTAGCTGAGGTTATTTATGAAATACTTTTATATCAGCTTAGTCTGTCTTGTGAGTGCGATCGCAGTTAGCTCCAGTGCCTATGCTAACGAAGAAAATCCCCAAGAAATTGTGACTGAACGTCATGAAGCCGCGACTTTGTTAACAGAACCAGTCAGCATCAATAGTCAGTGGCATCATGGCAATAATCTGCAAAATACTGCCACTTCCATTTCAGTCGCCCAAGACCCACAATGTCAATCCTTAAACCCCTTAGAATTTCTCGAAAATCCTGATGCTATTGTGAAAAAATGCCAAGAGTTACGCAACAATCAAATTCCACAACGAACTGAACCTGTTGACTATCTCAAGGTTCCTCGTTTAGATTCTGGATTAAAACTAACTGTGACTAAATTTTAATTGAGAATTTGGATTTATCATCCCTCCACTAAATTCCAGAAATAACCATCCGGTGCGACAAAGGAAAAACTTTTCTCCCTAAACTCATTTTCCACAATACTAGTAAATTTTGGCACAGGACTAGCTTTGATGCGATCGCAATAGGTTTCAATTCCGCGCACTCGATAAGTATACAGTGACATCCCCAAACTACCAGGCTGTGCAGCTTCAAAACGTGATTCTAAATTCATTGCATTGGGAAATCGAATCACATATAACCTGCCACTCCGCGCCGCCATTAAGTCAGATTTAGAGGAACGAGGATCATCAAAGGCGGTGACAATAAACTTTTCCCCTGGCTGTAAATCAAAAAGATCCCTCCCAGCTAAAGAAGATTCATAGCTAGTTTCCACATCATCACGCACCCGCAATAACCCCAAAACATCTTCGTAAAATTTCAGGCTTTCCTTGCTGTCATCTTGAATAATCATCCCCATGTGGGTAAACTGGCTAGTCTGAAAAGCACAAGCGGGTTGAATTGTGCCGTAATTAGGTACGTTGTAACCAAACCTTTGAAACAATACCTGTCTTGTCAATGGTTGCAATAACAACATTTCTCGCACCCCAACCGCAGGATCAATAAAAGGACGGCTTTTTCTCTCTTTCTGGTAAATTACTTCCCAGTATGGAGGAGTGTAGCGGATAGCCCGACCTGCGGCTTTAGCTTCCTCGGCATGATTTAAAATAGTTAATACATCAGCCGTTAAGCTAGTAGCCCAACGATTCCCCTTAATTTTCATTGAGGCTAACCCCAAGCCTGGATTTGTGGGATTTTGCCACACCATCAAGCGAATCAAACCATGATCTGCATTCTGATGGTACAGGCGAATTGAGCGTAAAGCCGAATTTACACCATATAATTGATACGCTGCACCAGGGGATAGTTCACCCATTTGCCCAATACGATAGCCAAACTGTTCCCAGTATTGAATGGCAAAAATCGCATCGGGAACGCCAATACAGACTTCATAGATTCCTTCAATCGCAGTTGTTTGCCCCTGAATCATGCCAAAATTTGAGTTGTAACTCACATATTTTAGAATATTTCCCAGAGATTTTTTTTCCGTCCTTTATAGACTAGCTTCATTGGCAGTTTTTGTTGTTTTTGAAGATGCTCTGCTTTAATTGAGCCAGACTCTATCAAAAAAATATGGCTGAAACCGTCAGGGATTTCTGTAATTTTTGAACCATCGATAAATTTGTATTTAGTATCTGCCTTGAGTCGATAACTCAGCGATATAGCTGCGGATTTATTAGCTTCCATGATTAACAAAGAATTATGATTTCTATTTACTGTTTCAGCTATCAGAAGATGATCATGAGAGATAGTTCTTTTGTTCCACCAAGTATCCATCTGAGAACTAATACCACAAGATACTATTCCACCTATAAGTAAACTAAGTAATCCCAATCTCCATATATTAGCCTGTAATGATTTGCCATTCTCTGACTGAATTTTGCTGGCAAATAAGTAAGCTACTGATAATTGAATTCCTAGATAACAAGGAAAGAAATATCTTGCCATAATGGAACGATATCCACCAATCATCAAATCTGGAAATGTCAAGGGTATTGCATTGAAAATCATCAGGATATAAAGTAGTAACCAAATTTTTGGTGAAGTTTTACGGCTAATAAAATAAAAAGAGTAGACAACTAACAGCAAGAGCAGAGGAATGAGATAAGTAGCAAATTTAATATTAAAGGGTGACTTAGGGAAATAGGTAAAATAAAACCAAAAATCCATAAAGCTATAACTGATATTTCTTACCCATTCAGAAGTTAGCCCTGATATTGGTATATCTTCTAATGCCCAATCAGAAGTTTTTCGCAAACTATTTAAGTTAATAAATATCGTTACAATCCAAGGTAAAAATAACACAAATGAAGTAAAGGCTGAAACTAGATAAGCAATAAATATTTTACTGAACCTAAAATTTTCTCTAATATACAGATATATACCATGACTAATCACCACTAAAATATTTAGCAGATAAGAATAAAAACCTAGCACTGATGTTGCTGTATAAATTACCCAACTGACTTGAGTTTTTACTCTTAATGCTCTTAAAAATGATGCAGTTGATAGCAAAACTGTAATCATCCACAAACTATAAGGTCTTGCTTCTTGAGCATACAAAACCTGCACAGGAGAAACAGCCATAATAGCAATAGCAATCCACCCTACTAATGCCGAGTCAAATAATTCTAAACATAACCAATAAGTTAAGGGAAATATGAATATTCCAATGAATGCAGATAAACTACGGGTGACAGCTATACTGTTTCCGAATAAATGTACCCAAAATCTAGCTGCTGCAAAATATATGGGTGGAAACTGTGGTTCCTCCTGTGCCAAACCTTTGACGGTATCGTTTAAGCCTTTTTCAGAGTTGATCAGTTGATATTTTTGTATATCCTGTTGCGTGTAAATCTTATCTTGGCTTATTTCCTGTTCTAATTCGACTGAGGTATAACCAGATATTCTTAATGAGGTAAATGTCTCATCTCCCCAATAAACTTTTTTATCTAAATTAGTAAATCTGAAAATTATGCCAATTATTAATATAGAAGTTAATAAAAATTTTAATATTTCCGATGGTTTTGTCATTGGATGTTTTTATATTATGGTTTGGTTGATAATAAAGCAAAAAAAGCAAGATAATACACAGCTTAAGATAACTTATTGAAGTACCTACTGTTGTTTGAAACTGCACTGAATATTGAGTTTTTCTTAACGCCAAAGTATGCCAAGATGAGCGCAGAGGTACACCAAGATTTGTCTGAGATAATTTGCTATGTCCAAAAAATAATTAGGCTCATTTTTAGTGAGAATAGGCTGAGGTGGAGATTAAATTAGCAATGTGATTTAAATCTTGGAGAACAGCATGGGCTGATTGATAGCGATCGCCAAAATGATAACACACCATTTTATCTAAAATTGCTGCTAACTCTGCGCTTACTTGTGCGGACTCTCTCCACATCACATTACCTGTGTGGGGTTCTAATTGCAGTTCCTGGGGAGATATCCCTGTTAAAGCTTGAATCCCCATCATTCCCACAGCATAGATATCACTAGCTAAACGGGGATGTCCAGCGAATTGTTCTGGTGGTGCATATCCCTTAGTCCCGATGGCGACTGTCGCTAATTCTGTTTCCTCACTGCTTGGTGGCTGCATTAATTTCACCGCACCAAAATCAATTAACACCAATCTATTATCCTTGGCGGATCTAATAATATTAGCTGGTTTGATATCTCGATGAATTACCCGATGCTCATGTACAAAAGCCAAAACTTCTAAAACTTCTTTGAGCATTGCGATCACAAATGCTTCACTTTTGATATTCTCTGTGGGTGGTAATTCTTCATGTAAAGTATGCCCAGGAATATATTCTTCAATTAAATAGAATTCCTCATCTGTTTCAAAGTAAGCAAACAATGTGGGAATTTGTTGATGTTTACCCAACACTTCTAAAATTTCCGCTTCCGTATTAAATAAGCGACGCGCCACTTGTAAAAATTTAGTGTCTCGACGGGCGGGCATTAATTTTTTCACAACACAACTAGGGTTTCCTGGTCTTTGAGTGTCTTGGGCTAAATAAGTGCGCCCAAATCCACCCGCCGCAATTACAGAAGTAATTTGATAGCGACCACCTAATAAGAAATCACCAGTATTTTTTTCCGCATTACTAACAGCCGCATCACTATGAGAATGGAGGTCATAAAGTGCCGTGGTTGCTGTAGTTGCTTGGGTTTCTTGTAATAAAATATTTAATTGTGCAATAGCTTCTTGTTGTTTTTCTACTTGCAGCATCATTACCTTAGTTTGCTGCTGTGTTTTGTAGGTGGTGTAAGCCATGACACTCACACTACTCATAATTAAAGCTAAAGCTGGAGGAATTAAGGGAAGCCATCCAGCTTGGAGAAATAACCCCGCACATATCCCCACTAAACCCGCTAAGGTCGTACCACCTACAACTAATAACAATAAAGGATGTCGCAGCCGCCATCCCAAAATACTACCAACACCTGACCAAGTAGCAATCCAAATTAATTCTACCCAATCAGGCCCATACCAAATTAATGGTCTTTTATCTAAGACTGTGCTGAGGAGTTGACTAGCTATTTGTGCATGGATAAAAACAGCAGGTGTTCTCGCAGGTTGCTGTGAAGCCGCACTGTAGGGCGTATATAATCCAGGGTGAACACTGCTAGCTGTTGTTCCAATAATTACTAGTTTATCCTTGACCCAATTGGGGTTAACTTGATTTTTCAGGACTTGCGTTAAGGTGACAGTCCGCGCTAAGTGGTTGGGGTGACGATAATTGAGTAGAATTTGATACCCACGAGCATTAATATCTTGGTAACTACCAGCATTGGCTGAGAGAATGGGAAAGATGGTTTTGCCGAGGTGAAAGTTGTGTTTGGCAAAATCGGCATGAATATCTGCTTGTTCGAGATAGTTAATTGCAACTAAAGCCGCAAAGGAATAGGGTGTGGCACATTTTTGGTCTGTTGGTTCAGCAAATACTAACGCCCGACGAATAATTTGATCTGCTTCACTGTCGGGAACTAAATCACTGTAACCAATATTTTCTGGTGGAAAGTTGGGAGGGGGTGGAATTTCTGACCGCCCCATACTGCTTAATACACAAGTGCTAATAATATTAGAGGGATTTTCTAGCCCTTGAGCTAAATTTTGTTGTTGTGGTCGGTAAATATTTAGACCAATGACACGGGGTTGATAGGTTTCTAGTTTAGCTAAAAGTTGGTTAATAGTGGTATCTGGAAGCGGCCATTTTGTTTGGGCTAAGTCTTCCTCGGTAATTGTTACTACTAAAATGCGCGGATCTGGTGATTCTACAGGACGCGATCGCAACATCTGATCATAGGCTTTTAACTCCCAAGATTGCAACCATTTCAACTCCCGACTACCCCAAACTACAGCCGTTACCCCCAAACTTGTCACTAAAATTACCCGCCACCAGTGCTGATGCCAACTGGTGTCTCGGTAACTTCTATCCTTAATCAAGACACTTTGGAGTCTGTTAAAAATGCGACTAATCACAGCGTTGGGAAAGTAGCCTGAATTGGGAATGGGGCATAGGGCATAGGACATTGGGTATGAATTTCTTGCCTATGCTAGCTGTATTTAATTTAGCAATTTATAGGACAGTCCCGATGAAACTTATTTGGGGGACTGGAGACTGGAAGGTAGACAAGGTAGAGTTTATTTCTCAACCCACCACTGACTACTCATTACTCATTACTCATTACTCATTACTCATTACTCATTACTCAGCACTCAACACTCAGCACTCTCCCCTTGTTGAGAATCCTTCACCTGATTGACTACCGTAGGAGGAAGTTCACTGGTAGGTGTAAATGAGTCTATCTGAGACTGTTCACCACCATCACTAAAATAAGTACCAATCATCTTGTCGTAGTTGGAAGCAACCGCCAGGAAAGCCCCACCCAATATATAGATAGGTAAGGGGAAAGAAAATCCCTTTAACCAGTCAAACAATTCTGCTAGGGCGAACAACACCAAAAAGCAAGCTAACCAAACCCTCATATTTTTATCCCCTCTGTCTTCGTCACTTCATTTCTAGGGTAAACAGCTTGCATAATACCTGATGTATAGTCTAACTACAATTTAGACATTGAGTATTAGTCAACGATTTAACTAAAGTTATTCTCGTCGAGCCTGTTATCTCAAAAACGCTCAACTAACTCTAGTAATCCCCAAACCTTAACCCTTCTCACAGTTGTTTGCTAAATTATTCACCGTACTGAAGCGACAAACAACCGGGTAAGTCATTAATTTCAAGTAAATATTCGCAATTATGACTATGATGATGTATATTTGTTTAATGTAATAGCTTTTCCTTCTGGAAAGCAAACCACCGATGTAATTCATCGGTATTGGTCGCTGGTCATCTTATGAAACACGACCGTGCAATTTTTATATCATCAGGCGCATCTGACGTATTCGACACACCATTTGCTATTTTAATCATCAAGGACAAGATATCATTCTTGTCCTTTATTTTTGATGGTAGTTTTTGTCATCAACAGGAGATTTTTGGTAAATTTACTCACTGAAGCTGGTTGAGGTTTTGGTGTTAGATATTCCATAATACACTAACTTGACCGATTTGGTGTATTATTGATTTATGCCTACCTCTTAAACTGTAGTTATTCTAGAATTAATCATCTGAATTAACTATTCAAGATTCAAGGCATATTGAGCCAGTAAAAACTACATAAACTATAGGAATCATATGTGATTTCTGAAATATACGTAGGGACAGCGTAACGCAACTGCACCAAAGCTTTTGTGCGTTAAGGCTTACGCCTAACACAGCCTACATATAATAAAATATGTGCTTTCGTAATACACATAGTTGGGTTAGTAATTTTCTGTTTTTTGCTGTTTATATAATTAAATAATTTATTGCAAGTCAAGAGGATTGCTATATTAATGCTATAAAGACAATAGTAAAGCAGTTATACAAATAATGACTTTCTTTTTTTGTATTCTGTTTAGCAAAATTAATGCTATTTTGATAATATTCTTGCTGCACAGTAAATTAACTAAATATTAAAAATTTTTGTAATTATGATCACAATTTGTAGAAAAAGTTCATCATTATTTCTTCATGGAGATTATACCTATGTTCTTTGGACAAATTGAACGAGAAATGTTATCAGCAGAAATATATTCCCTGTGGCATAATCCGCAATTATCAGATAATTTACATTTACACGTCAATCAAGAACTAGGCAAGCAAGATATCTGGGAATTACACACCCCCGATAGTCAAATCACACCACAGACCTCTAAAAAATTAACAAACGGTAAAAGAAATTCAGGCGTAGAGTTTTGAGTTGTTGATCCCTTACTCCTCCTCATCTTTAGTGTTTCTTAACGCCAATTTTATTCCTAATTTTTTACTAAACCAGATAAGGAATTAGTATTAATGGCACACCTATTTGAACCGTTCAAGCTTCGTGAAGTCACCTTTCGTAACCGTATTGCCATGTCGCCCATGTGCCAATATTCCAGCACTAATGGATTTGCTAACGACTGGCACTTGGTTCATTTAGCCTCTCGTGCAGTAGGTGGTGCAGGTTTAATTATTACAGAAGCGGCGGCTGTAGAACCTCGCGGTCGAATTACCCCCCAAGATTTGGGGATATGGTCAGATGACCACATTGAATATTTAGCAAAAATTGTCGGATTAATACATAACTTTGGGGCTGTAGCTGGGATTCAATTAGCCCATGCAGGGAGAAAAGCCAGCACAGCTAAACCTAGTCGGGGTGGTAAGATATTAGATGAATCTCAAGAAGGTTGGCGACCGATTGTTTCTAGTAGTGCGATCGCCTTTAGTAAAGATAGTCCCATACCAGAAGCCCTGAGTCTAGCAGGCATTCAACAAGTTATTCAAGCCTTTGTCGAAGCCACGCAACGTTCCCTACAAGCAGGCTTCAAAGTCATAGAAATTCACGCAGCCCACGGCTATTTATTACATCAGTTCCTTTCACCCCTAGTCAACCAACGCCAAGATAATTACGGCGGTAGCTTTGAAAATCGGACTCGCCTGCTGCGTGAAGTCGTCACAGCCGTGCGAGAAGTATGGCCGCAGACACATCCTCTATTTGTTCGCATTTCCGCTACAGACTGGGTAGATAAAGGGTGGGATATTGAACAGAGTGTGATTTTAAGTCGAGAACTTAAATCTTTGGGTGTGGATTTAATAGATTGTTCCTCTGGTGCAATTATCCCTGGGATTAATATTCCCGTTAAACCAGGATATCAAACCCAATTTGCTCAACGCATTCGTCAAGACAGCGATATCGCCACAGGTGCAGTCGGCTTAATTACCTCCCCCGAACAAGCAGATAAAATCATTCGCAATGGTGTAGCAGATATAGTGCTTTTGGGAAGAGAACTCCTCCGCAATCCTTATTGGCCTCATGTAGCCGCTAAACAGTTAGGATATGAGAAACATTGGCCAGTGCAGTATGACCGAGCTTGGTTATAGTTATTTCTCACTCACTTGTAAAGATGCGATTCATTGTGTCTTTACAAGTGTTTTGCGGCAATTAGCTAGATGTTAGGATAAGGGAAAACATTGTAGATATCTCAATAGTATGGATAATGCACTTTTACAACGTATTACGCTGAATCCTGATATCTGTCATGGAAAACCCTGCATTAGAGGACTGCGTTATCCAGTTGAGTTTATTTTAGAATTGCTCAGTTCTGGTATGACTACAGAGCAGATATTGGCGGATTATGATGATTTAGAATCTGAAGATATACTGGCTGTTTTGTTATTCGCAGCTCGACTTAGCCAAGTCAAAAGTATTCATAAAATCGCCTCATGAAATTTCTTGTTGATGCCCAATTACCAGTACGGCTGGCAAATTTTCTTAAATCATTAAATTACGATACCATTCATACCAGAGACTTACCAGAGCAAAATGCTACATCAGATATTGAAATTAATGCTATATCAATACAGCAGAAGAGAATTTTAATTACTAAAGATTATGATTTTGTCAATTCTTTTTTAACAATTAACCAACCATATAAATTATTGTTAATCACAACAGGTAACATCAATAATTCAGAACTAGAAACTCTTTTCGCAGGTAATTTTTCCTCTATAGTTGAACTATTTCAACAGCATTCTTACATTGAAATGAGTCGCGAGACTCTAATTGTGCATCAGTAAATATGAGTTAGCAAAAAATATAGAGCGATCGCCTACACTGAAGCATCATCGCACGCCAGTAGTTTAGTAGGGTGCGTCAGTATGAATAATTATTCAAGGGCTAAACTACAAAAGATGCGATCGCACACAACACAAGGAACACAGACAGGTTTGGCTAATTGCGATCGTACTAAAATTCCTTACGGGGAAACAAGAACGACACGAAAACCAAAATGGTTGCTACGGTTGACGGCTGTGTAACTACCACGGTTCGCACTGCGACAGGTTCTTGGGTTGCTGCCCCAAGAACCACCGCGAATCAGTTTATTATTCCTACCATTACGAAGCCATGCACTACCATCATTCGGAGCGTTTAAATAATCATCATGCCACTCATCCTGACACCATTCCCATACATTGCCACACATATCAAATAAACCAAAAGGATTAGCAGGAAATTTTCCCACATCAGTTGTTTGTTGGTAATTGCGATTGTAATTCGCCAAACCCTCAGTCATTAATTCACCAAAGTAAAATGGGGTAGTTGTCCCTGCGCGACAAGCATATTCCCATTCCGCTTCACTGGGTAAACGATAAATTTTCCCAGTTTTTTGAGATAATCTAGCGCAAAACTCCACAGCATCATTCCAAGAAACCTTTTCTACAGGACGATTAGCACCTTGAAAGCGGGACGGATCAGGATTTAAATCAATATTCACCTTCGCAAAACCAGCAACAGCTTTCCACTGAGCTTGGGTGACGGGAAATTTACCCATAAAGAAAGGTTTAACAGTAACATTATGCTGTGGACTTTCAGATTTAGAGCGTTCTGGCTCATCTTCTGGCGAACCCATCAAGAACTTACCGCCAGGAATCGCCACCATATCTAAAACAACACCATTAACCAAGGTTTCTCTATAGAACTTGTTCTGTTTTCTAATACGTTGAATTTCATGTTTTTTGGTTTTTGAACCTAAAAATCCTATCGATTTTAAGGTAACGATAGCGGTGTCAAATTCAAAAGTCTGAGTTGGAATACCAGGGTTAGATATAGGCTGAGAAGCTTTCTTTTGTTGCTGTTGCTGTTCCTGGCGTAATCTTTCTGCTTCTCGTTGCTGACGCTGTAATTCAGCTTGTTGTTGTTCCTGACGTAACCTTTCCGCTTCCTGCTGCTGACGCTGTAATTCTGATTGCTGAGGCGGAAACACCCGTGCTTCTATTGCTGCAATATCCTCATCCTTGAGTCCCAAATATTGTTTATAGTCTTGT
Organism: Aliinostoc sp. HNIBRCY26; assembly: GCF_050235535.1. GTDB lineage: Bacteria > Cyanobacteriota > Cyanobacteriia > Cyanobacteriales > Nostocaceae > Trichormus. The sequence goes on from NZ_CP189852.1 coordinate 4,599,654, forward strand.
AAATCCTTTTGCGTTCCCTGACTAAAAGGATATTGTTGTTTTACCGCATCAATTAACGCCTGTTCATACTCTTGTAACTTCCGTTCATATTCCCGATAAGGTTGCAGAACTTGTGCTTGAATTTCTCTCGCTTCTTCCTCCGATAACCCCAACTCAACGCGCCTTGATTCTAATATTCTCAAAGCAAACACAGAAAAATTACCTTGACTTTGCTGGGCGCGACTCCTAGCTTCTTGCAGATATAATTCCTTATTAACTTCAGATACAACCGTCGGTGGTAATGATGCTGAGACTGAGATTAAAGCTTGCAGTGCTTCTGTAGCGTTAGCGTAACGCATACTGAAGTGATGACGCACCATTTTAGTTAACACTTCAGCCAAATGATTGCTCACCTGTACTTGATTTTGCCAGATAATCTCACCCGTTTGCGGGTCTTCTGGCAATTCTGCGGGTAAAACACCAGTTAAAGCTTCAATAGCCATTACCCCTAACGCATAAATATCGCTACCAAAACAAGGTTTACCGCGATACTGTTCATAGGACATATAACCAGGTGTGCCAATCACTACGCTAGAATTTACTTCACCTTGGCTATTAATCATTAATGTGCCTAATTCTTTAACTGCGCCGAAGTCAATTAAGATAATCTTGCCATCTTGGCGACGCATCAAGTTTTGCGGTTTGATGTCGCGGTGAATAACTCCCTGTTGATGGACAAAGGAGAGGATTTCTAGCGCATCTTGTAAAAGTTTAGTCACATAACTTTCACTCAGTCGCTTACCAGGGACAATTTCTCGACTCAAATCTTGTCCTTCAATAAACTCTTGTACTATATAAAGATTCTGGTCTTGGTTAAAGTGTGCCAGTAGTTGGGGAATTTGCGGATGTTTACCCAGCCTTTCGAGGATAGCGGCTTCTTTCTCAAAGAATTCGATGACACGAGTTGCAGTTTGGTTAGGACGTAGTTGTTTCACAACACACAAAGGTTTACTAGGTTGGAAGTTATCCCTAGCCAGATATGTGACGGCGAAACCACCACCGCCCAATAACCTAATGATTTCGTAGCGTCCCGCCAGTGTGTTCAAGATGAGTATAAACCCTGAGAAGCTGAATAAAGTTTAGTGTAATTGTTTAGGGTTAAATCTGGCAAGATTGGGGATTGGGGATTGGGGACTGGTGATTGGGGACTGGTGATTGGGCATAATTTATTGTCTACCTTGTCCCCCTTGTCTCCCTTGTCTCCCTAAATTAAATTCCCGAACTCAAACCCACCCGAAAAGTAAATCCAGGGCTATAAATGCGGTTCACCCGTTCGTATTGTTCGCCGAGTAAATTTTCTAAATAAAATGTCAGTCCCAAACCTTGAGTTAAAGGGATGCGTCCACTTAAATCAAAGTTGACGTAAGAAGGTGAAAAATCTGTGTTCTTATCACCTGGATTATTAAACAAAGCCCGGCGAGAACCACTATTATAATTAGCGTATAAATTGGCTTGCCAACCATTCTTTTGATAACCAATGCCAGCTTGCAAATTAGAATAGGGAATCAAACCTAACTGTAAACCCCATTCTGTTCCCGTTTTAATTTGGGCATCGGTGTAAGTATAGTTAAAAAACGTTGACCAATTCTTTGTCATCCGCCAACGCAACGCCGCCTCAAAGCCATTAGTATCAACTAAACCAATGTTTTGCCACTGTCCTTGAATAATTCCCAGACGATTATCTAAACTGCTACCAAAGTAGGTAAATTGTCCGCTTAAATCCTCAGAAAAATTCACATCTACACCCGCAGTCCAAGATGATCCTGTTTCTGGCTCTAAGTCTGGATTAGATAACCAACCATGCACCGTATCATATAAATATAGTTGGTCTAATCCTGGGTTACGTTGTCCCCCCGCCCAGCTACCACGTAAAGCTAAATTTGGGGACATTGAATAACGCATACCCGCGCTGGGATTGAGATAATTACCAAATTGTGAATCAAAGCTTTGTCTTAAACCTAAATCAACTTGAAAACTATTGGTAATATCCCAAGTGTTGACTGCAAATAAGGCTGTGTTTAAAACACTGCGATTTTCCACTTCGTTCAAGGCGATACGGTTGGGACTGGTACTATTGGTAATGCCTTCTAAATCTGTATTCTTTAAATCTAAACCCCAGCGTAGCCGATTATTAGCTGTGAGTTGCCATTCATGATCTACTCTGGCGGTGAGGTTTTGTGTGTCTAACGTACCGGTGCGGTAGAATGTGTTGCCTTGAAAGGCTGTCGGGCCGTAGGTATTAAAATAATCTTGGTTATAACCTAGTGTAGTAGTCAGTTTAGAGCCTTGGGCAAGTTGCGATCGCCACGATAAACCAATATTTAGCCCATCATGGTCTAGTCTATCCCTTTGCAAAGGGAAACCAAAATAAATCAACCCCCGCCGACTACTCAGTGTCTTAATATCTAAACTCAAAGTATTCTGCGGATTTAAATCTACAGCCAAGCTACCAAAATAAGTGCTAGTCGCTGTATCTGCATTAAATAAATTACCGCTAGCATCGCGGTTAGCTGCACCTCGCGGAACTTTATAGCGGTTATCAATAAACAGTCTTTCAAAGCTCAAATTATATCTGACATTATCAAACCCACCGCTAAAACTGGTTTGTTGATTATTTAAATTCAAAGAACCAAATTCGGCTGAACCATTAAACTTTGGTGTGATACTACCTTGTTTAGTGATAATATTCACCACTCCACCAAAAGCCGAAGAACCATATAAAGCCGTAGATGCACCACTAGACAACTCGATTCTTTCAATTGATTCTACCGGAATACTATTTAAATCCGTCGCCCCATGATAAGTATTGACATCATTATTAATCGGTCTACCATTAATCAAAAATACCGACTGATTGATTGAATGTCCCCGATAATATGTACCTGTATGAATATCTGCACCATGTCCAACATCATTGATAGCAAATCCTGGCATTCTTTTTAAAACATCAGCAACACTAGTTGCACCTTGTTTTTCAATCTCTTCTTTTTCAATAATGTAAGTTGGTGTAGACTGAGGTAGAGAATCTTGTTCACCGACCACTTCTAAATTAATATCAGATTCCTGTTCAGTAACATTATTATTGTCAGTCCCATCTTCTACAGGAATATCTATTTGGGCAATTTCTTTTATAGTTAAAGACTGTGTTTCTAATGGCTGAGTTAATAATTTAGCTTCTGTTAAAGGTGTACTTATTTCACTTAATTGCAGAATGTTTGTATTTAAATTTGAGTTAATATCTGATTCTTTAACAGTAATTTCTGATGCTAAGACACGCGAACTTAAGAATGCACCCAATAAACTAAAAGGTAGCACCCATAACTCATACTTCATTGAGTTACTCCAAAAATTAAAATGATTATTTGTATTTGTTATTCTTAAGAAGAGACTATCGATAAAGTCTAATAGATGTCAAGTATTTTTGTCTGACTTTTGATTTTAGATATGAATTTCTTCGGGTATATTTATTTTTTAAAAGTTCGACATTTTGTCATATATAAATATCCTGACAAATCAAGTTTAATTGAACTTGATATTATTCAGCCAACTGCAAATTAAGTTAGTTATAAAAGCCTTAAAATTCAGTTCGTAGTAAGGACTTTAGTCCTGATCAAATCTCTTTCAAAGGACTAAAGTCCTTACTACTAACCATAGAGGCTACAAACATAAAAAAGTCCGCGTATAACATCTACGCGAACCTTGTACTGTTTCAGACTTCTAGTTTAAGAAAAGCTACTTATTTATGGTATGAAGTGTAATAAACTTTACCACCGTTATCCGGTACAAAGTGACAGCTAAGGCAAGAACGCCATAAAGCTTTCCAGATGGGTTCTTCAGACTTGTGGTAGTATTCACCCATTACAGGTTTAATCGCCTCTGTCGCCTTGATTAAATTGTAGTGAGGAATATTCAAGAAAATGTGGTGAGCCACATGAGTACCGATATCGTGATGAATATGATTGACCAAACCATAATTGCGATCGATACTGGAGATTGCACCTTTGAGGAAAGTCCAATCATCGCCACGATACCAGGGGATATCAGGCTCTGTATGGTGCAGAAATGTTACCAAATCCAACCAAATCACAAACACAATATAAGGCGCAGCATAGTATTTTAATAGCCACATCCAACCCCATTGATAGGTCAAAAAGCCTAATAAACCTACCATACCAATCCAGAGGACAGTGCTAGTAATTACGTCCCATTTTTCCGAAGGTTTAAATAGGGGACTGTTAGGGGAAAAGTGAGAGCCTTCTTTATTAGGAGAACGCTTAAACAAATACAAAGGATAAGCCAATAAAAATACATAATATCGGCCTATCTTTTGCAATAAAGGCATCTCCTGATACTGCGATTCCGTCACAGGATACCAGCTTTCATCATTATCAATGTTGCCAGTATTTTTATGATGGGTTCTGTGACTAATCCGCCAACCATGATAGGGAACTAAGATTGGTGTGTGAGACAAATGACCAATTAAATCATTCAGCCATTTGTGTTTAGAAAAAGATTGATGTCCGCAATCATGTCCAACTACAAATAAAGCCCAAAACATTGTTCCTTGCATTAGCCAAAAAATTGGCCAGAAAAACCAAGAATCAAGATAATGAGCTACAGCATAAAGTAATCCAATAATCAGGATGTCACGGAAGAAATAAAACAGTGACTTACTGACATTAGGTTGAAAGCATTCTGCGGGAATAGCAGCTTTCAAATCTTGTAGAGTAAAGGGAAGCGAATTTTGATTCTGAGATGCTTCCTGGATATCAGAATTATCGAAGTTAACAGTCGGTGATTGCACTAGATTTTTCGGTAGTGATGTAAATGCGGACTAGGTTTGAAGACGAATCAAAATTCGCCTTGGTGATGTTTGCAATGTCAATGTACACGCAAAAAATAATTCTGGCAATTCATTGAGCAATCATAATAATCAGAAAATTGCCAGAATATTTATTACCTTATAGGATCATAACCGTGTTATATACAGCAGTAAACAGCGCGATTTATTTTCCTTTGTAGTATTCATCAAAAGTCTGATAACCAACATCGGTGACATAAAGTTGACATTGGTTAGTAATTTGCTTCATTAACGGCCAAGAGAACTTAAATTCCTCATGTAAATAAGTACCCCAATTTTCTTTAATGCTGCTGTAGGCTAGCCGCAAATTATATGAGGGAATGGCTGTAGAGATATGATGAGGAACGTGGACATTAATGTCGTGACAGAGGAATTCTACCCAACGAGGGTAATCACAATGAATCGTACCAAATAACTGTGCCATTGCTTCATTCCACTTATGGGCAGCTTTAAAAGGTACATCTGCATAGGTGTGGTGAACAATGGTGAAGGTACTCATCCAAAAATGATAAACCAACCAAGGGATGAACCAGAACTTAATAAAGCCCCAAACACCAGTAGTAGCAATCAGTGTGGGGAAAACCACTGCTGCAAATATGACGACTACTGCAACGGAAAGTTTAACACCTGCGCGCTCTTGAGGTTTAAAATTTTGCGGATTAAAATGCACAACCGCCCAATGTCCAATTGAACCAACCCACCAGAGTTTTTTCCGCATAAAAAACTCAAAGGCAGATTGTCTATTTTTATCCCAACTGCTAAATACTTCTGGTCTTATAGGGTGCCAAGCATTATCTTCGTCTAATTTGTTGGTGTGTTTATGATGATGATTATGTTTAATGCGCCAACTGTGAAAAGGATATATCAAAGGCATCATGAATATATGTCCCACCAAGTCATTTACCCAACGACGTTTAGCAAATGAACGGTGTCCACAATCATGACCAATAACAAAAAAACCTGTTAAAGCTGTTCCTGTAAAAATCCAAGCGAGTGGTAATAAAAACCAGGGAGAAATTGTCAAAAAGTAGTAGCCTAAACCCACCATCAAAACATTGATGATTACTTGTGTCCAAGCCTTGCGACTATTTAACTGGAAACACTCCTTGGGTAAGGTTTTGATAATATCTCTCAGCCTTAGTTCGGAATTACCAAGGTCATTCCCTATTTCTTGTGTCTTGATGATTGATGTAGTCATGAAAACCTGAAAAACGAACAGAATCCTCTAAAAAGTTACTGAGAAAGTAACTGGCCGCAAAGTTTCTTTACACTAGTCGTTCTGGATTATAGCAATCTCAGTTACGCGATCGCATCTGTAATTGCATTTTGTTAATTATTTCTGAATCAATTCCAAAAATTACTAGTCATTAGTTTATATATATAAACTAATGACTAATAATCAATGATTATTGTTTTTTGTCTGCAAGTTTGATATTGGTGGCTAAACCAAGCACTTGCAACAGTTGAATTGTCATCCAAGTTAAGTCAATTTCCCACCATTCCAAACCATGACGAGCTGAATATTGGAAAGCATGGTGGTTGTTGTGCCAACCTTCACCAAAGACTAACACAGCTACCCACCAACAATTAGTAGAGTTATCACCAGAATCATGACTGCGATAACCAAATTTGTGAGTAGCACTGTTCACCAACCAAGTGCAGTGGTAAACCCAAACAATACGTACAAAAACGCCCCAAACTACGAAAGACCAGCCGCCCAGATACAACAGCAATAAGCCTAGAGCCACCTGAATAAGAATAAAATATTTCTGTAAAAACTGATAAACTGGGTCTTCGGCAATATCTTTGGTAAAACGAGGAACATCAACGTGGGCAGGACAGTGATAAATCAGCCAACCAATATGACTCCACCAGAAACCTTTGTTGGAATCATGGGGATCTGGGTCAGTATCGGAATGTAAGTGATGAATACGATGTGTCCCCACCCACTCGATAGGCCCTCCTTGACAGGCGAGAGTTCCAAACAACACCAGGATGTATTCCAACCACTTGGGAGTCTGAAAACTGCGGTGGGTAACAAGGCGATGAAAGCCTAAAGTAATGCCCAAACCACCAGTAATCCAGTACAGCAAGAAAGCTACACCAACAGCCGCCCAGTTAGTGTTACCAGGGACAAAGGCAAACAATGCGCCGATGTGTAGCCCAAGGAAAAATAGGGTATTCACCCAATTGAGTTGAGGTTTAGTTGAAGTAGCAATTGTCATGCAATAACCTGTATTGAAATTATTCAGCCTAATCTGCGCGAACCCAAAATCCGCAATCTATAAATTTTTTGTTAACGAGGAAGCAATGAACAGCTTAGAACAGCTGCGGCAAGCAGAACACGCACTGTTAGAGATTTTTTCTGGTATTGACGCTCAGGTCAAGCATAATTTGAAAAGAGTGTTAGAGGCCTTTCGGAATCAGCGTGTAGGGGCGCACCATTTTGCAGGTGTGAGTGGTTATGGTCACGATGATTTAGGTAGAGAAACTTTAGATAAAGTTTTTGCGGAGGTGATGGGGGCTGAGGCGGCAGCTGTGCGAGTGCAGTTTGTTTCAGGAACTCATGCGATCGCTTGCGCTTTATTTGGTGTCCTCCGTCCTGGGGATGAAATGCTAGCAGTGGTCGGTTCTCCCTACGATACGCTTGAAGAAGTCATTGGTTTACGTGGCCAAGGTCAAGGCTCTCTTATTGAGTTTGGCATAAAATATCGCCAATTGGAGCTAACACCACAAGGAACTGTAGATTGGGAAGCTTTAAGCACTAGCGTTACTGATAACACACGTTTAGTGCTAATTCAGCGTTCCTGTGGCTATTCTTGGCGACCAAGTTTATTAATTAACGATATAGAAAAGATTGTACATCTAGTTAAGCAACAAAATCCTCACACTGTTTGTTTTGTCGATAATTGTTATGGGGAATTTATCGACATCCAAGAACCCACCCATGTCGGGGCTGATTTAATGGCAGGGTCATTAATTAAAAATCCTGGTGGTACTATCGTCACGGCTGGGGGTTATGTTGCCGGGCGTGCCAATTTAGTAGAAGCCGCCGCCTGTCGCCTGACTGCACCAGGAATTGGCAGTTATGGCGGTGCGACTTTCGACCAAAATCGGCTACTGTTCCAAGGGTTATTTTTATCGCCCCAGATGGTAGGGGAGGCGATGAAAGGGACTTATCTGACAGGTTATGTATTTGACAATTTGGGATATCCAGTGAATCCTGCCCCCCTTGCGCCCCGTGGGGATGTAATTCAGGCGATTAAATTGGGTTCAGCGAAAAAATTAATTGCTTTTTGCAAGGCCATCCAACAACATTCTCCCGTAGGTTCTTACCTTGACCCTGTACCTGATGCGATGCCGGGGTATGAGAGTCAGGTGGTGATGGCTGGGGGAACGTTTATTGAGGGGAGTACCTTGGAGTTTTCGGCGGATGGGCCTTTGCGTGAGCCTTATGTGGTGTATTGCCAAGGGGGGACTCACTGGACTCATGTGGCGATCGCACTTGAGGCGGCGATTGATGCGGTGGGGAGGGTTTAGGATTTGTTTCGCGCAAAGGCGCAAAGGCACAAAGGGGTTTTGCGTTTTGCGCGAAGGTGGACTTTACAAGTTATTGACAAGTCGGGTGATGCCGTTTTTGATTAGTTCTTCACCGAAGTTAATTAGCAAGCCAAGGCGTTTGTTTGTTAGGCGGAGGTATGTCAACAGTTGCTTTTTGTGTACTGGATGTATTGCTTCTAAAGACTTGATTTCAATAATTACTTTATCTTCAACAATCAGGTCTGCCCGAAAGCCTTCTTCCAAGCGCACAGTTTCGTAAATCACAGGAATAGTCTGTTGCCTAACCACCGACAATCCCCGCTGCTCTAACTCATAAGCAAGAACAGACTCATACACAGATTCAAACAAACCTGGCCCCAACCTTGTATGAATCTTAAATGCAGCATCAACCACCTGCTTTGCGATCTCATTCTCCATCATCTCCTCTTCCTTCTTTGCGTCTTTGCGCCTACCCTGCGGGAACGCCTGGCGGCGAATGCGCGAAACATCACTCCGGCAACCTATACTGCCCAACGATCCGTTTGGCAAACTCCGGTACATGATCATCCAACTTCTCAGGATGATTCCGCTTCACATACAAATAATTCCGTGTAAAGTGCGAATCCATCGAGAACCGCGCATACTCCAAACCTTTAGGGCCAATCTTATCAATCACCACCCCCATCAGTTTTGCTACCCACATCGGCAAAGTCACAGCCTTATCATAAGCAGTTATCCCCTGCTGTACAGCCTCTTTCCGATTCCCTTCAGACATCACAGGCTGAGTGTCTAACTGGTCTTTGACTAACTCCAGCATCTCTTTGCCTGTATCATTTCTCACAACAAGCCATTGCCAGCCAAAGGGCGCGCCCATATAACCGACGACTAAATCCGCTAAGGAGTTGACGTAATCAAAGCAACTCATGCAGGAAGGCGCAAAGATATCTTTAAGTTGGTTAGTTTTTAAACCAAAGAAGGGGACTTTCTCAATTGAACCGTCTTCATGCTTGAAGTGAATGCGGAAGTCTTGCATGAATTCGTAATGTACCACTGTCTGTGGCGATCGGCTGGTGGTTTCTAAGAATTTTTGCAGTCCGGCACGGGTAACGTTATCTACGCACGGTGTACCTAAGACATACAGTTTTTCTAAACCTAGTTTTTTCTCTACCGCCCTGAGTGCTTGGATTTGACAACCCACGCCAATTACTAATAATCGCTTCATCCCCGATTGTTCTACCTGTTCCAATATGGAAAGGTTGGGGGAAAGGGTAGGTTTATTTACCCGTGCTGCTAGTATTTCTTCTGGGGTGCGGGCAATTACGGGCATGGGTTGGAAGCGGTCTTCTTTGCTGTTTTGGACACAAACAACGCCTTCCACTAGTCCACGGTTGAGCATTTCTATGGCTATGGTGCTAACAATCCCCGTCCATTGTGCGCCTTCGATGGGTTGTTGTTTCCGCGCCGCCATCATCTCTTGATGTACACCAAAGTATAGTTCATCGGGGTTATCAAGATGGCGCGAACGGTTGTGTGTTTGTGCTTCGAGGGTGTCTATCTGTTGGGTAATAAAGGCGCAAGCTTCTTTGACATAGTGAATGTAGTATGTATCGCACAGTCCGCACTCGCTGCATAGTTCTTTAGCAGGACGACGGCTACCAGGTTTGAGGGCTTTAGCTTTTTTGTGCTTCTGAGAATCAACCAAGGTCATATATATGTTTGTCTTATCAAGGCTTCGCTTTTATTACCATACCTTTAGACGCTGTGAACTTAGCGATGGAGATGGAAAAAGCAATAGTAGGGAAACTTTCCATCTGAAATAATTAATTTTCGCGGTGTATTGGTTGATGAAAATATATAGAAAAAACGCTTGAGCTTTATTTCTGCCGTAATTTTGCAAAAATTACTGATGATATTGTTTGTTTTAGTTCTTAAGCTTAGGTAATTGGCTTGATTAAATGAAAATGTAATTTCCGACAGCAAAACATAAATAATGCCAATGACCAAACATTTTCAAACAGGTGCAATCTTTATCGCTGGTGGAAGTCTGACAGGTGCAGGTGTTTCTACTACTATTGGCGGGATGGGATTAGCGGGAGGATTTGGCGCAGTTGGCATTGGTACAACTCCTGTGGTTGCAGCTGGTGCTGTAGCGGGTGTGGCTGCTTATGGGGCATTCAAAGCTTTAACAGAGGTAGATGCTACGGCTGTTGGTGCATTGGGAATAGGTGCTGTTGGTGGTGTCGCTTTTTCTGCTGCATTTGGTGGTGTAGGGTTAGTTGCACCTAAAATTGGGCTAGCTTTTGGTATTGGGACTATACCGATGGCTGGTATTGGTGCAGTGGTGGGACTTGCGGCTTACGGAGTTGCTAAGTTGTTAGATGAATCTGAAGTTAAAGAAACTCCGGCTGAAGTTTTTGTGCGGATGGAAGAAAAAGTCTTGCAAATGGATTTCTATAGTGCCGCAGTTCAAGAGTTAGAGTTATGTCTGACTGGAGAGGATCTAAACCTTAAATTTGCAGCTTTGGAAATTGAGGATGAGTTACAAGCCCTGAAAGCGGAATTAAAAGAAAACGTCGCAAATGAATCTGTTAGTAAAATTGAGCCAGAAACACAGTCTTCAGCAACCTGGAAATGTCTACATACTCTCAAAGGCCATTTAGCAGCAGTAAATGCGATCGCCATTACCCCTGATGGTAATACTTTAGTGAGTGGCAGTGATGATAGACAAGTTAATCTTTGGAATTTAAAAACCGGACAATGGCTTTACAGTTTCACAGGACAAGCTGAAGCAGTTTTATCTGTGGCTATTAGTCCCGATGGACAGCAAGTTGCTAGCGGTAGTGTAGATCGCAAAATCAGTAGTTGGGAACTCAATACAAAAAAATTCTGCCGAACATTCTTTGATGTAAATTCTCCCTATAGTCATGATGGTTTTGTGAATGCTCTGGCATTTAGCCCTGACGGAAAATATCTAGCTAGTGGGGGTGCTGACAATAGAATCAGGATTTGGGGACGTTACACGGGAAGTTTAAAACGCACCCTCAATGGACATACAAGGGCTGTGTTAGCCTTTGTTTTCAGCCCAGATGGTAAAGTGCTTGTTAGCAGTGGTGCTGATCAAACTATTAGAATCTGGGATTTCACTACCGGTAAACAGCACTGCATTTTGACTGAAAGTTTAGGATCTGTGAATACGCTTGTGATTAGTCCTGATAGTCAAATTTTGATTAGCGGTAACACAGATACCACAGTCAAGTTGTGGAATCTTCACTCAGGACAATTACTATCTACATTGGAAGGACATTCAACAGCAGTTTTATCGCTCGCTATTAGTCCTGATGGCAGAATTTTGGCTACTAGTAGCAAAGATAGCACAATTAAACTGTGGAATTTACACACTAAAGAAGTAATACAAACTCTTGTCGGCCTTAATCCAGTTGCTTTTAGTCCTGATGGTATGATGCTGGTCAGTGGCGGTAAAGGTGGCAGTATCAACATTTGGACGCAAACGCGAAATAATATTCAATCACCTGAAGAATGGTGGCAGATTCTAGGCGTAGATAAAAACGCGCACCCTAAAGATGTCAAACTTTCTTACCTACGATTAGCAAGAAAGTATCATCCTGATGTCAATAGTTCTGAAAATGCAAAGGCTTTGATGCAGCTAATTAATCAAGCTTATAAAAATTATCAGGAGCAGCTTCTTAAATAACCCCATACTTGCTTGATTGTTAATGACAAGCTAGTGGCTGCATTCCAGTAATCACACTAGTTTATATTCCTGCTGTGTAAAATATATAATCCTTTATAGGTATTGACATCTGCCAAATTGTAATTAATCTTATTGCCAATTTTCACAAAAAGTTATAAGTTATTAATTTGTAGGGGAAAAATAATCTCGAAAAATAGATTCTCACTGAGTCAAGATTACCTGAAGTCACAAAGACTTCACTTCATACAACCCTTATACAGTTTGAGAGATATGTTTTTGTTTGGTAAAGGAAAGCTCTACACACACACAGGAGCATTAGTTAAGCTAAAAATATATCTGTCATGACTGTATCTATTAATCATGATTGTTACTTGTGTATGAAATCACAGCTAGTTGTAGACTACCACAAGGATAATTGATTAGTAGTGAATTAATTCACCATCAAACATTATACACACTATGAACAGCTTGAGATATTCAGCTTAAGCTGCTTATTTTGGGAGATTTTTGCAATAGCAAAACCTGCTCTCTGTTATGCTGAACCAAAGTAAAAACCTTCACAAAAGTAAGCGCATCTACCATCAATTTACACCCTCAATGGAGTTAGTCTGGCGATGCAAAAGGTAAATAAATTACTAACAGAGGAAAGTATAGAAGCCTCGGCGTGGGAAGCACTAGAAAAATCCATAATATATTATAAAGGTCGTCCCGTCGGTACAGTTGCCGCTTATGATGTTTCTGTCGAAGCATTGAATTACGACCAATGTTTTGTGCGAGATTTTGTTTCGTCAGCTTTACTTTTTCTCATCAAAGGTAGAACAGAGATTGTTCGCAACTTTTTAGAAGAAACTTTAAAGTTACAACCCAAAGAAAGGCAGTTAGACGCGTATAAGCCTGGTAGGGGTTTAATCCCAGCAAGTTTTAAAGTAGTATCAGATCATGGCGAAGAGTATTTAGAAGCAGATTTTGGTGAACACGCGATCGCCAGAGTCACACCAGTGGATTCTTGTTTATGGTGGATTATTTTATTGCACTCCTATGTAGTAGCCACCAAAGATTTTTCCTTAGCCTATCAGCCTGAATTCCAAACAGGTATTAGGTTAATTATGGAAATCTGTCTGGCGAATCGCTTTGATATGTATCCCACGCTGTTAGTTCCAGATGGTGCTTGCATGATTGACCGCCGTTTGGGGATTTACGGTCATCCTCTGGAACTGCAAGTCTTATTTTATGCGGCCTTGCGTGCGGCGCGGGAGATGTTAATCTGTCAAGGTAATCAAGATGTTGTCGAAGCCATTGATAACCGCCTTCCACTTTTATGCGCCCATATTCGCCAACATTATTGGATAGATATCAATCGCCTCAATGCTATTTATCGCTTTAAAAGTGAAGAATACGGTAAGACAGCAGTCAATCTTTTTAATATCTATGTAGACTCGATTCCCTATTATGAATTAGATAAATGGCTACCCAAAAAAGGTGGTTATTTAGCTGGGAATGTGGGGCCATCACAGTTAGATACAAGATTTTTCGCGCTAGGTAATTTGATGGCGGTCATTTCTGACCTAGCGACAGAACAACAAGCCCAATCAATTATGAGTTTGATTGAAGAAAGATGGGAAGATTTAGTGGGAGATATGCCCATGAAAATCTGTTACCCAGCCTTAGAAGATGAAGAGTATAGAATCGTCACAGGATGCGACCCGAAAAATATACCTTGGTCATATCATAATGCAGGTAGCTGGCCTGTTTTGATGTGGATGTTAACAGCAGCAGCGATAAAAACTAATAAACCTTATTTGGCAAGTAAAGCAATTGAAATTGCCCAAGCTAGACTGTTGGAAGATGAATGGCCAGAATATTATGATGGTAAGAAAGGCAGATTAATTGGTAAGCAATCAAGAAAATATCAAACCTGGACGATCGCTGGTTTTTTACTCGCTAAAGAATTGATGAAAGACCAATCTTATTTATCCTTGGTGAGATTTGATCAATTACCATCAGAATTAGTCTCTAGAGCCTGTGAATTTGAAATTAACACTGTAGACCCTTCTATGTCTCTATAATTAGATTTCCCATACACATTAAAAACCCCGCTTTTTCAAGAAAGTGGGGTTTTTAATCGAAATTATCTGCATTTAAGTTAAATTGGGCAAATTGATCACCCAGTTGCGCCGCACGGTGATACAAATCTACAGCCTGTGCCAATAAGGTTCAGTTAAGGTGGTGAGAGTTGATTTCTCAATTTTTGCTCTGCCTATTAGACAATGAGCAAGATTTGGGGGATTCTCCCCCAAGCCCCCGTTTGGGGGACGGTTGCGTCCCCCAAACCCCCTCCAAAATCATTTTTTCGTTTTTTGTTGAGTGATCATTTGCTGGCTTGGTTGAAATTTATTTTTCTTATCTGAACCGTATTGTCACCTAACCCACCCTGATAAGTGTGGGTTTTTGGGGTAATCCTGTTCATTTAAGGCTAAAATCTGGGGTTTGCAAAGTAAGGAAAAGTCCTTACTACAAACTATTTTCTTAACTGAACTGTATTGCAGCCTGTGCGGCATCCTATTCAACCCCTCCTCCCTGTTCGTAACAATATCCCAGCAAGCGTGTAGCTTCTGGGTGTCCTTGGGCAGTGGCGAGTTGTAGCCAATTTATCGCCTGTAGGTAGTTACCATAGATGGTATAGTGGATTGCTCCTAACACAGCTTGAGCTTCAGCCGCACCCCCACGCGCTAATTCTTCCAGTGAGGGTAATAAATTAGCTAAGTAGATTTCCGCTAGATCATGTCCTGCATCCCAAGCTTTTAGATACCAGTAGGCGGCGGTGGCTGGGTTGCGTTCCCTTCCATCACCATTGTTATATAAATGACCGATGTAGAAGGAGGCGATCGCATGATTTTGGGCTGCGGCTTTTAGCCACCACTTTTCTGCTTTCTCAAAATCTTGTGTAACACCTTCACCATTGGCGTACATTGTTCCCATCACAAACATTGCTTCTAAAACCCCTGCCTCCGCCGCCCGACGATACCAAGACAAAGATGTTGTATAATTTTGCTCAAAGCCACGACCAAGGGCTGCTAAATCATAGGCGGCTTGGGGATGTCCGGCTGTGGCCGCAGTGCGATCATAGTTAGCGGCTTTGCGATTGAGGATAGCCAATCTGGTAAAAATCTTTTTAGCTGTGTGGTAGTCTCCCTTTTTATAGGCAATTAAACCCTGCTCAAGATAAATCATAGAATTTAGCTCTATTTTTATGACATTATTGCGGTTTTTTCTAGTCTAAATACCCTTGCTATTTAAATAATTACCGGTTTTCCATGACCAATTCCCGTCAAATCGCTTTTATTGCGCTCAAAGATGTCCATAAGGGGGCTTATACTGATGTTGCGCTAGATCGAGTGTTACGAAAATTTAATTTATCTGATCTTGACCGACGCTTGGTCACAGAATTAGTTTATGGCAGTGTCAGAAGACAACGCACCCTAGACGCAATCATTGACCAACTAGCTACTAAAAAATCTCATCAACAGCCCAGCGAACTCCGCAGCATTTTACATTTGGGCTTTTATCAACTGCGTTATCAAGAACGCATTCCTGTATCTGCGGCTGTCAATACTACAGTCCAACTAGCAAAGGAAAATGGTTTTGCGGGACTAGCAGGGTTTGTCAACGGTTTATTACGTCAGTATGTGCGTTTAGCCGAAAACCAGTCAGAACCATTGAAATTACCAGAAAATCCAGTAGAAAGATTAGGAATATTACACAGTTTTCCTGACTGGATACTGCAAGTTTGGTTAGAACAGTTGGGTGTGGAGGAAACGGAAAGACTCTGTGAATGGATGAACCAAACACCCACCATCGATTTAAGAATTAATCCGCTACGGACTACGATCGCACAAGTGGAAACAGCGTTAAAATCGGCGGGGATTTTAGCCAGAAGCATACCCAATTTGCCCCAAGCTTTAAGGTTAATTGGTAACACGGGAGCAATTCAAAATCTCCCAGGCTTTGAGCAAGGCTGGTGGGTGGTTCAAGACGCTAGCGCGCAATTAGTCAGTCATATCCTTGACCCCCAACCAGGGGAGACAATTATTGATGCTTGTGCTGCACCTGGGGGTAAAACAACTCACATTGCTGAGTTAATGGGAGACAAAGGCAAAATTTGGGCAGGCGATCGCACTGCTTCCCGTTTGCGTAAACTCAAGGATAATGCCCAACGCTTGGGTCTAAAATCAATTGAGATTTGCACTGGTGACAGTCGGAATTTACCCCAGTTTCACAATATAGCCGACCGCGTTTTGTTGGATGCGCCTTGCTCCGGTTTAGGGACTTTACACCGTCATGCAGATGCGCGTTGGCGACAAACACCCGCCTCTGTAGCAGAACTGGCGACTCTGCAAAAAGAACTAATATCACAAACATCAAAATTTGTCAAACTCGGTGGTGTGCTAGTTTACGCAACTTGCACGTTACACCCCGCCGAAAATGAAGGTGTCATCGCAGAGTTTCTGGGAGAACATCCCGAATGGCGAATTGAGGCTTTAAACAGTGATTTACCCCATGCGATTGACACTACATCCCCAGGTTGGTTAAAAGTCTGGCCTCATCACCAAGATATGGACGGGTTTTTCATGGTGCGCTTAAGAAAAACCAACGATTCGGGGTGAATACGATCAAGGATTGTACCATTTGATGGAAGCCTGAATCTCTCAGAGGAGGCAGCAATGATAACAGATGCCAACGTTAAGAATTTAGTCAAGATTCTGATTGGAGCTGCATGGATTGATGGCAGAATTCAACCAGAAGAACGGCAATATTTACGTGAAATCGCGCAAGCGAAAGGTTTAGCCACAGATCCAGAGATTAAACCTTGGCTGTATGAATTAGTTCCTGTGCAACCGAATGAATGTTACACATGGGTGAAAGAATATTTAGGCGATCGCCCAACTGCGGAAGACTGCGAAAATTTGATTGAGGCCATTAGTGGTTTAATTTACAGTGATGGGGAAGTAGCGATCGAAGAAGCCAGACTCTTGACCAAATTACAAGAGTTAAGCCAAAACCCTGAATCCCATCACTTAGAACACACAACACTACTCAAACAAATTCAACAACTTTATCGTCGTTGGGTTGAAGTTCAAAATTAACTATAGTCAAACCATGCCAAGGTTTTAGAGAAAACAATTTCAGATTGACTACACCCAAAAGTGGATGCAAATAGAATATGTAATATTTGTTCCACTCATTAGAGTTTAGGGCTTGTACCGCAAGACCAATCCCAAATCTAAAATTGGTACTGTCAAAAGTCTTTAGTCTAGATTTTATGGACTAATGACTAATGACCCTTCGGGTTTGCTAGTTGCTCATGAGGGAAACCCTCAAAACCGCCCTAGCTCACTAATGACTAATGACTAATGACTAATTATGACTTCGGTTCACCCAGACCCGGAGTTTCTTCTTTTTCAACTTTGGGGACAAAATCTGGGCGTTCTTTGCTTTCCCAACCCACAGGACGTTTAGAGTTGTACCAAGCAATAGAACCAATAGTCACAGCTGCAATAAAACCTACTACATACACTAAAGTAAAAGCTAAGGGGAAATGATTTCCACCTGTAGCTATGGCATCTGGTGCTTGCAACAATAATTGCATAAGTATAGACTCCTGGTTTACGCAACACTTCTTAATACAGTATAGAAATAGAGTATCATTTACATCTACTATCAGTGGGAAATATCTGATATGGCATAGGAGAGATGAGCAATCAGCCTCAAGTCTGAGATAGAACGCCGGAGGTGGGGTATTTTCTAAAACCGTCCATTACCTTGAATTATATGCTTGACGGTAGTCAGGGTTTCTAAACTGATAAATCCCCGACGGTGGCCTTTTTGATTGGACATACCTAAAAATACTGTGTCTCCCCGTGACGGGTTACGAGAAAAGCGGGGGGATGTATTAATGTAAGTAGAAGCACTGTTCACACCTAAAGCAAACTGGCGACTTTCTTGATAGGATTCTGTGGCTATCGAGTCAGCATGACCGCTACTGTATTGATTAATCCAGGCGATCGCACCCTCTAGACTATCGACCAATTTAAATGCTACCGTCTTGGTTAAATAGGCACATCCCCATTCACCGTCTTTGGCTAGTTGTAACTGAGGAAAAGCTTCCACTAATTCTGCGTCGCCTTTGAGTTCAAAGCCTTTTTCTTTTAAACTATTCCACAATACAGCCAAGGATGAAGGCATAGCTTGACGATGAATTAGCACCTTTTCTATGGCGTTGACGGGGTCTGGTTCGCTTTCGTGGCTATCAATAATCATCCAGCGCACCATTTCTAAACTGCCATTCAGCGACCAGTAAAGGTAACAGTTACCCATTGCCGACTTTAACACTGGACAGGTGGCTTGCCGCATTACCTGCTGTACCAAACTAGAACGTCCGTAGGGAATGGCTAAATTCACATATTGGTCTTGGGTAACTAAATCGCGGACGGAAGCACCGTGTTCTGCGGTAATCAGTTCTATACACCCTGATGGTAAACCAACTTCCGCAATGGCGTGTTGTAATACTTCTGTAATAGCGGCGTTAGAATGACTTGCTTCAGTTCCGCCTTTAAGGATGATGCTATTACCTGTTTTAATACACAAACCTGCGGCGATCGCACCAATATCAGGAAAGGCTTCATAAATAAATCCTATAACGCCCAAAGGCATTAATTGGGAGTAACTTTGCGAGTCTTCTGGTTGATAGTCGGCGTTTCTGACCCGCCGCAAAGGGTCTGAAAGTTCTCCCAACCTTTGCAGAATTTCTACTGTGGTTTCTAATCTGGTAGGAGTTAGTTTCAGCCAATCTAAAATCACTTCTGGCACTGCCATTTCCCGACTAGCTTCTAAATCCAAGGTGTTAGCTTCTAGAATGTCGTCAAATGCGTTTTCCAGTGCCTGCGCCATTGCCAAAACAGCGCGACTGCGGTCTGTCCCCTTGGTAGTGCTTAACTTCAGGGAAGCTTGATAAGCGCGTTTGGCAATGTTAATGGGTTCGGGGAATTCGTCCACAGATGCAACGGTCATTGAATTATCGTCGGTAGGTAAGCCAGACCATGAGTGCTGGCAAAATTGCCAACAATACTGCCACCATAGCCCATTTAATCAGGCCAGAACCATTGGCGAATTTGAGTGCTAATGGTAGCCATATAATCACTAGCACGAAAATAATCCCTAGTGCTATGGGTAAATAGCTTTCTCCTAATTTGGGGTGAATAACTCGCCAACTTCCCCCCGCCCACAGCCAAGCACGTTTGTAGGGGTAGGTAGTGGAAAGCTGTTCTAGGACATGGCCATTATCTTCGACGACAAAGATTTGTTGACAGCGATCGCATCCAAATGCTTCTGTCAGGGTAATCGGGACTAACCGTCCCTTGCGGCGACAGGGACAGGGATATTCGGTATTAAAGTCTATTTTTTCTGGTTTTTGGGATTGCACAAGCGTTATCAGCAATTCAAAATTCAAAATTCAAAATGAACAATCCAGTATTTATCAGTATCCTAGCTATCAAATCAGGAATTTCTGTATCTGTATTCTTAAACATTGCATTGATAGTTTTAATATAACTGGTACTTTTTTAAGCTTACGTGGCGAACACTCTCAAGACAACCCATTAACTAAACCTGCACCTAAGAATAAATTATTTATTCGGCTTTCGGCTGTATCCTCGGTAGCTTCTTCTGATTTTGTAGGCAGTTTTATCAAGATAGTGAGTTCTATAGGTTCAGGATAAAAGCAAATTACCTCACTGAAAAAGCATGACACTTAATCCCAAGCCTGAGTAACTATTTTACTTTATGTTATTTATTTTAAAAGCGGGTAACGCGATTCGAACGCGCGACATTCACCTTGGCAAGGTGACGCTCTACCACTGAGCTATACCCGCAAACCTTACTTTATTAATATGACAGGTTTATTTTGATTTGTCAACTAGTTTCGTGAACATGGGGACTGGGGATCGGGGATTGGGGACTGGGGACTGGGGACTGGGGATTGGGGACTGGGAATTTAGATCATATCTTTTTCCCCTTATCCTCCTTATCCTCCTTGTCCTCCTTGTCTCCCTGCTCTCTGCCCCCTGCCCCCTGCCTCTTTCACCCCACACCTTCAGATTCGGCGGTGAGGTTGCCGATGGTGTGACCAGAAATAGAGGCTGGTAAGGATTGGGGATTGTGAGCGTAAGCATCTTTTAAGTTAGAGCGTAACTGCCGCATGAGGCTGGCCATTTCCAGCGCGTTCATTGCATAATCCCAACCATGATTACTCTTAATCCCTGCCCTTTCTAGAGCTTGCTGCATGGTATCTACTGTCAAGATGCCAAAAATCACTGGTACGCCTGTTTGGAAGCTAGCAGCAGCAATTCCCTTAGCTACTTCTGAAGATACATAGTCAAAATGAGGTGTTTGTCCGCGAATGACTGCACCTAGACAAATTACTGCGTCATAGCGGTGCGAAAGAGCTAACTGACGCGCTACAAGCGGGACTTCAAAACTACCAGGAACCCAAACATAATCTACTTGATCGCCTTCTGGGTCAGGATCAACACCGTGGCGTTTTAAACAATCTTGACATCCTGCTAGCAGTTTTGTGGTTACAAGGTCATTGAATCGAGCAATCACCAATGCTAAACGCAAAGGTTCTGTTTGAGCGAAAGTTCCCTCAAAAACTGCCATGACTGCCTCTTACTTTCACTATACTTTTGTCAATATACATTTCTTCTGTAAATGTGGAAGAGCAGGAAAGCACAATTAGGTGTGAAGAACAAAGTCAATCTGTTCTTTTACCTTGGGTGTTGGCTTTCCCGCTCCTTGAGTTTTGTTGCTATTTAACTGTACTCTGTGGTTTAAACTACGAAAAAGTTTAATAGCCCAACTAAAAGCACTAAAGCGATCCAAACTCCTGAACCAAGCCATAGTAGCTTTTTAGATTCAACCCAACTTTGGGGTGTAGCATAAGCTACAGGTACACCAACTACAAGCACAAAAGACAACAAGACTAGAGCAACTAGAGCAAATTGGAATATTATGGTCATTTTGACTTCTCCCAAGACAGCGAGATACTAAAGTTAGAATATCGTAAAGGGCGATACTGACACTTTCCGTTTCTTATCCCTATTTGTAACCTAGCAGAAATTGTCACAATTTAGTTAGTAGTCCCAAGTCAATAGTTGATTGTTGACTGTTGACCCTCCGAATTTTAGATTTTGGATTTTGGATTTTGGATTATTTGGGGTACAAGCCCCACCTAAGAGCGGGTGGAAAAATCTGAAATACTCGCTGCGCTGCGTCCGCTACGCTCTAAGCGCAGCTATGCCGCAGGCTTTACGTCAATCCAAAATCCCCAAGCTGCATCCCTTTATGGGTGCAGTCAATCCACTCATTCGCTCCTGCGTCGCTAACGCTACGCTATCGCAAATCTAAAATCCAAAATTGATTGACTATTGACCATTGACTTTTGACTCTCGACTATGGACTTAATTCTTTGTCATACTACGGCAGATTTTGACGCTTTAGGCGCAGCAGTTGGTTTAACTTGCTTGATGCCTGGCAGTAAAATTGTGTTGACTGGCGGCGCACATCCGCCTGTACGGGATTTTTTAGCACTGCATCGCGATGAGTATGCACTGATTGAAAGGCGTTCGGTCAATCCTGAGAAGATTCGGTCTGTAACGGTGGTGGATACACAACAGCGCGATCGCTTGGGTAAGGCTGCTGAGTGGTTAGATTTACCACAACTTCATCATATTACAGTCTACGATCATCACCTGGGGCAAGATTCAGATATTCTGGCGACGCAATTTCACATTTCTTCAGTCGGGGCTACCACAACTTTAATTGTGGAACAATTGCAACAACAAAATATCTCTCTCACTTCGTCCCAAGCTACAGCAATGGCTTTAGGAATTCATGTAGATACTGGTTCTCTGACTTACGACCAATCTACACCACGGGATGCCCTGGCGTTGGCTTGGTTGATGCAACAGGGGGCTAGTCTAAGTGTAATTGCTAACTATCGTGAGCCTGGTTTATCACCGCAATTACAACGTTTACTCAAGGAAGCTTTAGAAAAAATAGAGTATTTGTGTTTACGGGGTTATACTATCGCCTGGGTAATTTTAAAGACAGAAGGCTTTGTACCTGGGTTGTCTAGTTTAGCATCGCAATTAATTGAGTTAACAGAAATCGATGCTTTGTTATTAGCGGGTGAGTATCCCCTAAATAAAGATGAGTCTCGATTGACAATTATCGGGCGATCGCAAATTCCGGGTGTGCATCTTGACCAATTATTTCAAACTTTGGGCGGTGGTGGACATTCCCAAGCTGCATCTTTAAATTTACGCGGTGTCGATGCCCAAAATATCTTGCAACAACTCCTCAATGGGATTAAAACTACTATTCCCCATCCCCCCACCGCCAGAGATTTAATGTCCTCCCCAGTCCGCACCATTCGCCCAGAAACCACAATTGCAGAAGCCCAGCGCATTTTATTACGCTACGGACACTCTGGGCTATCTGTGGTGGATACTGAGGGACAATTAGTGGGAATTATTTCCCGTCGAGATTTAGATATTGCTTTTCATCATGGCTTTAGTCATGCACCAGTCAAGGGTTACATGACGATTAATTTAAAAACGATTACTCCAGAAACGACGTTGCCTCAAATTGAGTCGTTAATGGTGACGTATGATATTGGTCGCTTACCTGTATTAGATCATGGACAATTGGTTGGGATTGTCACCCGTACCGATGTTTTGAGGGAATTACATCAAAGTTCTGAGTACCGAATTATAAATGCTGAATCCCAACCCACACTCAGCACCCAGCACCCAGCACCCAGCACTCAATTGCAGTCACGCTTAACTCCCCAACTCTGGGAATTACTAACTAAAGCGTCTCAAGCCGCAGAACAACGGGGTTGGCATCTTTATTTAGTCGGTGGTGCAGTGCGAGACTTACTACTAGCGGAAGCTGCATCTGGAACTTTGATGATTACAGATATTGACCTAGTCGTTGATGGTTTCCATAAAACCACCGATGTGGGTGCAGGGGTAGAATTAGCCAAAGCACTGCAAGAAATCTATCCCGCCGCTAGGTTAGAAATTCACGGTGCTTTTCAAACTGCGGCTTTGTTATGGCACAAAGACCCCGAATTAGATTCTTTATGGGTGGATATCGCCACCGCTAGAACAGAATTTTATCCTTACCCCGCCGCCAATCCCGAAGTTGAAGCCAGTTCCATTCGTCAAGATTTATACCGCCGCGACTTTACTATTAATGCCTTGGCTTTGCGTTTAACTTCTCCCCGTGAAGGCGAATTACTGGATTTCTTCGGTGGGTTACTAGATT
This sequence comes from Aliinostoc sp. HNIBRCY26, assembly GCF_050235535.1. Taxonomy (GTDB): domain Bacteria; phylum Cyanobacteriota; class Cyanobacteriia; order Cyanobacteriales; family Nostocaceae; genus Trichormus. The sequence continues at coordinate 4,623,194 of NZ_CP189852.1, forward strand.
TAGCCGCCAAACAAATTCGCGTGTTACACGCCAATAGCTTTATTGAAGACCCCACCCGCATTTATCGCGGTGTCCGTTTTGCAGTGCGGTTTGGATTTACCATTGAACCCCGCACAGAAGAATATATCCGCTATGCCATTAATAGTGGCGTGTATGACCGCACAGCCCAAACTAACAGTAAAACTCCCGCTTTGCAAACTCGACTCAAAGCCGAATTAAAATATATTCTCTCCGCCCCTTACTGGGAATCAGCTTTAAAGTTACTCAATGATTTAGGGGCGTTACAGTGCATCCATCCGACTCTGAAATTAGATCATGAACTCTTACGCCAATTACGTTTATTAGAACGCTGTTGGCGAAGATTTGATACCCAACAAAAATTAATTCCTTGGCAAACGCGTCTAGAAGTTTTAATTGCTCATCTTGCGCCCAAATATCAGCATAAAGTTGCGAAAAATCTGCAATTGCCAGAAGATATGTTGGCAAGATTACATAAATTAGCCCCTGCTAAATCTGAGGTTACAGACTTCTTGTCTACATCAAAAAAACATAGTCAAATAGTGCAATTTCTACGTAAATATGATGTAGAAATGTTAATTTTAATTGCTATAGCTAGTCATAGAATTATTAGACAAAAAATTTGGCGTTATTTAACAGTTTTATATCATATTCAACCAATATTAAATGGTAATGATTTAAAGAAATTAGGATATAAACCTAGTCCGCAGTTTCGCCAAATGCTAGATGAAATACTTGCTGCAACTATAGACGGAGTGATTAAGGATAAAGTAGAAGCAGAAGATTTCCTAGCTAAAAATTATCCTGTGTGATTGAGATTCAATAAGTGTAATTATGCAAACTCAAGCAGTCAAAAATAATTTTGGATAATAGAGGCGATCGCATATTTTTAAGTTGGCGATCGCCTATTTCTGACTAGTAGAACAAATATCCATTCAAATTGCATCTGGATCGATATTTAATTCCCGCAATTTTGCAGCTAATCGTGCTACTTGTTGTTGTGCTTGTTCAGCTTGTTGTTGTGCCTGTTCAGCCTGCTGTTGTGCCTGTTCAGCCGTTTCTTCAGGTGTGGGGACTAGTTCTCCATCTTGCGTAAAAAATCGCAATAGACCATCATAAACTCCCAAATACAACCCTAACTGATGACTCCACAAATATCCTTGTGTATTTGCTTGTAGAGGTTGATATTCTCCATCTACTAAATGAAATCCAGCAAATTCTAATGTATAGGGATCAAACCAAAAGTAATCAGGTGTACGGAAGGTATCTTGATATATTTCTTTTTTTAATCCTTTGTCTGTTTTTGCTGTTGAGTCCGAGAGAATTTCTAAGATGACATTGGGATATTTACCTTCTTCTTCCCAAACCACCCAACTCTTTCGGGTTTTGCGTTCAGTTCCCAACACCACAAAAAAATCTGGGCCTCGGAAATATTCTGATTTTTTTTGGCGGGGACTGTAGTAAATTGTCAGGTTTCCCACTGCATAAAAATCATTTCTATCCCGCCATAACCATTCGAGACATTGTAAAAGTAAGATTATTTGTCTTAGATGTAGTTCTGTTTCCAAGGGAGGTTCATCACTATATAAATCACCAGGGGGAAATATGACATCTTGGGAGATGTCCGCTTGCGATTCTAATTCTTGGGCAATGGTCATAGAATCAATACTGCATCAATTATTTCTGTGTTTATTTTATCACTTATAACATTGCAATAAATAAGGGGATTAAAAAAAGGCGATCGCATTCTTAACTACTAGATTAATTCACTATTAGTAATATATTAATCATAACACGCATGACAACATAGCCAACTTCTTCAAAAAGTAGGTTATCTGTTTTGATTATGGTTCAATTAAAGATTTTTCAGACTGACGATATTGAGCTATTAATCTGTGTCTTTTTAAGGGTGGATAAAGCAACATACTTATCAACGGGAATCCTGTGCCTGCTAGTACCAATAAAATGTATGGATTGACAAAGCCAATTATACAAATAATTCCGAAGCTTATTCCTAATCCTGCTGAAAGTAAAGACAGTAATATATCAATCCATTTACTATAGGCGTATCTAGGATTTTTATAATCGTAGTCTCTATATCTGTCAAAAATACTAGCCTTCCATGCAGCCAAAACTATAAATAGAATCCAAATTCCAATTCCAATTCCAATCCCAAGTCCAATCTTACTGTCATTACTTAATAACACCTGAACAGAACCGAATGGTAGCCCAAGAACAATTCCAATCGCAGTTGCAATCCTTGTTGCAGTTGCAATCCTTGTTATTGTAATTGCGTCGAAACTAAACAGTATCTGTAGCATCGAACCAATCATTATCCCAACAAACATCCCTCCAAAACTACCAATCACAGCACCAATAAAAGCAGCCATAATTGCTGACATGACTGTCCATAAACCGGCAACATTTATAAACCAAGTCATAGATGTTGATGCAATGCTACAAATTAGCAACACACCAGCAAGCCAAGCATAAGGTATTGCTAGCTTTTCAATCGGTAAAGTAGCAGTTTGCACCTTCACTGTTAAAGTGTGATTCTCTGGGTAAGCATTACTGTGCAGTATTAATTGACGTTTATACTGCTTATCTGCCATTAATTTACTCGTATCTACTTGAACCTGACAGCGAGTATGATTACCTTGAAAATCAGCAGGTTTCACCAAAATCCAAGCATGGGAATCTGGTGTATGTGGTGGATCATTTAGATGGGGTGCAACTTCCCATCGACCTTGTAATAAAGTCTGTGGAATTGTATTTTCAATTGTGATGCTTTGCGTTAGCTTTTCCCCCAATCGCTTCGCTATAAATACCAGAACTGTTTCACTGAAATCAACTCCCGGTACGCGCATCACATCCAGTGGTTGGAGTGCTGCTAAAGCTGCTTGTGCATTAGCAAAGCGTTTGTCCTGTTCTGGTTGTACCATGTTTTCCAACCAACCCAGAAACCGTAGACTTAATTTAGGTAGAAGATGACTAAATTTAATTAAATATGGATTATTGCGATCGCACAACTCCCTTATTTCTGGTGACTTGATTTGTGTCAACAAGCAAATCAAAGTCGTACCCAAAGCATACAAATCCGTAGCTTTTGTTGGTTTAAACATTTGTTCTGGCGGTATAAAACCGGGAGTACCCTTAAATACACTACTCCCCGCCACTTCCTGGCTACCAATACGCGCAAAACCAAAGTCAATTAAATAAACTTTGAGTGCTTCATCTACCAAAATATTTTCCGGTTTAATATCCCGATGAATCACTGGTGGATGTAGATTTTGCAGATATACAAGAATTTCTAAAGCATTAATAGCAATTTGTTTGATTTCTGCTGGTGCAAATTTCCGGGCTTCTGCCAAAGATGGCGCGTTAATATATTCTTGCACCAAACAAAAACCATCGGATGTAGCGAAAGAACCTATGTATTTGGGAATACCAGGATGCTCAAGTCCTTGTAGTATCTGAATTTCCCGTTGATGCGCCTCAAACCCAGACCAACTAGAACCAAATTGAGCAAAGCAAAACTGCTTTAATACCAACTGTTGTGCTGTCTTTACATCCGATGCTATCCAAGTAATCCTTCCGCCTTCTCGGTTGCGTCCCAATTCTTGCAAAATTTGATAGCCATGTTCACGGAAATCTGGATATGGATAGCTATTCATAGTTCCAGGGGGACAAGTGTAATGGAGTAGGTTTGCTGTGTATTGCGTAAATACACTTAATTTAGCAGAGGCGGTTGAATTTGAGTAACCTTGTTAAGAATGTTTATGATCCACAGAGACACAAAAAAGTAAGTTCAGACTTCTCTTCCTACATTTTTGAGATACTTTTGTGTTACACTGTGGTGCGTACTCAAACCTCCAGTGAAATAGCTGCAATGAAGTAGTAACTAATTACTGTTGCTTATCGCCAACAAACGTCAAAAACTAATCAACACGACATAATTTGACAAGTTACTTCACAATAATCATGAGCTAACAAGATTTTTCGCCGTTCGTAGTAAGGACTTTAGTCCTGATTTTGCAGAGGACTAAAGTCCTTACTACAAACTTGACGCACTTCTAGATTCAGTCGCTTGGTAATTTTTGCGGCTTGTTTTTTTGTTCATATTATCTACCCGTGGTTGTTTGCAGATACGGGTGGATGTTTGCATATTGAGGTTTGACGAGAATGCAGAAAAAATCAATATTATTAGCTGAGAATTTAGCTTATGAACTCAGCTTAGAAAGGACTTTGTTTGCAGGTATTCATCTCAGCATTGAACAAGGTCAACACATTGCTTTAGTTGGTAAAAATGGTGTTGGTAAGTCTACTCTCCTAAAAATTATTGCTGGTCAAATTTATCCCAGTTTAGGTTCAGTAGTCAGAAGTGGTTCTATATACTATTTGCCTCAAATCAGCACTATTAAACCAGAAATCAACAAAGATACAGTCCTAGAATTCTTAAGTTCTATTGCTGATGAATGGTGGATGATTACAGAAATTCTTCAGACGCAATTACACACAGCTATTGATTTGAATTTACCCATCAATAATTTGAGTGGTGGTGAATTGACGAAGCTATTTTTAGCCATTGGGTTATCTCAACAGCCAGATTTACTCTTGCTGGATGAACCTACAAATCACCTAGATTTACACACTTCAGAAAGCTTGAGACAGTTTCTTTTAGATTTTTCTGGTGCTTTTGTAATTGTCTCCCACAAACCATTTTTCTTAGATCAAGTAACAGATGTAACTTGGGAACTTACACCCGTAGGCTTGAAAGTTTATGGCGGAAATTTTTCGTATTATCGAGAGCAAAAACAAATAGAATTAGATGCAGCAGTGCGATCGCACGAAGTAGCCAGAAAGGAACTCAAGCGCGTCCAAACTGCGGCGATGCAAGAACAGCAACGCGCCGCGCAAGCTCAACGCAATGGGAGAAATAAGTTTTTAAGTGGCAGTATCGATAGAATGTCAGCTGGACTGATTAAAACCAAAGCTGAATCCTCTACTGGCAATGCGAAAAAGAAACATGATTTAGCTGTAGCAAAAGCTACCCAAAAACTTGCCGATACTAAGGTCAAGACTACAAAAGCTACCAGTATTCAGTTAGAAGAGAAAAGCCACAAGCACAAAAATCTGATTTATATCGAGGGTGCAAATCTTTGGGTAGCGGAACGGTTGCTGATTCAAAATATTCAACTGCACATATCATCAGGCGATCGCTTTTCTATTATCGGTGCAAATGGCTCTGGTAAATCTAGTCTAGTCAAAGCAATTCTAGAACGGGAAGCATCAACAGCAGTTTTTAAGTCTGGTGAAGTTTCTCTAGCAAAGGGAATGAAAGCTGTATATCTCGACCAAACATATCAAATAGTCAATAGACAGCAGACGATTTTAGAGAATATGCAGACTGCTAACCCTAGTCTGAACTATCAGCAATTACGTCAGCAACTAGGACATTTCTTGTTTAAATACGATGACGTACATAAACCAGCTTCTGTGTTGAGTGGAGGTGAATTGGCAAGGCTGGCGATCGCCATTATCAGTATCTCAGAAATTGACCTCTTAATTCTGGATGAACCAACCAATAATTTAGATATTGAAACAGTCGAACAAATGATTTCAGCTATCAATGAATATCACGGTGCGCTTTGGGTAATTTCTCACGATATTGACTTTCTGAGTCGGATTAATATTACTCACAGTTTCCTACTGCAAAACCAAACATTACAAAGGACAGTTTCTCTACCTAGTACCCCAGAACAATATTATCAGGAATTGCTGTCTTGTCCTTAAATTGTTTCTGGATCAATATTTAATTCTCGCAGTTTTGCTGCTAAACGTTCCGCCTTTTCCTGCGCCTGTTGTGCTGCTTCTTCAGGTGTAGGAACTTTTTGACCTTCTGGGGTGAAAAATCTCACCATTCCGTTATCTACGCCTAAATATAAGCCTAACTGATGACTCCATAAATATCCTTGGTCATTTGCTTGTAGAGGTTCATATTTTCCATCTAATAAATGAAACCCAGCAAACTCTAATGTAAAAGGATCGAACCAAAAGTAATCAGGTGTACGGAAGGTATCTTGATATATTTCTTTTTTTAAACCTTTATCTGTTTTTACTGTTGAATCGGAGAGAATTTCTAATATGACATTGGGATATTTACCTTCTTCTTCCCAAACCACCCAACTCTTGCGAGTTTTGCGTTCAGTTCCCAACACCACAAAAAAGTCTGGCCCCCGAAAGTCTTCTGATTTTCTTTGGTGTGGACTATAGTAAATTGTCAGGTTTCCCACCGCATAAAAATCATTTCTATCTCGCCATAGCCATTTTAGACATTTGAGTAAGAGCATGATTTGCTCTAGATGTAATTCTGTTTCCAAGGGAGGCTCATCACTGTATAAGTCACCAGGAGGAAATATAACATTTTCGGAGATATTTGTTTGATTCCCTAATTCTTGAGCAATGGTCATAGAATGAATGACACCATTAGTATAGGTTATGAGTTTATCTTAGCAATCATGTGATTGGCTAATGAGCGATCGCCTCTCATACCAATTTTGGATTTTGGATTAAAAGCCTAGATTCTTAGCCTATTCCAGAATCGCGAAACAATACTACTTATCCCAATTCGGTATCACTCAATCAATCACCCACAGAAGTCGCTTACTTTAATTCCCAATCCCCAGTCCCCAGTCCCCAGTCCCCAAATTAACCCAACTGCAAACGCTCAGAGAGAAGCCGCAAAGCATACGGGCAAGTTATAATCTTCTTGCGGACGAGCGTAACAAAAATTTATGAGTAATCCCCTTGTACAAGCCTTTTTTGTCGGCAGAGCCTTAGCTGAAGTCGTTAATGAACGTCTAGAAGTCGCCTTTACCGATGCTTTGAGCGAAATCGGTAAATTCGATGCTGAAGCCAGAGAACAACTACGCCAGTTTACAGAAGAAGTCATTGAACGGGCAAATCGGGCGGCGGCGGCTGCTGAAACCGGTCAAACAACTACTGGTACTACCCCAAGTGGTACTGATGGCGTTGACTTGCAAGCCACAATTGATGAACTGCGTGCCGAAATTGCCTTACTGCGAAATGAGTTACAACGTTATCGCAGCAGTTCTGTCTAAATTAATCATTAGTCAAGAATTATTGACAACTAAACTTTTAGTGACAACTGTTTAGAAATCAGAGTGTCTTTTCTTCCAGGTGATTCAGTAACAAAACAACGGTACGCACAACCTATGGAAAATAGCTATTCAGACAAAGCATACCGTTGGAATCGGGAAAACTACTCTAGTAAGCGGCGATTCGTGGACATTTGGGGTTTTGTCTTGACCCTTATGTTCAAAATTTGGCGGTACAACAAAGCTTGGAGTTATCCTGGCGGTGTGACGGAAGCAAAACAAGCAGCACGGCGAAAAGCTCAGGCTATTTGGATTCGCAACACCCTGCTAGATTTAGGGCCTACCTTTATTAAAGTCGGTCAGTTATTTTCCACTCGTGCTGACATATTCCCCGGTGAATATGTCGAAGAGTTGGCAAAACTCCAAGACAGAGTACCCGCTTTTAGCTACGAGCAAGTAGAAAAAATTGTTGAGCAAGAACTAGGTAAAAAAATTCCTGAACTTTTTCAAAGTTTTGAACCGATTCCTTTAGCAGCTGCTAGTTTAGGGCAGGTACACAAAGCTGTACTCCATAGCGGTGAAGCAGTTGTTGTCAAGGTGCAGCGTCCAGGATTAAAAACATTATTTGAGATTGATTTACAAATTCTCAAGGGTATTGCTCGTTATTTCCAAAACCATCCTAAATGGGGACGGGGACGGGATTGGATGGGTATTTACGAAGAATGTTGTCGCATTCTGTGGGAGGAAATTGATTACCTCAATGAAGGTAGAAATGCTGATGCTTTTCGGCGGAACTTTCGCGGTTACGACTGGGTAAAGGTGCCGAAGGTCTACTGGCGTTACACTTCCCCAAGGGTGGTGACTTTGGAGTATTTACCTGGAATTAAAATCAGCCAATACGAAGCTTTAGAAGCCGCAGGTATAGACAGAAAATCTGTGGCGCGTCAAGGCGCACAAGCGTATTTGATGCAACTACTCAATGATGGCTTTTTCCATGCTGATCCCCACCCTGGTAATATTGCTGTCAGTCCTGATGGTGCGCTGATTTTCTACGACTTTGGCATGATGGGGCGGATTAAATCCAACGTCCGGGAAGGACTGATGGAAACCCTATTCGGTATTGCCCAAAAAGATGGCGATCGCGTCGTCCAATCTCTGATAAATTTAGGTGCGATCGCTCCCGTAGATGACATAGGGCCAGTGCGGCGTTCTGTGCAGTATATGCTAGACAACTTCATGGATAAGCCCTTTGAAGCTCAATCTGTGTCCGCGATCAGTGATGATTTATACGAAATAGCATATAATCAGCCATTTAGATTCCCTGCAACTTTTACTTTCGTGATGCGGGCTTTTTCCACCCTCGAAGGCGTAGGCAAAGGCTTAGATCCAGAGTTTAACTTTATGGAAGTTGCCCAACCATACGCAATGCAGCTTATGACCAATATGAATGGTGCAGATAGCAATAGTTTCTTGAATGAATTAAGCCGCCAGGCCGTGCAAGTTAGTACCACCGCATTTGGATTACCACGTAGATTAGAAGATACATTAGAAAAATTAGAGCGCGGAGATATGCGCCTGCGGGTACGCTCCATAGAAACAGAGCGACTTTTACGGCGACAAAGTAGTATTCAGTTAGGGATGAGCTATGCTTTGATAATCAGTGGATTTACCCTTTCAGCCACAATCTTATTAGTTAATCATTATGTATGGTTAGCACTGCTGGCTGGTTTAATTGCCGCAGCAGTCTCGGTAATACTGATCCGACTGCTTCTCCGCCTCGACCGTTATGACCGTATGTATTAATTGGTGCAGTGAAACGCTATGAAACTTAACTTCACGGGTCTTAGCGATCCGGGACTTGTTCGTTCTAACAATCAGGATCATTACCACATCGACCAAGAAGGGCGATTTTTTATTGTTGCTGATGGTATGGGTGGCCATGCAGGCGGGGAAGAAGCAAGTCGCATCGCTACGAAGGAAATTCAAGAATATCTAACTAGGAATTGGGACTCTCCTGAACCATCCACCCATTTGTTAGAGCAGGCTTTATGGCAAGCGAATGAAGCGATTCTTCAGGATCAGCAAAATCATCCTGAACGGGCTGACATGGGTACAACTGTCGTCGTCGTCATCTTTCGGGACGCGCCTTGGTACACCCACGTCGGGGATTCTCGGCTGTATCGTCTCCGAGAATCTCAATTAGAACAAGTGACAGAGGATCATACTTGGGTAGCTAGAGCCATCAAAGTGGGCGATATCACCGCCGACGAAGCCCGTATCCATCCCTTTCGTCATGTACTATCCCGTTGTTTGGGTAGAGAAGACCTACACCAAGTTGATGTGCAACTATTGGACGTGAAACCAAGCGATCGCTTGCTACTATGCAGTGATGGTCTCACCGAAGAACTGGTTGATGAAAAAATAGCGTATTGCCTCCACGATATCAGCGATTTAGATAAAGCCGCCAAATCTCTAGTAGAAGCCGCTAAAGAACAAGGTGGACACGATAATATTACTGTGGTGATTGTAGCAAGTAGTTGAAGGTGACAGGTAATAAGGGACTTTCCAACTAAAAAATATACAATCACTGTGGTGAGCAGGGAGCAGGCTCCCGCCGTGAGCGTCAGCCGAACGGGAGCAGGGAGCAGGGAGAGAAATCAAAATATTCTCTCTCGGAAGTTGAATGATTTATTTTCTGGAACTCCCTAAACTCTTTTACTCACCACTCACCACTCATCACTCATCACTCAGCACTTTTTGAAGATTTCCAGACTTTTGCAGTACATATACTCAGCATTTTGTTCAGTCTGAGCATTTTTCCTATTTACAACTTGATACAAATACTCTTAGCCAGCAAACTGTCTTGATTGGAGACCGAAATTACACAATTTAGTTGATTGACATGTTGCACATCATAATGTAAGCAGCATATAATGCGATCTTAATACCCTTCATTTTTTTTACTGCTGCAAAAATCCGCCCTTGAGGCATATTTCTTGCTCAAAAATAGGAAATGCAGGGGTAAATTACTACCTACAGTGATTGTTCTCAAATCTGCAAATGCAGACTTGAGTTATATTTCCGTAGGTTCTTATCCCAAAAAAACCAAGCAGAAATTTATCCTCTAAGGATATGGGCAAACTTTTAAATAGTTGTTATCTTTCTTAATACAGAGAATTGATAGCAAACGCAAAGCTAGCCCTATATTTATAGGGGTTCTGTTAACTAAACCCAAATTTTCGCGTTGTCTTTTAGGAGTTTATTATGAGCCAACCCATCCAACTTTCCTTGGAACAACAGTTCAGCATCCGTTCTTTTGCCACTCAAGTACAAAACATGAGCCATGATCAGGCTAAAGACTTCTTAGTCAAGCTTTATGAACAAATGATTGTACGTGAAGCAACATACCAAGAACTCCTCAAGCATCAGTGGGGACTAGATTCTGGTTCCACTCTGGCATAGAAGTAGGTTTTTGTGTCGCAGTGGGCGACCTCCTTCTCTTGCTCAGTTCCAGGGAGGAAAAGAGCTGGGGATGCTGGGGCGTCAACTTTAAACTCAGCTAACTCAAATAGCTAACTCAAAGACCCAAAGCACGTTGTTCAAAATTGGCACATATTATTTTTTCCTGGTTCTTTGCTGACTGCATACAGATTTGGCTGACTTGTCAAGCCAAAAAACTATATTTTCGTCAACACACTCTGTAGCTAGATTACCTATTTAACTTTACCTATCTAAAACTACATTGATAATGTAACAGTCGAAGTACCAAACTTACTTACATTTAACTAAGCACTCGCTTGTTTGGTATCCAGCACTGAGGATTATTATATTGATTCCCAATACTAGTTACAACTAAGATATATATATTCTTTATAAAAGTTTACATATTTTGATATAAGTGAGATTAAATTTGTAGAAACTCACTCTAGCCAGAGATATCAAATGCAGAATCGGTATCAATGGTGTCTAACTTGGCTAAAATCTGAGGTTTAATCTTTTCATATTCTTGTTTAAGCAGATTTTTGCTAATTTGGGGATCAGTTACAGACACAAAGCTTTTCGCGGACATCATCCACTGTTGCAGCCTTTGACATTGAGCAGAGGCGATACTAGCAACTAGAACATGAGAACAGCTATTTGGTGATTCCCGTGCAAATAATAGCAGACGATAGTAACCTGTTTTGACCATTAAGTTAACCATGTCTTGACCCAGATTGGTTTTGAGGTCAAGGTAGTAAGGCAACCATTTCGCCCCATATTTACGGTTATAGAGAACGGTAATCCATAACATCATAGGGTGAGGAGCAGTAATGAACAGAAATTGATTGTAACGGCTACAAGCTAGACGTTGAATAATTTCCCGTTGTGGTAACATCACCCACAAAGCTGGTACTACCTCATGATTGATAGAGATAGGTTGAGGAAAAACAATGTCAGCTATGGGTTTATTTTTTGGCCAAGACGTTGAGAAAGTAATTTCATTCTTAATTGGGGCTAATTGTAAAGGACTATTGCTGTTGGTTTTCTGTTCAGTTGTCGTTTTTGAAGTGACAGTTTTGTTGTGAGATTGAGTAGGTGGTTCAGGTTCTGGTGGAGTGGCGAGGCGTGCATTTTGATGCTGTTCGATGGACTCTAAAGATTGGAGTATTTCACCGATATTTTGTGGACGATCCTTGACAATTTTGGCTAAACAACTCATTACTAAATTTTCTAATTCTTTAGGAATAAGCAAATTAGGTGCAACTTGAGCAAAAGTGCGTGGTGCGAGATGGTGATGTGCTTTATACCATGCGCCAAAGGAATGGCTTGATGCGATCACAGGCATTTTGCCTGTTAACATTTCAAACATCATCACACCCAAACTATAAATATCCGAACGATTATCAAGTTCTTTACCTTCCATTTGTTCGGGAGACGAATAGGCGAGTGTGCCTAAATAATATTTAGTGTGATCACCATTACCTTGTAGTAGTTTAGCTATGCCAAAATCTAAAATTTTTACTAACTCTCCAAAACTAGCGTCTTGAATCACCAGAATATTGCTAGGTTTAATGTCACGATGAATGATTGGGTAGATCGCACCATCTACCGGAATACCATCATGAGCGCATTTTAACCCCAGACAAATTTGACGCGTCATGCTCAAAAAGCGAGGTAAAGTTAGATGCTGTTGGCGAATAATTTGGTTGAGGCTTTGTCCTTGTAGATATTCCATAACATAGTAAGGAGTGTTATGTTCATCTACGCCATAATCCATGACTCTGACAACATGAATACTTTTTTGTCCTAATAAAGCACAGGTTTTCGCTTCTCGCTCAAATCTGTCTTGTAGTCGCATCTTTTCGTTGTGCATTGACAACGAAAGAAACTTTACAGCAATGGGTACGCCTCCCAACAAAACATCCTTAGCACGATATACTCTACCCATTGCGCCAGTACCAATTAGTTCTTGTAATTGGTAGCGTTTACCAAGAAAACGGCCAATGTTGGGGTCTGACATAGAAATTTCGACTCCAATTTTTAACAATTGTGGATAACACCAGACTCATAATCAATTCAAAATTCACACATACCCTGCGGGAAGATTTGCACCTATAAGATTTAAAGTTAAGAAGGCTTGATTTTACAAGACTTTGAGGGCGTTGATCTATGGCTAAATTTCGATAATTGGTATGAGTGCTGGGTTGTAAAGTGTAATCTAATCACGAAATGGGTAGATGTATCCTAACTGGGTTTTGATGTAGTGTTAGTTTGCCCAGTTTTAATCAGCTAGATAACTCTAACAACTAAAACTCAGACATTAAATCAGTGTTGTGTAATTATATTGAATAAAAAAACAACTTTTTATACGATGATGCTAGTTAGCTAAGGATTCGTGGGTTGGAGTTCTAATTTAGCTTCCATTGTATTGATGAGAAAATGACCAGCCATAATCCCACTGCTGAGATAGTATGTACTCTCAGAAAGGCGATGTATGGTTTCAAAGCCACTGCGACGCTGCCGATCGCTAATCGCCCAATAACGCTGTACAATTCCCTCTAGTCCGATCCAGCCTTCACCTTCTACCTGACCGAGTACACTGTGCTGGAGTAAAAAAGTATATTGACGTTCTCCATCATGCAAACGCCCCTTGTATTGTAAAGATATGTCAGGGCGATCGCTACCTGGAAAGATCAATTTGGTCGCCATTGTAAACCAATTATCTCGATTCCATGCGACCAAAGTCATACCCTTAATACTGATGGGCATTCCATCCCGTTCTAACCAACTACCTTGAATGAGCCAGCGTCCTGGTTCTAATAAAAAAGAGTGAGCCACCTGTGTTTTCCTTGTGTTAATTGAGTAGTCCTCAGATTACAAAGATATATTTGGATTTTTCAAAACGTCAGGTGGAAAATAGGGATAATATCAATTCAAAATGCAAAATTCACGCATACCTTACGGTTTCGTGTAGCGTCTCGCAGAGAAGAACCGCGCCTAAAAAATTCAAATTTAGGCTGACTATCGGCTTGGGGGTTGATGAACCTCTCCTAACGGGACTTCGTAGGGTGCGCCTGTAGCTGTTGGTAAGTTACCTGGGAGGTGTAATTGTTTCCAGTAGGCTAAGACAGCAAAAGCGATCGCTTCTTTAAAATTGGCATTCAAACCGACATCATCAGTAGTTAAAACTGGTATATCTCCCAGTAATACTTGTAATCTCTGCCGTAAATACAAATTTCGACTACCACCGCCACATAAAAAGACGCGGTTGGGCATTTCTGGTAAAAAGGTACGATAGCTATGAGCAATGGAAGCGGCTGTGAGTTCTGTGAGTGTTGCTAACATATCAGCCGGAGTCAGTTGATATGGTTGAGCATCTTGGAAACATTGATTGAGGTAATCTACACCAAATAATTCCCGTCCGGTGGATTTGGGGGGATGGAGATGGAAATATTCTTGAGTTAGCCACTTTTCCACTAGAGGATAGCAGGGATGACCACTAGCCGCCCATGCACCACCATCATCGTAGGTTTTAGCCCCATCTGTTAATCGCTCTACTGCTAAATCGAGCAAACTATTACCAGGGCCAGTATCCCAACCGCGAATTTTCTGTAACCAATCATGGCGACGGGGAGGAATATAAGCGACGTTCCCAATTCCCCCCACATTTTGAATGCAACGCCCCTCTTGGGGATGACTGAGTAAAAAAGCATCAACTCTGGGAACTAGAGGCGCACCGTGACCACCAATAGCAATATCAGCAACGCGAAAGTTGCTCACAGTCGTGATGTTTGTGCGGTAAGCAATTAAATCTCCGCGTCCGAGTTGTAGAGTATACCCCAGTCCCTTGTTATCAGGCGGTCTATGATATACAGTTTGACCGTGAGAACCAATTAAAGTCGCTGGCTCGTGGTTTTGTTGAATATTTTGGGCGGCTTGGGCAAAATTTTTAGCGATCGCATCATCTAACTCTGCTAATTCTGCCATTGAGATCGCTGCACCGGCACAAACTGCCAAGATTTTTTCTCTCAGTTCTCTGGGGTAGGGATAGGTTTCTCCTGCTAGTAACTCAACTTGCAAATCTAAATCTGTACCAGAAATTTCGACTAAAGCGGCGTCTATACCATCTACAGATGTACCACTGATGAGACCAATCACGCGCTGAGGTGCAGTAGTTTCCATAAAGAACCACAAGATAAAATACTGAGACTGTGGACTCGGTGCTGATTGAACAAGTTACCCTGTGCCATCGTGTAGTAGTTTAGTTGATGCTATTGCCCATGTCAAAAAGCAGATTGGCAAGAATTTTTATTTGTTCTTCATTTTATTGCTATCTAAAACACAAGACTTTAATCACTGCTGAGGATTTCATCGGGACTTTACAATTGTCTCCAGAATGAAGATTAATTTCATATTTATTTTAAGTAATACCACTATTTTATTTTTTGATCCAAGTATAATAAATTACAAAAATAGAAGTTTGAGAAATTGCAGAAAATTTAGTAATTACATCCTGTGTTTCGCTGAGTTTTAGTTACAAAATTGACTCAAGAAACACCAGTGATGGAAAACAAAAGAAATGTTCTTCAAAAAACTTGCTTGTCTCGCCGCTCTTTCCGCTTCTGCGATCGCTTCTATTGCTTACGCTGGTTCTGCTCAAGCTATTAGCTTCAAAATTACCACAGGTGTTAACGGCCCCAACGGCGCAACCAATCTAGGTGCTTATTCTGACTTTTGGCAAGATCCTACTGTCACCACAATCGATTTTAACAACGGTGTAGCACCTACTACTGGTTTTGCTAAATACTCCTTTCAAAAAAATGATGGTAGCAGCAGCGTTCGCACCGATACCTGGGCCCCAGCAGGTGCAGCAGGTCAAGTCAATACTTCTAAATATTTAGCAGTTTTCCAAGGTAATGCAGTTACTATTAACCTTGCCAGCACTCTGAATTATTTCGGTATTGACTGGGGTGCAATTAGCCCAGGTAACGTCTTCTCTTTCTACAAAGACAACACATTGATTAAATCATTTACCACCGCAGATGTTAATCCTGTTGCACCTATTAAAGCCTCTCAGCATGGTGGTGAAGGGAACGGTTATCTTCACTTCTACTCTGATAGCTTACTAGATAACTTCAACAAGATTGTGATCACCCAAACAGGTGGCGGTGGTTTTGAAAGTGATAACCACTCTTTCAACGCTGGAACTGGTAGATTTACAGGCTTTGATCCTAAAGCTACTCCTGAACCCGGCATGATCTTGGGAATGCTGGCTGTTGGTGGCGTGTTCGTAAATCAACGTCGCAAACAAAAGCTACAAGATGCTAAATAATCTGCATTTGAGTTGGGTAAGATGAGGCTCAGACTTTGACTGAGAGATTCGTTAATTCACCATAATTATTTATCTCTCCATGATACGGTTGATGTATCTGGAGATAATTTTTATTTTTACAGACAGGTATTGGGGATTAGGGATTGGGAGAGAAACACCAATCCCCATACATCTTGCCCTAATTATTGTTTCTTTTGGCGGGTAATATCTTGTAGGTCGAGGTTATAGTTCAACCTTAAAATATTCACTCCTGGTTCACCAAAAATTCCTAGAAATCTGCCTTCGGTGTATTGATTAATCAGAGGTAGAATCTCATCTTCTTGAATATCACGGGCGCGTGCTACTCTTTCTACTTGTTGTCTAGCAGCATTAATCGAAATATGGGGATCTAATCCAGAACCAGAGGTATAAATTAAATCAGCTATGGGTTGAATATTTTCGTCTCGGAGTTCATTGGCTTTTTCGACGATGCGGCTGATTAATTCTGGATTTCCTGGAGCAAGATTGCTAGCACCAGAGATACCTGCGGGCTTGGCTCTTCGTCCTTGGGAGTATCTAACTGCACTAGGACGACCGTGGAAATATTTATCTGAGGCAAATACCTGACCAATTAATTCTGAGCCGATAGCTTGAGCCTCAAGATTTTGTCTGATGCTACCGTTAGCTTGAAAGGAGAATAAACCTTGACCAATAACTAAAATAGCGAGGGGATAAATAATACCTGTGACTAACCACAGAACCAGGGTAATCCGAATTATTTTGATGATTTCTCGAATAAAAGGCATATATAGGGATTAGGGATTGGGGATTGGGGATTGGGATTAATCTAAGATGCTGTAATTACTGCTGAATTCTCAGGGCAAAGATTCACTTTGTTATAGTTAATTTTCTTATTCATACTTTCTAGTTGTATAACCGCCTAACCAAATAAAAATTATTTTTTTCTTTTACCTTTTTAATTTTGCCTTTTTAAGCTAGCCCTACTAAAGTAATCAGTATATCTAGTAGTTTAATGGCGATAAATGGGGCAATTACTCCACCTAAGCCATAAATTAATATATTGCGTTG
Organism: Aliinostoc sp. HNIBRCY26; assembly: GCF_050235535.1. GTDB lineage: Bacteria > Cyanobacteriota > Cyanobacteriia > Cyanobacteriales > Nostocaceae > Trichormus. Next base: position 4,640,210 of record NZ_CP189852.1, read on the forward strand.
CAATAGCTGATTAGCTGTCAAAGGTCTAAATTTGACACCTGTTAGAGCTAAGGGAATTAAAGCAGGAATGATCAAGGCGTTATAAATTAGGGCTGATAGAATCGCTGATTTGGTGCTAGTTAAATTCATCACATTGAGGCTTTGCAAATTAGCTCCCGCAAAGATGACTGGGAGAATGGCAAAGTATTTAGCAATATCATTGGCAATGGAAAAGGTGGTTAATGCTCCCCGTGTAATGAGCAGTTGTTTACCAATACTGACGATATCAATTAATTTGGTGGGGTCGGAGTCCAAATCTACCATATTGGCGGCTTCTTTGGCGGCTTGTGTACCTGTATTCATCGCAACACCGACGTTAGCTTGAGCTAGGGCTGGTGCGTCGTTGGTACCGTCCCCTGTCATGGCGACGAGTTTACCTTTGGCTTGTTCTCGTTGAATGACGTTGATTTTATCTTCTGGTGTGGCTTCGGCAATATATTCATCTACCCCTGCTTCTTGGGCGATGACGGAGGCGGTGATGTGGTTATCACCTGTGAGCATGATGGTACGTACACCCATACGGCGTAACTGGTCGAAGCGATCGCGGATACCAGGTTTTACAATATCTTTGAGATAAACCACGCCATAAATTTCACCATCTAAGCACACTGCTAAAGGTGTCCCTCCCTGCTGGGAAACTCTTTCATAAGCAGTATCTAGTTCTGGGGAAATTTGACCGTTGCGAGAACGGACAAAGCCTTTAATTGCTCCTACTGCACCTTTACGCGCTTCTCTTCCCCCTGGTAAATTCGTCCCACTCATGCGGGTTTTCGCGGAAAATTCTACTCCTTGGGCTTGGTTGAAGTCGAAGTCAAATCTTGCACCCAATTTTTCAGCTAGGCGAACAATAGATTTACCTTCGGGTGTGTCATCAAAAACGCTAGTTACCCAGGCGACACTAGCTATCTCCTCCATTGTGTGACCATTAATAGGGATAAACTCTTCCGCCAAGCGATTTCCTAAAGTAATTGTGCCGGTTTTATCCAGGACTAGGGTATTAATATCACCGCAAGCTTCCACAGCTTTACCTGATGTGGCGATGACATTAAATTGGGCGACTCTATCCATCCCCGCGATCCCAATGGCACTGAGTAAACCACCAATGGTGGTAGGAATTAAAGCGACAAATAAGGCGACTAAAATCGGCACACTGACGGGACTATCGGCATAGTAAGCAAAGGCGGGTAAGGTAGCGATGACGAATAAAAACACCAGACTCAAAACAGCTAGTAACACTGTCAGAGCGATTTCATTGGGAGTTTTGCTGCGTTCTGCCCCTTCTACTAGGGCAATCATGCGGTCAATAAAGCCTTTACCTGGGTCAGCAGTAACACGGACAATTAACTCATCAGAAAGGATGCGAGTCCCACCAGTCACGGAACTGGCGATATCTGAGCCGGATTCTTTGAGGACTGGCGCAGATTCCCCAGTAATGGCGGACTCATCTACAGAAGCCACCCCCATCATTACTTCCCCATCGACGGGAATGATATCCCCAGCCACTAAATAAATCGTGTCACCTTGTCTGAGGCTAGTAGATGGGACTTCGCTAATTGTGCCATCGGGGGAGAGTTTCTTGGCTGGGGTTTCGGATTTTGTGGAGCGCAAAGCATCGGCTTGAGCTTTCCCACGCCCTTCCGCTATGGCTTCAGCGAAGTTAGCAAACCAAACTGTAAAGAATAATATCCCTGTTAAGATGCCGTTAAAAAGTTGGGCGTTTTGTAGTTGGGTTTGTCCAAATAGATTGGGATCAATTGTACTAGCCAAGGTAATGAGCGTTCCCACCCAAACCAAAAACATCACCGGATTTCGGATGGCGGATTTGGGATTGAGCTTAATAAAAGCATCCGCAATGGCTCTCAGGTAAATCCCTCTAGTTTTAATTTTGCCTTTCTTGCGGGCTTGACGACGAGATTTAGTTTTAGGGGTAGGTGCAACTGGATTCATATCAGGATTGGGGATTGGGGATTAGGGACTGGGGACTGGGGACTGGGCATGGGGCATTGGCGAAAATTCTACCTTGTCTCCCTTGTCTTCCTTGTCTCCCCTGCCCCCTTGCTTCTTCTAACTACCGGATGCGAGTCTAATGCCTTCGGCGATGGGGCCTAGTGCTAAGACTGGGAAGAATGTTAACACTCCTAAAATCAAGACGATGCCGGCTGTAACTGTTGTAAATATTAAGGAGTCTGTTTTGAGTGTGCCGGGGGTTTCGGGTACTGTTTGTTTGCGAGACATACTATCGGCTAATAGTAAGACGGCAACTATTGGGATGTAGCGTCCGGCGACAATGCTGACGCTGGTGGTTAAGTTCCACCAGAGGGTGTTATCGGTGAGTCCTTCTAAGCCAGAACCGTTGTTAGCACTGGCTGAGGCGTATTCATACACTACTTGGGAAATGCCGTGAAAGCCGGTGTTGGTGATGCCAGAGAGGGTGAAGGGATAGGCGAGGGCGATCGCACTGGGAATTAAGACTAAGATGGGATGAATTAGTAAAATGACGCTGGCGAGGACGATTTCGCGTTTTTCGATTTTGCGCCCAAAAATTTCTGGGGTGCGCCCCACCATTAAGCCAGTTAAAAAGACTGTGAGAATGAGATAAATAAAGAGATACGTTGTACCTGTGCCTTGTCCACCCCAGATAATTTGCAGGAATAAGCTAAATAATGTCACGAATATTCCTGATGGCATGAGAGAATCGTGCATCCCGTTGACTGCACCTGTCATGGTAGTTGTGGTTGTGACTGCCCATAGGGCTGTCTGTGCTGCACCAAATCTGACTTCTTTTCCTTCTAAATTGGGTTGTTCTACACCCAAGGCATTGTTAACTAGGGGATTGCCTTGGAGTTCACCACCGACGGCTACCCAAATCAAGATGACAAACACAACAAATATCATCCAAAACAGTAGCCAAGCCTGTTTCATGTTTTTGGCAAATATGCCATAGGCATAAATCATAGCGGCGGGGATCGCTAGCATAGCGATAAGTTCGATGAAGTTTGAGGCTCCATTGGGATTTTCAAAGGGGTGGGCGGAGTTAGCAGTAAAGAAACCACCACCGTTTTCACCCAACATTTTGATCATTTCCCAGGAGGCTACAGGGCCTCTGGCGATGTATTGTGTCCCCCCTTCTAGGGTGGTGACGGTTACAGGTGGAGCTAATGTTTGTGGTACACCTGAGCGTACTAAGGCGATCGCACCAATCACTGAAAGGGGCAATAATATTCTGGTAATGGCACGGATGAGATCAACGTAAAAGTTGCCTAATGTTTTACCCGTGAGTCCCCGAATGAAGGCGATACTCACTGCTATTCCTGTACCTGCTGAGGTAAACATCAAAAATCCTAAAGCAGCAACTTGGGAAAAGTAACTCAGGGTTGTTTCTGGTGTGTAGTGTTGCTGGTCAGTATTAGTGACAAATGAAACTACTGTATGCAGTAAAATATCCCATTTCGGTGCGGCAAAGCCGTTAGGGTTCCAAGGTAATAATCTTTGATAATATATAAGTACGTATACTAAAATACCCATGCACAGGTTAGTGTAAAGAATGGCTCTAGCGTACTGCCAACCAGTCATTTCATCTTTGGGGCGAATACCTGTAATCACGTAGAAACTGCGTTCTATCGGATTCATTAACCTATCTAATAATGTCCTTTCGCCAAGAAACACACGGGCTATGTATCTTCCTAACAGGGGTGTGATTGCTATCACAATACATAGCGTTAAGCCAATTTGTAATAAACTTTGTCCCATTTATTTTGTACTCAATTTTCGGCTACTACTGTTTAGCTAATTCTTAAAGATAAAAAATAACTTACCTATTGACGGTGGTGTGAGCAATTTGGCAATCTTTCACACCATTAAGAGGAAGGTAGAAGTCAAAAGAAAGAATGCCTATTTTGTCAGCCTTCTGTCTATTGATGTCATTTGGTACTAGTTCATTTAGCTGTATTTACGGTTTGCTGTCTTGATAATTTTCTACCTGATGTGTAAAGTTTGCATCAAGAACAATTAAATTTTAGATTTGGGATTTTAGATTGAAATCCAATCCAAAATTGAATTGCCCAATTCCCAACTACATAATATTTAAGGGATCTACATCTATCGTCAAGCTGACACTATCACAACAGAGCGATCGCACTGCATCCCAGTCTGGTAATTGTGGCAGGGTTTCTGAGTCAAATTTCAGTAATATCTGCCATCGGTAACGGTTGGCAACTCGCATCACACTAGCTGGTGCTGGCCCTAATATTTCAAATTCCTCATTGGTACTTAAAGCTGTAGCAATAATTTGGGCTGTATTTTGTACTTGGATGGGATCAAGGCTACTCAAGCGTAATAAAATTAACCTGCCAGTAGGCGGATAATTGAGGGCTTGTCTTTGTTCTAATTCAGTCTGTACGAAGGAGTGATAATCATGATTTCTCACTGCTTCGATAACAGGATGTTCTGGGGTATAAGTTTGCATAATGACTCTACCAGGATCATCACCTCTGCCTGCACGTCCGGCTACTTGGGTGAGGGTTTGAAAGGCGCGTTCATTGGCGCGATAATCTGACAAATGCAGTAAGCCGTCAGCCGCCACTACTCCCACGAGTGTGACTTGGGGTAAGTCTAACCCTTTGGTAAGCATTTGTGTACCTACTAATAGATTTGCTTCGCCATTGGCAAATTTAGTCAGTAAAGTACGATGCGCCCCTTTATTGCGGGTGGTATCGCTATCAAAACGGATGTAAGTTAATTCTGGGAACTGTCGGCTTAATTCTTGGGCGACGCGCTGAGTCCCGCTACCAAAAAATTTGAGGTAAGGGGACATACATTCAGGGCAGTTTTGGGGATGCGATCGCACATAATTACAATAATGACAGCGCAGTAATTGGGGCGCGCCGACTTCGGTTTGATGATAAGACAAGGAAACATCACAGTGGGGACATTCCAAAACATAGCCACAGCTACGACAAGAGACAAAGGTGCTATGTCCCCGACGATGGATAAATAAAATTCCCTGTTGTTTTTTCTCTTGTAGTTGTATTAAAGCCTGTTGCAGTGACCTACTAAATATAGACCGATTCCCGTCTTGCAGTTCTTGCCGCATATCCACAATTTCTATCGGTGGTAAGGGGCGGGAATTAATGCGTTCGGGGAGGGAGAGGTAGTGAGTGGGGACTGGGGACTGGGGACTGGGGACTGGGGACTGGGGACTGGGGAAAAACTCTCCCCCTGCCTCCCCTGCCTCCCCTGCTCCCCCTGCTTCCCCTGCCCCCTGCCCCCTGCCCTCTACCTCCTTTCCTACATTCACCCAACTCTCCAAAGAGGGTGTCGCGGAACCCAGAAGTAGGGGACAGTTTTCTAACTCGGCGCGCCACTGGGCGACGGTGCGGGCGTGGTAGGTGGGAATGGGGGTGTCTTGTTTAAAGCTGGAGTCGTGTTCTTCGTCGAGGATGATTAACCCTATGTTGGGTAAGGGGGCGAAGATGGCACTGCGTGTGCCGATGATGATTTGGGGATCGCCTGTGAGCATTTGTCGCCAGGTGTCGTAACGTTCGCCCTCGGATAGTGCGCTGTGATAGACGCTGATTTTATTGCCGAAGCGGGCGCGAAATCTATCTGTGAGTTGGGGTGTGAGTCCAATTTCTGGGACTAAAACTAAGGCTGATTTTCCTTGGGTAATGATGGGAGCGATCGCTTGTAAATATACTTCTGTTTTTCCTGAACCCGTAATGCCATGCAACAATATTTGATGAAATCCATCTAACTTTTGAATAGTTTCTAAGGCATGAGCTTGGGCTGTATTTAATAATTTTGGTTGGTCTAAACCTATGGCTTGACCTTGTTCTGTTCGTAATATTTCTCGTTCTTCTATGGCTATGTAACCTTTCTGCTCTAGTGTCTTGAGAATAGAAGCACTGGCGTTAGTTATTTGCAGTAATTCACTTTGCCATAATTCTCCACCGCGCCTGCGTAATACTTCTATAATTTCTCTTTGGCGTGTGGTCAAATCTCTCTCTATGGCATCTATTAATATGACTGCTTTTTGTCTTTTTGGTTTGGTGGTGCGGGGTGGTTCTAAGTAACTTTCTACCAAGCCCATTCGCAATAACTCCCGCACTCCCCGATAGGCAGATTTGACTTTTTGTTGTAAATACGCGAAACTATAGTCCCCTGCTGTTTGATTTTGCAAAAGATGCAGAATTTGCTGTGCTGTCGGACTTAAAAAAGTAGTTACTGTTGATAACTCTTTTTGTGTCATGATTAACCGGATACGACGTTGCGATCGCCCTAATAATCCTGGTGGTAAAGCTACTCGTATCACTTGTATGAGAGGCGTATAGTAATATGATGCAACTCTATTTAACAATTCCCAATAAGCACTACTAAAAAAGCCAGAACTAACTACATCTTCTACTTCTCGAATTTTCTCTGGTGGTAAGTCAATGCTGGGCTGACTCAACAGCCGCACAGCTATTCCTCCTACTTGCTGTGCGCCAAAAGGTACACTTAATATGTCTCCTGGTTGTATTTCTAATTGTGGAGGTAAACGGTAAGTAAATAGTCCTGAATTGCCTGGAAAGTCTACCAAAACTTCCACGTAGCGATTCCCATTTGTCGATGATTTATAAATTTCTGTATCCTCATTAACCACTAGATTCTGTGATTTCACGTTAGTAATATACATAGCAACTCAATTCTCAAGATAAATATGCTGCGTCGGCTAAACTTAGTTGGCAAAATCTGCCAAAATCTCTAAATTTAAAATTTTTCCTCCTGTGGAAGTAAATTGTATTTCACAATACTTTTATCACTTATAATACTTGATAAGTTTCCTCTTATGTAATCCACTAGACAAATTGATTTCACCCATACGTGCAATAAATATTTGAGTCTACCATCACCAATCAAACTATCTTCCTGAAGTTTTTTAAAAGCGGTTATCCATTTACTAAATAGGGTATAGGCTTTTTCACTCTCTTGATAGATATTCAATCCTTTCTGTATATGAGATGCTTTTATACAAACATTTTTTTTGGAATAGTAAATTGCCTGATTATTAACATTAATAATTTTTATAAACACTTGATCACTCCAGTCCGATAAATAGACAAATTTCTTTCACAAATCTCAACCAATTAACTCAAAAATTTACAAAACCACCTGTCTGGTTTTAGATTCTGGGAGATGCCACTGTATTTGATCGACGTGTTGAGTATGAAAAAAATAGAAAGGATTTGACAGATTTAAGAATTAGCCAAACAATAAACATAATATCTGTTGTGACTGGAAAAATAAAATTTGGGTGCCAAAACGAATATTGTAGAGAAGTTTAAGTTATTGGCAAGTAATAATTGTCAAGCAAAAATCAATTTCAACTTCTATAAGTTAATTAAAACCAATTGAACAGGTGCATTCTTGCTTAGGGAAACTGTCAATTATTAGTAGCGAACAGATGCCATTAAATTATGTACCAAACCAAGCAACAATCCATCCAGGAAAATATGAATATTGCTGAATTGGGAACGATGGAAATACTTGAACATGAAGAAGAATCTTTCGACAGTTTAGAAATAGTGATCGAAGAAGAAGCCCCCCATGTAGATCATTTAGAAACAGATGAACGTGATGGGGATCAAATGGCTGCGGCTCGTCCTTCTGGGTATAACAAAACCGAACATGATGATGCTGTTGGGGCCTTTTTTAAGGAAATGGCACGTTATCCACTACTCAAACCTGATGAAGAGGTAGAGTTAGCAAAACGCGTCAGATTTTTAGAAGATGTCAAAGATTTACAAGAGGCTTTGCAAGCAGAACTTGGACAGCAACCAACTAAAGCTCAAATTGCAGCCCGCTTAGAAGTCACAGAAAAGCAACTAGAACATCGCTTATATCAAGGTAGAGTAGCCAAACGCAAAATGATTCGCTCTAACTTGAGATTAGTAGTGTCAATTGCCAAAAGATATTTAAATCGCGGAGTTCCTTTTCTAGATTTAATTCAGGAAGGGGCGATGGGTTTAAACCGCGCCACAGAAAAATTTGATCCCGATAAAGGATATAAGTTTTCTACCTACGCTTATTGGTGGATTAGACAGGCAATTACCAGGGCGATCGCCAATGATGCCAGAACCATCCGCCTACCCATTCACATTGTCGAAAAACTTAACAAACTCAAAAAAGCCCAAAGAGAACTCAAGCAAAAACTCCGCCGCAACCCCTCAGAAGCAGAAATGGCGGAAGCTTTAGAAGTTAGTGTGCAGCAACTGCGCCAACTGCAACAACTCAGAAGACAAGCCCTATCTCTCAACCACCGTGTCGGTAAAGAAGAAGATACCGAACTGATGGACTTATTAGAAGATGAAGATAACCTATCTCCTGAAGCCAAAATGAACGAAAACATGATGCGTCAGGAAATTTGGGAAGTTTTAGGCGATGTCCTCACCCCACGGGAAAAAGACGTAATTTCGCTGCGCTATGGCTTGACAACCAGCGAACCCTGCACCCTAGAAGAAGTGGGTAATATGTTTAATCTCTCCCGTGAACGAGTCAGACAAATTCAAAGTAAAGCCATGCGAAAACTACGCCGTCCCCATATAGCGAAACGACTCAAAGGGTGGTTGGTTTGAGGGCAGGGTGCAGGGTGCAGAGGAGAAAAACTATTGACTGTTGACAGTTAACTATGGACTAATGACTATGGACTAATGACTAATGACTAATAACTAATGACTAACAATTTAATCGTGCGTTGTGCTGAACCTGATGATAGCAAAGCTCTATTTGAGTTAATTCAGGGGTTGGCAGAGTATGAAAAACTCTCTCATGCTGTCACCGGCAACGCTTTGGCTTTACATGAGCATTTATTTGGCTCAAAAAGATATATAGAGGCTCTATTGGCAGAATACTCAGGTAAAGCCGTGGGTTTTGCCTTATTTTTCCATAATTACTCAACCTTTCTCACCAAACCTGGGATTTATCTCGAAGATTTATTTGTTTTACCGGAGTATCGACGGCAAGGTATCGGTAAAGCACTCCTCATTAAATTGGCTCAAATTGCCGTTGAAAGGGAATGTGGGCGGTTAGAGTGGACTGTTCTCGACTGGAATGAGTCAGCGCAGGCATTTTATCGCAGTATGGGCGCGTCAATTTTAGATGACTGGCGTATTTGTAGGGTGACAGAAGAGGCAATTGGCCAGTTAGCAGCTAAAGAATCATGAAGTTTGACAGCCTGTCGTTTGACTCAAGGAATTTAGTCCCCTGACAATTGTAAAGGAAGATATTGGGCTAAATGAGCCTTTGTTGCAGAGAGAACACAAAATGAAGAAAATCTTTTCAATTCTACTGGTAGGCATTGCAATCTTCACTTTTGCCTTCAGTAATTCCGCCTTGGCTGCTGGTGATGCTGTAAATGGAGCAAAAATCTTTAATGCTAACTGTGCGGCTTGTCATGCAGGTGGTAAAAATTTAGTGCAAGCTAACAAAAACCTGAAGATAGATGCCTTGAAAGAGTACGGTATGTACTCGGCAGAGGCTATTATCACTCAAGTTACAAATGGTAAAAATGCCATGCCTGCTTTTAAAGGTCGTTTAAACGATGCTCAAATTGAAGATGTAGCAGCTTACGTCCTCGACCAAGCAGAAAAATGGTAATTAATTAGGCAGGAATTTTCTCATCTTTGTTAACCTGAGAAGTTATTTCTGCCGATCTGTGCTAACTACGATTTTTTAATCTATAAGAGTCCCTCTACATTTAAGATAGAGGGATTTTTTTATCGTTCAAAGCACATTGGGCTGCTGCCCCCGACCTGATCGCTGGCTGCGCGGTGTCAGTGATCTAGAAACCATAGAATAATCTCTATACATACAAAAACTTTTTCTTTGATCACTCAGTAAATATTACTACCCAAAATGGCGTAAGGTTAAGAATATCAAAATGATTTAACTATTACGATTTAGTTTTTCAAAGTTTGAAGTCCCTCGGCAATCTGTTGTCGAGACTTTTTTGAGTGCGCGATCGCAGATGTTAGATTCCATTATCCAGCCGACTTTTATCTATAACCCATCCTTTATATGAAAAGGCTCGGTTCTAGTTCGTTTGATATACCGTTCATTGATCTCAATGATGGCAATCACCAACCTCATCCGGTTTAATAACCTCCGGTTTATTTAGTTCATTTATTGCAATACTCGTCATCTGAGGAGAAGGAGGCATTCGTGGATTTTTTGTCCTTATTTGTCACGGACTTTATTAAGCAATTGCAGTCCCCAACACTCGCCTTTTTGATTGGTGGCATGATCATTGCTGCCCTTGGTAGCGAATTGGTTATTCCAGAGGCGATTTGTTCGATCATCGTCTTCATGCTGCTCACCAAAATCGGTCTGACTGGTGGAATTGCGATCCGCAATTCCAACTTAGCGGCTATGGTCTTTCCCATGATCTTTGCTGTAATCACAGGGATTACGATTGTATTCATCGCCCGCTATACCTTAGCCAAGCTGCCGAAGGTCAAAGTTGTTGATGCGATCGCGACTGGGGGGTTGTTTGGAGCCGTGAGTGGTTCTACAATGGCTGCCGCCCTGACAGTACTGGACGAACAAAAGATGGCATACGAGGCATGGGCTGGCGCACTTTACCCCTTCATGGATATCCCCGCGCTCGTAACTGCGATTGTTGTGGCTAACATTTACATCAACAAGAAGAAGCGTAAAGAAGCAGCCTACTCTATTGAGCAGCCCGTTGCAGCAGGCGATTATCCCGATAAAAAAGATTATCCCAGCAGTCGGCAGGAGTATCTCAGCCAGCAGAAGGGGGATGAGGATAATCGCGTCAAGATATGGCCGATCATCGAGGAAAGCCTCCGGGGGCCTGCTCTATCGGCAATGTTGTTAGGCCTTGCTCTAGGACTGTTCACACAACCGGAAAGTGTTTATAAAAGCTTCTATGATCCCGCCTTTCGCGGCTTGCTTTCGATCTTGATGCTGGTCATGGGTATGGAAGCTTGGTCAAGGGTTGGCGAACTGCGTAAGGTAGCTCAGTGGTATGTTGTGTATAGTGTGTTGGCACCGTTTGTACATGGGCTAATCGCCTTCGGTCTTGGTATGATTGCCCACCAAGTCGCAGGATTCAGCATGGGCGGTGTCGTGGTTCTGGCTGTGATCGCTGCCTCTAGTTCCGACATCTCAGGCCCTCCCACCTTGCGAGCAGGTATCCCATCAGCCAATCCCTCCGCCTATATAGGCGCGTCCACAGCCATCGGTACGCCAGTTGCGATCGGTTTATGTATACCGTTCTTCCTCGGACTCGCTCAGGCACTCGGCGGCTAACACCAGACAGATCGCGGTCTGTCATCCCTTGACCCGACAGACCAAGTAGATCAACGTACATAATTTCAGGAGGTAAGCAACATGGGCAAGCGTGCCAACAAGCTCGTCATCGTTACGGAAAAGGTTCTGCTGAAAAAGGTCGCCAAGATCATTGATGAAGCCGGGGCAACTGGTTATACGGTGGTGGATACTGGTGGTAAAGGCAGTCGCAACGTGCGCTCTACGGGTAAACCCAACACTTCCGACACTGATTCCAATGTAAAATTCGAGGTACTCACCGAAACCAGGGAGATGGCAGAGAAGATTGCGGATCAGGTCGCAATCACGTTTTTCACCGATTATGCCGGCATTATCTATATCTGTGAAGCAGAGGTACTGTACGGGAGACATTTCTGTGGGCCAGACGGCTGTTGAGTCGAGACGACGCGCCACGGAAGGAACAAGCGAGCCATTAGTGCGAGTTTCTCAGGGTCGGACGGCTGTTGCATCAAGACAAAGCAAACCCTAAAAGCCGAGGTCATGACCTCGGCTTTTGAGTGACAGTGTTTCCTGTCCGCAGGATGTTGACCCTGGCGCAGAAGTCATTCCCCACGCAGTTTTATAACTTCCTCAAACCCTTAACCTTCATTGCTTTAAACTCATGATTTTGTCCAACATTCTGCCTCCTTTCAGTGGGGGGATGTCCGCTCTCATGGCTCCGATACCATTCCTGGCGACCGTTGTTGCTGAGGATTCACCCATTATTCTGTCTGGGGTATTGCTGACGCTAGTGGTGATTTATCTGGCCAGCAAGTTCGGCGCAGAGGTCGCTAGACGCTTGGATTTTCCACCCGTCCTGGGTGAACTAGTCGCCGGTGTGATTGTCGGTGTTTCGGCGTTGCACCTGGTAATCTTTCCTGAAGGGGGGCTGTCTGCCTCTGACTCGGTGATTATGAAAGCGTTGCAAGGATTGAATCAATTAGCACCGGACGCGCTGACCCGAATCTTTGAGTCGCAAAGTGAAGTGATTTCGGTTCTCGCTGAAATCGGCGTGATTATTCTGCTGTTTGAAATTGGTCTAGAGTCCGATCTACGGCAACTGAAGGAAGTGGGAATTCAAGCCACGGTTGTCGCCTGTGTTGGAGTGGCGGCACCTTTTGCGGCAGGTACGGCAGGGTTGATGTTGCTCTTTCATGTAGCAGCGATTCCCGCGATTTTTGCGGGGGCGGCGTTGACTGCAACGAGTATCGGCATTACCTCTAAAGTTTTGTCAGAGTTGGGTCAACTCAAATCCAAAGAAGGGCAAATCATTGTTGGCGCGGCGGTGATTGATGATGTCCTCGGCATTATTGTCTTGGCTGTAGTCGCCAGTTTAGCCAAAACCGGTGAGATTGATGTTGCCAATGTTATTTACTTGATTGTCAGTGCTACGGCATTCTTGATTGGATCAATTTTGTTGGGGGGTGTCTTTAACAAAAGTTTTGTGGCGATTGTTGAGCAGCTTAAAACCCGTGGAAATATCGTCATTCCAGCATTTATCTTCGCTTTCTTTATGGCATTTTTAGGGAACGCCATTCACCTCGAAGCGATTTTGGGTGCTTTTGCAGCAGGTTTGGTACTCGATGAAACCGATGCCCGGAATGAGTTAGATGAATTAATCAAACCGATCGCCGATTTACTAGTACCTGTCTTTTTTGTGACGGTGGGAGCGCGTGCCGACCTCGGTGTTTTAAACCCGGCGGTACCGGAGAATCGGGCAGGACTATTGATTGCAACGTTTTTGATCGCAGTGGCGATTATCGGCAAGCTGATCACAGGTTGGGCAGTGTTTGGACAACCCGGCATCAATCGAGTGGCGATCGGGGTTGGGATGATCCCACGGGGTGAGGTGGGTCTGGTGTTTGCCGGCATCGGTTCAGCTAGTGGCATTTTAGATAAGCCCCTGGAAGTGTCAATTATTATCATGGTAATTTTGACAACTTTCCTGGCTCCACCTTTTTTACGGGTTGCCTTTGGTTCATCCACGAATCCCATCCCAGAATCTACCACGCCTGTAGAAACAGCAAGTGAGTAGGCCTTGGCAGTAGGTGCTGTACTCTCGCTGCTGATACAACGGCAATATTGCAGGAGGAAAATCCACACTGCAATTTGCCTCCCCTACGTATCTGTTCAACAATCAAATATTTTTAAAGTCTAAAAATGTCCACACAAATTTATGTTTAGCGGATTGATTCGCGCCTACAATTTATATACATTTTTATTCAGCCATTGCCAGATATTAATGTAATTAATCTCCACATTCAATTATGTCTAAATAATTTTGTTGTCAAACATTAATTTAGGAGCAAATTAAATGGCTAATATCACAATTGATGAAATTTATTCTATTGGTCGTGATTTATTTCAAGACGCTGAAAGTTTTCTCAATGAATTAACTCATCAGACAATAGAATTTATCATAGGCAGTGGTTATAGCGGCTTCTGGGGATTTGGTTATTACACTAATTCCTATTCCCAATACTCCTACAATTCTTTTCCTAGAAGTGGGTATTCAGGAGGGTATGGTTATGATTATGGCTATGGTTATGGAAAATGGTATTAATTGGTAGCTTACGGCTAATGTGAATTAAACTTTGCAAGGGCGGTTTTACCGAGATCACCGTTAATTGTTAATGATATTTGATGAACCCGCCCCTACCGAGTCTCATTAGCTGCAAGCACGGGCTATTTTTTGGATATAAAAGGTTTTCCTAATTCACATTAGGTGTAGCTGATAAATATTATGTTTTAATCGGAAAAGTAAGTTAATGTACTTTTCCGATTTTTGCATGATCAAGTGTTAATTTTTGCATCAAGTTGGGACTAATTCGCCTGGACGTAATTTCGACCATTTACCTGTTTCTTGCTTAAAGCTGAGACAACCCACTACATCCCATTCCATTTCAATCACATCTTCTTGGGTACGGATGTTAACGTTAATAGATGGTTCGTTGGGATCAAAAGTGGGATTTTCTGTTAAATGGGGCTGTTGGTGCTGCGTTTCGACGGCGTGATAGGTCACACAGCGATCTACATAGTGGCAGTTTACGCAAATACACATGATAGAACCAACTCCAGAAGGCCTTGATTATTGTTAATCTAACTTAAGCCCAACCTTTATTCACCAGCTGTTGGGTTGATTTTTATTACAATGTCTTCTGATGTAGTTTTGCGTCTAGCTCCTGAAAATTGGCCTTTTAGTCTAGAATGCTTGCCACAACCAGCTTACATGGTGGGTGGTGCAGTGCGGGATGCGCTTTTGGGGAGGAGTCGGGAGTATTGGGATCTTGACTTTATTATTCCATCGGATGCGGTTAAGGTAGCTAGAGCGATCGCTCGTCGTTATCAAGCTGGGTTTGTGTTACTAGACTCAGAACGGCAAATTGCGCGGGTGGTGTTTCCCAATGCAACGGCTGATTTTGCCCAACAGGAAGGCGAAAGTTTAGAGACTGACTTACACAGAAGAGATTTTACTGTAAATGCGATCGCCTATAATCCCCATAGCCAATCTATCATTGACCCTTTAGGCGGCTGTGATGACATTAAGTCGGGTCTAATGCGGATGATATCACCCCGCAATTTAAGAGACGACCCTCTGCGCCTGTTGCGTGCTTATCGTCAAGCGTCTCAACTAGGCTTTACGATTGAAACCAATACCCAGAATACTATCCGAAATTTAGCATCGCACATATCCCAAGTTGCCGCCGAACGAGTCCGCGTAGAAATTGGTTATTTGTTAGCTAGTCCCCAAGGAACACCTTGGATAACCAAAGCTGGCGAAGACGGGTTACTTGCACCGTTGTTTAAAAATGCAAATCACCACAGCTTTACTAAACTCGCAGCCGTTGATACTGTGGCGAATAAATTAGCAGAACATTGGCCACAACTAGGTGTAAAACTGCAAAATTATGTGCGTGATACCGTCAAAACTACATGGCTGGGTATTGCTAAACTCGCCTGTCTTGTTCATCAACAACCAACCGCAGCCGAATTAGAACTACAGGAACTTACCTATAGCCGCGCGGAAGTTCGCGCTGTCACCACTGCCTTGAAATTGTTCCCTCAGCTAAAATTTGCTGATTCCGTGCGAGAACAGTATTTTCTCTTCCAAGAAGCAGGAATTGTATTTACGGCTACAATTTTGTTAGCCTTAGTGGACGATAATCTGGTAGAGCCGATGTCTGGCACTCATCCATTCCAGGTATACGCACCATTGATCAGCCGCTACCTTAACCCTGATGATCTGGTCGCTCATCCCACTCAGCTAGTAAGTGGTAAAAATCTAATGATAGCACTAAATATTCCCGCATCGCCACTAGTAGGAGAACTGCTGAAGGAAATAGCTGTGGCACAAGCTGAAGGGAAGATTTCTACTCAGCAAGAGGCGATGGAGTGGGCGAAAGCAATTATTCAGCAATGAGATTGGGGATTGGGGATTGGGGACTGGGGACTGGGGACTGGGGACTGGGGATTGGGAAGTTTTCTTCCCCTGCCCCCCTGCCTCCCCTGCCTCCCCTGCCCCCCTGCACCCTGCCCCCCTGCACCCTGCCCCCTGCCTCCTACCTCGGCGGATCTCGGTGCATCAGGGGACGCAACCCATTTAAGCCGGCGGCGATCGCGGAACCGTTGTGAACGACGGTGGCGGCTAGGGGATGTAGTCCTACGGTGGTGGCTAGTCCTAAAGCGGCTAGGTTAGGAACTACGGCTAGGCTGATGTTTTGTTTAATGATGGCTTGGGTTTGATGGGCGATCGCGATTGCTTCTAAAAAGCTGCTGAGGTTATCATCCATCAGGACGATATCGGCTGTTTCTCTGGCTACTTCGGAACCACCACCAAAGGAAATGGATACATCTGCATAGGCGAGGGCGATGGAATCATTTAAGCCGTCACCAGTAAAGGCGACGGTTTTACCGGAATTATGTAATTTTTGGATGATTTCGGCTTTTTGTTCGGGAAAGGCTTCCGCGTGGACTTGGGACAGGGGTAAATTTAGTTCTTCTGCTACAGCTACAGCCCGTTGGTGATTATCCCCTGTCAATAGATGTATTTCCATGCCGTATTCTGTTTGTAATTTCTCGATGATGCTGGCACTTTCTGGGCGCAGGGGGTCTGTGTAATAAATCACACCTTGAAATTCCTGATTGACGCTGATATACAGCAAGGAATCATGGGCGGAAATACGGCAATTGAGGTGATGGGGACAATCTGCATGGTTGCAACGATGGGGTTCATAGAGACAATCAAGAACCACGCCACACTGACGCAAAAAGCGATCGCTACCTACTATCACTTGTTCTCCGTCAATTTCAGCACGGACTCCTAAACCAATTTCATAGGTAAATGCTTGGCGGGGGAGAATCTCAATCCCCTGTTTTTCAGCATAGCGGACTACGGCTTGGGCGACTGGGTGAGTCAGGCGTTGTTCGGCGGCGGCGGCTAGGCTTAAGAGTCTGTAGCTAGACATTCTGCCATTGACGGTTTCCACTTCCATGACTTCAATATCACCCTTGGTGAGAGTGCCGGTTTTATCAAAAACTAATGTGTCCACCTGTGCTAATTTTTCTAAGGTGCGACCACTACGGATAAGTACACCGTGTCTGGTGGCGTGGTGTAAGGCGGCTAGGAAGCTTGTAGGGAGGGAAACGCGAATTCCCGTGACAAAATCTAAGGTGAGGATAGATGCTGCCCTGGATGGGCTACGAGTAGCAGCTAATACTAGTCCAGCAAAAATTAAGGCTGGTAGTACAGCTTTGTCGGCGATCGCAGCTGCATAGTTACCCATGCGGGTATCATGTACGGGAGCTTGTTGGACTAATTCTATACTGGCACCTGCACGGGTGGCACTGCCTACCCGTTCCGTTTGGATGTAAATTTCTCCTTCTCGTACCAAGGTAGAAGCGTAAACAGTCTGCCCTACTTGACGCAAAACAGGCATTGATTCCCCTGTCAATTTTTGCTGGTCAATTAACGCTTGACCACGCAAGATTTGCCCATCGACGGGGATTTGTTCGCCGGGATAAACGATTACAGTGTCTTGTGGCTCGACTTGGGTGGCGAGGATATGTTTTCTTTCTCCGTCTGGTTGGATCACCCAAGCGTAATGTCCCAGAGAATCGAGTAAATCGGCGGCGTGATGTTCGGTAACTCTGGCGGTGCGATCGCGAATCAAATCACCAATTTCGTGGAGTGTCATCACCAAAGCTGGGGTGAGAAGATTTCCTTGGGCAGAAGTTAAGGCGATCGCCAGCAAATCCAGACAATCTATATTTAATTTTCGGCTTTGGGTAATGCTGGTATAAGCACGTTTGGCAATTGGTAAAGCCGCCAGTGCTACAGTTGTGCCAATTATTGCCCTGGGAATGGGAAACCCTAACCCCAGTAAAGCTAAAACTGTAGCCAAAGCTGGTAACTTCACCCCAGCCTCATCACTGGCTGCTACTGTGGGACTGGGAATTTGTGGCTTGTGAGTTTTGCGAATTTGGGCTTCTTGTAGCAAATCTATTAAGTAATTGGGCAATAAATCATGTTTGCTATCAGCTAATTGATAGTAAATTGCAATAGAACTCGCCCAAATATTAATGCGAAATTCCAAAACCCGACTATCAGATTTTAATAACTCCCTGAGAGTTTGAGTGTAATCAGGATCATGGGTTAAAAGAGGGATGCGAAATCTAATTCTACCGGGAATTTTATGTACTACATGATAGTCAATTCCAGTGACAATTTTTGACTCTTCAATCAATCGCTGATTAATGTTTGGTTTAGTGGCGATCGTCATGATTTCCCCCTCATGATGTTGTGGCGAAATAATGGGTGGGAAGTCGTTCTGATAGTGATTTCAGCATCCCACAAAAAATATATGTCCTGTTTTAACAAGTAATTTAACTATAGACATAAGTCTATTTAATACTGTTGTTGCTAATTTTCCGAACAATGCAATTATTTTTAAAGATTAGTATGTGAAAGCCAAGGCTATACCTGACAACATATTTTTAGTATTTACTGGCAATTTTACTAACTACTTAATATAGGATTTATCTTAAGAAAAAATTTATGTTTTTCTAGATGTTATTCAAGCGTATTTGTTCTCAAAATTAGGATGAGGTCTGTAGTCAGGAATAAAGTCCTGACTACAAACATTTAACTATTTACCCTGTATTACCGATGTTATTCTTTACACTCTGTCCAGAAAAACGGATTTAATTTAGAGTGTGGGTGATCAGGGTGTAACGTTTTGAAATTCTCAGAACTTATAACTAAACAGAATCTAAATCCGTTGTTCATTCGTCAGAGTATGTGATGTACATTGAAAAATAGCTAATACATTTAACCTGCATGAGTAAAAACGCAAAGGACAGAAGCACATAAACAGATTTAAGAGGTTATTGTTATTTATTTGGAATTTTTGTAGATACAAGCCTTCCCGTAGGCTATTTTGAATTCGGAGCGAATTGAAGTGACATCCATTCTGCTGAACAATCGCTATCAAGTTATTCAGGTACTCGGTGCTGGTGGGTTTGGGGAAACCTTTTTGGCAGAAGATACTCATATGCCTTCTCGTCGTCGTTGTGTAATTAAGCAACTCAAACCCATCACTAACGATCCTCAAGCCTACCAAATAACGCAACAGCGATTTGAGAGGGAAGCGGCGACTTTAGAATATTTAGGTGAACACAGTGACCAAATACCTAAACTCTATGCTTATTTTTTAGAGAATGGCCAGTTTTACCTAGTCCAAGAATGGATTCATGGTCAAACTCTCAGGAATTTGCTGGAAACCAAAGGATGTCAGAGTGAAACTATTGTCCGAGCCATTGTCTTGAGTCTGCTAGCAGTTTTAAACTACGTGCATAGCCGAGGGATTATCCATCGAGACATTAAGCCAGATAATATTATTTTGCGTGCAGTTGACCAAAAACCATTTTTAATTGATTTTGGTGCAGTTAAAGAAACAATTCGTTCTGTAGCGGGTTCTCATCCTACACGTTCGATGGTCATAGGTACACCAGGATATATGCCTAGTGAACAGGCGGTGGGTAGACCAGTTTACGCTACTGATATCTACAGTTTAGGTTTAACGGCGATTTATTTATTGACAGGCAAAAGTCCCGAAGAATTGCCCACAAATCCCCAAACAGGTGAGATTCTTTGGCAACAATACGCGCCGCAGATTTCCCCTGATTTGACGACGGTGTTAAATCAGGCGATTAAACCACAGGCAAGCGATCGCTTCACCACTGCTAGTAAAATGCTCTATGCTTTATCTGCTGTGGATAATGTACCTGTGCCGTCCGTTATTCAGACTCCTCCAGCAACTCAACAAACTCAAGCTATACCCATAGTCAAACCCATCCCTTCCCCCAAAAAACAACAGCCTGTTTGGATATTAGGCGGTTTGATTATAGGTGGTTTACTTAGTGGCGTAGCACTATCTACACTAACTCGTCCATCTCCAACGGACACCATTTCTAGTGATCCCATACCCTCACTATCGTCTCCCAGTCCCGATACTGTAGTTTCTACCCCTCCTATCCCTGAAACTTCCTCTCCACCTCCAGAAATTCCCCAGTCTACCCCTGCGCCATTCATTCCTGCTCCAATTACACCCAAAGCCGAAATCCCTCCTACGATAGTTAACACTCCGCCTGCACCCGAAGTTACAGCCATACCAACACCCACTATCGAGAATAATAATCCTGTTGTAGAACCACAACCCACAGAATCATTACCCCCAAGTCCACCACCCAAAAGAAGAAAGCAAAATACTACTAGACAAAGCATCCCCGCCTTCCCCACAGGAACAGCCAGAAACACCGTAGAAGCCAAACTCGGAAAACCCAATAGAGATTTAAGAGGTGCTTGGGGTAGAACCCGTGCTGTTGTGTACAATTTAATACCCAATCAAGTTGATTTAGGTTATTTATTTGACCGCGACACCGGAGAACTCAGGCAAACTGAAGTAGCTTTTGCCCAATCAGTAGATCCTCAAGTGATGCAAAATACTCTCAACGGAATGCTGAATGGTCAAACTACAGCCAAAATTCAGCAAGGATTAGAAAAAGTTCAACAACGCCAGAGAGATGACTTTAGTTTTTCAGTCGGTGCAGTCAAAGGTCAAATCATTCGCCAGAACTGCGATTTAATTTACATTAGCGTCTGGGATGCAGATTTACATGACTTTGTGAATCCTGCATCAGCGAAACAGTGCTGATAACAATTCAAAATTCAAAATTAAGAAAGCGAGATTCAGCATACCTTTTATCTCCCTTATCTCCCTTGTCTCCCTTGTCTCTCTTGTCCTGAAACAACGAATATTTTTTGAATAACTACCATTAAGAATACTCAGCACTCAAGACTCATTTTTGACTTTATGCCACAATGGGCGAAAGATAGGAATCTTTACGACCCATTTCTAAATCTTAAAAACTAGACAGTAGATGTGAGGGGAATCTGATGAAAGCAGGTATAAAACGCATTGAAGCAACTTTACATGATTTAGGAAGTCGTGACAATACTGTTACGGAAACGAGTGAAAATATCAAGCGTCCTGTATCTTTTAGAATTAGTGTAGGAGCTAAGGAAAGTACAGAATCCCAAACACAAGAAACCATAGAAGAAACAAATACAGAATTCTCCCACCCAAATACTACTAACGAAAATTTATTTCCTCATCACAGTTCTGTACAAACTTTCCCCACGCAAGAAGATGGGGTTAATGCACCCAGCCTACCTAAATTCAAAACCCAAAGTTTCAGTAACCATCGCCATGTTGCTAACCCAGCATTAGCAGCGAATATCCTGCAAGAAATTCAAGCACACGTAGCAGGTTGGCAAAAAGAGCTACACAGCATTGTGCAGCAAATTCAAGATTTATACTTAGAAGGGCCGATTGTTAACGGTTGGTTAGAATCCAATCCTTGGGAAACAGAACATGGCGGAAAAGCTACACTCCGTCACGGCGAAGTGGAACGTCTCATGGACTACGTGGAAGAAATTTGCGCTCCCGATGGGACTAAAATACCCCATCCCGCCCTCAAAACGGGTTATCGGCTTTGTGGTGTCGATGCGTCAGGTAAAGTTTGGTCACGTCCTTGTCCACCCAATCAACTAGCAGAGGTGAGCATGGCGATCGCACGTTATCAAAAACTACGCCAACTGCTAGGCCGCAAGCAATACCTAGAAACCCGCCTCAGCCAACTAGCAGAAACCTTAATAGTATTACACAGCCACATTCAGCAAGTTTAAATTCTCATGACTAATGACTAATGACTAACAACTAATTATGCAAATCTCTGCAATTATCTGTACTCACAATCGAGATAATTATCTCGGTGCGGCGATTGATAGCCTTTTGGGACAGGATTTCCCTGGGGAATTTGAGGTCATAGTGGTGGATAATGGGTCAAGCGATCGCACCCGTGAAGTTACGGAACAAAGGGCAAATGACCCCAGATTAAAGTATATTTTTGAACCGATTCTTGGTTTATCTGTTGCGCGCAATACTGGGGCAAAAACGGCAAAGTCCGAAATTATAGCCTATTTAGATGATGATGCTGTAGCTAGTTCTGGTTGGCTACGGATATTATATGATGCTTATCAAAATAATCATCAATTAGCGATCGCTGGCGGGAAAGTCACTCTACTTTGGCCTCCCAATATAGAACCACCAAAATGGCTATCTCCTGGTTTAGCCGGTAATTTAGGAGCTTATGACTTGGGTGATAGTGTAGTTTACATCGAGCAGCCAGGTTTAACACCCAGGGGTTTAAATTATTCCATCCGCCGTCAATTTCTCACAGAAATCGGTGGTTTTGACCCCCAATTAGGTAGAGTCGGTAAAAACCTCCTCTCCAACGAGGAACTACAAATGACAGAACTGGCTCTAAAAAAGGGTTGGCAAGTCGCCTACCTTCCCGCCGCCTTAGTGGCTCATAATGTTGCACCAGAACGCATTAATCGTTCTTGGTTCCTCAATCGCGGCTGGTGGCAAGGGATTAGTGAATGTTATCGTGAACAACTAGCAGGTAAAGCCGGAGTCGCACAGTTTAGCCGAGGCGGGGAAAGATTTGTGAGGGGATTGTATAAAACAGTACAATACTCCGTCAATGATCCAGCCCAAAGCTTTGATAATTTAGTTTATACTTACGGACAAATAGGTTATTTAAATGCCGTAATTCAAGGAATTTTATTTAAAAAGTAATGAGTGCTGAGTGCTGAGTGCTGAGTAATGAGTAATGACTATTGACTAATGACTGTTGACTAATGACTAATGACTAATGACTAATGACTAATGACTAATGACTAATGACTAACAACTCCTTTGTAGACTTACGCAAATATGACCAATCATGGTTTGATCGCGGACGGCCTAGTTGGTACATTTTACTGTGGTGGTTAGTGCAGGCGATCGCTTTTCCTCTGACATTGCATCCTTTTAATGGTTTGCGCTGTGCTTTACTACGCTTGTTTGGTGCGCGTATTGGTCAAGGTGTAATTATTCGTCCTACTGCCCGCTTTACCTATCCTTGGAAAGTGGAGATTGGTGACTATACTTGGATTGGTGATGATGTGGTTTTGTATAGCTTAGATGCGATTCAGATTGGTCAACACTGCATCATTTCTCAAAAAAGTTATTTATGCACTGGTAGTCATGATATCAAAGACCCCACCTTTGGCTTGAAAACCGCAAGTATTACCATTGGTGATGGAGTCTGGGTAGCTACAGATTGTTTTGTTGCGCCAGGAGTGCAAATTGGTGCTAACGCTGTTATTGGCGCACGTAGCAGTGTTTTTGCTGATATACCCTCTGGACAAGTATGCTGGGGTAGTCCTTGCCGTCCCCAATATCCGAGAGTCATGGATAAGTCATAGGGTGGGGAATGGGAAATGGGGAACAGGAAACAGGGAACAGAATTCTGAATTTTGAATTGTTATTTTAAGTATTGAAATCTACCATTTAAACCATTAGCATCCATCTTTAATTGAGCTACATAAAACTGTTTTTGGATGACATCTCCCACCGGTGTAAAAGCAATTTCACCAAGGGGAGTATCATATTTTTTTGCTAGTATTTCTTGGTTTAATGCTGTCCTTAATTCTGATAAATTTAATTGCTCAATGGGACGCTTTTGATTTAAAGATTGCAAAGCTTCTACATATACCTGCACTGCGGTAAATGCTTGAGCAGTCACTTGTGATGGTTGTTTTTTATATTGTTGAAGATAAGCTTGACGAAATGCCGTATTAATTTGATTGGGATGTTCAGGACTGTAAGCTTGAGCAATAATTATGCCATCACATAAAGCCTGACATACAGAAAATATATGTGATGTATTAAAACCATTACCACCAATTATTAATCCTTGATAACCCAACTCTCTTAATTGTTTAACTAAATTACCACCATCCACAGCTAAACCAGAAATAATTACTAAATCTGATTTTAAGTTAATAGCATTAGTAGCTTGGGTTTGGAAGTCGGTATCAGTAGTTTGAAATTTTTGGACTGTGACTAAATCTAAACCTTTCGCCTTGACGGTATTCTGAAATATTTCTGTTTCTGATTTATTAAAAGCATCATTTTGAGCATAAAAGACTGCTACGCGTTTGATTTTTGGGTTTATTTTGAGAGCCGCTTGTACAGCATTAGGTGCAACTATTGCCACAGAAGAAGATACACGCGCTATATAATCTCCAATTTCGGGAATTCCTTTAGCAGTATTAGAAGCCCCAATCACAGGAACTTTAGCGCGTTCAGCAATGGGATTAGCACTAAAGGCTTGTTGTGATAATGTAGGCCCAACAATACCAACTACCTTATCTTTATTAATTAAATTTTGGAAAGCGTTAATTGCTCCGACTTCATCACCACCAGCATCTTGAAACACCAAGTTAATTGGTTTGCCGTTGATACCACCTTGACTATTAAAATATTGCTGGGCAATTTTTACGCCGTCAATTCCTTCTTGACCGAGTAAGGCAATGTTGCTAGTCTGGGCAAAAGCAACACCTATAGGAATAGCATTACTATTATCGGAAGATTCGCTACGAAGATTACTAATTTTGTTGTGATTATCACTATTACTACAGGCAAATAAAAGTAAATTAAAAGTAATTAATAGGAGAATTTTTTTCATAATTGATGATAAAAATAATATGCGATCGCGTGGTTAACCATAGTGTGCATTAATCTTGTGAATTAATCCATAATTATAGGGTACGTTATGCTATGGACAACGCACCCTATAAATCAATATATAGTCGTGTGTTGTATCCCCAAATTAAGGTTGATTGGGACGTAAAGATTGGGATGCAATGTCATCTAAGCGCACACTAGCAAGCAAACTTTGCCATTTTTCTGCAATCACTAGGTCTTTAGGGTTTTCTTGACGTAATTGCGATATGGTTTTTAATGCCTCATGCCAAATACCATTTTGAAGATATATCTCAAAACGTTGCAAAGGTTTGGCTTTTGCTAATTTTTGAGTAACTTTTGCATCAAGAGTGACTCGTTTCATCACACCCTCTACATAAGTCGGGGATGACTCCTTTTGGGGGTCACAGTCTACAGTCAAAAACCAACGATATCGTTTGTTAACTTCCAAGGTAATGTTATCGGGTACAGAGATGCTGATAATTCCTGGTTTTTCTGGGAGAGCGATCGCTTTTTGATAAATTGTATTTGATTGCTGATCTTGCAAGACAAATTGTGTAGGATAAGTGGCAGGTCGAGAGTAAGGTACATAAAACATCAGCGTGGGATGGGCTTCTGTGGTTAATCCCCAGACATTCATCACCGTGGGAGGGCCTTCTGTATAAGGAGCTAAAGCTGTAAGTGGTGGTTTTACTGAAGGACACAAACCGCGTCTCGCCCCTCCACGGACACGACCCCCAGGCGCAGGTTCACCTGCGGGGGGTTGTGGTGGGTTGAAGCTGACTTTCTTGGGCTGGTTGGCGGTGGTGTTCGCGGGTACTGGTTTAGCTTGTACTAAACTTTGACCAGCCAGAAAACTAATGTAGCCTAGAAGTAATGAAAGCAGTATTTTCATAGATTTTATGTTAATTAACTCAAGTTACTAATACTAGTGACTTTGCGGGGATTCGGTGTGTTTCTGGTGTTAGTAAAATTAACGTCTACCCTACGGGAAGGTAAAAAGCTCACCAGTAAATTATTTCCAAGTCCGAAATAGTATAAGGACTAATACCATTTCACGAAAATCCTGATACAGATGTAAACCCTGAAAGCTTTGCTAATCCTCTTTTTTTAATTGCGTTAGCGTAGCGGGACGTTAGTCCATTGCGAATTGCAAATTGCGTTAGCGGAGCGGGGCGTTAGCCCATTGCGAATTGGTATAAAGTCCTGACTACAAACTATTTAGTGTACTTAGAATTTTGCATTGATACTACAGTGACTGTCGCTACTAATGAAATAGCTGACGGGACAAAGGGAAGCCAAACACCAGCAATCAATAGAGTTAGGCAAACAGCGTATAAAATCCCGGAACTAATACCAACTGCTAAGGCTAACTTAGGTAATACACGCCATTGCCAAGCTAATACACCTCCAGTCACAGCCCAACCCCAAATCCAAATTACTTCTAACCAAGGCGACAAAGCCGACAATAGGGGACGACCATCTAAAACCGCGCTGATAATTTGGCTAACCATATGGGCTTGTACCATTACCCCTGGCATTGGTTCATTGACCAGGCTGCCATAGGGGGTACCCCAATAGTCAGCGATATCTCCCCTAGTGACGACACCAATCAAAACAATCCGGTCTTTGATGGCGTTGGGATTAATCGGATTAGATAACAATTGTGTAAGTGTCACTTGTTCTGCGATTTGCTTAGAAGCGCGGTAGTTGAGTAAGATTTGACCGCCGTTGGCATCAATGCCTTGATAACCGCCAGTGCGAGATGAAAGACGGCGCAAAACTGTTTTTCCTAATTGCAAAGAAGGGGAAGGGCCAGATGTAAATTTTGGTTGAATGCCAGAGGCTGAGAGATAGAGAAATGCTAGTTGGGTGCTAAAAGCGTAGGGAGTAGAACATAGAGAAGTAGTTTCTTGGGTCATGAATAGAAGATGGCGACGTACCACACGATCTTGATCATCTATGAAGTCGCTAAAACCTAATCTTTCCTTGGGAATTTCTGGTGGTGGTGCAGTTGATTTGATCTTGACTGTAGCGTCACTGCCTTTACAGACCCCGATTAAATTATCAGTTTGTTGGAGTTGTGATTTTAAGTTTAATTGTTCTGCGGGGAAGTCGCGGTAGACATCTAAACCAATAGCTTTCGGCTGGTATTGATTGAGTTTTGTGAGTAATTGGTTGAGGTGTTTGTCAGAGATGGAAGTCCCTTTCAACACTTGGCCATCACGACGCTGATTTTCTATGTCTTCATCATCAATAGTCACTATTAGTAACCGCCGATCCGGCCCCTCCTCTGGACGCGATCGCATCATGTGGTCAAAAGCTTGCAGTTCAAAATTTTGTAATCCTCCCAGTAGTCGCAAACCACAAACTACGGCTGTCACCGCCAAGGTAGATAAAGCTAGCTTTTTCCAGCCCCGTTTTTTGTTAACAATGGGAGTAAAAGGTATTTCCTGGGTGGGGGACTGAATTAATTCATCCCAAGTTAAGGGTATCTGGGCAGGATTTTGACAGATAACGGGAAGCCAAGTGGCACAGGGAAATCTATCTTCTAAGCCCTGTAGTCGTTCTCGTGCGTGTCGGACTGCTTGGTATAAAGATTTACCATTAGCAAAACTTTGCAGAAAATATTTTAAGAACTCCTGCGCCACTTGGTCGGGAACAGGTTCACGCATCACAATAATTTGGGGGATGTGTAAATCAGCTAATTCCCGTGCTAAACCCAAGCCATCACAGGAGTTAAAAATTGCTAGTTGTAAACCCCGTTCGATTGCTTGTTTGAGGGCATACTTAAATTCCCCAATGGTGAGGCTATCGGTTTTATTCAGGTAAATTCTGCCGATATTGCCATTCCCCTGACTAGAACTGTGTCCCGCGAAAAATAAAATATCCCAGTTTTTTCCCCACAGATAATCGGTCAATTCTTTACGTTGTGGTTCTACTAAAAAACTCACATCGGCATAGGGCAATGTTTGTAAAACAGCTTGATCTGACTGGGTATCAATGCCTTGACTATTGCCGACGATCGCTAAAATATTTACTTGGGAATTGGGAGTGGGTGGTTTATAAACCCGGTCATAACTAGGTGAAGAAAGAGCAATTTCTGCTTTGGGATAGCGTTCGAGTAAGTCCCAGACGTGCCAAGGGAGTCTTTGCAATTGACTATTTTCTGATTGCAGGATGACTCTGATTTCGTCTGTAGGCATTAATTTTTCTAGCCATTTTTCCCGCAGGGAGCGAAAATCTTCCGCCTGTAGCCAAGCATTAAAGCGGGCGCGTAAAATATGGGCTAGTTCGTGACAATCTTCAGTCACAGAAACATTTGTCACTTGGATTTTATCGGCATCTAAGCGATAAGTGTTACCTAACTGGAGATAGCTAGCCTGCCAACGTGTGTAGTAAAGGGTGATTTCAGGACATGGTGGTAGTTTACCTGTAATTTCCGTAGCTGGGCGATCGCGTTCTTCCCCTATTTGCAAAGTGACGGTAAAACCTTGTTCAAAACCACCGTCACTAAATTTCAGCACCACTAACTTAGCCATGATGTCAGCCCTTTCGGGAAATTCAAAATAGCCTACCGTAAGGCTTGCGCCTCAACAATTCAAAATTCAAAATTCAAAATACCCTGGGAAGGTTTGCGCCTACAAAATTCCAAATCAACAAATTGCTGACTTAGGAATCTATCCCTTCGGCACTAGATCACGAAGTTTTCTGTAATACTCATATCACCCAATGATACCTGAATACTAAATTCCTCTTGAAGATCACCACGAAACTGTAACTGAATGTAATTATCAGCACTTCTAGCTTGAGCGTCTAAAAATACTGCCCCAGAATTATCTAATACCTTCAGTTGCACTCCAGCAGGTAGGTACATTTGATTACCGGTGGCGTGGAGTTGCAGACGAACACTAGTTTTTTGGTTATCTGCTGGGGAAATTTCCACAATCAACATTACTGGTTGATTATCGATTTTGATGCCCAAATCAATCAGTTTTGCTCTTCTAGTGACATTTTCTGCCTGTTCTTGTGTAGCTTCTGGTGTGCTGACAGGGCTACGAAAAGCAAAAGCAGGTCTTGCGTCTAAGGAATTTAACAAAGATTCTACTGTTTGCCAACCAGACTCAATTTGACCGACAAACCACTGGCTGAGATTAACTAAGGTATCCACAGGAGAAGTCTTCAATTGAGCCAAGCGATCGATTAATGTTTCTATTGGTTGTAGTTGACTTAAAGCTAAGGTCTCGGTGGCAACATTCTTGACAAAACCAAGTATTTGTGCTTCTTTTTCCGCATCATCCACTTGTACCACCACATAACCTACTCTGTCTTCCCAAGTTTCAGGGGGAATCGAGCAGAATTGACTAGAAGCCAGCACAGGACGACATTCCAGACGACCAACTGAAGACACCTCCAAATCAGCCACATCTGTACATAACTGCATAATGGGATTCCAACTGTCGCTAGCTGTGAGATTGGTAGGAATATCCATCATTTGTAAATAATCATTCACTACCCATACAGCTAAAGTATTGAGCCTTACTTGTTCTGCTTTGGCTGAAGTAGGCTGTTGGTTAGCAAACTGTTGGGCAGTTATACGAGCTGCTTGGGAAATCGGCAGCGTAATTGCGAAATCCTCTAGCTTGAAGGTGTTGTTAGTCATAAATTCAATCCCCAGTTGATCAATGCTGCTGTTTATGTATCATCCAAAGTCACTCAATTTATGCCAGAAAATAAATGAATTGTAGATAGTTTTCTGAAATTAAGGGTGTAGGGGGTATAGGGGTGGATAAACAAGCGTTTTACTCAATGCCTGGTTTGTCCCATGTCAAATGCCCCATACCCAAATTACAACCAATTGCCGATTAACACGTAAGCAGACCAAAAACTGGGTGCTTGGTAATTGGGATGGCGTAGTAGTTTGAGTTGAGCTAGTTGCAAAGCCTCGGCTTTAGTAATTTTGTTATTTCTGAGTTCCCGATAAAATTCACCGACAAATAAGGCGGTTGACTCATCATCAATTTGCCATAGAGAGGCTACGGTGCTGCGTGCGCCGGCTCTGACGGCTGCTCCTGCTAGTCCCAGGGCGGCGCGGTTGTCGCCTACGGCAGTTTGACAGGCACTTAAAACTAGTAGTTCGATGGGTCTTGTCCTGGTTTGTTCTTGATTGCGGAGTAGGTTATCAAATTCCTTAACGTTGATAGGGCCATCGTTAGCCAAAATAAACGTTTCTTCGGCAATAGAACTAAATTGACCATGAGTGGCTAAATGCACAACATTAAATGAAACGGCATTTACCTCTTTTTCTAGGGCTTCGCGGGTAAATTGCTGATCTAAAAGACTGGTGGTGGAGACTCCAGCACTGGCAATTAGGTCTACTTCTGATTTGATGGCAGGTAGGGGGGCAAAGTTAGGAAACCCTGCTGGGGGCTGAGTTAGTCCAGCCGTTAAGGCTCTGAGTTGTTGTCTTTGCAGGGGTTGGGGGTCGAGCAGTTGTAACCCGACGCTGAGAGCGATCGCATATTTTTCGATTAGATATTGCTTACCATCGTAAAGAACAGCCATCGGTATGTTACGCAACGCACCATCTAAGACAAACACTAATGTCTTCACACCACTGGCGGCTAATTGCTTTTCTATGGGCTGGAGTAGCCAGTTATAAACCTGTTGCGATTGAGTTTTAACAACGTTAGTAGTGGTGGGATTAATCAGATTTTTCCTGAGTTCGGTGAGGAGTTGGTTGACTTCTGTTTGAGAGACCTTAGCACTGTAATGCTGGAGTGGTTGATGAGGTATTTTGACGATAACTTGTAATTGTTGTGGCAAAATAATGGGATACAGAATGGCGGTGGAGGGGTTATCTTGATCTACGACTTGATCAATCAGCACACTTTCACCTTGAAGACAGGCTTCCTGAAAAAAGTTATCTAATTCTGCT
This sequence comes from Aliinostoc sp. HNIBRCY26, assembly GCF_050235535.1. Lineage (GTDB taxonomy): Bacteria > Cyanobacteriota > Cyanobacteriia > Cyanobacteriales > Nostocaceae > Trichormus. Next base: position 4,670,666 of record NZ_CP189852.1, read on the forward strand.
AATTGCAAAGCTTCAATGCGTTGACGGGCTTTATCTAAAGTCTTGTCATCTAACTTTGCCACCGGAGACTGTAATAATAACTCTACTGATTGGCGATAGACGGGTTCTACACTGTCGCGAAAGTTGAACTGCACATCTTGGTTAACAGCTACTAAGTCATTTCTCAGAGATTTTAATGTTTCTACAGCTGCATCATAAGCTGCGATCGCCCCATTAATATTATTTTGCGCCCACAGCAATCTCCCTAACTGCCACTCTAAGCGATAGCTAATATCAGAAGCATTACTACTCTGTGCCAAAACTAATCCCTGTTGGGTAACATTTTGTGCTTCTGTCCATTGCTGATTGTTCTCATACAAATTTCCCAAACTTAACAAACCATAAGCTTCAGCTTGTTTATCTCCCAAAGTGCGGGCTTGTTGGATGGTATTGGCTAAGAATTGGGCGATTTGTTGGGGATTGGGGATTGGGGATTGGGGATTGGGGACTGGGGACTGGGGATTGGGGACTGGGGTATTTAATTTTGAATTTTGAATTTTGAATTTTGAATTGATTTGCCCCTTAGACAATTTCATCAAACTTTGAGCATAGTTAATCTGGGCATAGATGGCTGCACGACTGGGGGGGAGTTGGTTGAGTTGGGGGGGAATTGAGGCGATCAGATTTTGTGCTTCTGATAGTTGTTGAGTGTCTATCAGCAAACTGAGTTGATTGAGTCGGGCTTGAATTTGGGTGATGGGTGAGGCAGATGGCTCAATTTGTTGATAATAGTTAATGGCGGTGGTGGCTTCCTGTTTGGCTCGTGTGTTGTTCCCTAAGCTTTTGGAACGGGAACTATCAGCCCGTGCGTTGTTGCCTAAACTTAATAAACTTACTCCCACTTCTCCAGGTAATTGCAGGCGTTGGGCAATGGTTAAACTTTGCTCTAAAACAGTACGTGATTGGGTTAAATCACCAATTACCATGAGGGCATCACCCAGCGATCGCAATCCTACAGCTTTTTCTCTCGAATCTGGTTGTGCTTGCAATTTTTGGTTGACTGCTAACAAAATCTGCACCGCACGCCGATAAAAGCCTTGGTTACGCCAAGCTTGGGCTTGGTTAATCTGCGATCGCACTTCGCCAATGGGGTAATTAATTTTTTGATAAATCTCTGCGGTTTGTTGCCAAGTTGCTAAAGCTGTCTCTGTCTTGCCTGTGGCTAATTGTAACCGTCCTTGAATATCTAGGGTTTGGGCGAGTATTTGCAGAGTTTGCTGGTTCTTTTCGGTGGGGAGTAATTCCAGACTATTTTTAATTGCTGTTTGTGCGGCTTGCCAGTCACCAAGTTGTTGATAAGCTAGGGACAAGTTACTCAATGTAGCAGCTAATTTTAGTCTATCTCCTTGTTGCTTATACGCCTGGGCTGCCTGTTGTAATACTTGCACTGCCTCAGCAAAACGTCCCGCATCATATAAGGTTTTACCCTGATCTATCAATAAATCGCTTGGGGATTTGGCTAACTTTACCAAAGATGGGGAAGCAATGGTGTGATTGACAGCCAACACTGGTAAATTGACTGTCAACATCAACGCCACAAGAAAGTAAATAAATAGATTAATTTTGATTTTTGGCTTTTTGACTGGGAAATAACGATCAAAAACCCGAAAAAGTTTATTCATAAATATGGGCAACCAGCAGATGACAACCACAGGAATAGCCGTTGATTAGTTTTAAGCAACTAGAATCATGTTGCCATGAGCATCGGCAATCCCGGCATTGTTTCAACAATTATTTGACTCTCCCGTCGCTTTTTTGCGAGGGATGTCTAAAAAAGGATGTATTATATAAGTCCTTCAGATTCAGCAAATTTGCGTAATCTAGGCAGACACTGACGCTGATAAAAACTGCTTAAGGTAGGAATTGCTAACCCAAATTCCTCAGACAGTTCTTTCCAACTCACTTCGGGAGGTAGCCGTTTGAGTATGAGAATCTGACAGTTGACATCGGGACGACCTTTAATATAAGTGCTGCGTAATTCTCCGGTGGGGTCAGTTTTAATCCAAGTTTCTAATTCATCTAAAATTGGTGGTGGTTCTGGGGTAGCTGCTAAATTTTCTACAGGGTCAATCACATCGCCAATTTCACCTGATTTCGACTGGCGTACCCGCAAAGGAACTGTTGTGGCTTGCTCTTTATTTTGATTGATATAAAAATCCTGTAATCTGCGTTTTAAATAAGCATTTAACCACGTTACAACACTACCATAGGTAGGATCGTACTTCTGCCCAGTCAAGCCTTCGCAAATGTTACGACAGAAATATAACCAAGTTTGTTGTAGTGCATCTTGATAGTAGGGAGTATTTTCCCGCCAAAGTTTCTTGGAACTGAGGCGAATAATTTGCGTTAGTAATTTCTGACGTTGGGGACTTCCAGGAGGGTGTCCACAAACTTGGGAAACTAAGTTACGCAGCTGTTCATCAAATTCAACCATGATCACTAGATCGCAAAAGGCCAGAGTGTATTGCAAGCAGCAAGAATATCTTATTACTACAAGCCGTCATACTCAAAAGATTTCTGATCTCTTCTGTCCATAGGCTTGCCATGCTAAGTCTATCAGCCCATCGGCGATCGCCGCGGCCACAACTGTATTACCTTTACAACTATCAATAGTAATATTCGGAACTAAAGAATCTTGCAAACGCTTTTTAGCGTTATCTCCATCAACAAACACCACAGGTGCAGCAATTAGCAAAGCCGGGTGAATCTCTTCGGCTTCAATTAAATCTACCAAGGTCGTCAATGCGGTTTGGGCTTGACCAACAATAAATATTCCTTCTGGGTAACGTTTAGCTAAGGTTTCTACCCCCCAAGCAGCACGAGTTTTTGCCGTTTGGGGACGGGTTGAAGTTTCAGTGCTGCAATAAACTGGATTAGCAAAGGTATTTTGGATTTCGTAAGCAATACCTGTTTGCACCATCGGCACATCTACCACAATAGCAGTACGTGCAGCCAACGCTGCTGCCCCAGCCTGCAAAGCACGTTCTGAAAATCGAATTAAAGACTTATACTCAAAGTCAGCTGTAGCATAAATCACCCGCCGCACAATCTCATATTCTGCGGGAGAGAAAACATGATCACCAATTTCACTATCGATGATTGCTAAACTTTGAGCATCAGTTACGTGCCATTCCATTGCGATTGACTTCTGAAAGACTAGCCTTCAGCTTATCAGCTAGGGAAGGGAATGGGGAATAGGGAATGGGGAATGGGAGACAAGGTAGAATTTTTTATCGATGCCCGATGCCCAATGCCCAATGCCATATTTCCTATTCCTGACTTTCAACAGACGGACGACTGAAAACAGGTGATAAGAAAGCTACCAACGCCCCGATGAGAAAACCGGAGATATTTCTCACTAGAGGCAACCAATCACTAGTACGTGTTACTACAGGGCCGATACCGAAGGCGATAAACAGAATTCCCCACAAAGGCGAGAAAATTAACGCCCACTGCCAAGCAAAAACTTGTCCTTCTGTGCGGGGTTGAGCGGCAAATCCGCAAATAATCCCACCAATTATCGAAGTTACTAAGGTTAGAATCCACTGTTCTCTCGGTAATCCAGGTACAACTGTACAACCACCCTTGAGTAAACAGCCTTTTACGGAATCTAACGCCTGTAAAATCGCTTGGTCTTCTCCTTGTTCCCGCACAAAATACAAGTTACCAAAGCGGGTTTGCAATTCTATCCAGAAAGTACGGGGTAAAAGTTCATACACCGCATCACCCACACTAAAACTGAGGATGTTTCCGCCACGGGAGTCAGCAACTAACAGAATGCTTTTATCATCCAAGCCCCAGTAATTGATGACTGCTCTACCTGGTGTGCGGTCATATTGGGTTAAGACACGCAGTTTCCAACCAGTATCAGCCTCAAATTCCCCAATTTCCTGAACCAGTTTCTCTTCTTGGGGATCAGGAAGCGATTTAGCTAAATCCACAACTGGTGTGAAATATTTAGGTAACAATTCTGGGTTGTCATAAGCCAAGGCTGAAGAAGAATTGCTCACCCAAAGAGACCCAGCCAAGAAAAATACAGTAATAGATACTAAAATTTTTCGCCAAAAACAAGACTGCATGGACTTTTTTATACAAATATCAACAGTAGAAGTGAACAAGTTGCTTTAAAAGAGTATGAGAAAAGTGATAGATTGTTACACTTGTTTACTTTACTCTAATCTTAGGTAGGAAAGCAAAATATCTTTAATTGGGAATGGGGAATAGGGAATGGGGCATAGGGCATAGGGCATAGAAATCAAATCTACCTTGTCTCCCTTGTCTACCTTGTCTCCCAGTCCCTAGTCCGCAGTCCCTAATATTCCTCTTCCTCAAAATTATCCTGATGATAAGAAACGCCGTTATAGTTCTCATGAACGCGGTAGGCTTCTGCTTTGGTGCGGCGAGTTTCTGGCTTGAGTGTTTCTCTGTCTCTGAGTGTGAGGGTAGATGTAGATTGCTCGGTGATTGATAGACGTTCGACTGTGCGTTTGGTGTTTTTTTGGCGTGTGAAGGTTTTCCACGCTGTTTTGACACCAACCAAAATACTACGTGTACCTAATTGTAGATTTTGGGCTTGTCTTTTGGCAGTATCTAGGCTTTGGTCAACTTGTTTGACTACTTGACTGGCACTTTTTACGCCTTCACTCACATCATCAGTTAAATCTGTGATTTCCATCCCTGTCGTCCGAATGGCTTCTAAGGTGGGGGGTAGTTCCCGCGATAGCATATCAAATAATTTCTCGGCACTGCGAGCAGCTCTTGCTAATTCCTGCAAAGCTGGTATTGCTGCCACTAAAACAGCCGTCAGGCTGATGGCTACTAGAAGAATAGAAAGTCCCAACCAAAATAGGGGATGAGCCACGATAATCAAAAATTCAAAGTTAAAAATACTCTACGAGAAGTCATACCAATTCAAAATTCAAAATTCAAAATTCCCTACGTAGGCTTACGCCAGCGTAGCAAAGGCTTGCGCCTACAAAATTAAGAAATCCATATTTTGCAAGGGTTTCTGGACTTGAATCGGTTTCATGATTTTAGTGAATTGGTATCAGCTACACAAATCAAAACGTTTTACCATCAGGTTTCGATGTTAGAACACATTCATGTACTGACTATAGGTAATGTGTACGCAATTACATAATTTATGAGCGTTCTAATTCTTGGGGAAGAGAGTCAGAGTCTGGGGAAGTTTGCTGACGTTTTAAGATTTGGCTTTCACGCTGACTAGCATCCAAACCTGCTGCTATGGACTCCCGCAGTCTTTCTAGTGTTTCGTCCCAATTTCGCAAAGCGTTGGCAGAAAGGCGATCTGCTTGAATTTGTACACTTGTTGATAAATCTTCTGCCAATTCAGGAATCGCATCAGCAGATTTTTTCAAAAGTTTACGAGTTTCGCGTCCGGTGCGGGGAGCTACTAACAATCCTGCTAAAGCACCAATAGTAGCCCCTAGCATCAAACCACCAATAAATACTCCAGAACGGTTATTAGACATCTTAAGTGTTTTTCTCCTTTCACCCATTTTAGGTGTCTTTGCTTCCCTGGCGAAACCTAAATGGTTTGATCTAGTTAGTGGATGTTGACAATGTATCAGCTAGAACTGTTGCTTTGATTCTGGTCTGATTGAGTGAGAATTTGATTTTTTAGGGATAGAATCTATTTTACGAAAATAGCGCAACCAAGTTTGCCTGCCTAGTAAAAGGATGCTAATAATCTGTTTTAGTTGTTGAGTCTGCACCCTTAGAGATTGATTGCTTTTTCTTAATTGCTGAATACTGTTCTGCCCTGAATAAATGAGTTCTGGTGCTTTATATAGTAAAGCATAGCTACAGCGTTCGTATTCCGTGAGGCGATCGCCTATAAAAGCTATTTTCTGTTTTAATTGCCACAATTGCCAAGCTACGTAGAGTAGCATGATGGAAATAAATGTATTAATTATGACAACTATTATTACCATTAGTAAAAATGTATGATGTTTGCTTGACTTGGCTTGATTGTGATCATAGCTTTTCCAGAGGAGGCACGGGAGAGTAAGGGAGAGTAGGAATAAATACTAGGGACTTCCCACTTAAAAAATAACTACTACTGTGTAGGCAGAGGGGCAGGGGGCAGAGAGCAGGGGGAGCTTTTAAGGGCTGAAGGTATCCGTCAGTGATTGTGGGAATACTAAGAATAAATGCTGATATCAACTAAAGTTTATGAAACTTCTCTATTCTGTTGGCATCGCGGTATTATTTGCCACATCTAATTGTTTATTTAGTAGCATGACTTTGGCTGAAGCGATCGCCACAGATAGGACTCTATCTACAGATGTTACCTCGAATGATGGCATTAATTTTACTATTTCAGGTGGTAGTCAAGTAGGTAGTAATCTTTTTCATAGTTTTAGCCAATTTTCTGTGCCTAAAAATGGCTCGGTCAATTTTAATCAGAGTGCTGATATTCAAAATATTATTAGTCGAGTTACTGGTAACTTACCTTCTTTTATAGATGGCAAAATTCGGGCTAATTCTCAGGCCAATCTCTTTTTAATTAATCCTAATGGCATTATTTTTGGTCGTCATGCTCAATTAGAAATTGGTGGTTCTTTTTTTGCTACTACTGCTAACAGTTTGAAATTTGCTGATGGGACAGAGTTTCATGCTGATAACTCCCAAAACTCGCCTCTATTAAGTGTCAGTGTTCCCATTGGGTTGCAGTATGGTAATCGCCCCGCCCCCATTCAATCACAAGCAGCCCAATTGACTGTACAACCAAATCACACCTTAGCATTAATTGGTGGTGAAGTTAATATCAATGGTGGTCAATTACAGGCGGAAAATGGGCGAATTGAAGTAGTGGCAGCAGGTGCTGGTAGTGTAGTGGGAGTGCAATTAACACAGAACCAATCTCAACTTAGTTTACCTAGCAATCATGCAAGAGCAGATGTTGTCATTAGTAATCAGGCACAACTAACTACCAATGGAGATGGCGGCGGTAGTATTCAGCTTACGGGTAAGCAGATAACTATTGAAGATTCTCGCATTAGTGCGGCAACAACTGGCAGTGTTTCTGGGGCTAATATTACCTTAAACGCATCAGATACGGTAATAGTTGCTAGTAGCAGCACTGAGAAAACTTTTAGCAATGGGTTATTTGCGGAAAATGCTGGTAGTGGTGCTAGTGCAGGAATCAATATTAATACGAAAAAACTGCAAGTTAATGGCGAGGCGCGCATCTCCACTGCCACTTTTTCTGAGTCCACAGGAAGGGGAGGAGATTTAACTATTAATGCTAGTGATACAGTGAAATTAAACGGTGTTGATTCCGAAGACTATTCTCTGTTTACAGGGATATCAACAGATACCCACGGTAGCGGAATTGGGGGAAATTTAACTATCAACACCGGAAAATTAATTGTAGAAGATGGGGCGCAAATATCAGCCGCTACTTTTAGTGAGGCTCAAGGTGGCAAGTTGACTATTAATGCTGCTGAGTCTGTAGAATTATTAGGTGTTTCCACTAATGATTATTTAGCCAGTGGTTTGTACACAGCAGTGCAAGAAAATGCTAGCGGACAAGCCGGGAATTTAACAGTTAATACACAAAACTTATTTATCCGTGATGGGGCGCAAATTTTTGCGGGTACTTCCGCCCAAGGAAATAGCGGAGATATCACGATTAATGCTACTAGTTCGATTAATGTTAGTGGTATTTCCCCGATTTTTCAATTTGCAGGTGGGATATTCAGTAGTACAAATCTTGAGTCCACGGGTAATTCTGGAAATATCACTATTAATACTCAGAAATTAACTGTCCAAGATGGAGGGGTAATTGCTGTTGAGACATTGGGTTTAGGTAAGGGAGGACTACTGACTATCAATACAACCGATTTTATCAAGTTAGTAGGACAGGGGGCTTTGATTACATTTGGAGAAAATGCTGCTAATCCTACACCATCATTTAGCACTATCTCTGCGGGCATCTTTAACAAGGATAACCCCAATGATGCAGGGAGTGTAGAAATTAATACGAATAAACTATTGATTCTTGGTGGTTCTCGTTTAAGAGTGGACAATGCGGGACTCGGTAAAGGTGGAGACCTGTTAGTAAGAGCGAATTCCATATTGCTGGATAATGGGGGAAATCCTGATCAGGATACGGGTGGGATTTTAGCCACCACTAAGTCTGGTGAAGGTGGTGATATTACACTCCAAGCGCGAGATATTTTGTTGTTACGTAATGGTAGCCGGATTACTACGGATGCTAAAGATGGTAGTGGTAACGGTGGCAATATCATTATTAGTACAAATGTATTAGCGGCTGCGGAAAATAGTGATATTACAGCGAATGCTATTCGGGGACGGGGTGGAAATATTGAAATCACGGCTAAAGGGATTTTTAATATTGAATTTCGTCCAGAATTGACTTTGAAGAGCGATATTACTGCTAGTTCTCAGTTTGGCTTGAGTGGAAATGTAGAAGTCAATACTTTAGCGGCCGATCCCAGTAAAGGAATTGTCGAGTTACCAGTTCAACTCAATGATGCGTCTGCATTAATTAAGCAAGGTTGTGGTGCGAAAAATCCGGAAAAATTCAGTCGGTTTGTAGTGACTGGAAGGAGTGGACTACCACAAAATCCAGAGGTGGCTTTGGGTAGTGACACAATTTTGGAAGATGTGCAGACGGTTCCGATTCATAGTAGCAGCGATCGCACTTCACCTACTATTGTGGCTCAAAGTCCAGATCCGAATCATCCTGATGAAATTATCGAAGCCCAGGGGTTAGTAGTCACCCCCCAAGGTAATATTCTGCTGACAACCCAAACACCAGTCACCACCCCTCATGGTTCCGTATTTACACCAATGACTTGTCCAGCACTGTAATATTACTGATGCCTAAATATAGGAATTATATTTAAATATTTTCCCCACATCAGGAGAGTTTTTACTGCCTGTAACCCGTCCTATAATTACGTAAATCACTCAATAATGACAGCAGATTTATCTAGATTAATTGGTGATATTGCCAAGTTTTATCATGTTTAACAATCGACATTTGCTAGTCTAATTAATATATCAGTAATCCCACGGTTAACAAAACTCATAAGTCTTGAAGTAGAATTTACTCAACTTCATACCAAATATTGCAGCTTAGATATTACTCTACCTGTGCTTATAAATGATTTCACAAAGGCGAGATAATTTATAAGAACAAGTAAAGTTGCTGCTCAATTGCTTCAATAATTCCACTGAATATACTTAAGATGATTAAGTGTGTTTATAGGTTCACACTGACATTATTTTTTCCGATAATGTCCAGTTCTTCATGTTCATTTTTAGGGTAGATATGGCTGTGAAAAAAGAATTTGTGAAACCCGTAGAGTCATTGATTGAAGACCTCACCGATGAGGAACTATCTAGCTGTTTTGGGGGTTGTGGGTGGTATAACCAACGAGGAAATGAATGTGAGGTGGAAACAATTAATGGCAGATATAAGATTACAGAATATTTCTTCATCAATGGCAAATTGCATTCTTCATCCTATATCACTGATTCCAAAGCTGGTTTATGGTATGACCCCAATGGTTCAAATAGATATAAAAACTACATACGCAATATGTAATAAATAAATATTTCATAAACCCGATAAGAAGTGATGATGTAATTGATTGCCGGGGATAAATTCACCTGATTAAAATGAACTAGATATTAACTAGAATTTGACATCAAAAAGGTGAGTTAAATTTATGCCTCATAATATGGCGATCGCATCATCACCCAATCCACAGATGCCTGAGAATTTAATTGCAGATTTGTCTGATGAAGAATTGGCAGCAGTTACTGGTGGCTGTAATATTCAAATCACGACTAAAAAGCGTGAAATTACAGTGATAGTAGCAGAACTACCACAACTAGATAAAGACTTTGTAAATGTGGATAATGGTGCTGTGAGTGTAGTTTATGACCCCAATGGCTCAATTCGCTACCAAAGCTGGAAAAGAAACCTTTAAACAAGCATCGGCGGCAAAAACTCAGCATATTCATCTTTCTTTGCGATCGGCTATGATAGGCTTTGTGTGATAAATCTATCGTTGGCGATCGCATTTTTTGCTCACAGTTACTGACGGGTATAAAGTAAGACTCCCGTAGGCTGTAGACATCATATTTCTGTACTAGATTCTGTTCCCCGTTTGTGACTTCCCTAGATTCAGTATTTCAGGAATCCCATCAGATTCCTATATCACCATAAATACTTTTCTCCTTACTCATATCTTTGTGTTTCATGAAGCCAAAGTTTAAAGAGTGCTTTCATGTGGAAGTCTGTCCCCCCCGCACTGTCTTTTTATTGAGTGAAAAGGGACATTTTGTACTGAACGGGTATTTGTACTGTCTTTTAGCACCTCTACTTACAGGCGTGCATACAGTAGCAGAAATAGCTGCCCATCTTGAGGGTCAAGCGAAGATTGATGAAATTACCTATGGTTTAGAACAGTTAGAACGGAAAGGCTATATTACTAATACAGATAGCTTACCACCTGCTGAGTCTGCTTTTTGGGAATTGCTCAACCGTAATACGGAGGTAGTTGATCAACGCCTGCGGTCAACTAAAGTTAGTATTACGACATTTGGTAACGTAACTGGAGAAGTCTTAGAAACCATACTTGCGTCCCTCAATGTTGGAGTTGCTGATGCGGGGGAATTTACTGTTGTACTGACAGATGATTATTTGCAACCAGGGTTAGCAGACTTTAACCGTAAGGCTTTACAAGCAAATCGTTCTTGGTTATTAGTCAAACCTATAGGTGGCGTGATTTGGATTGGCCCGATTTTTCGTCCTTATCAGACGGGATGCTGGGAATGTCTCGCGCAAAGACTCCGAATTAATCGTGAGGTTGAGTCTTTTATTCAAGAACAAAAACAAAGCAGCGAACCTTTATCGGTAGCGCGCGCGGCTTTAGCCTCGACTTTACAGACGGGACTGAATTTGATAGCGACAGAGGTGGCTAAATGGGTGACTTATCCAGAACACCATTCTCTTGAGGATACTATCCTCACTTTTGATTTAATCAATCTCAATTTACAACGTCATTTTGTAGTGCGTCGTCCGCAGTGTCGTTGTTGTGGTGAATTGACTCACTTGGCGCATACACAACCGCAACCATTGCTATTAACTGACAGGAAGAAGCAGTTAGTTGATGATGGTGGATATCGGCAATATTTACCTGAGTTAGCGGCGGCACAGTATGAACATCATATCAGCCCCATTACTGGGATTATTAAGCAATTATTTCAACCATTTCCCTATAATGAGCTAGTCCATGCCTATGTTGCAGAACATTGTTTACCTATAGCTAGTAGGGAGTTAAAAGATTTAGGTAAGGCGGCGCGTCCTAAAAGTTTTGGCAAGGGTAAAACAGCAGCACAGGCGAAAATGAGTGCTGTGGGAGAAGCCATAGAACGCTACTCAGGTACTTACACAGGGGAAGAAATCACCATCAAAGCCACCTATGCTGAGTTGGGAGAATTAGCAATTCATCCCCATGATTTAATGCAGTATAGTGCAGAGCAGTACCGCGATCGCCAGATTTGGAATCAACAACACCATATTATTCAATGGGTTGCAGATCCCTTTAATGCCAGTGAAGTGATTGACTGGACACCTATTTGGTCACTAACTCAGCAAAAATTCAAATATATTCCCACAGCCTATTGTTATTATGGTTATCCTCTGGCGGAAAACCACTGCTTTTGTTATGCAGATACTAACGGCACATCTGCCGGTACTTGTCAAGAGGAAGCCATACTGCAAGGATTTATGGAATTGGTAGAAAGGGATGCGGTGGCGATTTGGTGGTATAACCGCATATCTCGCCCGGCTGTTGATTTGCAGAGTTTTGCAGAACCCTATTTAAATCATCTGCAAACTTACTACCAAATTTACGGCAGAGATTTTTGGGTTTTAGATATCACAACTGATTTCAATATTCCTACTTTTGCCGCCATTTCCAGAAGAGTGAACCATCAACCGGAAGATATTCTCTTTGGTTTTGGGACTCATTTTGATGCCAAAATTGCCCTGTTGCGCGCTGTGACAGAAATGAACCAGATGGTGTTTCTATCCCAAGGTGCAAATCCCCATGCGTCAGCTAAGTTTACGCGTTCAGATATGCAGAATTGGTGTACAACTGCAACATTAGAAAATCAACCTTACTTAGCTCCCAATCAGAGTTTAGCAGCGAAAACCTATGCAGACTACACACCTTATTGTAGTGAGAATCTGCTGACAGATGTTTTAACCTGCGTTGATTTAGCAGCGCAACAAGGTTTAGAAATGTTGGTATTAGACCAAACACAACCAGATATTGGGATGTCTGTAGTCAAGGTAGTTGTTCCTGGCTTACGTCACTTTTGGGCGCAGTTTGCACCTGGTAGGCTTTATGATGTCCCTATAAAGTTGGGTTGGTTAAAAACACCATTACCAGAAAGCGAACTGAACCCAATTCCGATGTTTATCTAATTGGGCATTGGGCAAATCAATTCAAAATTCAAAATTCAAAATTCAAAATTAAATACCCTAATCCCCAGTCCCCAGTCCCCAATCCCTATGATCCCAAAGTCCCGCGTTTTATTTGTTCGCTTTCAATAGCTTCAAATAAAGCGCGGAAATTGCCTTCTCCGAAGCCTTGTGCTTGAGAACGACGTTCAATAAATTCAAAGAAAAAGGTTGGTTGTCCAAAGATGGGGTGAGTGAAAATTTGCAGTAACACTCCTTGATCAGAATCTTGCTGCCAGTCTACTAGAATTTCTTGTTGTGCGATCGCTGTTAATTCTACAGGTGAGAGGGGTAGTCCTGGGCGATTTTGGAGTTGTGTGTAATAGGTTTGGGGGACTGAGAGTAATGATAAACCACGCTGACGAAATTGAGCGATCGCTTGGACAAGATTGGCTGTTTTGAGGGCGATGTGTTGAATTCCCGCACCGCGATTAAAATCTAAAAACTCTTGAATTTGGGAATTGGGGGAGGCTGGTTCATTCACGGGTAACTGTACGCCACCTTGGGGAGAAACCATAACTTGACTGTACAAAGCCGAACGCGCAGTCTGAATTTTAAAGCTTTGACGGGGTTGAAAACCAAAAATTTTTTCATACCAACGCACGACTCGTTCTAACTCACCTGCGGCGACATTCAAAACTATATGATCTATGGCAGTAATGAGTTGATGGGGTGCGGTGGAATCGGTTTCTGGAGGACTAGCAATTAAGGTATGAGTCAAACCACCCCAAGCGGCAATTTTGCTGCATTTGTAAGTTGAATTACCTACGTGGCGTTCCTCAATAGATTGTAAGACTGTAGCACCGTTAATTTCCGCATGGGCGATCGCTTCTTCCACATCTGGAACTGCAAAGGCGATATCTGCTACACCAGGAGGGTGTTGACGCAAAAATTCAGCAACTGGACTAGTAGGTAATAATGGCGAAGACAGTAAAAACTTGACCACACCACTTTTTACCGCTTCTGTGCAAGTGTGGAAAGAATGGATACTAGCTACTGATGTGAACCCCAGGTAGTTGACAAACCAATCTCGCCAAACTTTGGCATCTTCTACATAAAAGTGTACGTGATCAATTTTCATATATTCTCAAAATCTAGCACCACAGCTAATATCATTGTAGATTTTGTGGTTATCACTAAATTTTTGAGTCCTGCCTAAGCAATAATTATCCAGACATTATTCATAATTTTTACTACATCCTCTTAGGGACATAGGCGTTAAGGACGAATTATCTCCTAATTAACACACAACTAATTCTATAAATTTACACATCCTAAAGGCTGATTTTGAGAATTAGTGATTTCATACTCTTTACCGTCGAAATTCAAGATAAATAGGGATGATGACTGCAAAAATTTGATAAAACTAGAACCAAGCTTTAATTTCTTAATAATTGCATTCGGAGATTGCCCACATCTTCTTTGTAATTCGGTGCTGAGTTTGGATACAGATAACTTACCTTGAGCAGATTTTGTATGATTGGCGATAATTGCTAACAGTATTTTTTCTAACTCTGTTTGGGAGCTAATTTCTTTGTTGGTAGCTTTTGTAGTTGATGTATTTGTCTCGGTTTGGTTATCTGGTGGTAATTTCTTATCTTCTTTAGCTGGTTGTTCATATTGCAATTCTAAATGACATCGCTCTTGAAATAAATTGGCGATCGCCACCAGATTATTCAGTTTAGCCTCTAGAGATTCTTGCTCAGATTTAATCAGGCTTTCTATTTTATTCACCACATCTGCTAGGGAAGGAATTTCGCTAGATGACGACAGAGAATAGAAAACATATTTTCCAGTATTGCGGTTTTCTATATGTAAATTTTGCCCCTGTCTACGTACCCAATACACTATCAAACCCTGATTTTGCAGGGCATTACATAGATGATTTAAAATCCCATCTCCAGAACAGACAAATATTTCCCTAGCATGAGGATAATAACTTAAAATATTTGCCCCTACAGTCATCATTTTCGCATCTGCACCATCTTTCCCGTCAGGTACATGAACAAGCTGATAACCGCGTTCATATAAATCCACATCTTGCTTGCCCAGACTAGTATTTTTCCAATTAGCAAAGCCTATTTTGACTTGGAGAGGATATTTGCATATACTAGCTAGAAAATTTTCAAGTTCAGCATTAATTTTCAAGTTCTCCACATCCAATAATAATACAGCTATGCCTGATGTTTCTGGAGTAGATTTCTGTTGAATTTGCTGCTGAATTCTCTGCACAAATTCCCACACAGCCGGAGATTCTAAATAACCACTATCTAAGAAACTGCGGATCATTTCTTCCAAGAAAATACCACTCAACCCACCATGATGATTTTGTGGTTGAGATTGTTCTGTCATCAGTTCTGTTGCTGACGAAACTGATATGTGATTATGTCCATTATTATCAGTTATCAACTCATCTGCGGGAGTATGAGGTAATACATACTCTAGAAATTGTTTACCACAATTCTTACATAAGTAGTTTTGCTTACCCTTGCGATGACCATTCTTGCGGTATGAGGTTGATGCACAATGAGGACATTTCATTTTATTCTTCAGCACTGCTTGTGCTGATGATTACCTCTAAGTATGTGATTTGAAAAGTTTGCTTCACATTTTTTAATATAATTGTCTCACCCTCACATTTAATTCTATGACTACGACGATTCCCCCTAAGATGAGAAAGTTACCTACACAGGCACTAGGAGCTAAAATTTTCCACACTATCAATATCATTGGCTTATTTTTGATGGTCACAAGTGGACTGCAAATTTACAACGCTAACCCTGTGTTTGGTGGACGTGCGGGTTTACACATACCACCCATATTTACACTAGGGGGTTGGTTAGCTGGTGGTAGACATTGGCATTTTGCAGCTATGTGGTTATTTTCCCTAAATCTTTTATGGTACGGCATCTATGTTTTAATTACTCGACGTTGGCGACATCGATTTGTCGGTGTTAATGACATCAAAGCCTTACAAAAAACTCAGAACCCTAAGCGTTTATTTTATGCTTGGCATCGCATTGTTTACACCTCTATTATTCCGATTTTATTGTTGGCATTATTTACAGGCATAGGAATGTATAAACCTGCTCAATTTCCTGCTATTGTCGATATGTTTGGTGGTTGGCAAGGATTGAGAATTGTCCATTTTATCTCTGTGCCAATGGTAGTTATATTTGCTGTAGTTCACTCATTTTTAGGTAAGAAAGCTGGAGGAGAAGAACTGACATCATCAATGTTTTGGTAGTAGCAACCAAACCTCCTGATTCATCTCAGCTACAAATATTTACTGAAAAAAACTATGTTAATCAATGTAAAAATACGAGTATTCAGTTCGTAGTAAGGACTTTAGTCCTTTTCTGTTCGCAAAACATTTCCCAGAGAGAACTAAAGTTCTCTCTTCGAGACGCTACGCGAACACTACCAACCCTTAATTATTTACCTTGTTCTACTTACGCTGTGCTATTGGTTATATTTTTAATATGGATTTAATTCGTTTCAATCGTCCTCAATTAACCCGTCGGGGATTTCTGAAGATTTCAGGAATTTCTAGTATGAGTTTTTTGCTTGGTGGTTGTGGTACACCAACATTTGAAGATTTAGTTGGTACGTTATCAGAACCAATAAATCAAAAAGTCGAGAAGCTAATATTTCAACCACAAAAGCCAGTACCAGAGTTTGCACCTAGCGCAATTCAACCGGAAGCATTAATAGTTAATAGTTTTCGTGGTACGCCGATTATTGATATAGAAAAATATCAGTTAATTATAGATGGTGAAGTAGAACAGCCATTAAGCTTGAGCATGGCTGAAATTCAGAATTTGCCCTTAACTTCCATGATTATACGCCATGTTTGTGTAGAAGGCTGGGCTGCGATCGTGCAGTGGGGAGGTATACGTTTAAGAGAAATTATTGCACTAGCCCGTCCTAAAAGTAATGTCAGGTATGCTTACTTTAAATCTGCTGACGGTTATTACGAAAGTTGGGATATCGCTTCAGTTTTACATCCACAAACACTGTTAGCTTATGAAAAAAATGGTCAACCTTTACCAGTAGAAAATGGCGCGCCTTTACGTCTAGCCTCACCAATTAAACTTGGTTACAAACAAAGTAAATGGGTAACTCAAATCACTCTCACCAGTCATTTAACAAATTTCCAAGGCTACTGGGAAGATTTAGGTTATGAATGGTTTGCTGGTATTTAGGGTTATGAGTGCTGAGTAATGAGTGCTGAGTGCTGAGTGCTGACTAATGACTAATGACTAATGACTATTGACTATTGACTATTGACTATTGACTATTGACTAACCAACATGATTTTTTCTGATAAATTACAAACCGTTATTTCGCAAAATCAAAGTTTACTATTTGTTGGACTTGACCCTAATATAGAGATGATGCCGGCTAGGTATGAATCTCAAAATATTATTGATGGTTTATGGCAATGGCTACAATTTATCATCTCTGAAACGGCTGATTTTGTCTGTGCTTATAAACCAACATTGGGTTTTTATGAAGCTTTGGGAATTCCTGGTTTAGAATTGCTACAAAAAACTTTAGCAGATATTCCTCATCACATCCCGATTATTTTGGATGCTAAACATAGTGATTTAAATACTAGCACTATCTTTGCTCGCACAGTATTTACAGAATGGCAAGTTGATGCAATTACCCTCACTCCCTATACAGGACAGGATCATGTAGCTCCTTTTCTGGTTTACCCTGATAAAGCTGTCTTTATTTTATGTTGTACTTCTAACCCAGGTGCAGAAGCTTTACAACAATATCCTACGCCGGAATCACCTCTTTATTTACAGGTAGCAAAAGAATCTAGAAATTGGGGAACTCCTGAACAATTGGGGTTAGAAGTAGGAACTACCAATGCTGAGATTTTGTCTCAAATTCGTGCTGTCGCACCGGAACGAATAATTATGGCGCGTAGTGTTTGGGGTGAGGGAAGTAATTTAAATAAAATTCTAGCGGCTGGGTTAGATCATAATAGGAATGGACTATTAATTCCTCTCCCTCAAGATATGTTAGGTGCAGTAAATTTATCTGAGGAAATGCAGTCTTTACGTGCAGAAATTAATCAGATGAGGACGCAGGTAATTCAAAATGATTCTAACTGTGCCGTTTGGTTTTCAGATGTGATTGTTCCGAATCGACATCCTTATCAAGATTTAATTTTACAACTTTATGATATTGGTTGCATTATGTTTGGTAACTATGTCCAAGCATCAGGGGCGACTTTTCCTTATTATATTGATTTACGCAAAATTATTTCTAATCCTCAAGTATTTAATCAAGTTCTCAGTGGTTATGAAGAAATTCTGAGAGATTTGCATTTTGATCGATTAGCAGGTATTCCCTATGGTTCTTTACCTACGGCTACCGGCTTATCTTTACGTTTGCATTGTCCTATGATTTTTCCTCGTAAAGAGGTGAAAGCACATGGAACCCGTAGATTAATTGAAGGTAATTTCTATCCAGGAGAAACTGTAGCTATTGTAGATGATATTCTCATTAGTGGTAAAAGTGTCATGGAAGGGGCAGAAAAGTTAAAGTCTGCGGGTTTAAATGTGCATGACATAGTGGTTTTTATTGACCATGAACAAGGAGTAAAAGAACGGTTGTCAGCCAATGGCTATCGTGGTCACGCGGTGTTAAAAATTTCCGAAATTACAAATATCCTTCATCAATGTGGGAAGATTGATGATGAGCAATTTTCGGCTTTGAGTGAGTTTTAGTTTTCTAAAATATATTGGGTGGATGTTATCAGGGATAGGCTAACAGGGATGAATATTTCGCTGAATCAATTAATTAAGTGGTTAATTATAACTCTGTTATTTCCGCTAGTGTTTCTGAATATTTGGTTGGTTGGTAAATTTTTTCACTATTTCCAGCCTTTAGTGACAATTTTGGTACTGGCGGCTTTACTGGCATTTATCTTAAACTATCCTGTTTCCCTCCTTCAGCAAAGGGGAATGAAGCGTAACTATGCTGTGGGTTTAGTATTTTTTATCAGTTTACTAATATTAGTAGCTGTAGGGATTATCTTATTGCCCATAGCATTAGAACAGTTTAATGAGATAGTGAGAATGCTACCACAATGGATAGAGTCTACCCAAGCAAAAATCCAGAATTTAAATGATTTATTTATTAGTGAAAGGCTGCATATTGATTTAAGTCAAATTTTGACAAAAATTACTGATAAAATCCCAGATGAGTTAGAATATCTTTCTGATAAATTTGTCACTATATTGATAGATACTATTGATAGTTTATCTGAGGCTTTAATTACAGTAGTTCTGGCTTTCTACTTCTTATTAGATGGGTCAAGAGTTTGGGATAGTATTTGGCATAAGTTACCTGGTAATTCTCTTAAAACAGTCGGGGATTCAATTCAGAAAAATCTGCAAAATTATTTACTGGGACAGGGAACTTTAGCTTTGTTTATAGGTACTTGTCAAACACTGATGTTTCTGGCTTTTCAAGTGCAGTTTGGCTTACTGTTTGGTTTAGGAATTGGTGTTTTTAGTTTGATTCCCTTCGGTGATATTGTCAGCCTGAGTGTAATTACTTTAGTGATTGTGTCTTATGATTTTTGGTTAGCTGTGAAGGTTTTAATTGTAGCTATTATTATCGACCAAATCATTGACCAAGCGATCGCACCCCGTCTTTTAGGTAGTTTAACGGGTGTAAAACCTGTGTGGGTGTTAATTTCCTTGCTTGTGGGTACTTATGTTGGGGGTTTGTTAGGCTTATTGGTGGCTGTACCTACGGCGGGTTTAATCAAAGATATTATTGATGGTTGGGATTCTCTGTCTAGTCAGGAGGATCATGCTTCTGAAGAAATAGGGGTGTAGGAAATTCCCCATTCAAAATCAAAGACAGTTGGAGTCAGAGATTTAACATCATGATTACGCATTTTCGTCATTTAGTGAGAAATACGAACTCAAACTTAGTGTTGGTGAGGGTTTTATTACTTAAGGAATTTCACTTAGTTGTCAAATCGTCATAAAAGTTATGCAATAATTGCATTTCCTCGGATGCGTTTATTCCGAGAAGATGGCATCCTCTATAGTTAGGAATAGAGTTGATGGCATACATCATCAGTACCCCGGCGTTAGCTGGGGTCTTTTTATTGGCTAATTTTTAGCCGCCATTCCCCAGTTATTCATAAAACGACGGTCAATTTTATCTTTCCACCACCACAGTATTTGATGCGGTGGTAGAGTTAAACAACCTTTGGTGGCGATCGCTCTTTTGTCTCCCGTACCTATTAAACTGAGATATTGTTGCTGCGGTTTGTAGGGTTGGAGTGGTTGACCCAGTACCATACGTCGCAAGTTTTCAAATAATGGCTTCCCCTGTCGCACAGCAAACACCCCCGCTTTCGGACGGGGATGATCCTTCATTGTCGCAATATCACCGGCTGCAAATACCTCTGGATGGCTGAGAGATTGCAATGTATCTTTAACTAAAATAAAGCCATGTTCATCGGTGGTTAATCCTGTGGATTTTAGCCACTGGGGTGCGGATGCTTGTGTTACCCAAAAGACTTTTTCACATTCTAACTCCAACCCAGACTCACACCTGACTACAAATGATGTTGTGTTTTTCAGGGATGGTGCAATTTGCAATACGGTTTCCCCTAGATGTAATTTCACACCACACTTACTTAAAACCTGCTGTACTTGATATTGTACAGATGGGTGATGATGTGGCATGAGTTGAGGATGGCGTTGCAATAAATGGATGGCTAAATTTTGCTGCGGTTGTTGCGCTTGTTGTAAAATACGCTGCAAATGTGCTTGCATAGATAAAGCTAATTCCACACCACCAGCACCGCCACCAACAATCCCTATAGTAATTGCTTGTCGGGGATTTTGAGAGACATTTGCTAATAATTGATACCAATTTTCTAATAATTTATCTACTGGTTTAGCGGGAGTTGCGTATTCTGCTGCACCTGATACAGATATTGTGGCAGGGGTGCTGCCAATATCAATAGATAATAGATCAAAATTGACAGGCGGACGTTCAGCACAAATTACTTGGTGATTTTGTAAATCAATGTCTACGACTTGATCTAAATATAATTGTGCTTGGGAAAATTCAGCTAATTTTTGTAAATCAATGTAAAACTCATCGCGGCTATAAAAGCCAGCAATATGTCCTGGTAACATTCCCGAATAGGGTGTAGTTGATGTGGGTGTAATTAAAGTCAAATTCACTCCTGATAAGGGTTGCATTCCCCACAGCTTGAGGACAATAGCATGACTATGACCACCACCAACTAATACTAAATTTTGGGCGCACATCGTAAATTCTTAGTAATTTAATATTTTTTTCTTAAAATTATGGCTGTATTATATATAACTTTATTTAATTTGGCTGAGAATATCAATTAATACATTTTTTATTGACGGAAGATAATTTTTCCGGCAAATTCATGATTTCCTGCTAAATATTCAAAAATCAATCTAGTCATTACGTATCAATCATAACTGGAAATCACGAATTACATCAGTTACATTTTACATACATATAACGAATTAGTGATTTTTATATTGGTGAGCCTGCATATAATCGTTATATCTACCACTACTCAAATTCTTCTAATATAGAGAAAATAACACGATATCCTTTTTTGATAAATGTATTAATGATGTTGAACATAATTATTGATTTTTATCATCAATCCACCAAGACAATTATCAATAATCAATTGTCTATATTAAACATCATTCAAAATATAGATTTTCCACAAAATATTTCTCCTGATGTCATTACACAAAAGTGTCATTTAGTGATTCAGTATTGGCAACAGCAAAAAACTGTAGAATTTCTAGCAACCGTCACTCAATTAGAAAACTTAGCGCGAAATTATCCGCAATATTCTTGGGTAATTCTGGAATTTCTCAGTGAGTTTGTGCGACAGCATACAAAAATAAATCCTAGCCCTACACATCAAATTAGGGCAGAAATTCAGGCAATTTTAACCGTAATTACGCAAATCCATCGCCAACCAGAGACAGAGAATGCACAGCTAGATTTAAGTCACACTGATTTGCGTCGTGCAAATCTTCAAAGAGCTAACTTAGAGTGGGCAAACTTATATCATGTAAATTTAGCTGGTGCAAACTTAAGTCAAGCAAATCTCTCTGGTGCTATCTTGAGTGCAGCTAACCTAAGCGGTGCAAATCTAGCCAATGCAAACCTTTCGGGTGCCATTTTGAGTGCAGCCAACTTCAGTCAAGCTAATCTTACTAGTGCTAATTTATATCAGGCAAATCTCTATCTTGCCAATTTACAGCAGGCAAATTTGGATGAAACCATTCTAGATAAAGCAAATCTGCGGGAAGCAAAATTTACGTAAGAGAAAAACATTAAGTATAATAATTAAGCAAAGAGAATTTCTCTGGCAAATTACATAAATATTCTCACCTAGCAATTTTTGCCGTAATCACCGCCTCAGTAAATTCTTGTGTTATGATGATGGGAATATCTAACTATTATTCAGTAATAATTCTGTGTGGTGAGAAATATTACTAATATATCTGCCAATAAAACGGCTAAACCTTGGCAATGGTTAATTGGTACAGTAATTATATTTGTTTCCTGTGTCGTTTTGATTTCATGGTTGTTTGCGACCCCTGATAACTTATCGATTCAAGAACAATTACAATACAGAAATCAAGCATTAACTACAACCGCGATCGCCTTTTTGGGATTGGGTTTAACTATCCACGCCTACTATACCGTAAAACGCATAGATGCTATACAAAAAAGTGCGATCGCGGCGGAAAAAAATCTCGAAATTAGTCTGCAAAATGTCAAACTATCACAAGATAGATTAATTTCAGAACGCTTAATGTCAGCTATTGCCCAAATCGGACATGAGAAAATTGCTACTCGCACAAGTGCCATTTATGTCCTAGAAAAAATTGCCCAAGATTTTCCTCAAGAACATTGGACAATTATGGAAATTCTCACAGCATTTGTGAGAGAAAATGCTGATTTAGAAGCAGAAAACCACAAAGAAGAAAATACAGCCACATCTTTAATTCAGCCAAAAAACCCTGAAGAGGATCAGCTAGAAGAATTTCCCAAACTGCGTCGAGATATTCAAGCCGCATTAACTGTAATTGGTAGGCGGAATTCTCAACAGGATGATGCAAATAAAAAACTGGATTTGCGATTTACAGATTTAAAGCGTGCAGATTTATTGGGGACTGATTTACAAAGAGTAGACTTACGCGGAGCAGATTTAAGGGGAGCAGATTTGCACAGTTGTAATCTCAGTGATGCAAATCTCGAAAACGCCAAACTATCTGGCTGTTTTCTTTACGAGGCCAACTTAGTGAGAGCTAATTTACAAAGTGCAAATCTCCAAGGCGCAAACCTCAACCGCGCCGATTTGTATAGTGCGAATTTACGGGAAGCGAATCTCACAGGGGCTAGCCTGCGTGCAGCGAACTTACAAGGTGCTAATCTCTACAAAGCCAACTTACAACAAACCACATTAAAAGTAGCAAATTTAACCAGCGCGAAGTTATTTCTTGCTAACCTACAAGGGGCGAAATTAGGGAAAGCTAATTTGTCTCTTTGTGGGTTGATTGGAGCGAACTTGCAAGGGGCTAACCTCAATAGTGCGAATCTATGTGGAGCAAATTTAAATGCTGCTAAATTAACACAAACAGAAATTATCTTTGCTGACTTTACAGAAGCTAGTTTAACCGAAGCAGATTTATCTAAAGCCAACCTTATGGGAGCAAATCTGCAAAAAGCCAACCTTTACGAAGCTAACTTGAGCCAAGCCAGTCTAGTGGGAGCTAATTTAGCCGAAACTGACTTTTTTGATGTCAACCTAGCGGGGGCGATTCTGACAGGCGTGAAAAACCTGGTATCTCAACAACTTAGTCTAGCAATTGGCGATCGCACTACAAAACTACCTGATCACATTGAAATTCCCATACATTGGCGACAGTCTAGTTAAAACTCCGCACTATGTTCTTTATCCCAACACTTGTTATCTATCCAGTTACGCCCAGTATTTTCACAGTCTAATTTACTGTTAATCCAGGGAATTGAAGTAGGATAACTCGATTGCTCAACAGCACCACCATTAAAAATAAAAGACTTAGCGACTAAAATACTAGCTGTTAAAACAGTAGCAGCACAAATTGTATAAATAAAAACTTTAGTAAACGTTTCTCCATCAAATCTACTGTCTTCGGTTTCTAGAGGATTGATCATAATGATGACTCGACTTTTTTTAGAGGGGTTATTAATAATAATCAGTAGCTAGATATAATTAAATGCAAAGAGCATCAACAATCAATACAGTAAGGTTTACTCTCTTAACGCTAATTTTGTCAAAAAATTTGCAATTTTCTGTAATTGGATAACTATCCTTACCATAGGAATGAATAAAATCTCTGCTCCAGTAAGTCTTGTAGCTGAACCTGATGAGTCTCAGGTTTAATCAGCAACCATAAAAAACTTTAACCAAAAAAAATAGTCAAAATAATATCAAAAAATATTGCTAATCATTACTATTTTGTTGCAATTATCGAATTTATAAAGATAAGTATAAGATTACTATAGATTAAGTCTGGTATTTCTACTGAAGCAAACTTTTATTGTTTTTGTAAAGAAAATATTAAGTCAAAATAATGTCATGCCAAATTTTCGTAAATCGAGATGAATCAAATTGAATTAAATAGAGTATCGGTCATTCTTAACAGAGTGAGTTAAGTTAGTGCTAATCTCAATCCGCTTTTAAGTAACCGTGCTGTTAGTTCATCTGACTTCATCAAACAATCGTAATTCAGTCTTACGTTCTGGGATCAAGCCAAGTCATTAGTCATTAGTCAAGGGTTAACAGTCACTATTTTCATTGCTGAGTAAGGGAACACCAAAAAATAAATTATCCCAAATCAACAGCTTAGTAGGGTGCGTCAGTATGAATAACCTCTTGGTATAGTTAGGTTTTCTCGCACTGACGCACCCTACAGGTTCAAACTATATTAAGTAATGTAAAAACACTAGTATGGAGTTCGTAGTAAGGACTTTAGTCCTTTTTTGTTACCTGCGGGACGCTGCGCGAACGCGGAGCGTCTCGTCGAGAGAACTAAAGTTCTCACTACAAACCTTGAATTATTTACCCTGTTCTATTTAGGTTGGGGGAAAAGTTTCTCCATCAGTTGTAAATGCGCTTCTATTAAGGGCATATTTTTAACTGCAAAAGCTTTCAAATCTTGATCTTCACCTAGTTGCAACAGACGACTACTGAAAATTAAATTTTCCATGTGTGCATTAATACCAGCTTCATTAATGTACGCCTGATCAAAATTTTCGCCGGATAGTTTGGATAACTGCTCAATTAAGGCTTGATATTTAACTCCTACATTACTAGGTGGAGTGATGCCTTTTTGAGTGAGCAATTGCATTAATTCTTGATTTGCAGGTGTATGGTCTTTGATCATTTGCTGGGCATACTCTTTCACGTTATTATTCTGAGACTTCTGTAATGCTAATTTAGCCATTTCAATTTCTGCCATTCCAGCTTGAGCCGCTTCTGTGGCGTACCATCTATCAAGTTGAGTTAGTTGGCTAGTTGCAGGAAGAGGGTTTTGGCTGATATTGGTAGCGGTTGCTTGGGGGTTGATTTGTAGATTACCAGTGATGGCGATCGCAGCACTTAATCCTATAATACCAATCAGATTGGTCGTTTTTTGTAAAAGCATAATTTCAACTATCAGTATTTTCTAAACCCTGTTCTAAAATCTCCGATGGTAATAAACCTGCGCGATGAGCATCATCAGGAACACCGTGAGGATTAAATACTCCTTTTGGTAAATAAACTAACTCTCTTAATGGTGTCACCATTGGGTCATTAGTAACTTTGTAAGGTAGTCTACCTAAAGCTACATTGTCATAATTTAATTCGTGACGGTCATATGTACAAATATCGTATTCTTCAGTAAAAGATATACAATTTGTTGGACAGTATTCTACACAATTACCGCAGAAAATACAGACTCCAAAATCAATGCTGTAGTGGTTGAGTTTTTTCTTTTTATTGACTTTATCAAATTCCCAATCTACTACAGGTAAGTTAATCGGACATACCCGCACACAGACTTCACAAGAAATACATTTATCAAATTCAAAATGAATTCTGCCCCGAAATCGCTCCGA
The DNA here is from genome assembly GCF_050235535.1 of Aliinostoc sp. HNIBRCY26. GTDB lineage: Bacteria > Cyanobacteriota > Cyanobacteriia > Cyanobacteriales > Nostocaceae > Trichormus. Next base: position 4,696,446 of record NZ_CP189852.1, read on the forward strand.
TGGGATAAGTTTTTCATAAGGATACTGTACAGTAATCGGACGACGTTTCATGTGGTCAAATGTGACTGCTAGTCCCTGTCCTATATATTGACCAGCTTGCAAAGAACTTTGGACATAATCACCAACTTGCTGCAAAAATTTAAACATGAGTCAATTACTCTTGCCCAACACTTTTATTCAGTAAGTTAATTATCTCGAATAGCTTTAACCTCTATCAAACGAGATGAATCGAAGTTAAGATCCACTATAAGTTTTTATGTATTTTAAACTGCTAAATTTGTTAATATTGCTCGATAAGAAAGCAGAAACGTATAGTAAATTAATCTAGCTCTCAAGGATGATGTAGACAGGAAATATTTTTTAAATAAATAGCAGTATTCTTACCTCAAATTTTTATCCCAATCTATGAAAGCCAGAGATAAATCAACAATAGGAAAAACAGCATCTTTGCGGACAAGAAATATATCTAATCAAACTGTGAATAATCCTGATATTCCAGGACAGAGCCAAAAAACACCTACAAATGATATTTTCGCTATCTTGCTACGTGGGTTTTTGATTTTGGTGTTTATAGCTATTTTGTTTGTAGCTGCTATTTACTACGGCATTATCAATCCTTAAAATCAAACATTAATTGGCTTCAAAATAGTATTTTTTTTGGAAAAATATCTATGATTCCTAAAATTTAGCGAAAAATGATGTGCAACCATAAAGCCGAAAACAAAATATTGATTTTTGAATTTAAACTCCAGTACCAAATTATTGAATACTAATCTCTTCCTCTGGTGTGATGGAAGTAGTAGTGGATTTTTTTAATACTCCTATCAAGACTAATTACATCACATTGCCTAGAAAATATAGGTCTTAAATTAGCCTGATGTATCTCCGTAAATACCAAGTTCGCTATCAAAATTGCCGAAAATTACTAGCAGATTAACAATAGCAACTTGGTTTAGTACAGAAGGATGTGATCAACATACATGGCAGTAAAATATCCTAAATTTAGCCAGGATCTGGCTCAAGATCCAACGACGCGGCGTATTTGGTACGCAATGGCTCAAGGTAACGACTTTGAAAGCCATGACGGGATGACAGAGGAAAATTTATATCAAAAAATCTTCGCTACTCACTTTGGTCATGTAGCAATTATTTTCCTCTGGGCTTCGAGTTTATTGTTTCACGTAGCTTGGCAAGGTAACTTTGAACGCTGGATTCAAGACCCCTTACATATTCGTCCCATCGCCCACGCGATTTGGGACCCGCACTTTGGTAAACCAGCTGTAGAAGCTTTTAGCCAAGGCGGTGCTAACTATCCAGTGAACATTGCTTACTCTGGTGTTTATCATTGGTGGTACACCATCGGGATGCGAACCAATAATGATTTGTACATTGGTTCGGTGTTCCTGTTGTTATTGGCTGCGTTATTTCTCTTTGCTGGTTGGTTGCATTTACAACCCAACTTCCGCCCTAGTTTGACTTGGTTTAAAAGTGCTGAACCTCGGTTAAATCACCATTTGGCGGGTTTATTTGGTGTTAGTTCTCTAGCTTGGGCTGGTCACTTAATTCACGTCGCCATTCCTGAATCTCGTGGGGTTCATGTGGGCTGGAATAATTTCTTAACAACTTTACCTCACCCAGCCGGGTTAACACCGTTCTGGACTGGTAATTGGGGTGTGTATGCCCAAAATGCTGATACAGCCGGACATATCTTCGGTACGTCTCAAGGTGCGGGAACAGCGATTTTAACTTTTTTGGGAGGCTTCCATCCCCAGACACAATCTCTGTGGTTGACTGATATGGCACATCACCATTTAGCGATCGCAGTTATTTTCATTATCGCCGGTCATATGTACCGCACTAACTTCGGTATCGGTCATAGCATCAAAGAAATGCTCAATGCGAGAAATTTCTTTGGTATCCGCACCGAAGGCCAATTTAATCTCCCCCACCAAGGACTTTACGACACCTACAATAACTCCCTGCACTTCCAGTTAAGTATTCACTTAGCAGCTTTGGGAACAGCCGCTTCCTTGGTAGCCCAGCATATGTACTCCTTACCGCCTTATACTTTCATGGCGAAGGACTACACCACCCAAGCGGCGTTATATACCCACCATCAATATATTGCTGGTTTCTTGATGATTGGGGCATTTGCCCACGCTGGGATATTTTGGGTGCGGGACTACGACCCCGACCAAAACAAAGGTAATGTATTAGACCGTGTTCTCCAACACAAAGAAGCGATTATCTCTCACTTAAGTTGGGTGTCGTTATTTCTGGGTTTCCATACACTGGGGTTATACGTTCACAACGATGTGGTAGTTGCCTTCGGGACACCAGAAAAGCAGATTTTAATTGAGCCGGTATTTGCTCAATTTATCCAAGCTGCCCACGGTAAATTACTGTATGGCATGGATGCACTATTATCCAATCCTGATAGTATTGCCTTTACAGCCTATCCCAATCATGGGAACGTCTGGCTACCAGGGTGGTTAGATGCAATCAACTCTGGGACTAACTCCCTATTTTTAACTATTGGCCCTGGAGATTTCTTAGTCCACCATGCGATCGCACTTGGTCTACATACCACTACACTAATCTGTGTGAAAGGTGCATTAGATGCCCGTGGTAGTAAACTCATGCCCGATAAAAAAGACTTCGGCTTCACCTTCCCCTGTGATGGCCCTGGTCGTGGCGGTACTTGTCAAACCTCTTCTTGGGAGCAAACCTTCTATCTCGCCTTTTTCTGGATGTTGAACCTCTTAGGCTGGGTGACATTTTACTGGCATTGGAAGCATTTAGGTATTTGGCAAGGTAACGTAGCCCAATTTAATGAAAACTCTACCTACCTCATGGGTTGGTTTAGAGATTATCTCTGGGCGAACTCTGCACAGTTAATTAATGGCTATAACCCCTACGGTACAAGTAATTTATCTGTATGGGCGTGGATGTTCCTCTTCGGACACCTAGTTTGGGCGACCGGTTTCATGTTCTTAATTAGCTGGCGTGGTTACTGGCAAGAATTAATTGAAACCCTAGTTTGGGCGCACGAACGCACACCATTAGCCAACTTAGTCCGTTGGAAAGATAAGCCTGTAGCGTTATCTATCGTCCAAGGTTGGTTAGTTGGTTTGGCACACTTCACCGTCGGTTATGTCTTGACCTATGCAGCCTTTCTCATAGCGTCAACCGCCGGTAAATTCGGATAAAGTTTCAAATTTCCTCTGATTATTTGCCATCACCCCCCTTTATTGCTATCAAAGGGGGATTTTATTTTGGCATATTGGGCATGGGGCATGGGGCATGGGGCATGGGGCATTGGGCATTGGGTTAAAATCTACCTTGTCTCCCTTGTCGTCCATTCCCGATTCCCGATTCCCCAGTCCCCATTCCCCATTCCCTAATTCCGAGAACGCACCCTTTCCGGGCTACCAGTGGGAATGGATGCAATTAATTTTTGTGTATACGCTTCTTTGGGTTCGCGGTAGATGCTTTCGGCTGTGCCTTGTTCAACAATTTTGCCACGATTCATCACTAAAATGCGATCGCTCATAAATTTGACGACGCTTAAATCATGGGAAATAAAAATATAAGTGAGTTGAAATTCAGCTTGCAATTCTTTCAGGAGGTTCAATACTTGCGCTTGTACAGACACATCCAAGGCTGATACTGATTCATCACAAATAATAAATTTTGGATTTAATGCTAAAGCACGGGCAATACAAATTCTTTGGCGTTGTCCACCGGAAAATTGATGTGGATAACGGTTCATGGCATCTGCACTTAAACCGACTCTTTCTAACAGGTAAGCTGTGCGTTCACGCCGTTCTTCTCGATTTTTACCAATGGAGTGAATGACTAAAGGTTCAGCGATCGCATCCCCTACTTTGATTCTAGGGTCAAGCGCGCTAAAAGGATTTTGAAAAATAATTTGCATTTCCCGCCGTAAATTAGGCATTTTATGACCCTTGAAGATTTTGCGGCGGCGCAATGCTAGTTTGACATCTAAATCTAAGGAAATTTCATCCCGTGACCGCAACCAATTTTTTGGAGAAATTGATATAGAAGGTGCAAAACCAAAAGCATCGATTTTTTCTGTGATTTCTTGGCCATCAAAGATAACTTGACCGCTTGTTGGTTCAATTAATAATAATAAACTTCTGCCCAGAGTCGTTTTCCCACAACCAGATTCTCCCACTAGACCTAGAGTTTCTCCTGGTTTGACATCAAAAGAAACACCATCAACAGCCATGTGATAACGTTTTGTACCTCCCAATATCCCTTTAATGGGAAAAGCTACTTTCAAATCACGCACTTGTAGCAGGGGTGGTTGTGTTTCTAGTTGAATTAATCTTTGGCTAATCTCATGACCATTGACTTCTGGCGGTGCAACAGGTTCTTTCTCTTGAATTAATAATTGTCCTGTTGGCGTTTCCTCCACAGTCATATAGTCTGAGACTGTGAGTAACTTTTGGGGACGGCGGTTAAGGGTGGGACGACAAGCAACTAAACCTTTAGTGTAGGGATGCTGGGGATGATGAAAGATTTGCTCTGATGCGCCGTATTCTACAACTTTACCTTTGTACATCACCGCTACTTCGTCAGCGATTTCCGAAATTAAACCCAAGTCATGGGTGATGAAAATCAACGCCATCTCACGAGTTTGCTGCAATTCTCTCAGCAGGTCGATAATTGTGGCTTGGACTGTAACATCTAAGGCTGTGGTTGGTTCATCTGCAATTAGTAACAAGGGGTTGCAAGAAATCGCCATTGCAATCATCACCCGTTGCAGTTGTCCCCCAGAAAGTTGGTGAGGATAGCGTTCTAGCATAGATTCCTTATGCTGCTTCACCATCTGTGCCACCTGATATTCATCAACGGGGGTGTGGGGGTGAGTTTCTTGCCAAGTATCGAGGTATTGCTGTTTTAGTTGCTCATCACTAGGTAAAAGTTTAACCTCTTGCAGACCTGCGATCGCTAATTGTTGTGCTTCCTCGGCGGTAACATTTTGATGACGTTGAATGGCTTCTTGGAGTTGAAACCCAATTGTATACACCGGATTTAGGGAACTCATCGGTTCTTGGAAAATCATCGCGATGTCTCCACCTCGGTATAGTTGCATTTCCTGGGGTGGTAAATCTACTAAATTGAGAGGATTAGCATCCGCCTGTTGACGAAACCAAATTTCTCCGCCGCTAATTCTACCGGGATACTGCAATAAACCCATCACCGCTAGGGATGTAACTGATTTGCCGCTACCTGATTCTCCTACAATTCCTAGAGTCTCACCACGTTTGAGTGTGAACGAAATCCCATCTACGGCTTTGATAGTATCCCCATCACCGGAGAATTCTACTTGGAGATTGCGAACTTCTAGGACAGTTTCTCTCATAAGAGTATCGGTATGACTATTGAGTAAAAATTATTTGGATTTTAACAGTAGTTTCGCGTTTAGGTAGAACAGCGTAAATATTTGTCTTGAGATGCAGCCATAGTTAGCCCTATCTTAGCAGTAGCGATCGCATCAGTAAAAGTTCCTACTCAGAACTTGATTTCTGATTTTTCCAAGATTCAATCCCATTTCCCCACCCATTGGTAGTTTAAGCATTATTACTGAAGTTGTCTTTATACTAAATATATAAAATAATACTTGATTAAATACTTTCCTTAAGTATGTATATGTCGGAAAATCTTCAACTGTAGAGAAATTATGAAAATGCGATCGCTCTTAATTATTAGTAGCAGTTTAATTATATTGATGGCTAGTCACTCATCAGTATTAGCTCAAATTAGACAGCCAACTAATGCAGAACTGAGAAGATTACGCCAAGAATTTCAACAAGTGATTAAATCGTCAATAAATATTAGTGTATCTGCTTCTTATATTCAAGATAGAAGAACTCAAAATGAAAAAAATAGCAGGAAATCATTTGTTAATGCTTGGTCAAAATTTGAACCCAAACTAGCACCTTTTATGGGTGTATGGTCTGGATACGAAAGTAGCAAGCATATTTACCCCTCAAATATCAGAGGTCGTGTTTGTGTTATTTGGACTGGTGATGGTTCTGGCGGTATGGATACTGGTGTTTTTTCTAACGGATTCATAAAAACTAGCCGGGGAGAAGTGCTATTTAAGGAAGGAAATTACTTAGGTTCAGCATTGCTTAAAAATGGTAAATTTGTCCGCAATTATGACATTCCATTCAATTCACCCCGTCCCTTGGGGTCACTAACTAAATTGCTTGAATATATGTATGACGCGCAAGCAGAGAAAATTACAGTTTCTCAACAATTTAAAAATGCTGGTTGCACTAATTCCACAACAGTAAATCGATAATTTAACTTTAATGCTAAAGGAAAAGTGTATGAGGAATAAGTTATTACTAATAAATCTATTTTTTTTTAGGATTGTTGACATCAACAGTCAGCTATGATGTACCAGCAATTGCTCGTACATCTAAGATGTCTTTAGAAAAATTTCCGAATGGACAACATTTAATCTGTACGTCCCAACCACCTACAAATGATGAAGCAATTTCCGTTACTTGTTTTCGATTTATTAAACAAGGAAATCGAATTAAGGGATATTTTTACATCACTAGAATGTCCGATAGCAGTATTTGTATTGATGGTAATGTGAAGAAAAATATAGTAAATGGTGAAGCTGTGTATTTTATTAAATATAGAAACGTTGCTTTGGCAGAACGAGAAAGTTCTAAATTTGAAGAATGGGGATTTAATCCCCGACTACGGACTAGTAGAGCCAGAGGAATTTTAGATCCTAGTGGTGCAGAAAATAACAATTTCATTCACTATCGCAAAATTATCCTAGATTTAAATGGAATGAAACCCTATAAGGAACGCAATCCTAGTACGAGGTATCAAGTAGATTGTTTTCCCTATAGTTGGATGCGTCGTTAACTTACAAAGTTTGTTTTTGAATCAAAATTATTACTGATAGGGTAAGAAAAATATGCAATTATCTACTATTGTTTCTAGTTTAGCCATTTTAGCTATAAATTTAACCCCATCCATAGCTAACACCGAAGCCAGATATAATGCAAGTCTTACTGAAAATATTGAATCAAACATTCAATCTTTAGTTCAGGAGGAAATAAATAATAAAGCAAGTAAAAAACTACCAGTAATTGGAGTAATTAAGAATCGTAATCTTACAGGATGTGGTGGAAGTTTTCAATTTGTCCAAGACTTTAATAAAAATCTTGATAAATTTATTTTTGTATCTCTGTTAGATGGAAATACATTTATGAACTTTAATGGACAAGATATTAAGTTAAATCTTATAAGGGCAAATAAGGATAGAAAAGGAAACTTAAGAAATGAAGTTTATACTGTAAATCAAATAAAAATTAGAGTTGATTATTCACTAATAGAGCCGCCCAGTGAAAAAACAGGATATGAAGCATCCATTTATCACGCAAAAGTTACAATTAGTGTGGGTAGGAATAGTAAGGTTTTACGATTGAAAGGATATCATGGATGTTAATCAACCAAAAATTGATAATTGTGCATGATTCTTTTTTAAAATGAGCGATCGCCTAAAATTCTACACTAGATATTCCAAGGCATACATCAATGAAATATAAATTAATTTTCGCTCCGCTTATAGTCTTCAGCGTTCAAATAATCGCTAATAAAACACTAGCGCAAGAAATCAAAAAAGATAGTATAGTTCCACCACAAAAAGATGCTGTCGCATTTGCCAAAAGTATTTGTGGTGTGGGTAATTTCACTCAAAAAAAAGGAGCTATTGTTTGTAATACTTGTCCATCATTTACTGGATATCGAGATACTACAGGAACTTTAACATCAGTAGTATACGGCAGTTTTACTAAAGCTGGTACTCGTGAAGCTTTAGTTGATTTGAGTGACTGCGAACCCCATGCTGGTAATTGGGGAGGTACGGTATTACTCCGACACACTAATAATGGTTGGTCTAGAGTTAGATATGAAAGTGGATTTCGCTCCAATATGTGTTTGAAAATTACTAACCGCACAGGACGTAATTCTGTTATCTGTCAAGGTGCTTACACAGGTATGGGTTATTTAATCACATGGTTGGACAAATTAGAATTTAATTCTACTAAAACCATAAATACTAATTTATTAAAAGTTGAATCTAATACTGGTAGCTGTCGTCCACCATATTATGAAATGCTGATTCAAGACTTTAAATTACAAGACACTAACCAAGATAAAATTCCTGATTTAGTTGTCAAAGTTAGTGAAGCTAGAGGGGCAAATAATACTAATGTCAGTGGTTCTGATGGTTGTGTAGAACCACGGTTAACACAACAAAAGTACCACCAGTTAATATTTTTATCTAATGGTAACTCATCATTTCGTCCTACCGCCAAGACAGCTAACTTAATAAAGCTTTTAAATGTACAGCAATAGAATTGGGTAAAACCTAACAAATTAAATAACCGCAATGAGGTTTACAAAGATATTTTTATCATGGTTAGCAATCATTTTCACAATGATTTGTTCTCCTGTTTTGGCAAATTCTGACAGGTATCCTACCAGCGCAGAGGTTGAAAGCACGCGCGGAGAACTTCGCAACCAAATTCAAACTGCAAGTCCTGATGTTCGCACTTTAAAAGAAAAACGCGCGCGACAATTATTAGTCAGCCATTGGTTGAAACATGATAAAGAAACTGCACAATTTTTAGGCAATTGGTCAGCATTTGAATCATCAATGTCGGTATATCCAGCCAAGACCAGAAATCGTGTGTGTTTGGTTTATATCGGTCTAGGACAAGTTGACTTTGAACTTGGTCGAGTTGTAGATGGTAAATTACGCAATGCTAGAAAAAATTTATTGTTATTAGAAGGCAATTATATGGGGGTTGGCTCTATTTCAGAAGGTCGTGTATCTATGTATCTGATATATCACTCGCCTAGAGCATTAGAAAGTATTAACAAGGTTATGTCCGAATCAACAGAGTCGAGTAATGCACAAAAGACAAAATTGATTCGTGATTTTAAAAAATATGGATGTATCAATCCATAAATATATCAATAATTTTGTGTTGTTTATCAAACATCTATCAAACAGGATATAAAAAATGAAATTAAGATTTATCTCTTGCTGCGCTATTAGCGTATTAAAAGCTCTCGGTGACAATTTTATCCAGAGTAATATCCCCAGCCATCAATTACTTTAGCTTTGCTCCTCGAACTATCAATCGCAACCACAGCCAGCCTAACCCAGAACCAATAAAGTAATAGGGGAAATCTGACCAGGTGAAAGCAGTACCCATTACCATTCTTCCCCACCAAAATGAGCGTATCCAATTTAAAAACGGCGGATGCCACAATTGCAAAAACTCTATTAAGCAAGTAATTATCAACACCCATAAAGGGATTTGCCAAACTGAAGAACGAGTAGGAATAAAAAGAAAGGCGAATAAACACCAAAATATTTCATAAAAAATTCCTCCCATCTCTTGGTTCAACCATCCAACAGAATAGCGATAGTGGCTATATAAAAGTCCGATGGGAAGAATAATAGCCAGAGAAAAGATAGTTCGCCAGCGAATATTTGTAAGGAATGACATTATATAGGGATAACAGGGAATTCATCGATTTTCAACCCTAATCTTATAAGCGTCTAAAAAGCAACAGCAAAAACTCAGTGTCAACTGTTGGGGTAGGCAGAAGAGTATTTTTCTTGACTAGGAAGCTTGCGTGGGACTGATTTTTGTAGTACATTTTTACTATAAGCCTGCTGAGAGTAAGCCTCTAGTCCCTACCTACCTCCAGTGTAGGGATTTTACTTTATAGGTTGATTTTTTCTCCCGATATAGTTGTCAGGCGACATCGGGAGATAATTGAGAAGAACTTCCCTAAAACGGAATATCATCTGGATCTGGTTCTTCCGCAGGCTGATAGCTGCTGGGTTTAGTGGTGGGTTCGTAGGTGTTCACCTGGGGAGAGACATTTACAGGAGTGGCGACTGGGGTAGGGGTGGAACGTGGCGGTTCGTAACTGGGAACGTTGACTGGTGGGGGTGGTAGTGTTTCGGTAACTGCTGGTGTTCTCGCTGGTGCTGGTGATGTGGTGAAACTACCGCTTCCTACGGATTGAATTTGCTGTACAGTTAATTCAGCGCGTTTTTCTTTGAAACCTTCTTGACGTTCGACTGTGTGCATTCCTAAACGTCCTGCAATGATGACGCGATCGCCTTGATGATAATTTTGCTGAATCTCTGTAGCTAAATTTCCCCATCCCACAACTTTTAAGGTTGCTGGTGGATCTTCTGGCTTTTGCGAATTGGGAAACTGCACCAACATTTCGGTGACAGCTAAGTTATCTGATGTATAACGTAATTGCGGTTCTTGAATAATTTCCGCCAACAACACACAGCTATTCATTGCATCCTCCTGACTTCATAATTCATAACGTATGCGTAAATTATGAATTAATTTAGAAATTGTCTATTGTGCTTCATTCCTAGCATAAAAGCCAAGCGATGGCGTTGCCTAGCAGTTGTCACACCACAGGACACTTTCGCTTGACTAGAACGAGCATTGATCTTGCATGAGTAGTATAATTGTACCATTAATTGCCTATTCGTATGGGATTTCACGAAAAGTGAAGTGATTTTTCCCCCTGCTTTTGCATTAACATTCATCCACATGGACAGGGAACACACCTAAAGCAATTAATCTAGCTGGTAAATCCCGTAAAATCGGCAAGCGTAACCAAGCTGGAGGTTGAAAAGTGCGGTTAGAGGAGAGAATAGGGGCAAAGACTCGTTTTTGAATCAAAGTTTGAAATGCTTGAATGATGCGTGTGGGTAATTCGCGTTGTTGCTGCACTTTTGCTAAGTCTTGTAATTCTACATGGTGATTTTGTAGAGGCTTCGTTAACACATTTGCAGCTACCACAGCATCCTGAATGGCGTAGTTAATTCCCACACCGCCAACAGGTGACATAACATGAGCCGCATCACCGATGAGTAACAACCCTGGACGATACCAGCACTTCACAAGGCTAGACTCGACAGACAAAAAAGCCACCTGTGACCAATCTTGTAAATGGTCAATGCGGTTAGCTAATTCTGGCACAACTTCCACCACAGAAGTTTTTAAAGCTGTTAAACCCTCAGCACGTAGCTTTTGATAACCTCCCTTGGGAATGACATAAGCAAGTTGCCATTCATCGCCACGGTCAAGCATCGCTACAATGTGACCAGAAGCAAAACGTCCCATTCCTCCCTCAGCATCTTCTGGTTGACGGGGTAAACGAAACCACAGCACATCCATCGGTGGTGAAGTTTCGACGGCTGTGAAATTACCTAACTGTCGTAGCTTAGAATGACGACCATCTGCACCCACCGTCAGCATAGCGCGGATTTCATGCCAACCACCCCCACCCCGATAGCGTACACCGCGAATTACACCATCCTCTACAATCAGTTCTTGAACATTTGCCCCCATAACTAATTGAAAAGTAGGATATTGTTGTGCTTCCTGGGTGATGAATTCCAGAAACTTCACTTGAGGCAACATTGTAATGTAGGGATAGCGGGTTTTCAGGTGACTAAAATCAGCCAGAGTAGTAGTAGTTTCCGGCGTTTGAATCCTGATTTGGCGCATTTTAGTATGGGGTAATTGTAGCAAGCGATCGCTCAACCCCAACTCCTCCATAATTTCCATTACCGATGGGTGAATTGTATCCCCCCGAAAATCCCTGTCAAAATCCTTGTGTGCTTCTAGTAACATCACCCTCACACCCCGACGCGCCAGCAACAAAGCCAACACCGCACCAGCCGGGCCACCGCCAACAATGCAACAATCTGTAGTTTGTACGTCTACAATGTCATGGATAGTCATAGGATTAGGGGGACTGGGGATTGGGGATTAGGGATTGGGGAATGGGGATTGGGAAAAGTTTTTTGTAACTTAGAATTACCTTACTGTTATGCTAACTCTTGACTAACGACCAATGACTAATGACTATTGACTATTGACTATTGACTATTGACTATTGACTATTGACCATTGACTATTGACCATTGACTAATTACTAAACCCGTGGCGCAAGTTGTTATAGAAAACGTATATAAAAGTTTCCCTCCCCGTCGAGGGGAAAATGTGGCTTCAGTCAGCACATCTAGTCAAAAAACAGATAAAACACCAGAACAAGCCGGCAATATCAATGTCTTACGTCGGATTAACCTCACCATCGCCGACGGGGAATTTATGGTGTTGGTGGGGCCTTCTGGTTGTGGGAAAAGTACCCTACTGCGGTTAATTGCTGGCTTAGAGACAATGACAGGGGGAAATATTTGGGTAGGCGATCGCCTGATCAATGACTTACCTCCCAAGGAACGCGACATTGCAATGGTATTTCAAAATTACGCCCTTTACCCCCATCTAACGGTGTACGATAACATCGCTTTTGGGTTGCGTCGGCGTACATTAGAAAATGCAGACAATCAGCAAAACCCAATTCCGCCGCTAGTGGAAAATACGCTGGTAGGTGTGACAAGAAAGTTACCTAAAGGACTACGCTATATTTCCGACAAAGAACGACAAGTAGACCAACGCGTCAGGGGTGTGGCGGAATTATTGCAAATTGAAACCCTGTTAAATCGATTACCTAAACAACTTTCAGGAGGACAAAGACAAAGGGTAGCATTAGGAAGGGCGATCGCGCGCAATCCCCAAGTATTCTTAATGGATGAGCCACTTTCTAACCTAGATGCGAAACTCCGCGCCGAAACTCGCGCCCAAATCGTTAAACTCCAACGCCAATTAGAAACAACCACAATCTACGTCACCCACGACCAAACCGAAGCCATGACAATGGGCGATCGCATCGCCATCATGAATCAAGGTCAAATTCAGCAAGTCGCCTCCCCCATAGAACTCTATAACAACCCAATTAATCGTTTTGTTGCAGAATTCATCGGGACACCACCCATGAATTTTATCCCTGTAGAATTTCATGCCCCTCTGTTAATCACCCATGCACAATTCCGTCTCACCCTCCCAGAAATCTGGGCTAGTCCATTGCAAAGATACGACGGACAAACCCTCATCTTAGGTATCCGTCCCGAACATTTAAACGTAGGCTTACCTGCCACTAAAAACTTACAAGTGCAAGTAGACTTAGTAGAAAACCTCGGTAATGATGCCTTCATTACCGCCAAATTAGTTGATCAGCAACCTCAATTTTCCCACCTCATTCATCCCTTGCAAGTACGCGTTCCACCCGAACGCCTCATTAGCGTAGGTGAAGAACTCTGGTTATCCCTCTCACCCGATAAAATTCACTTTTTTGATCCTGATACTGAGTTAGCGATTAGCCGGTAGGGGTTTAGGGGTGTGGGGGAGACAAGGTAGAAGTAATGAGTAATGAGTAATGAGTGCTGAGTGCTGTTAGCGGAAGCGGGGCGTTTAGCCCGTGCTGAGTAATGAGTAATGAGTAGTGACTGTTGACTAATGACTAATGACTAATGACTAATGACTAATGACTAATGACTAATGACTAATGACTAATGACTAATTCACCAAAACCTCTTCCCTCATCATGACTCTGTGAGGTTCATAGTTTGTTACTAATTCGCGGTAGACAGCCAAGGTTTCTGCATGGACTCTCGCTGCATTAAATCTTTCTAGGTTTTGTGAGGCGCGGCTTTTCCATTTGTAGAGTTGGGCGGGATCTCTGAGTAAATGTTCTAAAGCGTCTGCTAATGTCTGACTATCTTTTGCTGGGACTAACAAGCCTGCTTGTCCATAATCTAAGGTTTCTGGAATTCCATCTACGTTGCTAGCAATAATTGCACAACCCGCTTCCCGCGCTTCTGTTAATACCAAGCCAAAGGATTCGCAATGGGAAGCGAGAACGAAAATATCGCTTGCTAACATATACCTTTGGGGTTCTGGCTGGAAACCTTCAAAATGAATGCGGTGTTTGACATTGGTATTTTGTGCCATTGTCTCAAACAAAGCTCGATCAGGGCCATCTCCGACTAAATATAAATGTGCTTGGGGAAATTCGGCTGCAATTTTTGTAAAAGCGGCGATTAACTCAGCAATACCTTTACGAGAATACATCCCCGCAACGGTAGTAATCGCTGGACTATGCAAAGGTAGTGGTTGATAATCTGTCAATTTGCGATGACGAGGGCTACCTAAAGTCCCATTAGAAACAATTCTTAATTTCTGTTGGGGAATACCACGCCGCACCATTGCAGATTCTACTGCTCGGCTGACGGCAATGACTCTATCTGCCAATCCCATGAGGATTGCACTACGTTGAAATTCATTGTGTACTGTCGAAACTAAACTGTAATTGCTGGTATTTTTCCAAAATCCTGCCAATACTACACCCGTCATCATGTGGGCGTGAACAATATCGGGTTGAAAATTCTGGATAATCTCCCGCAACCGCCAAGCCGCTTTCATGATTTTTAGCGGTTTTCGAGATTGATCTAGGTGAAAATGTTTAGCACCATAACTTGCTAGTAGTGTTTCGTATTCTCCTCCAGCCGAAGCCACAGCTACTTCATCACCATTTTGGGCTTGCAAACAAGCGAGGTCTACAGCTACATTAACAATGCCATTACCAATTTTTTGAACGTGGTTAGTAATATGTAATATTCTCATTTAATTGATTCTCTAAATAATATTTAATCCAAAATTGCCAGATGCAGCCCTAATAATTTTATATATCTAAGAAATTTCTCCTAAAACTGAGTCTTGAAGAAAATCTCATAAGAAGTTAAAAATTGCTTAACAAAGCCTTGTGGTAAACTTTGCAGTTGTGAGGAGTAAGCAGCGATCGCTTGTTTTTTCTTTTCTTGAACAGCAGTAATAGAAAACCTGTAAGCCGCCGCCAAGTCGGATAATTTTAACATTAAAAATAAAGGCGATCGCCAGAATAACCAAATCGGATACTGTAACAAATCTGGATAAATTTTAGCTGACTGAATAGCGGATTTAACTAGAGTAAATGTTGCTTCATGATCTCGATGGCAATCTTTACGATGAGGCACATAAACTTCTTCCGGTTGATACAATTTTAACAATTCAGCTACCTGTGCGATCGTCTGTTCTTTTTCTGGCTCATTTAAATTTTGTAAATATCCGTCTGGTTTAGCTAAAAAGTGAATATCTGAGGCTTGAACACCTAAAATTTGTAGTGCTGTTATTGCTTCTTGTCTGCGAGTAGCAATAATTTGATTTTTTAGGTCTAGATTACAACCACCCGCCGCATCTCCATTGGTTAAAAATACAACTACAACCTTGATTTTATGTGCTGTTTTGTGAGCAATCATCCCTCCACAGCCGAAAGTTTCATCATCTTGGTGCGGAGAAAAAACCATTGCTGATTTATGACTAAAATCTTCTGGTTGACTACCATCAGATAACAACCACCTCCAGATAAAATGAGAATGTAAATATTGGAGATTTTCTAGCCATTGTGCGGGAATTATTTTTTGGATTTTTTGCAAATAAACCTTCATCTTATGCACTAACCTTATCCCAGTCAAGAAGCAAGATAAAATTTTTTATATCTATAATTAATTACACATCTGGTCAATTACTTATAGACACCAGAGAAATCATATATCAACAACTGCAAAATAGAATAAAGATTTGATGTGATAAATATTTGTTTTTTATTATTTGTTTTAAGAACGTAGCAAACTCATGATGTATGACACACTATAATCATAATTAAATATGTATGATTCATTTTTCTAAATGTGTCAATCCTGACATATATCAATAATGAATTCTTTTGGTAATTGAGTTAGTTTTTATAATGTTTTTATTAGAAATACATATTTTTTGAGATTTAATGATATTTCTCAGAATAGCTGAAACGTATGGATATTTACTTTAGTCTTATTGTTTTATTAGATTTGGTAAAATATTGCATCATTTGTAACAAAAACTGGGTTAACTATTTTATTCAGCAGACTTTCTGTAGCTTTTAGTAATTATCAATCAAAACTTCTCTAGAAAATCTTCATCTAGTCAGACGTAAAGCTTACTGATAATGATGAAAAATGACTGAATATAAATACTAAACAGTATTAATGTACTGTTTTATATAAAAATTTCATTAGTCTTTGTATAAAAGTCAACCTATGTATTAAATTTAAGCGTGGAGAATCATTGTGGGAGAACAACAAGAAAATATTTGTACAAGTTCTGCGTCTATTCTTACCATTGGAACAGGCTGGTTTCCGCAAAGTCCAGGGGGCTTAGAAAGATATGTTTATGATTTAATTCATACATTTGTAGCTCATCAAGACCAAGTAGAATTATGTGGACTTGGTTTACCAGATATTCAATTAAATACATCAATTAAGTTAACTAACTTAGCCTCCCCAAATAGTCCAATTTGGCAGAGATTTTGGTCAATTCGCCGTAACTTCCAGAAAACGAGAATCAGTAAACCGGATGCAATCAATTTACATTTTGCCCTCTATAGTTTTCCGGTGTTAGACATTTTACCCAAAGGAGTACCGATTACATTTAACTTTCATGGCCCTTGGGCGTTAGAAAGTCAACAAGAGATTAAAAGTAATCCATTAGGTATTTTAATTAAGCGACGCTTGATTGAACAAACTACTTATAGTCGTTGCGATCGCTTTGTGGTTTTGAGTAAAGCTTTTGGTAATATTTTACACCAAAAATATCAAATTCCTTGGAGCAGAATTCATGTGATTCCTGGGGGTGTAAATATTCACCGCTTCCAGCCCGATTCACCGCAAATAGCACGTCAACAACTCGACTGGCCGCAAAATCGCCCGATTTTATTCACATCGCGGCGTTTAGTCCAGCGTATGGGACTAGATAAACTCCTAGCAGCCGTGGCTACAATTAAATCCAAAATACCAGATGTGTGGTTAGCGATCGCCGGGCGTGGTCATTTACAAGCTACCCTAGAACAACAAATCCAAGAACTAGGGTTAGAGAATAACGTCAAATTATTAGGATTTCTCCCCGATGAACAATTACCGTTAGCTTATCAAGCTGCTAACTTAACTGTAATGCCTAGCCAATCTTTTGAAGGGTTTGGTTTAGCAATCGTCGAATCTTTAGCTTGCGGCACACCAGTTTTGTGTACACCAATTGGGGGGATGCCAGAAATTTTACAACCATTTTCACCCCAATTAATTACTAATTCTCCTGAAACTTCAGCCATTGCAGAGAAGTTAGAACAAATCTTACTAGAACAACTCCCCATTCCTTCCCCATCGGACTGTCGTCAATATATTATCAATAACTTTGATTGGCAAAAAGTCGGTCAACAAGTCAGAGAAGTAATCTTAGCTTAAAAATTTCATCATATGAAAATATTATTTTTAGACCAAAGTGGTAAACCAGGCGGTGCAGAACTCTGTTTAATTGATATCGCCAAACCTTATCGAGACTGCGCCTTAGTCGGTTTATTTGCAGATGGCAATTTTAGAAAATTATTAGTACAAAATCACATCCCTGTAGAAGTTTTAACCAATCAATCTATTGCAGTTCGTAAACAAAGCAATTTACTCCAAGCCTTCGCCAGCGTCGGACAACTTGCACCATTAATCACCAAGGTAGTCAAAATAGCCTATCAATATGATTTAATCTACGCCAACACCCAAAAAGCATTAGTTGTAGGTGCGATCGCCAGTATAATTACTCGTCGTCCCTTGGTGTATCATTTACACGATATTCTTTCTTCAGAACACTTTAGCCAAACAAATCTCCGCATCGCTATTAACTTAGCAAATCATTGTGCGTCCTTAGTAATAGCTAATTCTCAAGCCAGTCGAACAGCCTTTATCCAAGCAGGCGGTAAGCCAGAAATCACCGAAGTTGTATATAACGGTTTTGAACCGCAAAATTATCACACTAGTAATGATGAGATTCAAAAAATCCGCCAGCAATTAGGATTAGAAAATAAATTTGTCGTTGGGCATTTTAGCAGGCTTTCACCGTGGAAGGGTCAACATATCCTCATTGCAGCCCTAGCCCAATTACCACCACAAGTCACAGTAATTTTAGTAGGTGATGCCCTATTTGGTGAACAAGATTATGTAGAACAATTACATCAACAAATTGCCCAATTAGGATTAGAAAACAGGGTAAAATTTTTAGGCTTCCGTGCTGATATTCCCCAACTAATGGCAGCTTGTAATTTAGTTACCCACACTTCCACTGCCCCCGAACCCTTTGGTAGAGTCATAGTAGAAGCCATGCTGTGTGGAACACCTGTAGTAGCAGCCAAAGCAGGCGGTGCAGTGGAATTAGTAGAACAGGGAGTGAACGGTTTTTTAGTAACCCCAGGAGAACCCCAAGCCCTAGCACAAGTAATTAATACCTGCATTCAAGAAACAGAAATAACTGCAAAAATTGCTACTCAAGCACGAGATATTGCCAGTCAGCGTTTTCATGTCGCCAATATCAATCAACAGATAGCACAGTTAATATCTCATCTCCAAGGGAACAGGAAATAGAGAGGGATTGTCCAAATAAGCTAATCAGCAGTTGCATAAAGTCAGGGCTAAAGCTCAATACGGTTCAGTTAAGAAAACAAATTAACTGCTACACATGAATCAATTCAAAATTCAAAATACCCTACGGGAAGCAAGCTACAAAATTCAAAATTAAAGACAGCCACCCACAAGGGGGAGCCACTGCGGTGGACGGGTTCCCCGGCATAAAGGAGGCAGTGCGTTGGGCGGGTTTCCCGACTTAAAGCAACTGCCGTCAAGTGGCGTTGGGGTTTCTACCGTTCGGCTGACGCTCACGGCGAAGCCTACCTTGGGAAACAAGGATTCTTGGACGCAAGTCCAGTTTTGAACCTAGCTTTTTCCTATAAAACGGATCTATTTTTTGGAGGGGGTTTGGGGGACGCAACCGTCCCCCAATCGGGGGTTTGGGGGAGAATCCCCCAAGTCTTGGTTCTTCTAAAATCGATAAGCTGACAACGTTAACTGAACCGTATTGGGCTAAAGCTGACTTTTCATGTTATGTGAAAAAGTTAACGCCAAACCTAACCCCCAACCCCTTCCCTTGTAGGGAAGGGGAGCAAGAATCAAAGCCTCTAACGCCACTTGCTACAACACGGGAAACCCGCGCAACGCAGTGGCTCCTCCTTGCAGGGGAGAGGTACTCTACGAGAAGAGCTTCGCTCTATGGAGAGGGGTTTTTCAGATCCCGTGAAAAGCCAGGGCTGAAGCCCTTACTACAAGCGAGATGATTGGCTTATTATGAAAAGTCAACCACATCTCCCATTTCCGGTTCCTCATTTTTACCTGTACATTGACTCTTGAGTAACTTTGTTGCTGCTTCACTATCTAAAGGCTGCGAGTAAAAATATCCTTGACCATATTCACAACCCAATAATTGCAGTTGATCTTGTTGTGTAATTGTCTCCACACCTTCAGCAATCACATTCATACCTAATGTGTGGCTTAACATGATAATTGTCCGCACAATGGCTGCATCTTCATTAGTTTCACCCATGCGGCTGACAAAGGATCGGTCTATTTTTAAGGTGTTAACTGGAAATCTGTGTAAATAACTTAAAGAAGAATATCCAGTACCAAAATCATCAATGCTGAGACGAATATTTAAAGTCCTCAGTTGCAGCATAATCGTAATGGCAGTTTCTACATTTTTCATCGCCACACTTTCTGTAATTTCTAATTTTAAACTCGTCCCATCTAATCCAGTTTTTTGCAGAATTTTTTGAATATACTCCACTAAATCTGGTTGGGATAACTGCTGACCAGAAATATTCACACTCATCATCAGTGGTGGTTCTTGCGGAAATTGAGATTGCCAACTAGATAACTGTGAACAAGCAGCTTCTAAAATCCACTGTCCTAAAGGAATAATTAAACCTGTTTCCTCAGCAATGGGAATAAATTCTACTGGGGAAATAAATCCATTCTGCGGATGCTTCCATCTTAAAAGAGCTTCAAAACCAACAATTTGATGATTTTCTAAAGAGACAATGGGTTGATAATAAAGAAAAAATTCCTGCTGTAAAACAGCTCGTCGCAAGTCTGTCTCTAACTGAAAACGTCTCACAACTTGGGTGTGCATTCCCACCGCAAATACTTCATGACGTGCTTTACCCAAGTCTTTAGCTAAATACATAGCTGTGTGAGCATCCCGCAACATATCTTCGGGTTGATGCTCAAGTTGAATTTGATTGAAAGCGATACCGATACTGACGCTAGTAAATATCTCCTGCCCATTAATTTTAAAGGGAGAAGTCATCTGTTTTTGTAACTGGTCTGCAATGCTATTGGCAAAACTCGTTTCAGAAATATTTTCCAACAAAATCGCAAACTCATCTCCCCCCACCCTGGCGATAACGCCTTTGCAGCCTATACAGCTAGATAATCTTTGGCTGAAGTTGATTAAAAATTGATCACCAACATAATGAGTTAAACTTTCATTGATCACTTTGAAACGGTCAATATCTAAAAACAGTAAGGCAAAACAGTTATTTTTGCCTAGTCTCGACCTGTTGATGGCCGCTTGTAGGTACTTGAGAAATAGCGATCGATTAGGTAGCCTAGTCAAACTGTCATACAATGCAATCTGCCATTGTTTATATGCCATCACACAGACAGCTGTGGTGAGGAAGGTTAAGGCAGGAGGTAATAAAGGTACCCAACCATATTGTGTAAATATACTTAAGCAAATGCCATATAACACTGCTAGGGAAACTGTTCCAGCTATTCCTAACGCCAGTGGATGTTGCAGTCGCCAAACTAACACACCTCCAATTAATGCCCACACCCAAATCCATAAAATTTCAGCCCATTCAGGCCAAAACCAAAACAGGGGACGGTTATCAAGAATGGTAGTGAGAATTTGACTTACCAGTTGAGTGTGTAATGTTACTCCTGAAACACCAGGGCTTGTTGATTTACTTGCACTGTAGGGAGTAAAAAACAAGTCTTTTAAACTTGGGGCTACTGTCCCAATCAGGACAACTTTGTCTTTCACCAAATTGGGGTCAAATTTATCATGTAAAATATCATTCAGTGATATCTTTTGTGCCACATTCTCGGCGGAACGGTAGGAAATCAGGACTTGATAGCCCGTACTGTCAACATTATGGTAACTACCTGCATCAGAAGATATGGCGGGAAATCTGGTTTTTCCCAGATATAAAGCATCTGGAGTGACGTTGAGGGTAACACCCCGATTTGCCAAATATTTCAAGCTTAAGCGGAGGGCAAAAGAGTAAAACTTCTCTTCCCCGTCGTAAGCGTAGATAAAATTACGACGTATCACCCCATCAGGGTCAACTACAAAATCGTTAAACCCAATTTGCTCTGGAGGTAGACCTGAAATGGGTGCAACTCCTTGGGTTTTGGAGTCTCCAAGGTTAGTAATGGTGACTACATTGGGCTTTTGCAGTTCTTTTAGCAGCATTTCCCGCCCTGGTGGGTGGGGAATGTTGCGATAAATATCTAAGCCAATGACCTTTGCTTGAGCTTTCTGTAACTTTTGTAAAACTTGGGCAAGGGTATGATCAGACAATGGCCATTGTTGCTGTTGTTGGAGGTCATCTTCAGTAATTCCTACAATTAACAGTCGCGGATCAGGCCCCGCATCTGCTTGCAAACGTACTAGATGATCAAAAGCCGCTAGTTCTAATATTTGTAATCCACCCAGATGTCTGATGCCCAACAACAGCCCTGTCATCATCATACTGGCTACAATTACAGTCTGCTTGATACTCAAAGTTGGATATGGCCGCTTGAGATAAGTTAACACTGATACTAGCGAATGAAGCTTTTTGAAGGATTGAATAATCACAAAAAGTATTACTGTATGAGGTAATTTCTATCTGAAACATCGATGACATCAAAAACTGCCCAACATTTGCAAGTAGGATTACACTTTTAGTTTAAATGCCCAACAAAGTGATTATTGATAAAATCCTGAGTCAGCATGAACTTTTTACTGAGCATTCAATCGTGATGACTCAGTATCCAGTATTTTTGACTATACCAAACACGACTTTCTCTAGCACTATAGAACTGATGTACTCATCAAGAGAACATCTGTATTAGAAAAGCGAAGATTTAAAATAAAATTGCTTGATACACTTAGGCTTTAAGCAGGGTTTTTGGGATGCGAATTTCGCCTAATATTGGCGTGGCATGGTTTCGAGAAGCTATACTTTTTGCTCACGCTGGTATCAGTGTCAGACAGTAAAAGACAGGAGCTAAGGCTCACACTATTGGCTGAAAACTGGATCTTGGAAATTTTGCCCTTCTTTACGGGACGCTACGCTAACGGTTGACGCTCTTGTTTTGCTAACGCTACGCTAACACCACTTGTTAATAGACTTATCTCACCGCAGAAGATATTTCATTGAGATTCGCATCTACAATACCTTCTTGGGCAATTACTTCTAACTTGAGTGCTTGTAATACCTGTAACCATTTAGCTGTTAGCTGGGGGTCACGGGGGTTTTGGTGGCGTAAAGTTGCTAATTTTACTAGCGCATCTTGCCAGATACCTAAATTAGCGTAAATACTAACTTGTTCTGTAGATGTTGCAGATTCTAACTCTTGAGCAATGTTTGGTTCTAATTTGACTCTGCTAATCCAACCGTCTACGGAAATGTCATTTTCTCTTTTGTCTGGATTACAGATCATAGAGAAGAACCAACGATATTTTTTACCAACGGCAAGTTGCGGTAGAGAACTCTGATCAAGCAGACTCATACTCACAATACCTGGATATTTGTTAGTAGTGAAACTTTTCTCATACATTATATTTTCTTGTTCATCTTGTAAAACGAACTCCAACGTTTTGGGTGTGGTGGTAGGCGGTAAATATATAAATAAATTCGGTTTTGGTGATGTTGTCAGTAGTAAATTGCTTTCTGGGATTAATGCAATCAGCTTTTTATCGCCAAATGAACATTCCCCACGCGTTCCCCCTCCGACTCTGCGTCCGGGTAAACCTTCTCTCCCTTTAGAAGATTGTGCCATTACCTGTTGTGGATAACTATTAGCAGATATGACAAGGAACATTAAGGAAAGAATCGTGGATATTTTTTTTAACTGAGTCTTCTTGCTGAACATATGCCTAGCCTGATTCATTGTATATGAGATAAGCTGATGAGCATTTAAGTTTCATAAAACCAAGCTGAACCCTTTACTAAAAGTGACTCATCCTGGAAAAATGAATAATGATGAGGTTTGTTTGATTAAATGACAGATACTGATTGTAGTCTAGTATAAAATAAGGCATTTTTTTTGAGACAATAGAAGTATACGCCAGTTTAATTAATACATACAGAGTTGAGAGCGACAACATTTTACTGAGTTTTAAATTATACTAAATTTTACATTTTTTGATTGTGAATTAAATTTGGTAGTAAGGGGATTTTGCTTGTCAATTTTATACTAAACATAGTTAATGAAATCGGGTATTTATCGGTACTCTTTTTAATAGTATTTTAAAGATTGAACTTATGCTATAGACCTTCTGGATTATTCTTCCCTATTGGTTCTCATGACTAACAGAGAGCAAAGTTAGAGAACCTAGCGGTAGTGAAAAAAAGACGGATGAGATTGTAAATGGTTACTATAGAAAGTTTGGTTATGACCATAGGCAATTTACGTATAAATACAGATTTATTGATGCGATGTTCTTGTCAAAGATGCCGTGGGCATTTTTTTTAGACAGATAAATATCATTGATATTACTAAGTAAAGATCGTCGATTTGCCATAGAAGAATATTTCACTAGGGTAAATTATCAGTAGTTTTACTATAAGAATCCCACTTGATAATTAAACTTACTTACGTAGACAGGGAACTCTTCACAGGGAACAGAGGTGTACCTAGCTTTGCAGGAAGCAAAGATAATTTCTATATTGTCTTGAGTTGCTTTTGACGGATTTTGATGCGTCCAAAACAGTGTCGGATATCAAATTGGGATAGATATAGGAATCTGATTTGATGAAGGAACTGTACAAAGTTTTTTTCAAAAATACAATAAGAATCCTATAGTCTTGTTTCT
The DNA here is from genome assembly GCF_050235535.1 of Aliinostoc sp. HNIBRCY26. GTDB lineage: Bacteria > Cyanobacteriota > Cyanobacteriia > Cyanobacteriales > Nostocaceae > Trichormus. The sequence continues at coordinate 4,720,493 of NZ_CP189852.1, forward strand.
AACTGTGGGAATAGTTTATGAATCAGGGGTTTGCATCCAAAATTCAAAATCCAAAATCCAAAATAGGGATAAAATATTTCTCTGTTAAGCATAATTACTCTATTCGGGACTATCGACGATTTTGTGTTTTTATCCTTTGGACTTTGTTAGGAACAGTGTTAGCAGTTGTGTTAGGGGTAGGAATTTTGCCTGTTTCTCTACCCAAGTCTTTACCGTTAGCGATCGCCCATGCTCAAGTAGTGAGTGAGACTGCACAACAGGAGCAACAAGGGAGAGTTTACTATGAAACAGAAAATTTTGCTCAAGCTATCCAAGTTTGGCAACAGGTGCTTCAGGTGTATCAATCGCGCCAAGATAGATTGAATCAGGCTAGGGTATTGAGCAACCTTGCATTGGCGTATCAAAAATTGGGACAATGGGCGCAAGCGACTCAAGCAATTTCAGCAAGTTTGCAATTCGCTTCAGCCCAACAGGGTAAGTATTCGCAAGCAGAGTTAAAAGTCTTGGCGCAGGCTTTAAATACACAAGGCAGTCTACAGTTAGCGAGGGGAGATACACAAGCAGCACTCACCACCTGGGAAAAAGCCCACAATAAATATACTCAAGCCCAAGATGAAAGGGGAGTGATTCGGACTCTGGTGAATCAAGCCCAAGCTTTGAAGGTTTTAGGACTACACCGTCAAGCCTTGTCAAGACTCAATCAAGCCAATGCAATCCTGCAAAAACAACCGGAATCGTTAATTAAAGCGGCTGCATTACGCAATTTAGGTATTAACTTGCGGTTGGTGGGAAATGTAGTCCAAGCAAAGCAAGTTTTACAACAAAGTTTAGCGATCGCCCAAAAATTGCAATCTCCACTAGACATCAGTGCAGCTTTCATCGATTTGGGTAATGTAGCTCGTGTCCAGTCCGATTTACCCGAAGCTTTGCAATTATACACACAGGCGGCGGCGACTTCTCCTTCCCAATATCTGCAAGTCCGCGCCCAGCTTAACCAGTTAAACGTTGCTATTGACACCAAACAATGGACATTAGCGCAGTCTTTACAGCAATCAATTCCAGCAAAATTGACAGCATTACCGAAGAGTCGTCATACTATTTACGCCCAGTTAAATTTTGCCCAAAGTCTAGTTCGTCTCCAGCAAGCCAATATTCCCGACACTCCCAATTTAGAGAAAATTGCTCAATTAGTCGCCAACACAGTAGTTCAGGCGGAAAATTTAGGAGATAGATACGCCCAAGCCTATGCACTTGGTAAACTAGGTAGGCTGTATGAAAAAACACAACAGTGGTCGATAGCCGAAGATTTAACCCAGCAAGCCTTAGCCTTAGCTGAAACTATCAACGCACCGGAACTAGCTTATAGTTGGCAATGGCAATTAGGCAGAATATTGAGAAAACAAGGAGAGATCACTAAAGCGATCGCAGCTTATACTCAAGCTGTGGAAACGCTAAAATCCCTCAAAAATGACTTAGTTGCAGTAGATCCGGATATTCAGTTTTCCTTTCAAGAAAGCGTCGAACCTGTTTATCGAGGATTAGTGAGTTTGTTGTTACAACCCAGTCAACAATCTAACCCAGAAGCTTTAAATCAAGCCCGTCAACTCATGGAGTCTTTACAGGTAGCAGAATTAGAAGATTTCTTTCGGGAAGCTTGCTTGGATCTCAAACCCACACTGATAGATAAATTTGATACGCAAGCGGCAATTTTTTATCCGATTATTCTAGCTGACCGCTTAGAAATCATTCTGAGTTTGCCACAAAAACCGCTACAGCACTATAGCATTCCTGTGCCGCAAACCGAACTAGAAACCACAGTAGAAAAACTGCGACAAATGCTAGTCATCCGCAGTCGAAAATCGTTTCTGCCATTGTCCAGAAAACTCTATGATTGGTTGATTCGTCCGGTGGAAAATGACCTAGAGACAAGTCAAACTAAAACATTAGTCTTTGTTTTAGATGGTGTCTTGCGGAATATTCCCATGAATAGCCTCAATGATGGGCAGAAATACTTATTAGAAAAATATGCGATCGCCTTAACACCAGGATTACAATTACTCCCTTCCTTAAAACTACAACAGGAAAAAGTACAGGTACTCGGCGCAGGATTAACTGAAGCTAGACAAGGTTTTTCCGCCCTAGATTATGTTGACAAAGAGATGAAAATGATTAAATCAAAAGTCTCTAGTCAAGTGCTACTCAATCAAGAATTCACCCTCAAAAATCTCCAAAATAAAATTCAAGACAACTTTTTCCCGATAGTTCATATCGCCACGCATGGAAAATTTAGTTCCAGAGCCATAGACACATTTATTTTGGCTTGGAATGAAAAAATCAAAATTGATGATTTAGATAATCTCTTACAAGCACCAGAGAAAAAAACACAAAAAGCCGTAGAACTTTTAGTATTGAGTGCGTGTGAAACCGCCACAGGAGATAAGCGAGCTGCTTTAGGATTAGCGGGAATTGCCGTGAGAACCGGAGTTAGGAGTACATTAGCCACACTATGGTCTGTAAATGATGAAGCCACCGCCGAGTTAATGGGTTTATTTTATAAAGAATTAACTAACACCAAACAATCTAAAGCTGAGGCTTTACGTCAAGCCCAATTAACTCTTTTAAAAAATCCTAACTATGAGCATCCGGTCTATTGGTCGCCCTATATTTTAGTAGGAAATTGGCTATAATAACGCGATGTGAAACTTATTTTTGAAACCCCTCTCCAAACCTCTCCCCTGCAAGGAGAGAGGCTTTAAATCTTGCTCCCCTTCCCTTGTAGGGAAGGGGTTGGGGGTTAGGTTTGAGAGAAAGTTGCACACGGCGTTATAATACTATTTATGTGTAAAGATGCCTTCAATATTCACTTTTTCAACGCCCAAGTACGCAAATATTTTCTGATAATAAAATAACCTCAACTAGTAAAATCCAAATGGCAACTGTCACCCTCAAAGTTCCACCAGCCGTAGGTCTTACAGATGAGCAGTTTTATCAACTGTGCATAGCCAACGATGAATGGCGGATAGAATTGACCGCACAAAGAGAGTTAATTATTATGCCCCCAACTGGCGGCGAAAGCGGCATCAGAAATTCGGATTTAAATCTAGAAATAGGATTATGGAATCGTCAATCAAAACTAGGAAAAGTCTTTGACTCCTCAACAGAATTTCGCCTACCCAATGGGGCTTTTTGTTCGCCGGATGTAGCCTGGGTAAAAAAAGAACGTTGGGAAGCATTGACGGCTGAACAAAGACGACGCTTTCCGCCACTCTCTCCAGATTTTGTCATTGAACTGCGATCTGAAACGGATTCCTTAACAAGATTAAGGTCGAAAATGCAGGAATATCGAGATAATGGGGTGCGTCTCGGTTGGTTAATTGACCCTCAAACACCTTTAGTAGAAATTTATCGTCCAGGTTTAGAGGTAGAAACCCTTAATTTCTCTATAGACCAACCACCACAACTTTCAGGAGAAGATGTATTACCAGGATTTGTCCTAGATTTAAGCCTCATCCTCAACCCGTAAAAAAACAGAATATTCTAACTTTATTTACACCCAATACCCAATACCCAATTCCCATGCCCAATTTTAAATCCCTATCTATCATGGAACAAAGCCTGTAAATTAAAACCAAGCAATGCTGACCCTGATTAAAGATTTAGCCACAAAACTAGCACCCCGCCTCATCGAGATTCGTCGTCACATTCACTCTCATCCAGAACTTAGCGGTCAAGAATATCAAACTGCGGCGTTTGTGGCCGGTGTCTTATCGTCCAGTGGTCTGCGTGTACAGGAGGGAGTTGGTAAAACCGGCGTGGTGGGAGAAGTACACGGTAGCAGTCAAGATCAGCCTTTCTTGGCGATTCGTACTGATATGGATGCTTTACCGATTCAAGAATCTACCGCCTTGGAATATGCTTCCCGCCAAGAAGGAGTGATGCACGCTTGTGGACATGATGTGCATACAACAGTGGGTTTGGGAACAGCAATGGTACTTTCCCAGATGGCGGAGGAGTTAGGCGGAAACGTGCGGTTTTTATTTCAGCCTGCGGAGGAAATCGCCCAAGGCGCAAGTTGGATGATTGAAGATGGGGTAATGAAAAATGTTGCAGCCATCTTAGGGGTTCATGTTTTCCCTTCTATTCCGGCTGGTTCCATTGGTGTACGTTATGGGGCATTGACGGCGGCGGCGGATGATTTAGAAATTATCATTATGGGTGAATCTGGTCATGGTGCGCGTCCCCATGAAGCGATTGACGCAATTTGGATTGCAGCACAGGTAATTACAGCTTTGCAACAAGCCATCAGCCGCACTCAAAATCCTTTACGTCCAGTGGTGTTGAGTATTGGAAAGATTAACGGCGGTCGAGCGTCCAATGTGATTGCTGATAAAGTCCAGTTATTAGGAACAGTGCGATCGCTCCACCCAGAAACTCGCGCTCAACTCCCCAACTGGATTGAAAAAATTGTCGCTAATGTTTGCCATTCCTATGGTGCAGGTTATCAAGTCAATTATCACCAAGGTGTACCAGGTGTGAATAATGACTACGCACTCACGCAACTATTTCAATCCGCCGGAGAAGAAGCTTGGGGTAGCGATCGCGTCCAAGTTTTACCAGAACCCTCTCTAGGTGCAGAAGATTTTTCTGTATATTTAGAACACGTTCCTGGGGCAATGTTTCGCTTGGGTGTAGGCTATTCAGACCGAATTATCAACCATCCCTTACATCATCCTGAATTTGAAGTCAATGAATCTGCTATTGTGACAGGAGTAATTACAATGGCCTACGCCGCGTGTAAGTATTTTCAACAAAGATAAATCTTCAACTTACTGACGGAGATGATTCATGCAGGTTCTTGAATTTCCCAGTGTCGCAGTTATAGCCGGAGAAAATGCTGTGGCTGTGACTCAACTTCCTCCTGTATGGCAAGATATTGCTCAGGGTACTGTTAAAACTGGACTGTGCAATCCACAAATCTATGTAGAGATGGCACAGTTATTTTCATACAAGTTAGAACAGGGTGATGTTGACTTATTTAACGAACGTCCAGAACTCACCCACCTGAAGCCATCATTTTGTCAATTATTTGGGCAATTAGCACGAGAAACCTTAGAATTCTATGGTCATGATTTCATGACTCATAACTATCCCAATTTTGCAGAAATTTTGCGAGATTTGGAGAGTTATGGATCTGACTATGCAGATGAAATCAAAGTCGCGAAAATCGGCTTAGAACTGTTCCATGAGTTTGGTTATGAACTACCAGCCAGCTTTTATCATGTGCATTTAGCACCAATTTATCGAGATCATGTGTTTGAAGAACGCGCCTTAAGATTTGACAAGCGGGATATTGAACACAAGCGTCCGTGGGATGCCATGCTTCATGCGTGTAAAGTATTTGCCATGCAAATGAAGGTGCAGAGTATCGCCTCTAAATATGGCTTTACTTATCAGCATGGTTGCGGTTGTAACTCCCACCTATCAGCAATTGACTTATCACAGGGCAAATTTGAGTATGAATTAAGTCCAGAAAAACGCGATCGCTGGATTCGCAGTTTCATCTGGACAGCTTGGTATGAGTATGCTTTCTTTCCCATTGTGCCGAATACTAGTTATTTGGTTTGATTTGGGGACTGGGGATTGGGGATTGGGGACTGGGGACTGGGGATTGGGGACTGGGGACTGGGGACTGGGGACTGGGGACTGGGGAAGCAGGGTAAGAAAAACTTCACTCATTACTCAGCACGGGCTAAACGCCCCGCTTCCGCTAACAGCACTCACCACTCATTACTCATTACTCATTACTCAGCACGGGCTAAACGCCCCGCTTCCGCTAACAGCACTCATCACTCATCACTCATCACTCTCAAGGTTTACGGATGAATATTTGCGTGATGTAAACTTCACCCTTATTATTAACTGCGACACCAATACCTGTAAGGTTGTAATTACCTTTGATGTTGTTGAGATGTCCAGAACTTCTTAGCCAACCTTGAACAGCTTGGGTTGCAGGATCACTATAGCCGCGATTTGTCGCCACATTTTCCGCCGCCGCTTGGTAAGAACTCACCGAAGCTTGGACTCGTTGACTAAAACCAGAATGACCAAATGGGACAGTAGCATTAGCCATGTTCCGACTATGAATTCTAGCTTGATTATCTATAGACGAATTTCGCGTTAAGGCTGGTAAACCTAGAGAAGAACGGTATTGATTAATTTGGCGATGCACCGATGCTTCTACATTTGCGGTATTGATTGTAGAAGTTGTTGGTTGGGGATTACTGGGTGTAGAAGTTTGACTAGACGACAGCACAAATATTTGCGTGATGTAAACTTCACCCTTGCTATTAACCGCAACACCAATACCTGTGAGGTTGTAATTACCTTTAATGTTGTTGAGATGTCCAGAACTTGTTAGCCAACCTTGAACAGCTTGAGTGGCAGGATCACTATAACCCCGATTTGTCGCCACATTTTCCGCCGCCGCTTGGTAAGAAATACCTATCGCCTGGACTCGTTGATTAAAACCAGAATGACCAAATGCAGCTTGAGCATCAGCCATCCTCTGACTATGAATTCTGGCTTGATTGTCTATAGACGAATTCCGCGTTAACGCTGGTAAACCCAAAGAAGCGCGGTACTGATTAATTTGGCGATGCACAGATGCTTCTACATCTGCGGTGTCAATTGTAGATTGTGCTATGTGACGACTTTGAACAGATTTGGGCAAAGATTGTGATGTATAAGTGTGAGCCGGTGCAGAAATTGCCACTACTCCACCCGACATAATCAACGTGCCTAAAACAAAGTTGTGAATTTTCGTGCGAATCATTAATAAGGAGTCTGAAAGACTAAAAGGGAACTTGCAGTACATCTAACCAGACTCATCTTTTTTAGACAAATAAGTCTTTTGATAGTTTTACGGTGTAAAAGCTCACATTAATTAGGAAAACAGATTATCAAGCTTGAAATTAGCGATTTTTCAAATATTTGCCATCAAATTTTTCGGATTACAAGCAGCATAGGCGATAGATGAAGATGCGATCGCCTATCACCGAAGAGTCAGAGGGGAAGCCTGTTCCCTGTTCCCTGTTCCCTCCCTACGCAAATAATTTCAGGAATCAAAGCGGATTCCTATATTAAGTTCAGTATATTTTAGAATACAACTGCAACAAACACTCGACAATTGAAAATCCCTATCTTATCATTGGTTTATTAGCTTGATGTTTGGCAAGTCGAAGCGGGGTCAAAAACCCTGGGGATTCGTCAAAATCGCCAGAACCTTGACAACATAATAATTACAGCGTTTCGATAATTCGGGAAGTTGCGAATTACTCGCAATAAGGTGGGCTGAAATCGACCTGATTTTGCGACTCGTCAAAATGCTTCCCAGGAAGCTTGCTCTATATCAGTTTCAGTACCGAGCAGTTTCCATCAACCTTTTCCCCGCAAGGGGACTGAAACTTTCAAGAACTAATAACCCCACTGATTATCATCACTGGTTTCCATCAACCTTTTCCCCGCAAGGGGACTGAAACAAAACACAGGGGATGAAGAAAATGATTGAGGAAGTTAGGGTTTCCATCAACCTTTTCCCCGCAAGGGGACTGAAACCAAAAGTCGCTGCCGAACGAGTGCGACTGTACAAAAGTTTCCATCAACCTTTTCCCCGCAAGGGGACTGAAACTATCCGTATTCCCCAGGCTCATTTTTTGGGTCGATGTAGAAGGTTTCCATCAACCTTTTCCCCGCAAGGGGACTGAAACTACATACTTGCGGCTCACGTCGCGCTTAAGTACCCTTGTTTCCATCAACCTTTTCCCCGCAAGGGGACTGAAACCCGTATATTGGCAATCCCTCAGAAACCCTGTATCTGTTTCCATCAACCTTTTCCCCGCAAGGGGACTGAAACGCCAGTAGTGCAAGAGAAAGACCTGCCGACGAAAAGTTTCCATCAACCTTTTCCCCGCAAGGGGACTGAAACGAATCCAATCCCTTTGAAAAAATTCAGTTACCCAAGTTTCCATCAACCTTTTCCCCGCAAGGGGACTGAAACAATTTTGCTCAAATTCCTCTTGCGTCAAACTATTTGTTTCCATCAACCTTTTCCCCGCAAGGGGACTGAAACTGTCAACATAGTTTAGAGAAAATCTTGGAAATATTTTAGTTTCCATCAACCTTTTCCCCGCAAGGGGACTGAAACTCCCAGATGAATAAAATCATTCCCCAACCTCAGTAGTTTCCATCAACCTTTTCCCCGCAAGGGGACTGAAACACGTTAATATTATTTTCAATACTTACTTCATTTAACGTTTCCATCAACCTTTTCCCCGCAAGGGGACTGAAACGAAATATATGCGCTCGTTGATAACTTTCAACAACTGGGTTTCCATCAACCTTTTCCCCGCAAGGGGACTGAAACAAATGATTAACATTGCGCCAAATAACGCGAATCGACTGTTTCCATCAACCTTTTCCCCGCAAGGGGACTGAAACCCACAAGCTTGTTTAATCTGGTGACATATTTCATACAGTTTCCATCAACCTTTTCCCCGCAAGGGGACTGAAACAAGAAAAAAGTCCCCACAAACGCTAAAAGCATTGTGGGGGTTTCCATCAACCTTTTCCCCGCAAGGGGACTGAAACCCAAATCAACCAGCAGTCAGATAAAAATCCACCAAGTTTCCATCAACCTTTTCCCCGCAAGGGGACTGAAACTAAGGACAAAGCCCGTAAAGCTGCCAGATCCGCGACCATTGTTTCCATCAACCTTTTCCCCGCAAGGGGACTAAAACTCAAACGTGACAGTTGCTTGAACTAAGTTAGCTTCATTTAAGCTGAACAAAAGCAGGGCTAAAGCCCTTACTACAAACGAATCAGTGCAGAAAAATGAATGACGATTAGCTGACTACGCAAGAGGGATGAAACACAGGGGTAAACTGCAAATAAGAATCTCCGCTTGAAAATGACACTTTAGACTGTTGACTATTGACTGTTGACTAATGACTAATGACTAATGACTAATGACCAAGAGAAAATGTCAAAATGAAATGTGTTTTGCCATCGCCACTTGATACAGTGAGCATTTGAGATAGAGAAACTGGTAATTTATGGGTAAGCAGCGTGTTCTTTCTGGAGTTCAACCAACTGGTAACTTACACTTGGGTAACTACTTAGGTGCAATTCGCAACTGGGTAGAAATTCAAGAACAGTATGATAATTTCTTTTGTGTCGTAGATTTACACGCGATTACAGTACCGCATAATCCAGCGACATTAGCAGCAGATAGTTACACAATTGCTGCACTTTATTTAGCCTGTGGTATTGACTTAAAACATTCCAACATCTTTATTCAATCCCACATTTCCGCCCACAGTGAACTAGCTTGGTTACTCAACTGCATCACACCCCTGAACTGGCTGCAAGACATGATTCAGTTTAAAGAGAAAGCCGTCAAGCAAGGGGAAAACGTCGGTGCAGGTTTGTTAATCTACCCAGTGCTGATGGCGGCTGATATTTTGTTGTATCAAGCCGATAAAGTGCCGGTAGGTGAAGACCAAAAACAACACCTAGAACTCACACGGGATATCGTCAACAGATTTAATCACCAATTCGCCAAGGATCAGCCCGTACTCAAACTACCAGACCCCTTAATTCGCAAAGAAGGCGCAAGGGTGATGAGTTTGACCGACGGGACACGCAAAATGTCTAAATCTGACCCTTCCGAGTTAAGCCGGATTAATCTTTTAGATCCACCAGATCAGATTGCCAATAAAATTAAACGTTGTAAAACTGACCCAGTGCGGGGATTAATCTTTGATGACCCAGAGCGACCAGAGTGCAACAACTTGCTAACTTTATATATGTTATTGTCAGGCAAGGCGAAAGAAGAAGTAGCAGCTGAGTGTCAAGATATGGGCTGGGGACAATTTAAGCCATTACTGACCGAAACAGCAATTAATGCTCTCAAACCCATCCAAGACAAATATCAGCAAATCATGGACGACAAAGGTTATTTAGAGTCTGTGTTGCGTGATGGTAGAGAAAAAGCCGAAGCCATAGCCAACCAAACCCTCAAAGACGTGAAAGCTGCGTTAGGTTATTCAATGCCTTTGTGAGTGCTGAGTGCTGAGTGCTGAGTGTTGAGTGCTGAGTGGTGAGTGCTGAGTGAGTTAAGAAATAAATTCTACCTTGTCCCCAGTCCCCAATCCCCAATCCCCAATCCCCAATCCCCAGTCCCCAGTCCCCAGTCCCCAGTCCCCAGTCCCCAATCCCCTGACTTCTCTTTAAGGTGTAATTTGTTATACCCTTGAAGAGAACCCAATTATGAATGTTATGGAACATAGCCATAGCTGTAGTTACAGTACACTGAACAATTTCCGTAAAGCCGCGCAAGCGGGTGAATTTTTAGTTACCGCCGAGGTAGCACCACCAAAGGGAGGAGATCCCACCCACATGATTGAAATGGCGGCGACCCTTAAGGGGAGGGTTCATGCTGTCAATATTACCGATGGTAGCCGGGCTGTGTTACGGATGTCTTCATTGGTAGCATCAGTGATTTTGTTACAAAATGGGATTGAACCAATTTGTCAGATGGCTTGCCGCGATCGCAACCGTATCGGTTTACAAGCTGACTTGATGGGCGCACACGCTTTAGGTATCCGTAATATCTTAGCTTTGACTGGCGACCCAGTAAAAGCAGGCGATCATCCCGAAGCCAAAGCCGTATTTGATTTAGAAGCCGTGCGACTATTGCAACTGATTCGGAAAATGAATCAAGGTGTCGATGGCAATGATAAACCCTTGACCGATGGCGCAACGGATTTATTTGTCGGTGCAGCCGTAGATCCCCAGTGTGCTAGTTGGTCGGGTTTGCAAAGTCGCTTTGAACGCAAAATTGAAGCGGGAGCGCAATTTTTTCAGAGTCAGTTAATTACTGATTTTGAAAGACTAGAAAAATTCATGGACAAGATAGCGTCAGTCCATAATAAACCCATTTTGGCGGGAATTTTTCTTTTGAAATCGGCGAAAAACGCTCAATTTATTAATAAATGCGTTCCAGGTGTCAATATACCTGAACACATCATTGAAAGGTTAGCACAAGCCAAACACCCCCTAGAAGAAGGTGTAAAAATTGCTGCCGAGCAAGTGCAGATTGCAAGGCAATTATGTCACGGTGTCCATATGATGGCAGTCAAGCGGGAAGATTTAATACCTAAAATCTTAGATTTAGCTGGAGTTGCGCCAGTTAATCAGGTGTTAGCGAAGTAGGCGAGGCAATTTTGTTTGTGTTGTACAGAGGAGGAGAGGTGATTGGTATCGTTTCTCCTCCCTTTCTCACTGCTACACTAAGAAACAACCCTTACCCTGTGCAAAGGTGATCTTATGACCTCTGCAACTAATCTAGATGCTGAACTCACCCCATTTCCTGACCATACGCAGCTACCAGAGTTAGGTAATTTCCAGAAACATTCCCAAAGCATTCTACTCACCGACTCGATTAAACCTGTCTTACAAAAACGCCATCCTGATGGACAATATTGCATAGGTCAAGATAGCGGTATTTACTGGCGGATAACTGACCCCCTAGAGAAAGGCGCAGAAGCACCAGATTGGTTTTATGTAGGAAATGTCCCGCCTTTACTTGATGGACAAACACGACGATCTTATGTGTTGTGGCGTGAGTTTATTGCACCATTAATTGCATTAGAGTTTGTATCTGGGGATGGTAGTGAAGAACGAGACAAAACCCCGTGGAAGGGTAAATTTTGGATTTATGAGCAGGTAATTCATCCAGCTTTTTACGGTATCTATGAAGTAAATAAAGCTAGCGTGGAAGTTTATAAATTAATTGGTGGTAGATATCAGCTATTATCAGCCAATGAATGCGGACGTTATCCTATCACACCATTGGGAGTTGAGTTAGGTATATGGGAGGGTGAATATCAAAATGCTGAATTACCCTGGTTACGTTGGTGGGATGCGGAGGGTAATTTGTTGCTGACTGGTGAAGAACGAGCAGAAAAGGAACGTCAACGCAATGATCGCCTGATTGCTCAATTGCGCGCTCTCGGTGTTGAACCAGAAGTATAATTAGATGTAACATAACCCCGATTTTCGAGCTAAATCGGGGTATTTATGGTGTTATACAACCAAAATTTGACGGATTAAAATACTCATTACTTGGTCAGGGTTTTCCGTTGGTAAAAGTGGACTCCAATCTCCTACATTGGCATAACCAACCACCTGCAAATAATGTATTGTACTGGTGACAGCTTTAGCAGAACCAATTAACAAATGTTTAATGGGTTCTCTGTTGGGTAATGGTTGCTGAGTAGGTTGTTTAATAGTGGGTGTATCAGAGTTTTCGCTGCTCAAATACTGTTGTAGTAGTGCTTGAGCATCTCTTAATTTGGTTTCTTGTGCCATGATGATAATCGACTCCTGTTTTGGGGTTGAAAGAAAGGCGATCGCGGACTTTGCTAGAGGGGCGATCGCCTTTCTCATAATATTTATATTATAGTATAATTTTATACTTGTAAATAGTTTGAAAAGAAAATTTGCAAATAATTAAATTTAAATAAATTGTAGTTTTTGCAATGGTTTAACAAAATAAAAAGAGCAAATTCTTATATTCCATATTTTGTATAAAAACAAACTATTTTTCAGCAATTTAACGTAGATAGCGATGTCTATGAAAAAATTACGTTAGGTTATCAGAAAATTGAACTTGATCACGAAATGAGCTGCAACATTCTCAAGACTACTTTTGTCCTGAAGTAAACTTTATTGAGTGATGGCATCAAAACTTAATGTCGTAACGACAGAATATTGATTAGATGATAATGCTGTTGATGAGCGAGATAGCACTTGTTTGTGGTGAGGATTTCAGTCCTCATCTAAGGACTAAAGTAGGGTAGGGTGCGTCAGTTATGAATAATTTCTAGGTGTAGAGAGATTTTCTCACACTGACGCACCCTACTAACTCACGTTAAACTAAACAACAACCCTTACCCTCTGCAAAGGTAATCTTATGACCTCTGCAACTAATCTAGACACTGACCTCACCCCATTTCCTGACCATACGCAGCTACCAGAGTCAGATGGTAAATTCGTGAAAAATTGGCAAGAACATCCTCAAAGTATTTTATTGACGGACTCAATTCAACCCGTCCTCAAACAGATACATCCTGATGGTCAATATTGTATTGGTCAGGACTTAGGCATTTACTGGCGTTTAACTGACCCTCCAGAAAAAGGCGCAGAAGCACCTGATTGGTTTTATGTAGGAAATGTCCCGCCTTTACTGGATGGACAAACGCGACGTTCCTATGTGTTTTGGCGAGAACACATCGCACCATTAATTGTTTTGGAATTTGTTTCTGGTGATGGGAGTGAGGAAAGAAATAAAACACCTTGGCAGGGGAAATTTTGGATTTATGAACAGGTGATTCGTCCTCCCTTCTATGGCATTTATGAAGTTAAAAAAGCCAGTGTAGAAGTTTATGAATTTATAGGTGGACAATATGAGTCACTAGCAGCCAATGAACGGGGACATTATCCCATACATCCTTTAGGTGTGGAGTTAGGTATATGGGAGGGTGAATATCAAAATGCACAATTACCCTGGTTACGTTGGTGGGATGCGGAGGGTAATTTGTTGCTGACTGGTGAAGAACGAGCAGAACAGGAACGCCAACGCGCAGAACAAGAACGCCAACGCGCAGAACAAGAACATCAACGCAATGAACGCCTGATTGCTCAATTGCGCGCTCTTGGTGTTGAACCAGAAATCTGATACAGATAATAAAAAGACGTTGCAATGCAACGTCTCAAAATATCATGTTCACGAGGTAATCTATCCTATTTAAAAGGTGTATATATATCTTCCGAATCAGCATTGAGATACGGACGTTGCAATTGAATCTTCAATGCAGAGAACTGTTGTAAAATTGATGTCATCCTAGCGGCTGGGGTATTATCGCCTTGCAGCCACGCGGCTAACAAACCATTCGCCACAATTTGACAACGGTGTGTACCAAAACTCTCATTTTCATTAAATCGTTGTTTTGGTTCTTCTGCGATCGCTAATCCTGGTGCCATGGGTTTAGTAAAGAGGGGGACTTGCTCTTGGAAATGCTCTTGATGCTCTATGTAAAGCGTTTCTAAGATGGGGGAAACCCGTTCATAGTCATTTTTGTCAAAATATAACACTGCTGAGTCATAACGCTGATAATCAGAAGGGTTGTATAAAGCTTTAAAGGTAAAAGTTAAGGATATAGCATTGAGTCGTGTTGTCAAACTATCCATGACTGCAATTGCACCATCTGGGGTGACATTAAAGTAAACACGCACCAAAGTATTGTCTGCTGCTTGGTAAAATTGTGATGCACCTGCATTAGCAACTGCCATATAAAATCCATTCTGCACGACATTCTTAGGCATTTTAATCGCCACTAAATCACCAAAGCTTTCAGATGTTTGCATTCCTTGGGGTTCAACATACAAAGTTAAACCATCACGTTGTACAGCTACAGTCCCATCTGTTTCCTCTTTGACTATCCGCCAACCATAACTCCAGTAACCTGTACCTCTGTTATTTTCATGTAGGCGATCGTAAAAAGCTAGGTCTACGCCCAAAAAGGTGTTATTTTCTAAATTTTGATTAACAGCTAAATTCGATATCTCTGCATCAGAGGCCAAAACACTTCTCAATGAGCCATTATAATAAATGCCGTAGAGAAAACTACGCAACTGCTGACTCAAATAATTATTTTGTAACTCCATTGATAGCTTTTGAAAGCGAGAAACTGAAGCCTCTGGTAATTCTAAGGGTTTGTAGTTTGGATGTTTAATACAATATTGGGACTGAATTTCAACGTTATGAATAATATCTTGCAGTGATAGTTGCAGTGACTCTGAGATATCCGGCAATTGGACGGGATCTAATAGTTGCATAAAGATGAGCCTGTAAATGAAGAGATAGAGCAATAATTGTGGTTTAAGCAAGAGATAAGTTCGCGGCTGAGAAATCTGTTGCTTCTACACCTAAAATTGTAGGGATAGATGCTTCGGGACGACACAATAAACTCTTGGCGACTTGTAGCATACAAATACCTACATTCCCAAAGCTTTTTTCATATTGCAGTCGCGCCTGAATAGCTGTAATTAAGGCTAAACCGCAAAATTGCATGACTCGTTGCAAGAAATCAGGACGCTGTTCTAAGATTTCAGGGAACTGAGTTAAGTAAGCATTTACCAACTCTCGCAGCGAAGGTTGCAGAACATACAAAGGGGTTGCGGCTAAACGTAAGGACTCATCAATTGCAATCGATTTACCTGTCACCATGCTATACAACCAAATTTGCAGATAACTGGCGATGACTGTTCCTAAATCATTGGCGGGATCTCCCCAGTTACCCCGTTCCCAGTCAATCAAGCGGATAATTTGATCAGCAGATGCAGTTTCCCAATCGATGGAGAGAAGTATATTATTTAACTTCAAATCATTATGGGTAAGACAACATGGGGTAAAAGCATTGATTAATTCTGCGATCGCCTGCCCCAAACTATCGTAGCGTTGATATAAAGCAAAAAATTTCAGTCCATCAGCCGGAACTTTGCCAAAAATTTCTGGTGTCAGTCTATCTAGTCCACGATTGAGACTGAGCTTTCTTTGATTCAGGAGATGAGCATCACTATCTTGAAAAAACTCCCGATACTCGTCACGATTAATTGTCATCCGATGAATGGAAGCTAAAGTATTCCCTACC
The DNA here is from genome assembly GCF_050235535.1 of Aliinostoc sp. HNIBRCY26. Classification (GTDB taxonomy): domain Bacteria; phylum Cyanobacteriota; class Cyanobacteriia; order Cyanobacteriales; family Nostocaceae; genus Trichormus. Next base: position 4,736,266 of record NZ_CP189852.1, read on the forward strand.
GCCTTGGCTATCTCGACAGGAAAGAATTTTAGACTTTCCTTGATGTAGAAATCCATTAAATCTCGATAGTTATCAAGATAATTGAAAATAATAATAGAATTTTCACTGTTAAAATATACTACTTCTGATATGCTGGCACGAATATCTTCCAATTCTGGAAAATTGCGTAAAAAATCATGAATGCGCCATTCTAGTAAAAACTCACCACTTGCTCTTCCTTCCAAGTTGTGACGTTCTTGTTTAACTAGTAACTTCCTACCGTTTGGAAGGGTAACTAATAAATTAAAGTTCTTAGCAGCTTTTAATTCAACTGTACTTGATAACTGCTCATCATAAGTACACAAGTTCAGCGAAATAAGATATTCAAACAGGTTTTGAGAACTTAAAATCAGTGGTGGCATAGTTTTAAGATAAGCAACAACATTCATAACTGTTTTTTGATTTTCAAAATAGTGTTGAGTATAAAATAAACATTTATCATATCTACTCAACACTGTTTAGGAGAAAATGCCAGCGATTAAGCCCAAGACTTTGAGATTGCTTAATCGCTAATGCCACAATTACAACAGAGCTATTCAGCTGCTGTTTTACATGGTCACTAATGAGAAATTATGAGATTTAATAAAGACCATTGTTACTGCTAAAGGACTTAACTAGGTGTACAATGCCATCGATACCTAAAGTAATGACACCAAACTCAAATCCCTTCTCAACAATACCTAAAACTGTACCAGTGCTATCAGAATAGCCACCAGCACCAGCAACAGAATTATCCAGATTGCTTAAATCGTTGAGGAAGCTTTCAGAATCTTGAAACAATTCTGCACCAGTTACTTGTAAGTTGGTCAGATTAATAGATGCCATGATAGACTCCTAAAAAAAATTTTAGTTTTGACTAGAAAGTGCCAGCGATTAAGCCCAAGATTTTGAGATTACTTAATCGCTGAACCACAATGACAACAGAGCTATTAAGCTACTGTTTTACACAGTCGCTAATCTGAAAGTCTGAGATTTAGTAGTAAAGCCCACCGTTGCTGCTAAAGGATTTAGCTAGGTGTACAATGCCATCAATGCCCAGACCAATCACACCAAACTCAAATCCTTTTTCAGCTAATCCTAAAACTGTACCACTGGTGTTAGAATAGCCACTACCAGCACCAGCAATAGAATTATCCAGATTGTTCAAATCATTGAGGAAGCTTTCAGAATCTTGAAACAATTCTGCACCAGTAGCACGTAATTCGTTAATAGCAATAAACGCCATGATAGACTCCTAAAACAATTTCAATTTTGGATAGAAAGTTCTAGCAATTAAGACCCAGATTTTGAGATTGCTTAATCGCTAATGCCACAATTTCAACAGAACTATTCTGCTTCTGTTTTACACAGTCGCTAATCGGAAAGGCTGAGATTTAGTAGTAAAGCCCACCGTTGCTGCTAAAGGACTTAGCTAGGTGAACAATACCATTGATGCCTAGACCGATCACACCAAACTCAAATCCCTTTTCAACAAGACCTAAAACTGCACCAGTGCTATTGGAATAGTCATCACCAGCACCAGCAATAGAATTATCCAGATTGTTCAAATCATTGAGGAAGCTTTCAGAATCTTGGAACAACTCTGCACCAGTAGCACGTAATTCGTTAATAGCAATAAATGCCATGATAGACTCCTAAAACAATTTCTGTTTGAACTGTGATTTGCAGGCGATTAAGTGATTGCTTAACCGTTGATTCAATTTTTATTTATGTTTCTCATGAAAATCAAGGTTAAAAGTTAGTTTGGCTAGACATATATTAGTAAGATATGTCTATTTTCTATTTGATATTCTGTGATAGAAAAAGGATAAACGTAGAAACATTATGTTTATGCAAGTCTGAAAATAGAGCATATTTTTTTAAATAACTAAGATGTGCTGGATTCAGCTAAATACCGACGCAATCTGAAAAGGCATACAAATATCTAATATTGGCGATACGTGACAATGAGCCTAAAAAAATCGTGTGCATAATCTTAATCAGAACTAAAACACACGATAATCATGAAGATTCAATTTATTGAGCAACAACTATCTGGAAATCCCTAGTTGTCTTCGTAAGTCTTGAACTCGTATTTCTAGATCATTCATCCATCGATTAAGAATCGAGTCTACATCCGTGCCTGGGGTGTTAGTTTGTTCTGGAGTATTTTCCCCCGCTTGTCTTCTGCCATAACTTCTTTCCGCGCCAGCATATATCGTCTTCATCTCCCACGTCGTCAGTTCATTAATAAATTTACTTTCGTCGTCAGGAGAAAGATCGGAGATTGTGATCCTTACCATTTGCTTGCCTCCTTAAATACGGTCATATTATTGAGAGCAGTACAGGACAGGGACAGAACTAACTCAAAAATTAGAATTGTCCCCTTATATTTTGATTTTCTATGTGTGGAAGTCAATATTTTTTGCTGATATTTTCAGACAGAATTAAGAAAGTTTTGTCTATTAAACCGGATTTTTGATCATGTTGCTGTTTTTTGTCTTGAGCAAAGGAAAAACCCCAGTTCATAAAATAAACCAGGGTTTTGTCAGACAAGCTGTCAAGGTATTTATATTGGCAGTCATTGCTTTAATCCTGAGCAAAAATCAAGTTAAAGGACTGACTACAAACTAGCGCATTTACTTTTGAGCTTGTGGTTGTGAACCAGGAATAGTCACGTCTATTGGCGTTACTTGCGTTGCTAGTTGTGTTAATGGCGGTTGAATAGCGGTTTGATTACCCACTACCAGAGTTACGAGATTTTCTGGCTTGAGGTATTGCTTCGCTACCCGTTGCACATCGGCGGCTGTGGTTGCAGAGACAGCTTTTTGATAGCGGAAGAGAAAATCAGCCGGATAGTTGTAATATTCGTAGCGCATTAACCGCGAGAGGGTTTGAGCAGGGTCTTGAAAGTTAAAGACAAAGGAATTTAAAGTAGACTCCTTAGCAAGAGTTAGTTCTTGTGCTGTGACTGGTTGTGCTTGAATGCGTTTAATTTCTGCCTGTAAAGCTTTGACAAACTGCACAGTAGCATCAGAGCGAGTTTGTCCCCCAGTAATAAACATTCCAGGGTAATCAAAACGGGGACTCCATACACCGTAAACAGAATATGCTAAACCTTGACGCGATCGCAATTCATTAAACAACCTCCCGCCAAAGCCATTTAACACCCCATTCAACACATCCAAAGCCGCATAGTCAGGATTATCAAACCTCCCTCCCAAATGTCCCACCAATACACTACTTTGGGTTAACTGGGGTTGGTTAACAAAAAATACGCCCCCTGTATTCGCCTGTGTTACCTCTGGTAAAGGTAATTTCATCATTTTGGGGTTACGTGGCCAATTACCCAGTTGAGCTTGAATGAGCGATCGCATTTTTTTGCTATCAAAATCCCCCACAATCCCTAAAATCGTATTATTGGGGTGAAAGAAATCCCCATGGAAGCGCACTAAATCTTCGCGAGTAATGCGATCTATCGTGGCATATTCTACAGTCCGCGCATAGGGGCTATCTTTGCCGTATATCAGTTTGCGAAATTCCCGGCTGGTGATACTATCAGGATTATCATTCCGGCGTGCAATCGCACCTTTAGCTTGAGTTTTGGCTAAATCTAGCTTTTCTTGAGCAAATACTGGCTCTCTTAACACCTCAGCAAACAACCCAAACACCGTTTCTACATCTTCGCTGAGAGCATCAAAACTAGCACTTCCCGCCCCTTCACTGATACTAGCTTCTACAGATGCAGCCCGTTGTTCTAAAATTTCATTTAACTCATCGGCGGTATGTTTTTTAGTTCCCCCATCCCGCATCACCGTACCCGTCAAAGCCGCTAGTCCGACTTTATTCCCATCTTCCCAACGACTACCAGTCCGTACTAAGGCTGTACCGCTTACCAAAGGTAGTTCGTGATCCTCCATCAGATACACAACTAAACCATTTTGCAGTACAAATCGCTCATACTTGGGCAATTTAATTTCCGGTAACGGCGCAAACTGCAACTCCGTGTAATGCTTGGCTGCTGCTTTCGCCACTGGAGAAAAGTTAAAAGTTACCAATAAAAAGGTACAAGCAACCATTAACGCGTAAATCAGTCGCTTACCATGTTGAATTTTCCTGGACATTTACCTGTGAACCCTCACCTGATCAATAATTCAAAATTCAAAATTCAAAATTCAAAATTCAAAATTCAAAATGAACTAACAATTACTTTGGAATTGAGAATTTTTAACTAAGTTTGTTTGGACAGCAATTTGCCAATTGTGCGATTTTCGGGTGTGAATGTTGTCTTGGCTACTCGCTGAATATCGGCAGGAGTCACAGCCGCAATTTCATCCAATTGTTTAAACAGATTCCGCCAAGAACCAGTTTTGACTTCATACTCTAAAAGTTGCTGTGCCATACCCATATTAGAGTCGAGGCTGCGGAGTAAATCTGCTCGTGCTTGGGTTTTTACCCGTTCTAATTCGGAGGCGGCTACAGGTTGGGTTTGCAATTTGTCAATTTCTTGGCGTAAAGCCGTCGCCACATCATCAACACTGTGACCAGGAGCAGTCAAAGCATAAAATAGCATCAAGTTGGGATATTTATCTCCAGGAAAACCGCTAAAACCTTGGGCAGTTAAAGCTACCCGTTTTTGTTCTACCAAAGATTTATATAATCTTGATGTCCGTCCGTTACTTAATAAACCACCAATAATTTCATAAACTGCGTTATCAGGATGAGTACCAGCCGGACGATGATAACCTTCCAGATACCAAGGTTGGGAAGGTAATTCTAAAGTTACTTCCCGTGTTTGGGTTTGCTTTGGTTCTACAGGAATTTTTGCTTGGGCTTTGGGTTTTGACTGATAGCGACCAAAGTAAGTCTGTGCTAATTTTTTTACCTCTGTTGGGTTGACATCACCCACCACTGCAATTGTAATATTGCTGGGTACATAGTGAGTGTCAAAAAAATCCTGTACGTCTTTGGGTGTGAGGTTACGAATATCTTCGTCATAACCAATCACCGGTCGTCTGTAAGGATGGACTTTATAAGCGGCATCGATAAACTTTTCAATCATCATGCCAATGGGGGAATTTTCCACCCGCATCCGTCGTTCTTCTAAAATTACATCTTTTTCTTTATAAAACTCCCGCCGAATCACAGGATCAAGAAAGCGGTCAGACTCTAGGGACATCCACAGTTCTAACTTATTAGAAGGGAAACTATAGAAATAACGAGTCGCTTCTGTGGAAGTGTTAGCATTTAAGCCCACACCGCCGGCTTGCTCAACGATTTGCCCTAACTCATTTTGCTTGACTAATTTAGCTGCCTGTGCTTCAACTTTCTGAAATTCCCCTTGTAATTTAGTGACTTCATCTTTTTTCCCACTGGCTTTTGCGGCTCTAATTTGAGTATCCAACTGTTCTAAACGTTCTAACAGAGGTTTTTCGGCTTTGTAGTCAGTTGTACCAATGCTGGTAGTACCTTTAAATGCCAAATGCTCTAGAAAGTGGGCAACACCAGTTTTACCGTCCGGCTCATCCACACCACCCACATCAGCGTAGGTGAGAAAGGAAACTACAGGTGCTTGATGGCGTTCTAAAACAATAAACTTCATGCCATTACTCAAGCGAAACTCTGTGAGATTCTTAATTACCCGGTCTAGATAGGGTTGAATCGAACTTTTAGTTGTAGGGGTTTTGCTGAGTTGGAGTGCAGTTTCAACAGGGGATAGAGTTTGAGTCTGGGCTAAAGCCATTGATGGTACTATCCCCCACCAGCCAACTAATAGTGTTAAGAAAATTGTTAACAGTCGGCGGGAGATATCCCTGTTGAAAAAAGCGGGAATGTATAACGGATGTTTCATATCTGGGGCGTGCGAGCGACTGAACTGATTCATAAGCAACGAGTACAATAAATTTTCACTACTTAGGTAGCAGGTGACTTAGTCATAGGAGCGTTAATCTTGTATTAAGCTTTCTGTGCTTTTAGTACCTGACGTTAGACAATAATGCTACAAACCGTGTTCCGGAGATTTTACAATAACTATTATGCGAGTTTTTAATTCTCCCCCACCCTCAGAAGCCCAGACACGCTCCCGCATTCTACAGGCAGCACTGAAATTATTTGCATCTCAAGGATTTGATGGTACTACCACCCGTGACTTAGCACAAGCAGCTGGGGTGGCGGAAGGGACTTTATTTCGGCATTTTACAAATAAAAAAGCGATTTTGGTGGAGGTAGCAACTGCGGGCTGGGTGGATATTCTGACAGATTTACTGACAGAATTAAGCGAAATGGGCAGCTATAAAGCTGTAGCCCAAGTAATGCGCCGCCGGATGTGGAATTTGCACAAAAATGCCGATTTAATGCGAGTGTGCTTTATGGAAGTGCAGTTCCATCCAGACTTGCGCGATCGCATTCAAATCGAAGTCATCAACAAAATGACCGATGTCGCCGAAGCCTTCTTCCAAACCGCAATGGATAAAGGCATTTATCGCCAAATGGATGCCAACTTAGTCGCAAAAGTCTTTTTAGGAATGTTTGCGATCGCAGGTTTTTCCAACAACACCCTCATGCAACCTGATGCTTCCCCCCAACAAATGCAGCAAATGGCCGAAGGTTTAGCCGATATCTTTCTCAATGGGGTGTTGGTGAAGGATTGAGGGCAGAAGGAGGTAGAGGGCAGGGAGCAGGGAGATGAGGGAGACAAGGGAGACAGGGTAGAATTGATTTCTCAACTCAGCACCGGCTAAACGCCGCGCTACCGCTAACAGCACTCAAATCAATTCAAAATTCAAAATTCAAAATTAAAGAATTGATTACTAAACACTCAGCACTCAGCACTCAGCACTCACCACTCACAACTCAGCACTCACAACTCAGCACTCAGCACTCAGCACTCACCACTCACAACTCAGCACTCACAACTCAGCACTCAGCACTCATCACTCTCCTCGCTTGTTGACTCCATTGTTGAACTAACTCAACAGATGGACACAAATCGCGACGCTGCATAGTTGCTACTTGCAAGCGTAAAATCTGTTTGTGTAATCTGTGGGTGGGAATTTGGGCTAATTGTGCTACTGAACCAACGCCTGCGTGTAGTAGTAAACCACAATACTGTACTCCCACACTAGGAACACGCGCTAAATCAGCCAAGGCTATCCATTTATTGACATATTGCAGGTGAACTTGTAACTTACTGGACAAAGTTAGCCTGTCTTGCGTAGTTTTGCCTTGTTTAACTAACCCCAGGGTGGTTTGAATTCCACAGTTGTGTAATTGTAATTGTTCTTCTGGACTCAATCCTGGTAACTGTTCAATCGGCCAGTCACAGGATTGCATCGTACTTCGGTTTTTAGTTGCCGTTACTTTAGTAGGCATTTTGAAGAATTAACATAAGTTGCCTTTAATATTGTGACTTGTAAATCTGGGAATTGGGCATTGAGAATTGGGCATTAAACTAAAGACTATTAACGATTCCTCTTAGAAAATAATCCAGACATACTCAATCCAGTTGCTAATAACCCCAAACATCCTAATCCGTTCAAAATCGGATAAATTCCCTCAAGATGGAAAATTTCTCCTGTATGAATGCTCAACAGTAAGCTAGCAGGGACTCCTATACTAATCGACCATTCACGAACAAAAGTTGCTAGCATCCCTGTCAATACGGTCAAAATCAGTGGCAAAGATATAATTATGCCGAGAATCCGATGATACTTACGAAATGAACGTTTCATGGTGGTTCTGTTATCGATGAAAACTTTTTGGCTAATAACTGAAAATGCAGACACGAACAGAAGAATCTAGTTTTACTTGCTGAGGCTCGATGTAAATAATTAGTGTGAGCAGTTTTACTGATATCTGTTCTAAGATACTGCACAGTAGGTAAAAAATTCAGCAAAAGAAAAATATAGTTAATTTCCGAGTCTTTTTTCTCGACATCTTTAATAATTGAATAGCAGAAATATCATCTTAAATATTTCTGTTTATGGTGGGTGTGATACCTAAACACACATCATCAATTACAAATACAAGTTTTTTGAGGAGTTAATTATGAAGCGTTTTCAACCAGTTATGATGGTTACTATTATCAGTCTCATAGCTTTAGTGGGATGTAACAAAGTTGAACAACCTAATACGCAGGCTTCACCTAGCGAAAATACTACTAAAACAGTAGCAACTTCCACAGAAACCACTGATTTCAAAGGTCTAGAAGGTGTAATTACCAATACTAAAACAGCAGTTGAAGCAGGTAATTTTACTAAAGCTAAAGGCGAATTTGAGAAATTCGAGGATTCCTGGTCAAAGGTTGAAGATGGAGTCAAAGCTAAATCTCCTAATACCTACAAAGATATTGAAGATCAAGCCGATGAGATTAAAGCAGGTCTGAAATCTTCTAAACCAAATAAACAGAAGGTATTAACGGCTTTAGCTTCTTTGAGTAAAAATGTGACTAGTGTTGCTAAACCTTAAGCATTTCATGCTGGATAGTTGTATTAGGGAACACCAAAAAATAAATTATCCCAAATAAACAGCTTAGTAGGGTGCGTCAGTGCGAGAAAACCTAACTATACCAAGAGATTATTTATACTGACGCACCCTACAGTTTGGATATTTTTTGATCTGGAAGTCCCTTAACTCGATTAGGGGACTAAAGAATTAATTCTCCCCGTAAGACTGTCACAGCTTGTCCTGCTAGCAAAACGCGATCGCCTACGGTGGGGCGTAGCCCATCCCCACCCACATAATTGACTTTCACAACTCCGCCACGGCTGGATGCTTGGTATGCTAAAAATTGATCTTTGTGGAGGCGATCGCGCCAATATGCAGCCAAGCAACAATGGGCTGCGCCCGTAACCGGATCTTCGTTAATTCCTAAACCTGGTGCGAAAAAGCGAGAAATGAAATCATACTCAGACTCAGCTTTGGCAAGACTTGTCACCACCACATCAGCCATCGGTAAACTTTTCATCTGCTGAAAGTTGGGCTGCATCTGTCGCACTAAATCTTCTGATTCTACTTCTACTAAATAACCCAAACTATTCTGCATAACTGTTTTCAACGGTACTCCTAACGCCTGACTCAGTTCTGGCGGTGCAGTAGTTGGTTGAGAATGAATCACGGGAAAATCTAATTCAATCCAGTCACCTTGGCGTTTAGCAATGAGTAAACCGCTTTTGGTGTGGAAACGTGCGTCTTCATCGGTTGATAAATGCCCTTCAGACCACAGTACATGACTACTAGCTAAGGTTGCATGACCACAAAGCGGTACTTCTGTTGTCGGCGTAAACCAGCGCAGACTAAAGCCATCATCTAGTTTTACTAAAAAAGCCGTCTCCGATAAATTCATTTCTTGGGCGACATTCTGCATCCAAGCGTCTGTTTGCGGAGTCGCTAAAACACAAACTGCGGCTGGGTTCCCTGCAAAGGGTTTGTTGGTAAACGCATCCACCTGAGTAATAATTTGTCTCATAAAATGACACTGCAATTCAAACTAGTCAATTTGCAGCTTAAATATAGATAATCCAGAAGTATATACTAAGGCGATCGCTCTGGGCAAACTAAAACAATTGAGAGAAATTGAGCATAAGCATTTAAGGCCAGCATCTAAGGATAAATAAAATTATGTTGTTAAATCAAGCAGAAAATCTTGCCATCAAAATTTTAAAAACTCTTCTTAGAACGATTTCTTTCGGGCTAATATTTCTCAGTTTAGTGAGTTGTGGTAATGGTCAAACATCTCCCACCGGCATAGAACGCCCAACTATAAACAGTAATTCTTCCCCAGCCCCAACAGATTCAACAACAGATAAAGAAGACGAAGATGATGAGCAGGATGAAGCTGATCAAGATGATAAAGACAAGAAAAATTAAACCAATTCGCAATTCGCAATTCGCAATTCGCAATTAAGTGTTGTAACGGGGATTTAGACCACGCCACAACACTTGCGGCTTGATAGAAGCTGGGGACTTAAACCCCTAAATTTTATTAAAATAAGAATAAATCAAAGTTGTGTGAATGGTGATGGTAATCCACAACATTTCTAGTTCCCTGGCTGATACTTTACGACAACGTAGGCAACAACTCGCCACCTTAATTGATTTCCCCGTCATTCTGTGGTCAGGTCACAACAGCCCCCGCAATTTTCCTGCTAACCCTTATCCATTTCGGGCTAGCAGTCATTTTTTATACTTTGCTGGCTTGCCTTTACCTCACGCAGCCATTCGTCTAGAAGCGGGAAAGTTAGAACTGTTTATGGATGACCCCGAACCAAGTAGCGCACTTTGGCATGGAGAACTACCAAAACGGGAAGAAATCGCCGCCATCATTGGTGCTGACGTGGCCAAAACCATGTCAGAATTAAAACACCGAGGTAAAGACGCAGCATCAATTCCGGTGCAGAATTATCGCACTACCTTAGTACAGTCACAAATTCTGCAAAGACCAGTCTCTTCACCCTATGATTTAGAAGGTAGAGACCGAGAATTAGCAAAAGCGATCGCAACCTTACGTCTCACCCACGATGCAGGCGCACTCACTGAACTGCGCCAAGCCGCCGCTATTAGTATTGAGGCGCACAAAGCCGGCATGGTAGCCACACCCCAAGCTAAACTCGAAGCCGAAGTCCGCGCGGCAATGGAAGGGGTGATCATCGCCCACAATATGACTACTGCCTATAACAGCATCGTTACAGTTCATGGTGAAGTTCTGCATAACGAAACCTATCACCACCCGTTGCAACCAGGAGATTTACTTCTCGCCGATGTCGGTGCAGAAACGCCAATGGGTTGGGCTAGTGATATCACCAGGACTTGGCCTGTGTCTGGTAAATTTTCCCCTACGCAACGAGATATTTATGATCTTGTCCTAGCGGCTCATGATGCTTGTATTGCCAAGATACAACCAGGAGTAGAATATCGGGATATTCATTTATTGGCGGCGCAAGTCATCGCCGAAGGTTTAGTAAATTTAGGCATTTTACAGGGTAATCCCCAAGATTTAGTAGAGATGGATGCCCACGCCCTATTTTTCCCCCACGGTATCGGGCATTTACTAGGCTTAGATGTCCATGATATGGAAGATTTAGGGGATTTAGCTGGGTATGAAGCAGAAAGAAAAAGAAGCGATCGCTTTGGTTTAGGCTACTTACGTTTAAATCGTCCCTTAAAATCAGGAATGTTAGTCACCATTGAACCTGGATTTTATCAAGTCCCAGCTATTTTAAATCACCCCCAACACCGAGAAAAATATCAAAACGTCGTGAATTGGGAACGTCTCTCACAATTTGCCGATGTCAGAGGTATCCGCATTGAAGATGATGTTTTAGTAACATCAACAGGTACTGAAGTGCTAACAGCCGCCTTACCCAATCAAGCCCAGGCTGTAGAAAACCTAGTTAATCAATTTTAGATTTTGGATTTTAGATTTTAGATTGGCTGTCTTCTCTACGCGAGGCTGCACCAAGGTAGCGGATACAACACAGCGAGTATTTTAGATTTGTTCCACCTGTGTTGCTGAATCAGAGTAAGAAATGCAAAGGATATGAGGCTGAAAAAGTTTGCATCTCCAATTTTTTTGCCTCCAAAAAATTGGAAAAAATTAGGGTAAAACTGTTCCCTGTTCCCCGTTCCCGTTCGGCTGACGCTCACGGCGGAAGCCTGTTCCCTACCTCCACTAAAGGACTTTTTCCGCAAGCCCTAAGTAATTTCAGCAATCAAATCAAATTCCTATAAAAACAAAGAACTGCTTATTTGCGGGATGATTTTGCAGTCCAAAAATTCTTCCGTAATTACCCAACTTTAAAACTTTTGCTTAAGTACAGACAATCAAAATCTATATTTGCGAAGTTATTTCATCAAATTAGGTCACATTTAGTTTAAAAACTAGAAACACTGATTACTGAGTAGAGCCACATCCTTCATCAAAATACACAGTCTTTATAATTACTTCATGAAAACTTGAACATATCAAGATAATCCTTTAAGAAGCCATTAAAATTAATGCTAATTAATACTGAATTTTACAAAATGGCATAAAAATAAGCATTTCTTCGCAGGTTTACCCTTAGAGGCAGGAATTAAAGTCGAAAAAACAGGAAAAAGTAGGCAATAATTTCATGCCAAATAGCCTCGGATTAATATCTTTTAGCTGCTTATTATTGACAAGTTGTAGTCCTAATAGTGCAGCAATAAAATCTCCTCAGATAAGTCAAATACCACCCCAAAGCAGCATAAAAATATTGCCAGACAATCCATCTTCAGTTAAGGAGGGAAAAAGAAGTAGTAAAGATATTTTTACTAACAATAATGACCCCAGTTCAAATGTTGAATATTCATCACCTGAATCATTAAACAACAATCCTATTCAATTGAATAGCCACAACATTGAACAAAATAATTATCTAGCTCAAAGAGTCTCCGTTGGGACAAAAAATGGGGCAGGTAATTACATGACTCTCACACCGTCTGGGAGAACTAATGATTTAGGAAATCCACTCTTTGAATTGCGTCTATACGTCAATAACCAGCCTGTCGGGAGCTTTTTGGCAGTCTCTGGACGCACCCATACACAAAATAAAAATCGCCATCGTTCCGGGACAGAAGCACCACTACCCAACGGCATCTATACAGTGGCAAAAAATTATACTCGTGGAACTATTGCAGAAGCCGGAGAAAGGTTTTTACCAATCACACCTCGGTTCCGCACTGGTCGCACTGACTTAGGTATTCATGTAGACCCATCTTATAACAAGAACAATGGGGAAGATGGTACCTCTGGATGTATTGGTCTGACTAACACAAGAGATTTAGATCAACTCTTAAACTATGTGCGAAATTATCAACCACAGTATATCAACGTCCAGATTTAGCGATCGCAGTTCTGACTTCTCTAGGACTCATATTTGATTCCTTTTTATGGGCAAATCATTTCAGGAATCAACAAGGTTTGTTGTTGAGCTTTAGCCCTCGACTTAAGCGATAAATCACAACTACGAACCCCTCATCATTTAATACGTCAGGCCAGTAGTATTCTACCCGATAGATTTTGACAGGTTGCAGGTGTTCAGATATCCGACTTTTTCAACAAGTCGGGTATCTATGACCTATCATAATTTGTGTGGCGGACTAGTAGGAAAAACAGGTGACAATCGAAATCTACATCAGCACGGATATTGAAGCAGATGGCCCTATTCCTGGGCCTCATTCCATGCTTAGTATTGGTTCAGCAGCTTACACCGCAGATAAGCAATTAATTGCTACCTTTTCAGCCAACCTGGAAACTCTACCAGGAGCATCAGGTCATCCCCAAACTATGAAATGGTGGTCACAACAGCCGGAAGCTTGGGCAGTCTGCCGAGTTAATCTACAGCCTCCAGCATCGGTAATGCAAGCATATCATACTTGGTTAAAAGCATTACCAGGTAAACCAATCTTTGTTGCTTATCCTGCTGCCTATGATTTTATGTTCGTCTATTGGTATTTAATCAACTTTGTGGGAGACAGTCCTTTTCAGCATTCTGCACTAGATATCCGTTCCTATGCAATGGCATTCTTGAAAAATAGCTACAGTGAATCTGGAAAGCGCAATCTCCCAACAGAGTGGTTAGAGGAACAACCATTAACGCATATTGCTTTAGATGATGCTATTCAACAAGGAAAGTTGTTCTGCAATCTATTGCAAAACAACCTACAGCGTGAAAGTTAATAAAACAAATTTTTAGGCTTTGAGACTATCGAGATAAGCCTTAATCGCAGGTAATGCAGTCATCTTTTCATAGAAGAAATTGTTGACGATATTCATGACCTCGGCTTGTGCTGCTTCTACCTGTGGGCCAAGGGGAACGTCTGGTTTTTGACGGCTGATACAGCGAGATAAACGCAGCAAATGGCGCACAATTTCTAATTCCTCTTCTCCTTCCAAGACCCTGATGACTGACATAATGAGTTCATCAGTCTGATCAAGAATACTTTCGATATCAAAGACAGTAGCTTTTTCTGTAGCCTCTTGGACAGTCTTAACTAGGGAGTGGACTTGATACAGTAATGCGGCTGGCTCGTCGAACAGTTCACGCAAAAAGGCGGCTTCTTCATATTGGCCGTTCAGTCGGAAGATGTTGTACAGACGTTTAGCGGCTTTACCGTAGTTGAGATGGTCTTCTCTAACGTATTTTTTGACTTCTTTTTTTAATGTTGCCACATAGTCATCTAAGACATCTGTGGAAACTTGTTTGACTAGTTTAGAGAAGATGGGTGCAGATTGAGCATCTAAGTAAACCTCCTGGAAGTAGCCGTCTAGATAACCATCTAGGGGTGTGATTGTACCGTCGGGAGCTTCCCAAGTCACATCTAAGACGTTGCTGGCGTTGGACAATTGACCACGCACTTGATCCGCAACTACCCAGTCTAGCTTGCACCAACCAGGTTCTTGAGCTACAGCATCCCAAGTGATGACTAGAGGATTTCCTTGGCTATCCTTGGCTTGAATTTCTCCGGCTACAACTTCATCAGGAGACCAGGAAATTGGTGAACCTTTGTGATAGGTGTGATTATGGCGAATTACATTTTGGGAATAGCTACCAAATTTGAGTTCAATAAATTGAAAGTTAACCCCAGACATACTACTGAGTGCTTTCTCACGCATAATTCGCGCCAGAATCTCACAAGCTTCGGCTCTGGTGGGAGCAATAATATTGACTCTCTCGAAGTAATCACAGTCTCCTGGGTGAGTTTGCACTTTCGATTGTGCAGCCGAACCAGAAAGAGCCAGCGCGGTTTCCACAACACCAGGAATATCATCAAATTCGACTATTTTACCTATGGCTCGAAAGCGTTCTAACTCTTTGGGGTCGAAATCTAACATGGTGACTTTGTGACCAAATACACCAGTCTCTTCGTCAACCACAATATCACTGTCCCCTGTGGCTTCGGTGATTGAATTCATCCAACGCTCTAATTCTTGCTCATTGAGTTGTACACCCAAGCGGTTAGCAGATTCAATTACACGATTGCGCGCTTCTAAGGTCTTATCTGGGATGGTTGTCATATTCTCTATTTTGTTTGGGGTAGTTGTTGTACAAGTTGCTTGTTGAAATTGTAGGTAAAAGGCCGCTTGTGCTTAATGAATAAAGGTTTTTGGATTTGATGCTAGGGGAGACTTTAGTTGAGGGAAGCTTTTTGCAAAATGATCATCCCACGGGAGCGATCGCAAGCTGAATCCTTATCCACACAAGCTTTATACATCCGGTCTATGGGACATTTCCAAAAGCGAGTGTATCGCTTGGGATTGGTATCTGCGATCGTGATTTCTTGAGAACTAGGGTTATAGTCTGCTAACAGTGAAAAGTGTCCCCCTTCTAAGTTGGGGTTATTGTGAGCAATTTTAGTATTGAAATTGAGAATATGAATATCATTGGCATCTACCACAGCCTTTTCTACAATGTCTGTGAACTTCTCCATCGTCATTGATGGATTGTCAAAATATTCCAAATTCACAGTTAGTGGTAAATTGGAATTTCCAACATATTTCACACAAGTGTCATAGGTTTCAGCCAAGGTCATACCATCATCTAACACGGAGGCGATCGGTAGCTTCGTTACATAGAAAATATCATCAACTGTAGCTGTAAAACCTAAAGAAGTCATCGCATAAGCCAGGGCTGTAACATTACAACAACGAATCGGTTGTTGGAATTCTGCTAATTGAATATTATCGAAGTCCTTCATGATGATTTTTTGGTGGGATGTGTTGGTAACTGGTAAGATATGGATATCAGTTGGGAGTAATTTGTGGCAGAGTTTCGTAGAAACTGATTTATCAGCCAAGCAATTTCATTTTTGATAGATTACCAGTTCTGTCAAGATTTTTTACTGCCCATAAAGTTAATTAAAGATTTACAACTAAAGCTTTACGCACTCAGGTTTTGAAATACATAAGGCACAGATAGTTGTCTTTTTATTGTTTGGCTATGATCAGATAATTTGCTGATTTTGTAAATAGAAAAAATCGTATTTATTTTTACTAAATATACGAATTGACAAAATAATGCCAATAATGCTTATTAGTTGAAAAACTGTATATTAAGTAACAAAAAATAGTTAAATGTTCTAACTGTCCTGTGATGTTTCTAGATTTTTAACTTAAATGTTTTATCTGTTTTCATAATTTTTTACAAAAAAATCAATAATTTTTTTAAAGCTTGAGATTTTACCCAAAAATATATTTTTCATTGGGTTGATTTACTCTAAAAGAATACATTCTTGAGGTTGAGCAATAGAAATATGTCTTCAACCACAAACCAGACTATTTATCGAGGAAAAAAGAAGCGATCGCTTCGGCTGAAACTACCTCAGTTTCAATCCTCCCCTACGTCTCGGTATATTAGTCGCAATTGAACCCCAACAGTATCGACTAAGCACCTAACTGTTGATTTGCTGTAGGCGATCGCAAAAAAACGGGCGAAATAACTCGCAGGCTAGACTTGCTTTAAAACCATGCAGATGCACTAATCCCATCTTGCACAACTGCAAACCTTGTACAAGCTCGCAATCTACAGGACTTAGTTGACTGACGATTTCTGTAAACAATGGCAATAAATCGGGATAGCGTTGCAAGTTCCACCATTGCTGTTCTAGGTGGTCTACATAGATAGTAGAGGCGATATCAGAATTTTCTAACAGTTCTTCCAAGCTGATTCTCTGTTGCTGTAGGTAATAAAAAGCCAACTGCAACCGATAGGGATGTCCTCCCAACAGAGTCATCAGGTGCTGGATTTGTGGCTCGCTTATTTCCTGTTCGCACCGATTCGCTAGATCCTGTACCTGAGTAAATGTAAACTCAGGTAGCTCAATCACTAATCCAGTATTCAACAAAGAGGGATCAATTGAGGGAGGCATCAGAGTTTGTGTAGAATGAACCGTCACCAGTCGTAACTTCTGCCAAGGATTAGTGTTTGCGTTGCCTTGTTTGGCTTGCTCTGTCCAAGTTCGCAGAACTTGGAGAAATTCACTAGCAATGTCGGGGTAGGTAAAAAGATGGTTGAGTTCATCGAACGCAATGACTAGAGGACGATTATTCCTCGCAGGTTCTCCACGAACAAGGTTACTTAAGATCACATCCTCGAAATAATCAGTGGTATTGGATTTGCTACCCAAGGAATTATCCCAAAAATTAACAATCCCATTTGGCAAGCCTAACTGCTTACTGACCCTGGTACATAACCATTGTAGGAAGCGGTCTAGGTTCTGCAAAATCTCGTGGTTAACCAGTTGTAAGTTCACACAAACAGTGCGATCGCCCAAAGAGCTAGCATAAGCCAAGATACGGGTCATTAGAGAGGTTTTGCCCATTTGCTTAGGAGCGCGGATGTTGAGCAACGCACCAGGTTGCTGGATACCTTCGTAACAGAGGGATTCGAGAATGGGACGATCAATGTACAAGAATGAATCTAGAGGCATCTGCCCTCCTGGTGGCGTGAGCAGACGAAGTTGCGGATTGTTTTGCAATTGCTTTATTTTGTAGATTTGGGGGGTGTCGCTGCGATCATGCAGCATATTCAACGGAGAATCGCAGATTGATTTGATGGTTGAGCAGATTTCCACCGAGGACATTAAGTCAATCTCTGCAACATTGTCTTGTCCTGGTAACAGGTAAAGATAATCGTCTTTTAATAAGGTCAGATTCAAGGCATTGAAGCAGCGTTCCAAGGTTCGCTTATCGACTCTTACTGAGCCATTAAAAACTTTGCTAAGTGTATTAGAGGTTAAACCTGTTTTTTCACTGAGGTCTTCAAGAGTGCATCGCTTAAAGTTTTGCTCAATTTCTAACTGGGCCTTTGCCTGATTGAGTTTTTTTAAACCTTGAGCCGTCAGAATCGCACCCCGTCGGCGTAGATGACTTTTAAATTGTAATTGCATTTTAACTATCAAATAAAAATGTGCTTGGTAATAGATGAATAAATGAACCATGTTATTACTTATGCACTTGTACAAATTATTCAGCACAGTTACAAATCTTATAAATACAATCACAAAAAAATCATGTTTTCTTACTTTTTCTATGTAGGAGCATTAAAATCGCAGTTTTACATAAACTATTAAAAATTTCAAAACCAGTCGCCGCAAGAACTATGGTCGATAATTATTTTTCGTTAAGCACTCCGTTATATAAAATTAGCTGAATAGTCAACTTTGTTTTCAATGTACCTTGGGGTCAGAATTATCTCTGAAGAAATTAAACAGAACATTTTTCTTAACTTGGTTGTTTTTCCAAAGTTAAGCATGAAATTAACTAATATTTACAAAGTGTTTAAACTTTTGGAAAGCTGAAAACGATATTTAGAAAGTCTTTGGGTCTTTGCTAGTGCTAAATCCTTAACTTTTTTCTTAAAATTGTAAACTTTGCTGGTGTCGATATTAGGAAATTTGTATTAGTTGATTCATAAGTAATTAAATTGCATTGATCAAAACTACTATGACTACTGCACAAAAAGTCATTCAAATCGCAGCCAAGGAAATTGGCTACAAGGAAAATCCTCCGAATTCTAACCAGAATAAATTCGGTGTTTGGTATGGCTTCAACGAAGCACCTTGGTGTGCCATGTTCGTGTCCTATTGCTTTTATACTGCTGGCGTACCTTTGCCCGCTAAGACACCGAAGGGCTTTTCTTACTGTGGTGACGGTGTTAATTGGTTTAAAAATAAAGGGTGGTGGCATACAACCCCTAAAGTTGGAGATGTCGTCTTCTACGACTGGAAGAATGGTGGTGTTCCATTTGATCACGTTGGTATTGTGGAACAGGTCGAGGATGGCTATATCATTGCTATTGAAGGAAACACTTCTGAAGGCAATGATTCTAATGGTGGAAAGGTTATGCGCCGCAAGCGAAATACAGGCATTATTGGTTATGGACGGCCGCCCTATACTAGCGCACCAAGTAATGATGAGGGAGATAGGGTTTCTTATCCTGTATGGCCAGGACGCTACATCGCTTTAACCAGTCCCTATATGAGCGGAGATGATGTACTACTTTGGCAACGACAAATGATTTACCGAGGCTGGAATCTCGGCTCTGGGGGTACGACGGGTAAGGGAGATGATAGTGTTTTTAGCGAAAGCGATCACGAAGCCTTAATCAAGTTTCAGAAAGAAAAAGGATTGGAAGTTGATGGCAAAATAGGCCCTCAATCGTGGAATGCGGCGTGGGAACTTCCTATTACACCTGATTAACTGATCGCTATTAGGACTCAGACATTGATAGAAAAGCCTAAATAAAAGATGTAGTTTTCAAGGCTTGTAGCTGGATTTTTCAATATTATTCGGTGAGTTACGCTGTCGCTACATTGTAGTGCGATCGCCTCTCTCTTCACTCGCCGATATTACTCAAACACTATACAGTTGACCGAAAGATAGAGAGTCATTCAGTAATGCCACAAATTTGTGTAATTAATTCTATTGAGGCACTTTAAATGACTAGGAAATTTATTGAATGTAAAGCAAAAGTTTACAATCGTGGTCTTCCTCCAGATTCGTTTCTGAATGAATTGATAGATTGGGCTAGGCAAGCTCCAGATGAAATATTTCAGGAGAATAACAATAACGATATTTATGTCAGTGTTGCTCCAGAACTCGATCCTTGGAATGGTCTTCTTCACCGCAAAGCCGTCATGCTAGAGGTACTGAGGGTACTTGGTGGTTTCGAGAGTTCATGGAATTGGAATGAAGGAAGGGATAGCACGAATCCTAACTCTGACACCCCTTGTACAGAAGAAGCTGGAATTTTTCAATGCTCAGGTGATTCGATGGGTTTCGACCCTAGTTTAAAAAAGTTGCTTAAGGATGTGTCAGGTAAGACAGATTGCGAGACATTTATCAAAGTCTCGAAAAGTAACCACAAATTTGCTATTGAGTATTGTGCTAGGCTTCTTCGGTTTACAGTCAAGCATAACGGGCCTGTGAAACGCAAGGAAATCAATTCTTGGTTAAAACGCGATGCTGTAAAGGAATTTCAGGAATTTTTATCCGATTGAATGTCTGTAAGCAAGTATTAATTACTCTCAATTTTCAGTCAACGAGAAATTTTTTCAGAATGCGTCAGCATTAGCTTTGTGAATATGAAATTTAGCTGAGTTATTCCCCAGATTATCTAATTGAATTTTCCGATACTCCTTAAAGCTACTTAATGAAAAATCCAGTTCAATTAAAAAGTTTTCTCATCTTATTGATAGCAAGTATCGTTCTCAGTGGTTGCAGTCCAGAGAGGAGGGCTGTACTACGAATGACAGCACTGAACTTTAAAAGTCAGGCAAGTGATGCGATTGAAGCTGTCAAAACTATCTATCAACTCAATCCTTTACCACGTTCAACAGTTGAACTGCGGCGAATACTGGTAAAAAGACTCTTAAGCGATCGCAATATAGAATTTGACGATATAGACCAAGTATCGCAAATAATTGAAAGACAACTGCGGACAAATCCTCGACCAAGTCCTGTTAATACTGTTCTCAACGATCTCAAGCAAGAATATATCGTAGCAGGCGAAACTTTTAACAACATTGAACAAGCTGGATTATTAGGCACTGAAGCAGGTGCAGTTACTAGAGCGGCTGAACCTTCTAGGCGATTAACCGTGAAAATGCTACTGCTAGCTGAACTGATTGCTCAAGATCCACCCTCACCGAGAAATCCAGATCGAGTTGTCATTCTTTCTCGCTTTCACAAGCTCAGAGAGCAATTTCAGAATGCTAATTCTGAGGCTGAGAAAACAGAAATCTTCAATCAGGGAGAACAACTTTTAGATGAGTTATTTAGCATTAATACACAAGAGAAAACGATGATTTGTCAAGCTAGAGCTAAACTTTTGCTGACAGCCGATACAGGAGCAAAGCTTTCTCAACTCATCGAGGCATACAAAGACTTAAGCTTTGACGAAATTGTTGCTAAAATCACCACAACTTTAGGAATAGCTTCTAGTTTTGGGTCAGATATTACTGCTGTAAATGTCAGACTTAAAGAGATTCAAACAGCAATTAAAGCAGATCCAATCTTGAATGATATTTTAAACAAACAAAGACAGAATTTTCCTTCTACAATTAGCAATTCTCAACTTCTCGATTGTTCATCATTAGGAGATAGTTTAAGATGATTACCACAACTAGCCTCGACCAAATTAAAGAACAGATAAAACAGATTATTAATAGCATTGATTCAGTAGCAAATCTGTCTCCTGGTAAACCCATCAATCTACAAGTCTTTCAACAATCACAAAAAAGTCTCGAAAACATTCGTTTCAGATTACAATTTGCACTCTCGACAGCAGAAGAGGAAGAGAATTGGGAATTTGTCGATATGCTCTTTGAAGCTATTGAACAATGTGATGATGCACTCAATGCGGTGATAGCAGCAACAGTCACACAAGTTTTAATCAGTCCAGATCACGACCAAATTATTGCCGAACTGCAAAATATCAAGCGAGATATTGATGCGGCAATTCAAGCTGAGAAGGTGTTGAATTTCTTTATGAGATTGACTCGTGTAATGATTAGATTTGTGGCAGTATAAATTCCTGGAATTATTGCTTACCATGATTCTTGATTAGGTTGGCGATCACTCACAGGCATTGTCCGTCCAACGCAGTGTCTCCCATGAGAAATAGGGGAAACCAGAATATCTATTTCCCTCACATTTTCAAGGGGAAGGTTAGGGTGGGGTAAAAAGATATTTTGATACATCAATCATGAATTTTCACACGTCTTCTAAAAAACATTTTTCTGTATAAGAATAAATTAATTTTATTAAATTATATTCTTACCAGCAATTCGACTTAAGGTAATATTTAACCTAATTTTTAGGTTTAATTAATATATTCAATACTTGTTCTCTAATCAGCAGGATTCAAATTTATGTCAGATATACAATACCCCTACTACACCATTAAATCTCTTGGTGATCTTAATTGTAAGGAGGATAAAATACCTGGATATTATGTAATAAGTACAGCAACTATTAATGTTGAAATTGCAGACAAAATAAATGTACATGAAGTTAATGGAGTTAATAAGAAGAATAAACTTTTTATTCAGGAAATTGCCAAGCGTTTAGTTGATGAGAGTAAGAAGAAAGATGATCCACCTGAATTAGTCGTTCATATACATGGCTATGCTAATTCTCGAAAAGATGCGAGAAAACGCTATGAGGAAGCTTGGGAATATGTAAATTCTCCAGATTCAAAACTTGAATTGGCTAAAAGTAACTATGTCTTTATTGGCTATCGCTGGCCTGCTGAACCTCCTTTAAAAGAAGGGTTTGATTCTTTAAAAGCACTACCAATTTTGCCTAGTTGTATATTAAAAATTTCCTCTGTAGTAGTAATATCTACTATATTATTACTTTTAATAACACCTTGGTTAGAGGTTAGATTGAATTTATTATCTCTGCTAATATTTGTGATTGTATATGCAGTATGTACAGTCATGTTTATAAAACTAAACCTGCCATCAAAAACAGCAAAACTGATAAATTTATATTTATTTTTCAATGAAATTGCATTGTTTGTGCCTGTTTTATTATGTTATATCTTTTTTATTATTATTTGTAGTCAATTGCGAATATTTAGCATCATCCTCTGCGGATTGATAATAGGCATAATTTCAGCACTAATTATCCTTCGCCTCTTGACTTATTCGCGCGATCGCTTTCGTGCTAGTAACTATGGTGTCCTAGATTTAGTTGAATTTTTCCAAGATTTACAAGCGGAAAAAATAAGAATAGAGGGAATTACTAAAAGTAGAATTAAAATATCATTTATTGCTCATAGTTTAGGTTGTGAAGTTGCGACTCAAACGATACGTATCCTTGCTGATGTGTTTGATGATGATGCAATAAACACTGTTAAAAATCAACATTCTTCTAACATTAGTGCTGTATTTACCCTGGGAAGATTAGTGCTTGTTGCACCAGATATTCCTATAGAATCGATTTTAACTACTAGGGCTAATTTTCTTAAATCTTCTTTGATTCGTTGTGAGGAAGCCTATGTATTTTCTAACGAAGCTGACTTAGCATTACGCTTGGCTTCAACAGCAGCTAATTATTTTAGTTTCCCATCTAAAGACCGTTATAGAGGATATAAATTAGGTAACGTCACAGTTAATCGTAACCCTAACAGCCCTCCTAATAAAAATGGATGTCAAGACCCTAATAGCCCTCCTAATAAAAATGGATGTCAAGATAAATACGGTATAGTTAATGTTCAGAAAGATAAGCTTCAAAATCCTCATCAATATCTGGAAATTAGAACGTACCAAGAAACCGAGCGTAAGACTTTATTAGAATTGAGTGGTGAGACTCAACTTAAAGAGAATGCTATTGCCGATTGTTTTACATATTTTGATTGCACTGATTATACTGAAGAAGAACCAGAGAAAGGGATTCTCAGCTTCGCGAGGAAAAAAGATTGCCTCACACTTTGCGATTATTTTGAATTGTGTTTAGCGCACTTTTTTGGATTTCCTCGGAAAATTGACACACATGGAGGATACTTTGAGGGCAAATTCTGTCGCGGCCTAATTCATGATCTTGCTTTTCTTGGTTATGAGCAACTGCTTGGGGACAAGTATTATTCTAACCAGGATGAATTTTCTAATGCTTGTAAAAACAGAAATATCCAAGTTCTGCTGGCTTCTAATCTGCTGGCTTCTAAAAAGATTCCTCACCCATGCGACGAAGGATAAATCTAAAAATTGACAACGCCTCACCCTCAGAGGTTGTTTGACAAGTGCTTAGTTATGATTTTTTGTATTTATTGATACCCCCAAAACCTCTTTAAAAGAACGAGGAAAATACAATCAAAATTCCACTTCTAAGGGTAATTTCGGTCAATAGGAAAGTATTCGCTACATAACTTGGGACTTTTCAAACATCCTCTTCCACATTTTGTAGACTTTTGCTGTTAACCTGGAACTTTAGTGATAGGCGGAATCTGGGTTGAGCGTGAAAATTTTGGACTTGCTTGTACACAGTAGGCTCAAGTTGGGGAAAAAACTACTAAGCTGGTAAGTAGCACATTCAAAATTCACAAATTCTGAATCGCACCCAAACGGTGATTCGGACATCCCCATTGGCTCAATAACTGTAACTAAGATATGTTTGACGCATTAGCTGAACGTTTAGAATCCGCCTGGAAGAAACTACGTGGTCAAGATAAAATTTCGGAATCTAATATCCAAGATGCTTTGCGGGAAGTGCGCCGCGCCCTGTTGGAAGCAGACGTTAACCTCCAGGTAGTCAAAGATTTTATTAGCGAAGTTGAAGCCAAGGCGCAGGGGGCCGAAGTCATTAGCGGTGTGCGTCCTGACCAGCAATTCATCAAAATTGTCTACGATGAGTTAGTGCAAGTGATGGGGGAAGAAAATGTTCCCCTAGCGGAAACTGCACAAAAGCCGACTATCGTTTTAATGGCTGGTTTACAAGGTACTGGTAAAACCACAGCCACCGCTAAGTTAGCCTTACATTTACGCAAATTAGAGCGTAGTTGCTTGTTAGTAGCTACAGACGTATACCGTCCCGCCGCTATCGACCAGTTAATCACTCTGGGTAAGCAAATTGATGTCCCCGTTTTTGACATGGGGAGTGATGCAGACCCCGTAGAAATTGCCCGTCAAGGGGTGGAACGCGCCAAGGCGGAAGGTGTAAACACAGTAATTATCGATACCGCAGGTCGTCTGCAAATTGACGCGGATATGATGGCGGAATTAGCCCGCATCAAAGCCACAGTTGAACCTCACGAAACTCTGCTAGTAGTGGATTCCATGACGGGTCAAGAAGCAGCAAATCTTACCCGTACCTTCCATGAACAAATCGGTATCACTGGCGCAATTCTTACCAAGATGGATGGTGATAGCCGAGGTGGGGCGGCGTTGTCAGTACGGCAAATTTCCGGCGCGCCGATTAAATTTGTGGGCGTAGGTGAAAAAGTCGAAGCCCTACAACCCTTTTACCCAGACCGTATGGCTTCCCGGATTTTGGGGATGGGTGACGTTCTCACCTTAGTAGAAAAAGCCCAAGAAGAAATCGACCTAGCAGACGCAGAACAAATGCAGGAGAAAATCCTGTCAGCCAAATTTGACTTCACCGATTTCGTCAAGCAACTGCGCCTATTGAAAAATATGGGGTCATTGGGGGGTATCCTCAAGATGATTCCAGGGATGGGTAAGCTTTCTGATGATCAGCTAAAACACGGCGAAACTCAGTTAAAACGCTGTGAAGCCATGATCAACTCCATGACCATCCAAGAACGCCGCGACCCAGATTTACTGGCGAGTTCACCCAGTAGAAGGCGGCGAATTGCTAAAGGTTCGGGCTATGGAGAAGCCGACGTAAGTAAATTAGTGGCTGATTTCCAAAAAATGCGATCGCTCATGCAGCAAATGGGTCAAGGTAGCTTCCCAGGAATGCCCGGAATGTTCGGCGGTGGCGGTATGGGTAACGCTTTGGCTGGTATGGGCGGCCGTCCCGCAGCCCCTGGTTGGCGCGGCTATAACGGCGGCGGCGCGAAGAAGAAAAAACCCAAAGATAAGAAGAAAAAAGGGTTTGGGAATCTTTGAGGTTGGGGATTGGGGATTGGGGACTGGGGACTGGTGTAAACAAGGTAAACAGTAAGTCATATCCAATGCCCTATACCCCATGCCCTATAAAATTTCTTTCATTTTGAATTTTGAATTTTGAATTGATTAGCCCCATGCCCAATTTCCTCTGAGAAATCATAGCCGTAAACCATAGACAAGTGCTAAAATTAGCATTTCAGTATGGGAAGTTATGACTTTAAACGGGTCGCTTCCTGAAATTATCCACGAATAGGAGAATGATTCTTCCATCATGATCAAATTGCGCTTGAAGCGATACGGTAAAAAGCGGGAAGCGAGCTACCGCATTGTCGCTATGAATAGTCTCTCTCGCCGCGATGGCCGTCCTTTAGAAGAACTGGGCTTCTATAACCCCAGAACCGATGAAGTGCGGTTGGATGTCCCCGGCATCGTCAAGCGACTACAGCAAGGCGCACAACCTACTGACACAGTACGTCGCATCTTACAAAAAGCCAATGTCTTTGAACAGGTCAGTGCTACAACCGCATCATAATCCTACAGCAGCAACAGCTAGCCCCAACTATGTTGGGCTAGTCAAATTTTTGATGCAGCCATTTTTAGAGTTTCCAGAGTCTTTAAGTGTTGATTGTGAAATTTCTCAAACCTTAAAACGGGTTTGGATTCGCATCGCCTTTGAAAGTACCGATAAAGGGAAAGTCTTTGGCCGAGGAGGGAGAAATATTCAGGCAATTCGGACAGTGATTGCTGCGGCGGCGCAACTGTCGCAACAAACAGTTTACCTGGATATTTATGGCAACACCAACCCTGGACGGGAAGGTTTGTCTGCTGAAGAAGATCAGCCAGAGCGATCGCCTACTCCCAGAACACGAGAACGGCGTAATTCATCAAGACCTGTTGTTAAACCGCGCTCCCGTTAGGTTAAAAATAAATAAGAAGCCTGAGCGGTTCAAGGAAAAAGCAAAAAGGAAAAAGGAAAAAGATAGTTACCGTAATGAAAATTAGGTAATTGAAATAAAATTAGGGGTTTGTAACTCTGGTAATACTGCTTCTTATTTTGCCTTTTACCTTTTAAATTTTGCCTTTTTAACTCGCCTCCGCTCAGAATCTTCCAAAAAAAATATAGGAAAAACTCTCAAGATGAACAATCTTTTGGGAATTTCCTTCAAAAGTTACCACTATAGACAGTTAGTGATGCTGATACACAACTCTGATAATCTCTCTCAGGAGGTGAAACCAGGGAGTGGCTGAAGTTCGTTTAGGTGAAAATGAGTCTATTGACTCAGCAATTAGACGTTTTAAAAGAAAAATTCAAAAAGCCGGCATTTTATCGGAAGTTAAACGTCGGGAACGATACGAAAAACCCAGCTTGCGCCGTAAACGCAAAGCAGAAACAGCACGTAGAGGTGGACGCTACTAAATTGATTTAGTTGCAACCTCAAGTAATACCAATTCGCAATTCGCAATTCGCAATTCGCAATGGACTAACGTCCCGCTACGCTAACGCAATTCAGAAAGTCAGATACCATCTGAGTTTCAGGCTTTGCATCTGTTGCCTAATTTTGGAGAATTGGTATAAAGTAGAGATGCGATCGCGTCTCTACTGGCTAAATATCAGAATTTAATAGTCAAAATATTCATAAATTTAAACTAAATAAAACTAAAAAATGAGTCAGATTTTTAATTGTAAGATAGTATAAAAATAGACTTTACTAAAATAATAAAAAACTAACGCAAGTAATCAATTGTTGTTAAAAATTGCCCCTCATACATTAAATAATAACTATGGCAGATGCCTTAATAATTCAGCTGCCTAACGTTCCCAGTGCGATCGCTTTAGCAGGTGATAGAGAAGAGAACCTAAAAATCTTAGCCAAACAAACGGGAGCTAATTTAGTCCTGCGTGGGCAAGAATTATATATCTCTGGTACAGACGCACAAAAAGAATTAGCCGCTAGATTAGTGCGATCGCTAGAAAATATCTGGATTCATGGCAATATTATCTCCAGTGCCGATATTGCAACCGCACGTCAAGCTTTAGACACCAATCGCCAAGACGAACTGCAACAATTACAGCGAGATGTATTAGCCAAAACTCGCCGTGGCGATGAAGTTCGCGCCAAAACCTTTAAACAACGCCAGTACATTGACCAAATTCGTAAGCATGATTTAACCTTCTGTACTGGCCCTGCGGGAACAGGTAAGACTTATTTAGCTGTAGTGATTGCAGTCCAAGCACTCCTCACCAATCAAGTGGAAAAACTCATATTAACCCGTCCGGCTGTAGAAGCTGGTGAGAGACTGGGGTTTTTACCAGGAGACTTACAACAGAAAATTGATCCTTATCTGCGTCCGCTTTACGATGCTATTTATGAATTCGTTGATCAAGAGAAAGTAGCCAACCTAATTGAACGGGGAATTATTGAAGTCGCACCATTAGCTTATATGCGGGGACGGACTTTAAACCATGCTTTTGTGATTGTGGATGAAGCCCAAAACACCACACCCGCACAAATGAAAATGGTTTTGACTCGTTTGGGTTTCCGTTCACGTATGGTAATTACAGGCGACATCACACAAACGGATTTACCAATGAATCAACAATCAGGTTTAGCGGTAGCTTTGCAAATTTTAAAGCACGTTGAAGGGATTGCTTTTTCGGAGTTTACGCAAAAAGATGTTGTGCGTCATCCTTTAGTACAGCGTATTGTCAGCGCATACGAAAAATATGAGCAGTAGTTATTAGTCATTAGTCATTAGGGAACAGAATTTTGAATTTTGAATTGATAGAAGAGGGTACTAACGGTGGCTAATTTAAAGGAATTTTTAGAAGCTTGTGAAAGTTTGGGAACACTGCGGTTAATTGTTACTAGTAGTGCAGCAGTTTTAGAAGCAAGGGGAAAAATAGAAAAACTCTTTTATGCAGAATTGCCCAAGGGTAAATATGCCAATATGCACACAGAGGGCTTTGAATTTCATTTGAATATGGACAAAATTACCCAAGTGAAATTTGAAACTGGAGAAGCAAAAAGAGGTAATTTTACAACTTATGCAATTCGCTTTTTAGATGAAAAGCAAGAACCTGCTTTGAGTATATTTTTACAATGGGGTAAACCAGGTGAATATGAACCAGGACAAGTGGAAGCTTGGCAAGGTTTAAAAGAAAAGTATGGGGAGGTTTGGTATCCTGTAGCCATTGAAACTTTGTAGATAATAAATACAGGATTTCATCAAACCTGTTGGTTTTAATGTTGGCGTAATTGAGGAGATAACTTAATTTTTGTGCCGTTCATTTCAATCATGCCAGATTGAGAGAGTTTATAAAAGGCGCGGGAGAGGGTTTCGGGAATTGTTCCTAGAAGTGCAGCTAATTGTCCTTTTGGTAAATCGAGTTCAACTATATCAGCATTGCCTTGGCGATCGCTCAACATTAATAAATATTTTGTCAAGCGTTCTGGAACTTCCTGAAACGAAAGGGTATCGACTAAATGCGCTAATCGGCGTAAATGTCGGGCAAATGTTCCCAACATAGCGATCGCTAGTGTAGGATGTTGTTGCAAAACCATCAAAAATGCTGTTCGGGGAATAAACACCACCTCCGAATTTTCTAAGGCGGCGGCGGATGCGGGAAAGTTTCCGCCATCAAATGCTGGTACTTCAGCAAAGTGTTCTTCTGCACCAAAAATGTGCAGAATTTGCTCTTTACCTCCATTGGCTACTTTAAAAACTTTAATTATGCCGGATTTGACAATAAAAAACCCTGTTCCTGAGTCTCCTTCCCAAAAAAGAGTTTCTCCTTTTTGATAAGTTTGGGGAATCGCAATATGAGCTAGTGCTTGCAATTGTTCATCTAAAATATCTTGAAAAATTGGTGTCTTGTGTAAAAACTGTTTGACTTCCAAGACACGTTCAGTCAAAGTCACGTCGCTTCGCTCCGAATTCAAAATTCAAAATACCCTTCAGGAAGGCTTACGCCTACAAAATTCAAAATTAAATACCCCACAGATAAATCTGGGAACTTAAATTAATGTTGTTTGACTTTTTTTCTTTGGTCATAATGGCAAAATTGGGTGCGAAACAACAAATTCTTACACGCTACGAATGCCTAGTTTTGTGAGTGCAGCGATCGCATGAAGTCTCACAAATTCATCTTCATCTCCCAGCATACCAGTTAATAATGGCGTAGCATCTTGACAACCCAACTGACCTAAAGATAGGGCGATCGCACTTTTCACAGCAGTAATTTTAGTGGCTGGATGTTGTTTTTCCAGCATTTCCAGCAAAATTTGTGTAGCTTTGGTGATTAATTCTGGTGTTCTGACTCTACCTAAAACCGTGACAATTTCTTGCCAGATTGTGGTTGAAGTTAGTTGATTGAGTGCCGTTTGTAAACATTCCAAACCTAATAATGTTTCTACCCAAATTAAGGCGCGGATGATTTCTAGTTGTAGAGTAATCGGTGTATGGGGTGAAATTAAAACCGTCAATAAATGCTGAGTCGCTACATCACCACCTATTCGCGCCAAGGTAACGGCAGTGGTACAACAAACCTCAATATGAAAATCATAGAGCCGAGGCTGTAATTTAGCGACTAAATCTAATTGAGTGGCTAAATCGGCACGATAACCTAAACCTTTGACAGCCACACATCTGACACTAGCCGCAACATCTTCTAGTGCATTCAAAAGTACGGGTGATACACGTTCATCATGAAAACTGCTGAGGGCTTCTAAAGCGGCTGTTCGTACCGCAACTTGGGAGTCTTGAACTACACTCAATAGTGGTGCGATAGTTTCTAGCTTGCGAATATAGGCAAGCGATCGCACTGCTAAAAGTCTAGTATCTTCTGGCTTTAGAAGTTCACAAAGGTAAGGAATCGCCAAATTTCCCATTCGTCCCAGTGCTGTAGCGGCGATCGCTTGCAGTTCTTCATCCTCAGTAGTTTGTAATAATTCTACTAAAGGAGCGATCGCATCTGGGTGCTGATACTCTCCTAAAATCCGCACCGCAAACCAGCGTAACTCATCCTCTGCATCTTCATCCTCTAAGATGGCAATCAATGAGGGAATGGCGATAGTTCCCAATTGAGTCAGCACCTTGGATATATCCCAACGCTGCTGAAAATCTCCCATCTCTAGAATTTTTAATGCTAATTCCAACAGATATTCTGGATTTAGTGTCTCTGAATGTTTTGGGTCATTAACCAAAATCAACTGCTGTAAATCTTGAATTAGCGATGACCAATCAGCCTCATTATGCGCTGTCTGTACTTGCACCAAAAGCTGCCCGATATTATTCACAAAACCTTACTTGAATTCTTAAATTGGGGATTGGGGATTGGGAATTTTAGATTTTAGATTTTGGATTTTAGATTGAATCAAATCCAAAAGACGCTTCTGCGTCGCTAACGCTATGCTATCGTCAATCCTAGATCCAAAATTGAAAGGCTGGGGATTGGGGACTGGGAAAGAGGTAACAAGGTAGACTTTATTTCAATGCCCCATTCCCAAAATTCTTTAATTTTGAATTTTGAATTTTGAATTTTGAATTGATTAGCCCCTGCCTATACTAACTGGGCTTAACTACGACTGAATCACCCTCTATCTTGGCGGCGTAAGTTTTGAGTGGTTTCGTAGCTGGAGCTTTTTGTACTGTACCATCAACTCCATATTCTGCACCATGACAAGGGCAGACAAATTTTTTGGTGGCATCTTTCCATTCCACGATACAACCTTTATGGGTACAGGTGGGATTGACAGCCACTAAATTAGCTGATTTTGATGTACCCACCACTAAAACAGAACCAACAGGTAAATTCTCCTTGAGTAATTTCCCAGCCTTATCTAATTCCGCAACCGTACCAACAGTTTGCCATTCGCCTGATGCAGTTGTTTGAGTAGTACAAGCTGCGATCGCTACAGGTAAGCTACTAGCTAACAAACCCAAACCAACCCAATTAACAAAATCACGACGTTTCATAATTTTTAGTCAATAGTCATTAGTTATTAGTCATTAGTCATTAGTCATTAGTTTTTCTCATTCGCTACCTTGTCTCCCTTGTCTCCTCATCCCCAATCCCCAATCCCCAATCCCCGATCCCCAGTCCCCCATCCCCATGTTATGCAGAAAACGCATCATACAGATTTATTTTAAGCATTATTACTCAAATTTTGTAGCTGTTTATACGATTTTATCGCAAATCCCAACATAACCTGATAAGTGTCGAAATTGTTACATAAACATTCATGCCAACCTCTTGACAAATGTTTCCTATGTGAAAAGTTACAAGTGCTTCCCTCATTAAAAAAGTTGCGTTCAATGACAATAGGCGGCTGACGATTCATTAGAAATAGCAACTGACGAGACTTAAGCAACATCTTGAGTAAAGGTAATCAGGCATAAATATACATTCATTGACCATGATTTCAGCCTCGTGGAGTTACCTACGGGTGAATGGTTATGGTGATTAATTTGGAATTTTGTAGGCACAAGCCTGAATATAGGCTATTTTGAATTCGGAGCGAAGTGACGTGACGGATACAGCAACTATCACCACGGGCAATTTAAATAAGTTCGAGAAATTGAAAGCTGAAAAAGATGGCTTGAAAATTAAAGAGGAAATAGCGCAAATTGCTTCCTTGGGATGGGAAGCAATGGACGAAACTGACCGAGATCATCGTCTGAAGTGGGTGGGTGTGTTTTTCCGCCCGGTTACTCCCGGTAAGTTCATGCTGCGGATGCGGATGCCGAATGGGATTATTAATAGTGAACAAATGGGGGTATTAGCAGAGGTAGTGCAGCGTTACGGGGATGATGGTAACGCTGATATTACCACCAGACAAAATATTCAACTGCGGGGAATCAGAATTGAAGACTTACCAGACATCTTCAATCGATTTCAATCTGTGGGTTTAACCAGCATCCAATCTGGGATGGATAACATCCGCAACATTACAGGTGATGCTATAGCGGGTTTGGATGCAGATGAGTTGTATGATACTCGCGAGTTGGTGCAACAAATTCAAGATATGTTCACCAACAAAGGACAAGGGAATCCCGAATTTAGTAACCTACCACGCAAATTTAATATAGCGATCGCCGGCGGTCGAGACAATTCTGTTCATGCAGAAATCAATGATTTAGCCTTCGTTCCAGCCTTTAAAGAAGGGACTGGGGACTGGGTACTGGGGACTGGGCAAGATTTTTCCCAATCCCCAATCCCCAATCCCCAATCCCCAATCTTCGGGTTCAATATCCTAGTCGGTGGCTTCTTCTCTGCTAAACGTTGTGAAGCGGCGATTCCTCTTAATGCTTGGGTGACTCCAGAAGAAGTATTAGAGGTATGTCGAGCCATTTTAGAAGTTTATCGAGACAACGGTTTACGGGCTAATCGTCTGAAATCTCGGCTGATGTGGCTAATAGATGAATGGGGTATAGATAAGTTTCGTCTAGAGGTGGAGAAACGGTTGGGTAAGTCATTACTACCCGCCGCACCGAAAGACGAAATCGATTGGGAAAAACGGGATCATATTGGAGTCTATAAACAAAAACAACCAGGATTAAACTATGTAGGCTTGCACATTCCTGTGGGTAGATTATATGCCGAGGATATGTTTGAGTTAGCGCGGCTAGCTGAGGTTTACGGTAGTGGAGAGATGCGGCTAACCGTTGAACAGAATGTGATTATTCCCAATATTCCCGACTCGCGCTTGAGTACATTTTTAACCGATCCTTTACTGGAGAGATTTTCCATTGATCCTGGTTTATTGACGCGATCGCTAGTTTCCTGCACCGGCGCACAATTTTGCAACTTCGCCCTCATCGAAACCAAAAACCGCGCCCTCAGCATGATTCAAGCCCTAGAAACCGAATTAACATTTACACGCCCAGTCCGCATTCATTGGACAGGCTGTCCCAACTCCTGCGGACAACCCCAAGTTGCAGACATCGGACTCATGGGAACAAAAGCCCGAAAAAACGGTAAAGCCGTAGAAGGCGTTGACATTTACATGGGTGGAAAAGTCGGTAAGGATGCACATTTAGGTAAATGCGTTCAAAAAGGCATACCCTGCGAAGACTTACAACCAGTTTTACGAGAATTACTCATCCAACACTTTGGCGCGAAAGCTAAAGAAGAGGCTTTAGTGAGTGCTGAGTGCTGAGTGATGTTAGCGGTAGCGCGGCGTTTAGCCGGTGCTGAGTAGTGAGTGAAGAAATAAAATCTACCTTGTCTACCTTGTCTACCTTGTCCCCAATCCCCAGTCCCCAGTCCCCAATCCCCAATCCCCAGTCCCCAATCCCCAGTCCCCAATCCCCAATCCCCAGTCCCCAGTCCCCAATCCCCAATCCCCAATAACGACGAATTAACAACACATTAAAGAACAATGAGCAATTTTTCCAGAAGAAGATTCATTTTCACCACAGGTGCGGCGGCTGCGGCTTCTATTGTGACTCATGCTTGTGCCTCCAACAACTCAACTACTACAGGTGAACAAGCACCTTCCGCAAATCCAGCCTCTAACGTTTCGACAGTAGCTAACGCACCCAAGGTAGAAACAACTAAAGCCAAACTCGGATTTATCGCCCTCACTGACGCTGCACCCCTGATTATTGCTAAAGAAAAAGGCTTCTTTGCTAAGTATGGGATGACTGATGTAGAGGTTATTAAACAGAAATCCTGGCCTGTCACCCGTGATAATCTCAAAATTGGTTCAGCAGGTGGTGGGATTGATGGCGCACATATCCTTAGCCCTATGCCTTACTTGATTACTATTAAGGATCAAGTGCCGATGTATCTCTTAGCTAGATTAAATACTAACGGTCAAGCCATTTCCGTTGCTAATAAGTTCAAAGAAATCAAAGTCCAGTTAGAAAGCAAAGCACTCAAAGAAGCTGCTACTCAAGCTAAAGCCAATCAAAAAGCATTGAAAGCTGGCATTACCTTTCCTGGTGGAACTCACGATTTATGGATGCGCTATTGGCTAGCGGCTGGGGGAATTAATCCTGATCAAGATGTGGTTTTAGAACCTGTTCCGCCGCCACAAATGGTAGCCAACATGAAAGTTGGGACTGTTGATGCTTTCTGTGTAGGAGAACCTTGGAACGCGCAATTAGTTAGTCAAAAATTGGGTTATTCGGCTTTAGTTACTGGTGAATTATGGAAAGATCATCCAGAAAAAGCCTTTGCAATGCGCCAAGATTGGGTTGATAAAAATCCCAACGCTACCCAAGCCTTATTAATGGCAGTTTTAGAAGCTCAACAGTGGTGCGAAAAGCTAGAAAACAAAGAAGAAATGTGTAAAATTTGCAGCGATCGCAAATACTTTAATGTCGCCGCCGCAGATATTATTGAGAGAGCCAAAGGCAATATTGACTATGGTGATGGACGCACCGAAAAGGAATTTCCTCATCGGATGAAATTCTGGGCAGATAATGCTTCATATCCTTACAAGAGTCATGATATTTGGTTTTTAACTGAAAATATTCGTTGGGGTTATCTGCCAAAAGATACCAAGATTAAAGAAATTGTATATCAAGTCAATAAAGAAGACTTATGGAAACAAGCGGCTAAAGCCATTGGTGTACCTGAAGCAGAAATTCCTACTAGCTCATCTCGTGGTGTCGAAACCTTCTTTGATGGCGTAAAATTTGACCCTGAAAAACCAGAAGCATATTTACAAGGTTTGACAATCAAGAAAGTTTAATCAGAAAAAATCTGAGTGGCTTGAGTTACCACTCAGATGAGCAAATACTTAGGAGAAAACAGTGATATTTCTGTTTTAGAGAATTTGCTGCTGTCCTCATTAAAATATAAACCACTGTAAAAATCACGTACAAAAGAGAAAACATGGCTGCTGTTTTAGGAAGTCGGAATTTCAGAAAAAAGTCTCGCAGAAATCTTGATAAATTTATTGCCGAAAAAGTTCTACCACCTATCCTGGCGTTATTAATTTTTCTAGTAGTTTGGCAACTGTTGTGTTTAAATCCTGGGTTTAAGTTACCGGGGCCAATTGAAACTTTCAGAGAAACTTGGAATCCCTTTATTATTCATCCGTTCTTTGATAACGGTGAAAGTGATAAAGGTTTGGGTTGGCAAATATTGAGTAGTTTGGGTAGAGTTGGTTTAGGTTTTTCTTTGTCTGCAATTGTTGGCATTACTTTAGGGATTTTAATTGGGGCAAATAAGTTAGTTTATAATGCCGTAGACCCAATATTTCAAGTCTTGCGGACTGTACCGCCTCTAGCATGGCTACCAATTTCTTTAGCAGCATTTCAACAAGCTAATCCTTCGGCAATATTTGTAATTTTCATTACTTCAATTTGGCCGATTATTATTAACACTACTGTCGGTGTACAACAAATTCCGCAAGACTATATCAATGTGGCGAGAGTGTTAAAACTCAAGGGTGCAAAGTATTTCCTGAAAATAGTCTTTCCGGCGACTGTTCCTTACATATTTACGGGTTTGAGAATAGGTATTGGTTTATCTTGGCTGGCGATTGTAGCGGCAGAAATGTTAGTCGGTGGTGTGGGTATTGGTTCTTTTATTTGGGATGCTTACAACACGACCACAGAAACTAATTTGAGTGAGATTATTTTGGCTCTCATTTATGTGGGTTTGGTGGGTTTATTACTAGATAGATTAGTAGGGTTTATTGCTAGTAAAGTTGTAGCAGAACAAAAGTAGTCAACCCCCTGCGGGTAATTCAAAATTCAAAATTCAAAATTCAAAATAAAAGAATAATGGTAACTAATGAATTATGACTACTTTTGTTGAAGTTGACCACGTTGATCGGGTGTTTGATTTACCGAATGGCGGTAGATATATTGCTCTGAAAAATATTGAGTTGAAGATTAAGCAAGGGGAGTTTGTTTCTTTAATTGGGCATTCTGGTTGTGGTAAATCTACACTTTTGAATATTATTGCAGGTTTGGATCGTGCGAGTATTGGCGGTGTGACTTTGGAAGGACGGGAAGTGAGAGATCCTAGTCCCGATAGGATGGTGGTGTTTCAAAACTATTCTTTGCTTCCTTGGTTAACGGTGAGAGAAAATATTGCTCTGGCTGTGGATGAGGTTCATCAAGGTAAGCCGAAGGGTGAACGCCGGGGAATTATTGAAGAACATATCGATATGGTGGGACTGCGCCATGCAGCGAATAAACGCCCTCATGAGTTGTCTGGAGGGATGAAACAACGGGTGGCGATCGCACGCGCTTTGGCTACTCGTCCCAAGTTGTTGCTGTTAGATGAACCCTTTGGGGCTTTGGATGCTTTGACTAGGGGGAGTTTGCAGGAACAGTTGATGAAAATCTGCAATGAGCATAACGTTACTTGTGTGATGGTAACGCATGATGTGGATGAAGCGTTATTGTTGAGCGATCGCGTAGTGATGCTCACCAACGGGCCAGAAGCCCACATCGGACAAATCTTAGAAGTCCCCATTCCCCGTCCCCGTCAGCGTTTGGAAGTAGTCAAACATCCCAGTTACTACAATCTGCGGAATGAAATGATTTACTTCCTCAATCAGCAAAAACAAGCGAAGAAACGTCAAAGCCAGCGTTTAGTAACATCAGAAAACAGCACAACCAAAGCCATCCTCGAAATTGGCTTTATGCCTTTAACTGATGCTGCACCTTTAATTGTCGCTAAAGAGAAGGGCTTTTTTGCTAAATATGGCTTAGAAAATATTGTTCTGAGTAAAGCTAACAGTTGGCAAGAAATCACCAAAGGTTTTGTTACAGGAAAACTAGAAGCCGCTCAAATGCTTGCCGGAATGCCTTTAGCATTAACATTAGGTGCAGGTGGAAATCCTTCTATTCCCGTAGTTAACGCCCTGAATCTCTCACGCAACGCCAACGCCATTACCTTAAGTAAAAGACTGTATAGCCAAGGCTTGCGGAATCTGGCTGACTTAAAAGCCGTAATTAACACCACCCCTGACCAGATTCTCACCTTGGGTGTAGTGCATCCAGCAGCCATGCAAAATTTACTTTTGCGTTACTGGCTAGCAGCTGGTGGGATAGATCCCGATAGAGATATCAGCCTGAGAGTCATCCCACCCACAGAAATGCTCTCCCAACTCGAAGCCGGCTATATTGACGGTTACTGTGCGGGAGAACCCTGGAACTATCAAGCAGTACATCAAGACGTAGGTTTCGTTGCAGCCACCGCCTTAGACATTTGGTCAGGACAACCAAAGCAAGTTTTAGGAGTCAGCGAAACCTGGGCGCAAAAACACCCAGAAACCCATTTAAACTTAACCAAAGCACTCTTAGAAGCTTGCGAATACTGTGACGACCTCCGCAACCGTCCAGAAATCCTAGAATTACTCTCTCTTCCTGAATATTTAAACATATCCCCTGCATACATTCGCCCCGGTTTCATCGACCCCTACGATCGCGGTGACGGTAAACCACCCCAAGAACTCACCACATACAACCAGTTTTACCTCAATAAAACCAACTACCCCAACCGCACAGAAACCCTGTGGATGCTCACTCAACTAGCACGCTGGAGTATTACACCCTTCCCGAAAAACTGGGTAGAAGTCATCGAAAGAGTATGTCGCGCAGACATATTTGGTGCAGCCGCCCGCGACCTCGGCTTACTAGACATCGGCGAAGACAACCCCATTCACCTATTCGACAGTAAAACCTTCAACCCATCCGAACCCCTAGAATACCTCAAAAGCCTAGAAATCAAACATCAAATCCGCATCGAAGAAATCTTTATTTAGTCATTACTTTCTCCCTTCCTTTCCTTCTTTGCGCTTCTGTCTTGAAAAGTTCAGATGCCTGCGGCAAGCCGCAAAGCGTCTACGGAGGAAACCTCCGCTCCGACTTTTCGCTGCGTCTCTGCGTGAGCCAATCCTAAATCCATAAAACCCATGCAAATAATCAATAAAAACACCCAACCCCAAACACCCCCCACCCCCAAACCCGACAACTTCCTAGTAGTCGAAGGTGTCAGCAAAATCTACCCCACCCCAGAAGGCCCTTACACCGTCCTAGACGGAATCGACCTCAAAATCCGCGAAGGCGAATTCGTCTGCTTAATTGGTCACTCAGGCTGCGGGAAATCCACCCTACTCAACATGATTTCCGGGTTCAACACCCCCACAGATGGCGTAGTTCTCCTGCAAGACCAACCAATCACCGAACCAGGCCCCGACCGGATGATGGTCTTTCAAAACTACTGCTTACTACCCTGGCTAACCGTCTTCGATAACGTTTACCTAGCAGTAGATGCAGTCTTCCCCAACAAACCCCAAGCCCAAAAACGCGCCATTGTCAGAGAACATCTAGCAATGGTAGGACTCACAGAAGCCGCCGACAAAAAACCCAGCCAAATTTCCGGCGGAATGAAACAAAGAGTTGCGATCGCCCGTGCTTTATCCATCCGTCCCCAAGTCTTAATTCTCGATGAACCCTTCGGCGCATTAGACGCAATCACCAAAGAAGAACTCCAAGAAGAACTCCTGCAAATTTGGAGTGATCATCAAGTCACCGTCCTAATGATTACCCATGACATCGATGAAGCCCTCTTCCTCGCTGATAGAGTCGTCATGATGACCAACGGCCCAGCCGCCCAAATCGGCGAAATCTTAGATATACCCTTTTCCCGCCCCCGCAACCGCCGCCGCATCATGGAAGACCCAGAATACTACAACCTCCGCAACTACGCCCTAGATTTCTTATACCGCCGATTTGCTCATGAGGACTAACAGCCAACCATCAATAATTTCTCTTCTCTGCGCCTTCCCTGCGGGACGCTCTACGGATGATTTGGCGGTCTTAAATTAGTGGTGAGTAGCCTACGGTAAGCAAGCGACAAGCTCCCACTAATTGCCTTTAATTTTGAATTTTGAATTTTGAATTTTGAATTGGAGCGAAGCGACTTGACCGAATCTACCAAAACCGTATGCCCTTACTGTGGTGTGGGCTGCGGCTTAGAAGTATCCCCCCCAGCCCAACCCAACACAGCCACCAACCGCGACAGCCAAGGAAACCCCATTTGGCGAGTACGCGGCGATAAATCCCATCCATCTAGCCAGGGGATGGTATGCGTTAAAGGTGCAACGATCGCCGAATCTTTAGATAGAAATAGACTACATTACCCAATGGTGCGCGACTCTCTAGACCAAGAGTTCCGTCGTGTGAGTTGGGATGAAGCTTTTGATATCATCACCCAACGCATTCAAACTGTGCGCCTTACCCAAGGTGCAGAGGCTATATGTATGTACGGTTCTGGTCAGTTCCAGACTGAAGACTACTACATCGCCCAAAAATTGATGAAAGGGTGTTTGGGGACAAATAATTTTGATGCGAACTCCCGCTTATGTATGTCGAGTGCGGTGTCCGGCTACATCCAAAGTTTTGGGTCAGATGGGCCGCCTTGCTGCTATGAAGATTTAGAGTTAACTGACTGTGCATTTTTAATTGGGACGAATACCGCCGAATGTCACCCCATCGTTTTCAACCGCTTGGCGAAATACCACAAAAAAAACCGCCATGTGAAAATGATTGTAGTTGACCCCCGACGCACACCCACCGCCGAAGCAGCTGACTTACATTTAGCCATACGTCCTGGTACAGATATTGACTTGTTAAATGGAATTGCCCATTTATTGATGCGTTGGCAGATGCTAGATGTGGGCTTCATCGAAGATTGTACCAGCAATTTTTCCGCCTATGCCGAAGTCATCCGCCACTATTCCCCGGAAGTAGTAGCGCGTCAATGTGGAATCAGCGTTGCAGACTTAGAAACCGCCGCCCGTTATTGGGGTAAATCACAGCGTGTGTTGTCGTTGTGGTCGATGGGAGTCAATCAATCAACGGAAGGGACAGCGAAAGTTAGAACTATTATCAATCTCCACTTGATGACCGGACAAATCGGTAAACCAGGCGCAGGGCCTTTTTCCCTCACCGGTCAACCCAATGCAATGGGAGGAAGGGAAGCTGGCGGTTTAGCCCATTTATTACCCGGTTATCGGTCGGTGAAAAATCCCCAACATCGGGCTGAGGTAGAAGAATTTTGGGGCTTACAACCAGGACAAATTTCACCCCATCCTGGTTTAACAGCGTGGGAGATGATTACAGGTTTAGAAGCTGGGAATGTTGGGTTGTTATGGATTGCAGCGACCAACCCAGCTGTAAGTATGCCAGATTTAGAACGGACAAAAAAAGCCTTATTGCGATCGCCTTTTACAATTTACCAAGACGCATATTACCCCACAGAAACCTCAAATTTCGCCCATGTTCTCTTACCGGCGGCGCAGTGGAGTGAAAAAACGGGCGTAATGACCAATTCTGAACGCCGAGTGACTTTATGTTCAGCATTCCGCCAACCACCAAGGGAAGCTAAAGCCGATTGGGAAATATTCGCGGAAGTTGCGCGGAGATTAGGCTTTGGGGATAAATTCGCCTTTGATAATTCGGCGGAAGTTTACGCTGAGTTTGTGCAACTAACCAAGGGTCGTACTTGTGATATGTCTGGTATTAGTCACGAACAATTACGCCAAGAGGGCGCAACTCAATGGCCGCACCCAGAAGAGGGGACTGGGGACTGGGGACTGGGGACTGGGGATAAAACTAACTTCTCAAAAAGACTTTATACTGATTTACACTTTCCTACACCCGATGGACGCGCCAAATTTGCGGCTTATTATTCCAAAGGATTGGCAGAACCGCCCGACCCAGATTATCCTTTTGTATTAACAACTGGAAGACTTTACGGACATTGGCACACTCAAACGCGTACAGGACGGATTGAAAAAATTCGTTCTATGCACCCAGAACCATTTATAGAAATTCATCCCCGTGATGCAGCTAAGTTAGAAATTATTGATAATCAAATAGTAGAAGTGCGATCGCGTCGTGGTACTGCCCAGTTTA
Source organism: Aliinostoc sp. HNIBRCY26 (assembly GCF_050235535.1). GTDB lineage: Bacteria > Cyanobacteriota > Cyanobacteriia > Cyanobacteriales > Nostocaceae > Trichormus. The sequence goes on from NZ_CP189852.1 coordinate 4,777,768, forward strand.
AAGCCAAAGTAACCAAGGCGATCGCTCCCGGTACAGTTTTCGTCCCGATGCACTGGGGTTCACTCTGGGCTGACAACGCTGAAGCTAACGCTCTCACCCATCCTGAATCTTGTCCTGATTCCCTCCAACCCGAATTAAAAGCCTGTGCTGTCAAACTAATACCTATTTCTCTCAAAATTGCCTCTGAAAATTATCAATTCCAGTCCTCACGCTGGTAAACTTTTGAATAGCAATTCAATAACTTGGCAATAATCAATAGTTACCATTATTACTTTTGATGTATTAATATTGACTATTACCAAGTTAAGATGATTTTTATATGCCAATAAGATATTAACTATAAGTCCTCTAGATTTATCTATAGGATTTTTATTTTGTCTGGGAAATTCTTTAGCTTGCATGAAAGTGGGTGTAATCAATGAGAAAGTTCATCAAAAAAATTTTAGGATTTGCTAGCGATGAAAGTTTCATGCACGCAATTGAAAATGTAGAAGTGATAGTCTCCAAAGTTCTATCTCTTTTTATGGTGATAGTCATTTTTGTCGCCATTGCTGATCTAGGCACTTTTATCGTCAAAGAAGTTTTCACTGTACCCTACGGCAAAATTAGTACAACTCTATTCAAAGTCTTCGGTCTGTTTCTGAATATTTTAATCGCCTTAGAGATATTAGAAAATATCACAGCTTATCTAAAAAGACACGTCTTCCAGGTAGAATTAGTTATCATTACTTCATTAATTGCGGTAGCCAGAAAAATTATCATTCTTGATTTAGAAAAAGTGAAGGGTTTAGATATTATTGGTTTAGGAACTGCTGTATTAGCCCTATCAATTAGTTATTTAATAATTCGTTCTAGTAACGGGAAGGATAGACATTAGAAATCATACTCTGTAACCCTGCATTGGTGTCAATACTAAGGGTGAATGGGTTGAAGAAAAGTAATTACAGCAACCCCGATAAAGATAGTAATAATAATTTTCATAACGCCAATTATGACAAACTTCTTTGAGTTTGAAGCTGATTTTGTAGACTCTCTGCGTTGCATACCTATGCAGGTACGCTATAACCTAGATACCTGTGGTATCAAACTAAAATTATCCGATTGGAATCACCTAACTCAAGATGAGCGTGAAGCTTTAGTTACCTTATCTTGCGGCACAGAAACAGAAATAAAAGCTTATCAAGAATATCTTCAAGAATTAATCTTAGAGCGCACCGGTCAACCTGTTGCCACATTACCTATAGACTCTTATCCAGCATGGCTAGATTCTAACAATCTGCCAGTTACTCTCCAAGAAAAAGCCCAGGAAATCGGGATTACCATCACTTTATCACAATGGGCAGATTTAACTCCATTACAACGCTTTGCCTTAATTAAACTCAGTCGTCCCGGACACGAGAACAAAAATTTTCCGCGTGCGATCGCAGAATTTAATTTAGCCGACAGTCAGAACCTATAATTAATTGGGATTTCATGGAAGCTGACTATTTTTGATGATAAAAATACCAGCTTTTACCACAGAAACTGACTGTTATATCAGACTACTCACTTCTAAGATTAACTCACGTAGCCATTCATTAGCAGGTAGATTATCTGTGCTTTGATGCCAACGCATAAACACCGAAAATCCCAGCAGTGGTAACGGGACTGACAACAGTTTCAACGCTTGGCTTTCAATAAATTTTAGGGCTACTCTTTGCGGGAGAGTGGCGACTAAATTGCTTTGAGTCAAAATAAACGGTGCTATAAGAAAATGTGGTGTCGAAACCGCAATGTGTCGTTGAAGATTTTGTTGTGCCAGTAATGTATCCACACGTCCCATTCTATCTTCCTGAATAGAAACCAGTAAATGAGACTCTGCTAAATAGTCTTCTATCGAAAAGTCACTGCCAATTCTGGGGTGAGCCTGACGACACACACAACAATAAACTTCATCAAACAGCAACTGTTCTTTGTGCAGTGAACTTTTTTCTGGAAAAAGTCCACAAATTAAATCAATTTCACCTTTATCTAGTAAAGACAGCAGTTTTTGACGCTCTCCCGCTCTGATTTGTAAGCTGATGTGAGGTGCTATTACTTGTAGCCTTTCTACTAATCTGGGCAACAATATAAATTCTACATAGTCTGACATTCCGATCGCAAAAACGCGATCGCTCGTTGCTGGATCAAAGTTTGGTGGTTCTAATAGAGCTGATTGAATTTGTTGCAAGGCGGGGCGTAATTGTTGCGCCAGGGCTATCGCTTTGGGTGTGGGGGACAATCCCGTAGTTTTTCTGACAAATAATTCATCCGCCATCAAATTACGTAACCGGGCTAGAGCATTACTTGTTGCTGGTTGGCTTAACCCCAATCTGAGAGCGGCACGAGTGACGTTCTGCTCAGTCATCAGGGCATCAAACACTACCAGCAAATTTAAATCCAATCCTGCCAGATTGATGTGGTGAATATCACTCATACAAATTATCCATTGGACAAATATATCATCCCCGATCCAGGATGAAATTATCACTGTGGTCGTAATTAGGACAACGATTTCCATGAGCAAGCGGATTTTAATGATTGTGGCTAACCCTGCCATATCAACCACTTTGGGTGTGCCTGTCGGGTTTTGGGCATCAGAATTGATACATCCTTACGATGTATTTACAAAAGCTGGCTTGCAGGTAGTAATTGCTAGTCCCCAAGGGGGCAAAGTGGAATTTGATAGTTTCAGTGATCCTCGTGATGCTTCTGGTTATTCTCAAAGTGACACATTGTCACTGGAGTATATTCAGCAACCCCATTTCATGGAATTACTAGAAAATACGCCTGCGATCGCTAGTCTCAATCATGATGATTTCGACGCAATTGTGGTGTGTGGTGGGCAATCTCCCATGTTTACTTTTCGTCAAAACACCACTTTAGTCGAGCTATTCCTCAAATTTTACGCAGCAGATAAGCCCAGTGCCGCCTTATGTCATGGCACTTGTTTATTATTAGAAACTCAGTTAACCAATGGCTCATCTCTAATTCAAGGCAAAACAATCACGGGGTTTGCTAATAGCGAAGAAGATTATGCGGATCATGTCGTTGGGCAAAAAGTCATGCCATTCCGCATTGAAGACGAAGCCAAAAAATTAGGTGCTAACTTTGTCACCAAAGCAGCTTTTGCACCTCATGCTGTCAGAGATGGACATCTGATTACTGGACAACAACAGAACTCTGGGACAGAAACGGCCAAATTCGTCTTAGATGCGTTGGGGATTACAGGAGTTTCATCATGAAGATTGCATTTATCGGTATTGGACAAGTGGGTTCTACATTAGCAGGTCAATTAGTGGCATTAGACCACACTGTAACTATTGCTGCACGCAACCCTAACTCAAATAGTGTCAAAACGGCTTTAGCGAAATATCCCGCACTACAAGTTGCTTCTCCCCAAGAGGCGATCGCTCCATCTGAGGTGATTTTTCTCGCTACCCCATTTGCTGCTAATCAAACAGCTTTAGCAGAAGTTGGTAATTTATCAGGCAAAATTCTGATTGATTGCACTAATCCTGTAGGAGCAAATCTGACTCATGGACTCAAAAGCGAACAATCCGGTAGTGAACTTGTTCAAAGTTTTGTCCCTGATGCCAAAGTAGTCAAAGCTTTTACGATTTATGGCTTTGAGAACTTTGAAAATAATACCTATCCTGGTTATGGCAACCTCAAACCTGCTATGTTAATTGCTGGTAATGACACAACTGCCAAGCAAGTTGTCTCTAATCTATGTCAACAACTAGGTTGGGAGGCTATTGATGTGGGCAATCTGTCTATGAGTCTGCATCTAGAACACATGACTCTGCTGTGGATTCAGATGGCTAGGGTTCAAGGACGGGGAGCTAATTTTGTCTGGGCGATGCTCAAGAGGTAAGACAACTGTTGCCTAAATACTTTGGTTTCGCTCGCCCAAAAGATTAATTAGAAGCTTACTCATAGCCACCTCCTGATGTATTAAATACTGAAATTTGACACATTCAGCAAGGATATCAATAATATGGCTGCAAAGAAAATTTTGATGCTAGTGGGTGACTATGTGGAAGACTACGAAGTTATGGTTCCCTTCCAAGCTTTGCAAATGGTAGGACATACGGTTGATGCAGTTTGTCCAGACAAGCAAGCAGGCGATAAAGTACGCACAGCCGTCCACGATTTTGAGGGTGATCAGACTTACAGCGAAAAACCAGGACACAATTTCACCCTCAACGCCACCTTTGCAGAAATTCAAGCCGAAGACTACGATGCTTTAGTTATTCCTGGTGGACGCGCACCAGAATATATTCGCTTAAACCCAAGAGTCTTAGAAATCACTCGTCACTTTGCCCAAACCAATAAACCAATTGCCGCTATTTGTCACGGCTTACAATTATTAGCTGCGGCGGATGTCCTGCGTGGTAAGAACTGCACAGCCTACCCAGCCTGCGCCCCTGACGTACAGAGTGCTGGCGGTAACTATGTACAGATTGCCGTAGATGCAGCCATAGTTGATGGTAACTTAGTCACCGCACCAGCTTGGCCAGCTCATCCCCAGTGGTTAGCAGAATTTCTTAAGGTTCTGGGAACTAAAATTCAACATCCAGAAGTAGCTAAAGTTTAATTAAAACAATTATCTGGGAATTACTCATTGAGAGAAAATTCTCAGGGTGAGTGAAGCAAAAATAATATCTTTAATAGGGGTTGAAAATTCTTCAACCCTTAAATTTTTATCTATGTTTTCTTGAGGCTTGAAAAAACAAATTAAACTTGTAAAATTGCCTCTGGTGCCAATTTACAAACAATAGATTGTCGTAAATAACACTAGAAATTAGTTCATATCTGTACATATTAAGAATCTCAGGTTTGTCAAAAGCCAGAAGACAGATAATCTCATTGGGACATCTTATCAACAATGTACAAAAGATACTTTTTGCAGTTTAAATCCTTGCCACAATTGAATGAAATCATGGGTGGGACGAATTTTAAATTTTGAGTGAGCTAATTTTGAATTTATTTGCATAGAGTAAAGCTATAGTGTACTTAGCAATTCTGCTTTTCGTGTGGCTGAGGTTAAGTCCTACTGCCAAGGTATTTTGTGGATTAGTTTGGAAAGACACTCTCTAACTCGATGACAGGCAAAAACGCAAGACATCACGCTTTTCTGCGGCTAGTGTCTGGTAATGGCGAAGCATTTGAAACCGAATCTCGCTACTCACTTACCAGTCAAGAAGCAGTAATTGGACGAGACCCCAGCTGCCAAGTTGTCTTGGATGCCATGATGTACCGAATGGTATCTCGTCGCCATGCTGTGGTGCGCCCAGTTGCTGCCGCAGAAAACAGCAAATTTAGCTGGGTACTTTGTGATTTGAACAGTGCTAATGGCACTTATCTCAATGGACAACGTTTATACGGTTGTCAAGAACTACACGCAGGCGATCGCATTGCCTTGGGTGCTGATGGGCCACAATTCCTATTTGAGTACGCAGTTGCACCCCAACCTACAGTAATTACTAACCAAGTTGCACCACTACCATCAGCTAAAAACCCCACGCAATCCAAGCCTGATGCTGTCAGCTTTACCCAACTGTTCCCCATTATTTCTACGGGTAAAGACTTAACTCGTAAGGCTTATTTAATACCAGGAATCTTGACGGTTATCTTTGTGGTGTTGATGTTTGCCACAGTCGGTCAACCACAAGCAAATCAGGTAATTGTTGCTACTTATATAGCCCTAGCAGCTTACTACTTTATCTACCAACTGTGTGGTAAACCTAAACCTTGGTGGATGCTAGTAGGTGCAGCTTTATCTACAGTGATCATTCTCCTCAGTCCCATATTAAATTTATTTATTTTCTTCTTTCGGGAACTGCTTCCTGGGAACGTACCCCCCATTGATCAACCCATTAATAGCCTAACGGAATTATTTGTCAGGTACTTTTTTGGTGCTGGGTTGATGGAAGAACTACTCAAAGCTTTGCCAATTTTAGGAGCATATCTGACAGCCTTAGCACTCCCTTCTCCTTGGCGGGAAAAAATTGGAGTCTGGGAACCTTTAGACGGTATTCTGTTGGGAACTGCTTCTGCTGTTGGTTTCACTTTGGTAGAAACTTTAGGTCAATATGTCCCAGCCGCCTCTTTACAAGCTGGTTCAGAAGTAGGTTTACAGGTGCTGATTGCCAGAATTCTCGGTTTACCAGCCGGACATATGGCTTACAGTGGTTATTTAGGATATTTTATTGGGTTAGCTGCGCTCAAACCCCGCCATGCTACACAAATCCTGGCTGTTGGTTACTTCAGTGCGTCTGCACTCCATGCTTTTTGGAATACCGCCGGACATAGTAATAATTTGTTCTTAGTGGTGGTGGGTGTTCTATCCTATGCTTTTTTGATGGCCGCCATTCTCAAAGCTAGAGCATTATCACCAACGCGATCGCAAAATTTTGCTACCCGTTTTCTAGGGCCGAAATAATCTCAGAAGCTAGAGTTATGGGATGCCAATTTGCTTGTTAAATGTATGACTTGAAAGAGGGAATAGGGAACAGAAAACTGTACTGATTTTTGTTCCAAAATCAAATGTGAATTTTATTGTATTTGGAGACTCGTAGCAAATTTGGGATTTGAAATGTAGAATGGCGATGCTAAGGCTGGCTTTATATCTCAGGATAGATGTAGGGATGGGAGAATTTATTTATGGTTAGCCTACTGCGGCATAATTTTGTGCGAAACCAATGATAATTAGTTAAAAGACCCAGCCATGTCGCTCAATAACTCAACAACCCTCAAATTCTGACTTGTAATCTTTGTTTGTCAGCCGGACTCTACCAATCCAGGGTCAGAATTGGGGATAAGGAAACAAGATTTGCGATATATCATCTGTGATAGTTGTGTTAATGCCCTAAAAAACCAGTAAGAAAAGACAATCAAGACATCAATCAATCTTCAGTGTCAGATGCGTTGAGTTGTGTAAGAGCATAATAAGCGATCGCCATCCCCATTTTTGCCTGTTCTATTTCTGATAATGCTGCCCAATCTTCTACAGGCTTAACCACAGAACTCGTGTTTTGTGACTCATGACTACGCATCGCATAGGCATAGGGACGGGCTAAAATTAACAGATCATCTGCTTCCCATGTAGGTAGCACAGCTTGAACACATTCAACTAGTTGTTCGCCTAAAGTTTGTTGAGACGCAACAATTTCTGTAGCTTTAGTAGCGATCGCACTCAGCCAGTTTTGTGGTATTCCCGCCGCAAACACCTTCTGTAAATTTTCTTGAAGACTGTTAACAGCCGCCGCAATTGTATTACAATTGTAGTATGACGAATTTTCCACCTGTGACCACAGGTTATCTAATTGCTGATAAAAATTTTGCGCTCTGCTAGTAAGTTCTTCTTCTAGCATATCTTGCCGTGCAAATTGTTCTTCTAATTCAATAAAATACGCTTCAGATTCATTATCTAAGGGATTCCACGGATAAGTAGCATCTTCTGGTTCTAATAAAGTGGCTAATAATTCCAATTCAACTTGAGATACTACAGAAGAGTGATTATCTGAACCTTTAATTTGATGAGTCATTGATTGTCTCCAAAACAATTTATTTAGGGATATTGACTGCTACACCGGTTCAATGCAATTTTCCGCAAAAAGAATTTTGTGAGTAATGAGTAATAAGTGGTGAGTGCTGTTAGCGGTAGCGCGGCGTTTAGCCGGTGCTGAGTAATGAGTAATAAGTGGTGAGTAAGAGAAATAGTTTTTATCCCCAATCCCCAGTCCCCAATCCCCAATCCCCATAACTCAAGAAGACACCTTAGAATCTTCAATAATAAACTCCCAAGTTTCTCCTCTTGAGCTACCAAACTTTAATTGCATTCCTGATTTTAAGGGTACTTCCTCTCGGAGTATTTGTTGCCAACCATTAGCCCCTAAATACCAAGTTGTGCCGTAGGTGGAAAAATCTTGTAAGTAGTATGATCTGACTTGGGTTGTACCGTTAAAAGTATTACGGCAGAGAATTTCGGCGTGTCTTCTAGACATTGAGGGTTCAGGAATGACAATATCATTGTCTTTGGTGCGGCCAATGCGGGTGACACCGATTCTCAGTGACCAACTGCGACCACCAGGGGAGAGCGATCGCAAACAAGCCATAGGTACTGACTCATCTATATGAGGAATGACGGTATCAGGTAATTCTGTTATCCCCTCATCCACGCTTTTAATCAGCTCCCCGTCAAAGTCTGGGTGTAGATATAGAACAGGCAAAGTCCAAGCAGGTTGATTGTATTTATACAGTGTTAACAGTTCTTGCCTTGCTTCTGCCACAGCTTCGTCGATGGGTTTTCGTGACCTTAAAGCTTTGGCAAATACTTGGATAAAACTGTGACTTTCCCGATCAGCAATTTCATCACGCATTCCTAAAACCGCCGGTACACCGTGACGAATCAAAACTTCTGCTAAACTGCTAGCGGGGATAGCTTGATGATTGATGGCGGCGGGTTGCGCTCCCCAGCAGGCATTGAGAACTGCTAATTTGATGGCACTGCGGGTTAACACTTGGGCTAATTCTATGCCGTTGAGGGTCATACCAGGACGCAAAAATAACATTCCACCATCGGGATTTGGTAAACCATGCCCTGCGTAGAAAAAGACGTTGTATGCTTTAGTTTCTAATTCTTGAATTAATTCTTGGGGAGTGGGTTGCAGTAAGGTTTTGACTGTGCAAGGGGCGTATCTTTGACCGTAACTACCCACTTGTCCACCACTCAACAGAGTTTGTTCTAAGATAGCTGCTTCGGTTTGCAGCTGTAGGTTTTGATCATGACCAAGAACCAAGAGAACTTTCAAGGCTTGATCAGTACGTAAAGTTGGTAGGTGTTCAACTTCGCTGGTGGTGCGGCTAAAGAGCAAATCAGGGGAAAGGGACATGGCTGGCTGTCCTGGCTCTCGCTGCATAATTTCCCAAGGGAGGGCAATTAAATCGGGGTCACGGATTTCCAAACGAAATTGCAGACGTTTATTTTGACCCATAGCCATGCCACGACTACGCTCTAGACTGCCGAGAATTGAACCTTCAAACACCCATCGCCATAGGTTAATACCTAAGTATTGCATCAAACGACTGCCGTAACCTGTATTTTGTCCACTGGCGGGTGTAACTAAGTTGATGGGCAGTTGATTGACTGAGCGTTGGTTAGAGCTTGTAGAAATATTGATACCACTATGGCCAGCAAACATTTGCTGCCATTCTTGCCAAACTTGAGTGAGTTCAGCCGGCCATACACAGTCACGCAAAACGTAGCCACTGGGATAGGGAGCTTTAACCACCCAAATGGCGAAAGTATCATTGCCAGTATTGATGAGACGGGCGATCGCCAAGTTCAGGGATGGCATGGATTCGTCAAACTAAATAGGTAAACACAGATAATTTCCACTAAAAATTTTCTCACGGGAAAATTTTTATCTTATAAATTGTAAGTGTATTTATTATCTGTATTATTTCAGGTTTTTACCAGTTTACCGATTATTTGTTTGTCTGGCACTAGAATCACTTGCCTTTATCCCTAGAGTGGCAAGATTGCCAAAAGTGTAGATTGGGCTGATGCCGAAAAACCAGAGCTACTGATTGAGATTATCAGGGGATATTGGGCGGAGGGGGTAAATTATCTGAGATGGGGGATTCGCAGGGATTATCAGAATTAGCTTGTAACACTTCTAGTGTCCCTTCCTTCTCCAATCCTTGCAATTTTGAGTATTCGAGTTTGATTGGTGCTGCAAATAATTTTGCTACTTCTGGGGGTAATGTTGTAACTGGACACACTCGCAAAGAAACGCTGTCATTTTGTCTATAATCAACTTTTAAGTAGACGTTAGGCTGGATGGACACATTATTTGCTAAAGGAATTGTCTTGTTGGTTCTAATTACCCATCCAGGAGCGAGATTATCAAGCGATCGCCTCTGGGGTATTTCTGGTTGTTCTGTCGTTGCTGGTAAATTGGTGACTGGAAAGGGATTGCTGACAAATCTGTTACGAATTGAGCCTGTCACCCAAAATGTGACTGCACCAATCGTGATCGACAACAATAACGGGACTATCACATTTATTGGAAGTTTGCTACCACTGGGACTGGTTACAAATGTTTTAGTGGGAGATGGGGAAGATGTAGTAGAAGCAAGAGGCTTTGGAGGAAGAGGTTTTGAAGGTAATGGTGGAGGCGGTGCGACTTTGCGAGTCAAATCTTCAATGACTTCATCTGCTGATTGATAACGCTCCACCATTTCTTTTTTCAACAGCTTGTCAAGAATCTTAGCCAATTGACTACTGATAGGATTTTTTAAATGTTCTTCCCAAGATGTCACCCAGCCAAAACCATGATCTATCCACAAGTGAAACGGGGAAACACCTGTTAGTAAATGAAAGCAAGTAGCCCCCAAACTGAACAAATCACTTGCAGGGTAAGCTTCACCACCTTTGATTTGTTCAACTGGACTATATCCATTTGATCCTATTGTTGTCCCCATTTGTGTATGCACTGTTGCAGTTAACTGCTTAGATGCTCCAAAATCAATCAGGACTAAACGATTGTCGCTTTTACGACGGATAATATTTTGCGGTTTGATATCCCGATGTATCACTTTGCGCTCATGGAGAATTTTCAACACAGGTAGTAAATCCAATAAGATTTCTCGAATCTCTTTTTCGCTATAGATTCCTCGCGTTTCTAATTCCTTGAGCAGATTTTGTCCGTCAATAAACTGCTGCACCAAATACATATTGTGATCTTGCTCAAAGTAAGCAAAAAGAGTTGGGATTTGCGGATGTTCGCCCAACTCTTGCAGTCTTTTGGCTTCTTCTCTGAATAACTCCACTGCTTTTTGTAATGCCCAAGTACCCTGGACTTTCGGTGCAAACTGCTTCACGACGCACGATTCATCCAGCTTATGCACATCTTCTGCCATATAAGTCCTACCAAATCCGCCTTCACTAGAGAGGAGATTGGTAACCTTATATCGACCCCCAAGCAGTTTAATTAACGGTACACTGCAACTCTGGCAAAAAACATTACCATCAGGATTTAGAGGATTGGGGCAATCAGGATTGAGGCAGCAGAGCATAGCCTGACCAGCATCACTAAGTAGGATTATGTAGATATCGTAGCCGAAATTTCACTGAGCCTACTTGTCAATTGTTTAATTTTTAGATGAAGCACCAATGAATGTATCCTGTGCTTACCCATGTACCTCATCTTACTGCAAAACACTGTAGCGATCGCCATCCAAAAGCGCGAGATAATCACAACAGTCTATGAGATTATCCACAATCATCAATGTCCTTCGATAACCTGTTTGACACTCCCCCGTTTAGAAAACGGGGGATTCTTTCATCAAAGGGAGTCCAACGACTTGATTCGACAAATATTTCGGGAGGATATGATGCGCGAGTCAGTGATTTATCAAGAAATTTTTGCTGAAGGAGAACAACGGGGAGAACAACGGGGAGAACAACGAGGAAGACTAGCAGAAGGGCGATCGCTCATTCTCCGACTTCTCACTCGCCGTGTGGGACAATTATCTTTAACATTATTAGGACGAGTGGAGACTCTCGGTTTAGAAGATTTGGAAAATCTGGGGGAAGCTTTGTTAGATTTTCAGAGCATCACAGATTTAGAAGCTTGGTTGAATAGATTAAGAGTTGAGTAGGGTGCGTCAGTAGGTAAAAAAACTTAACTACACCCAGAAATTATTCACACTGACACACCCTACTGGCGTGGCAAGCCTCCAATGTTGCAAAAAACTCAAGCTACTGATTGAGATTCCCAGGGGTATTGGGCGCAGGGGGTAAATCATCCGATATGGGGAATTCGCAGGGATTATCAGAATTGGCTTGTAAGACTTCTATTGTCCCTTGCTTCTCCAATCCTTGCAATTTTGAGTATTCAAGTTTGATTGGTGCTGCAAATAATTTTGCTACTTCTGGGGGTAGTGTTTTAACTGGACACCGTCGCAAAGAAACGCTGTCATTTTGTCTATTATCAACTTTTAAGTAGACGTTAGGCTGGAGGCTCGTATCCTTTTCTAAAGGAATTGTTTTGTTGATTTTAATTACCCATCCTGGAGCGAGATTATCAAGCGATCGCCTCTGGGGTGTTTCTGGTTGTTCTGTAGTTGCTGGTAAATTGGTAGCTGGAATAGGATTTGAGGGATTGCTGAACAATCTGTCGCGCATTGAGGAAGTAATCCAGAATGTCAAGAAACCCAATAATAACGGCACGATAATCGTTAAGGGTAAATTGCTGATTTTCGTGGGTGCTTTTTTTCGCAGGACTTTTGTGGGTTGTCCCAGGTTAGTGGCTGGTGGTGTGGCTGGGGCAGGTCTGACTACCGCAGCAGCCGTTGGTATGGCGGTACTATCAGGTATGACTGCTTGAATCTTGACAGATGGTTCAGTGTATTTAACTTGATAGTGGACTAAGGCAATGGTGACGTTATCATGACCATTTTTAGTGTTAGCAAGTTCTATTAAACGATTGGCAACATCGGTTAAATTCTTGCCGCCATTGAGAATTGGCAGGATTTCTTTTTCCCAGTATTCTTCTACCCTGTCAAAATCACTCAAGCCGTCGGAGGTCAGCAAAAATACTGTATCTTCGTCGCAAATAAATCTTTGGGCTGTGGGATGTAAGGAACTACTAGGACTCATCCCCAAGGCCTGGACAAGAGAACCTGCACCACTTTGCTGTACTGCTTCCCGATAAATAGCGTAGCCTAATCTGACTTCCCGTGAGGCGACATCATCATCTAGGGTGACTTGATAACAACCTTGGGGTGTAATCCAGTAAGCCCGACTATCACCCACATGGGTAATATACATTTCGTGACCCAGGGGTAAGGCCATGACCAAGGTTGTTCCCATGCGTTTTCTACCTTGGCGATGTTCACTATCATTGCGCTGGCTGATTTTGTCGTTGGCGATCGCTACTGCTTTTTCTAAATCGGCTAGCACTATTGCGGGATCTACATGATCAGCAGGTAGTCTGGTTAATTCCTGCACTTGCTGCTGAATGGTATCGATGGCTAAATTAGAGGCGACATTACCACCTTCGTGTCCTCCAATGCCATCGCAAACAATGGCTAAGGCTGTATGAGGTGGTTTATTAACGATTGTGCCACTAGATGGATAACAAGCATCTTCATTTCTTTCTCGTCTGGGGCCAGTATCGGTTTTGGTGATGATGTGGATACTGGAGTTTTGAGTTTGTCCTAAGTCTCGTAATCCTTGGTCTAGAACGGCAATTAGCAATTCTGGTGTGTTGATTTCCCCAGCGATTAATAAGTTGCTGATTTGCTCTACAAATTCCGCGATCGCTGGTTTGGCAGTTTTCCCTAATTGCTGCCAAAATTCACCTAATTGGACTAATTCTGGCGGTTGGGTTGGATCAAAGCGCAATTCTAATAACTTAATTAATGAGCCTTCCACCCGTAATAAATGGGTATCAAGCAGGCTAGAGACTACACCTTCACTCTTTAAAGGTTGCCATAGCTGGGCTATTTGCCATAACCAATTCAGTTGACGCATGGATGTGGCATTTTGCCAAGCATCTGTAAATTTACTACACAAACTGATGTTTGGTTCTGCACCATCAACTACCAATGGCGGTTTTTCCAGCAACAACAACTCACTAGGACTGTAGCCTGGTGGGAGGTGAACTACACCGTAAATTTGCGGAATATTTAAACGATAGGGAATTAACCTCAGATAAGGTCGAATCGCTTGGATGTTTTCTAAGTCTGGTACTTGTGGCGGTAAACCAGGATGGGTATCTAAAACAACGGAAGGATTAATGATTAAATAGCGATCGGCTAATAAGTCTCCCGGAGAACCTACACCTGAAACGTCTCCAACCACCCACAAATAACGTTGAGGTAAGGGTGTGGAGCATTGCTGGCAAAACTTATTAGTCAGGGGGTTATCAGCCTGACAAATTGGACAGTGGAGCGTTGCCGCATCATTTTCCATAGTGTTCGCACCGATCAGCGATTGGCAATTTGTTCAACAATCTAAACCGCTCATTTCTCTTGAATTGGACGTATCCAACTAGGAATGATGATTTTAGCTAGTAGCTACTAACCCAAGTTACTCAATTACGGAAGACATGGTTTTGAGGTTTGGTAATTGCTAGTCGGTAATTAGGAAAATTGATTTACCGAATTACCCGTTACCTATCACCAAGCATCACCCTTTAACTGACGCAACTTAAGTTACTAGAAAATAGTAATACTTAATTTACAACCTATGCCAAGATTAGACTTTTTTGTCAACCATACGGCCTCATCATAGCTTCTATTTTTCCATGACTCTCGATTACAGGACTTGCCTACAAAAGACTTTTCGCTAGTAGAGGGTGTAAAAGGTTAAGGGCAGGGGGTAAAAGCGTTTGGAATCCTCCTCAACTCCTATCCCTTGATTTTCCTGATTCCTGTATCAGTTCTAGGCCAATAAAGCAACTTAATCTACTCCATAAGTTCAGCATAACCACTATAATGTGCTATTTTGAGTAGTAGGCTGTTACTTTGTAACTAGCTATGACCGCAAAAAACAGGCATTCTCTATAGTTGAGGCTTGGCTATCTGGGGATAAACTTTCATTGAGAATCTCAGATTACTCAACGAAACCCAGGATATTCACACCCTGAGTCAAATTGTCCTGTAACTGTAACTTGGTATATCTTATCATCCGTAATCTGGCGAAATCATCTCTTAGTGATGTAATTACAATCATTTTGGTTGAGTTTTACCACCCAGAAAATCTGATCAAGTATTAAGTGCAACCGAATAACTAAACTTTTTACAAAATTTAACTTCTTAATGTTAAGAATTGCTTAGGAAAAGTAGTTAAGCAACCTCAAAATTACAGCCCATGCTTTCTGTTGAGACGAAATGAGAGTCAGTCGTCTCGCATGGTAGAAGTATTATTGCGATTTTATGAGCAAATTTTTGTATCGGAATCTACTATCAGAATTTAACTTAGTGGACTCCCATGAATCAATTCAAAATTCAAAATTCAAAATTCAAAATTTAAAGACAGCCACCCACAAGGGGGAGTGGCGTGGGCGGGTTTTCCGACTTGAGAGAACTGTTGGGGTTTGTACCTACCTTCTCTACGAGTGCCGCAGGCTAGGGAAACAAGGATTTTTGGACGCAAGTCCGGTTTAAAACCTAACTTGTTCCTATAAAATAAATTATTCATTTTACCTAGCTGATATTTTCTGTATCTCCCCTGCCCCCTTGCCTAAAAAGGGATGGGGAATTGGGAAGGCAGTGCTGGGTGCGGTTTGACCGATTGATAGCAACTGCCGAAGCCTATGCGCCAAGAATGCGCTGTTATTGTTTTCTATTCCCTATTCTCGAAAAATCAAGGCTAATCAACAGCCACTTGGGGAAGACCCATACTGTAGTTAGTTACTCGTGCAGAGAGATTGTAGCTGATTTCCCCTGATTGCAGGAGCGATCGCAAATAATGTTCTAAATCAGAACCAACACGACGTAAGTTGTAATCTGTCAAGTCTTCACCGCTAGAGGCTTCCACCAGTTCATCAAATTTACGATAAACCTTTTGCAAAGCATCTTCATTCCAGTTGAACTCGTTGTCTGGGTCAACATCCAATGTTAAGACTTGATTACTGGGAATCATTTCGCCTGCCCGGTCAATTTCTGCTGCGAAAATGCGTATGTGCCGGGTTGTAGACTTAAGCAGCGTTGGGTTGTCCATAGATGAAGATGTAGGATTTTAGGTTGATTATACTGAAATCATTGTAGACGCTAGACCTGCGACAAATAAAGGGACTGGGGATTGGGGATTGGGGACTGGGAAGGTAAAAGGCAAAAGGTGAAATCTAAAAGAGAAGATCATTGTTACTTTCATGTGATGCCCAATCCCTAATCCCCAATCTCTAATCCCCAATCCCCGTTCCACACTTATAAAAAGTGAAGAAATTCAGGTTAATGTAGCTGGTAGTCTATGCTATTGTTGAAAACCAAGATTTTACTCTTGATAAAAATGTTTATTTTGCTTTCCTGAATTTTATGCTGAAAAAAACGTACATCAAGTAATTTTACGTAGCCACGATAAAAATCTCTCTAGCTCTAATTAAATCTCTAAAAACTAGCGAATTTACTTACGTGTAAACACGAAAAGTTCAGTAAAAACTCAGACTGTTATTGACTTAAAAATAAAGTTGATGTAAAAAGCTTTAAAAAGCTAGAACAACTTCTTACAGAAACTTTATTGTATAGAATCTCAAAAACTGAATAATAGTTATGGCTTGCTAGAAAAGCATCGGCAACTGATAGATGGCAAGATAAACCCTGAAAGTCTGTCTAAAAACACACAGGAGAGTGCAATGGAATATAAATGCTATGAAGTGAAAAAACATTCTTAATGTCAGCAGAGTGGATTCAAAAAAAATATAAAGAACTTTGTCTGGAGATATCGCTGTCTACCTCGTAACCACCAAGTACAGGAATCCTCAAAACTATGAACTCGAAAGCATTACCACGTCAGATAAATAATATCGAAGTAGGGGTTTATGATTGCGAAATACATCTAAAGTTTCGCCTGATTGAAGAGAAAAGTTTATTAGGCGATCGCGAACAACTGCTGCAAGTGCTGCTAGATGCTTTAACAGAAGGCTCTGACGATTTCTTAGAGATGCTACAAGCATCTGTAAAAGCGCAGGAAGTGACGGAATTTAAAGCTTCACCACAAATGCGTCGTCAACTCATGCGTTTGCGTAATGCTGTTGATACTACTCCGTAATGAAATATCCAATGGCAACAGGAGTAATGTAAAACTAAGAATTAAGCAGGTTTGTTAGGCAGTTTCAACTTATTTGAATTGAGCAAATTTGCCTATTTAATCTCAGTGATGAATCTAGTAGTTGTATAATCCAACGCCTAGACTATAAACTTCAACTTCAGCTTGAAAAAAAAACTAAATTGAGCATCTACAAGTGAATTTTAACGTTGGCACTAAGTAGATTATTTAGTGCTGAATAATGCAAACATACTTAACTTCCAGTTGGTGTCATAGTTTTGGAAGATGAGCATCTCAAATTAATTTATCTAACCAGGGTTTTACTTCATTGTGTAGGTATTAATTTAGTCAAGTAACCTATCGGTAATAATCTATTATTTCAGATTGCACTGAATGTAGTTTTTGAATTCAGTAATTATGTGGGTTGATAGGGACTGCCAATTGGATAATTTATTTTCTGGAAGTCCCTAATACCAATCTTGGATTTTGGATTAAAAGCCTAGATTCTTTTTCTATTCCAGAATGTCGAAACAATACTATCTATCCCAATTCGGTATCACATCTAAAAATAGGAAGGCTAATTGCACCAACTTTGAGATTGCCGAGATAAATATAACAATACCCCTCCTATAGTCCTCTTCTGGTAGTTGAGGGTTACGGGAGGGGTAACATTAATTCAAAATACCCTACGGGAATCGAAAGCTACAAAAATCAGAATTCACAATGTCAATTAGCTAGTCCATGTTCTAAAGCAAAACGCACTAACTCTGTACGGCTGTTAGTACCCGTCTTACTAAATAAGCGACTCACATATTTTTCGACATTTCGCACGCTTGTTTCTAAACGACGGGCGATTTCTTTGTTCATCAGTCCTTCAGCAACCAAGTTTAAAACGCTTTGTTCCCTGGGTGTCAGGTCGATTTTAAAGGGGGCTGGAGATTGAGAAATTGCACTTTTTTGGGTCAATAAAGCTTTAATTTGGGCAATTTGATGAGCTAGTTCGGCAATATCGGGGGTTTCGCTATCTTCACCAAGACTTTGCGGTTTGGCGGTGCGGCGAGTCAGTAAGTTCTCTACAATGGCGATTAGTTCATCAGGGTCGAAGGGCTTAGGAAGATAGGCATCAACACCAGCTTGATAGCCTTGGATGCGATCGCTAGTCATACCTTTTGCTGTTAAAAATACCACAGGCAGGGATTGAAAGCGGGGGTCTTCTCGCAATTGCTTCAGAAATTGATAGCCATCAACTTGGGGCATCATAATGTCAGAAATGACCAAATCAGGCGTATTTTGCTGCATCAAATCCCAGCCTTCGCGGGCATTACTGGCGACTTGAACGGCGAAACCGCTTTCTTGTAAATATTCTTTCACGGCTTCCCGTAATCCAGGTTCATCATCTACCAGTAATAATTGTGCTGACATCGAAACATTTCCTTATGGTCTACCTGTCTCCAATTTAGCGAATCCTTGATCTAAAATTCAAATTTCCTCCAGCCATGCAATTGTTTTAGCTGCTTCTGGTAACTGGGCGTTGCGTTGTCCCATTGTTCTTTGTCTGGCAGTGTATAAGCTCAAGGGAGTATCTAATAAATCTACCAGTGTGGCTTGACCTGCGATCGCTCTCACACTATTTTTGGGCAAGTCTTTGAGTAACCACCGCACTAAACGATAACTAATATCCTTGATTTTCGTATCTGGCATGAGGTCTATGCCATGTAGTTCATGTAAGTAACGATTAGAACGCCCGTAGCGTCGCCACTGACTGGCTAATTCTCGGAGTGTCATCCGGTGGCGGTGCTGTACAATTGCGTCTGGGGCAAATTCTAATTTACCAAGATTGGCTCGCAAAATTCGCCAGCAAATGTCTGCATCTCCACCAGTGGTGAGATAGGGACGAAATAAACCTGATTGGGCGAAAACACTCCGACGTATTGCTAAGTTAGCAGTCTGACCGTAAGGGCAAAATGGATGAGCCAGGGTGTGTTTTTGCGAAAGAGTGGCTTGGCGTTCTGCGTGTTCTTCTAAAAGTGTTGTACCTGGCAGTGCTGTAATTTCCCCTGCCACAATTACTACATTTTGGTTGACAAATGGCTTAATTAATGATAATAGCCATTGCGGTTGGGGACGACAATCCGCATCGGTAAAAGCGATAATTTCGCCCACAGCCGCCCGAATTCCTTGATTACGAGCCGCATAAGAGCTTTGTATTTGATTTTCACTCAAGGGGCGAATGGTAATTGGGCTATGAAGTGCGGTGGTTTTGAGAGCGTCTAAGGTGCGATCGCGACTATTATTATCTACTATTAGGTACTCTACCTTGTCTGGCGGGTAGGTTTGAGATACCAGACAATTAATTAAATCTGGTAAATCTGCTTCACCGTTATAAATAGGAACAACCACCGAAACCATTGGCAAAAAGCTGGTAGCGGTGGCTGCATCAAGTTTTTGATCATTCATGATGAATAAGGGTGTGGGGTATAGGGGTATGGGGGTGTAGGGGAGGAATTAAAGATGTTTTTAACCCATCCCTAGTCCCTAATCCCCAATCCCTGACTTAGTATTCCCGATTCACCATCATATAACGGTCTTGTGAGGAGCTGGTTAAGGCTCTAAGGGTAGAAATTGAAAAACACTGATATATGAACAACACCTGATATATAGATATTCAATGCACGGATGTTTAATATTTCAAGTCTTGGGCGCGGACACTTAAAGGCCGGGATGTCTGACCGACGGAAGATTGGGCAAAGCTATTAGTAGATAAAATAGCGATCGCTCGGCTGTATTGAGGATCGTTTGGTGTACCGATCAGATTAGGATTAGAAGCTAGTAGACGTTCTTGAGCTTCTGTCAGGTCTAATTTAATGTCTGGCGTAATCCCTTTATGGTTGATATCTGTGCCATTGGGGGTGTAGTAGTGGGCAATAGTGACAGCTAACCCAGAACCATCTGGTAATTCATGGACAGACTGCACCAAGGCTTTACCGAAGGTTTGACTACCAACTACCACTGCGCGTTTATTATCCTTGAGCGCGCCTGTGAGAATTTCGCTAGCACTGGCGGAATTTCCGTCTACTAATACGGCTAAAGGTAGTTTGGTTAAAGCGGTGCGGTTAGCTTGTGTATCTTCATTCATGCCTTTGCGGTTGACTGTACGT
Organism: Aliinostoc sp. HNIBRCY26; assembly: GCF_050235535.1. Classification (GTDB taxonomy): domain Bacteria; phylum Cyanobacteriota; class Cyanobacteriia; order Cyanobacteriales; family Nostocaceae; genus Trichormus. The sequence continues at coordinate 4,797,730 of NZ_CP189852.1, forward strand.
ACAATCCCGCCATCATCTAACCACATCCGGGCAATTTCAATGCTAGCTTGTAATAATCCGCCTGGATTACCACGTAAATCTAAGACAAACGCATCAACTTTTTTACCGTTTAAATCACGAATCGCTCGTTGCATTTGTTCAGCAGCATGGGAGCTAAATTCACGTAACCGAATATAACCGATACGGCGGTTGCCTTCTTGCTTGACGGAGGAAAAAACGGTTGGAACTTCGATGGTGGCTCTTGTCAACTGCACATCAAAAGCACTACGGCCGCTACGTCCTAGACGCAGGGTAATTTTGCTGCCAGCCTTACCGCGAATTAGTTTAGAGGCATCATCTATTTTCATAGACTGAGTAGAGTTGCCATCAATTGCCAAAATTTCATCCCCTGGTTTAATGCCGGCTTTCAATGCGGGGGAATTTTCTATGGCTTCGACAATAGTCAGTCGCTTGGTGCTTTCGTTAATTTCCATCCGAATGCCGATCCCAGAGACTTCCCCAGAGGTTTGATTGGTTAAGGCTTCAAACTGAGAGGGAGTCATAAACCGAGTGTATGGATCGTTTAGCTGTTGTAAAGCTTCCCGAATGGCTATATACGCCTCTTCTTTCGATGAGTAGTCTTTGCTTAATAGACTTTGCCTTGCTGCTAGCCAGTTTTTTTGATTAAATGTGCCGTCAACATATTCGCTATTGACTATTTGCCATACTTGGTCAACCAATGCTTTAGGACTATCTTGGAGTGCAGCACGAACACTCCGAGTCCAAGCAGGGCCAAATACGGATACTGTGGCAGTTGTGGCGATCGCTCCTCCAATCAGAGCTACTTGGAGCAGCGAGTGACGTTTCGCAGATTGATTCATGTATATCAGCAGGAATTTACGGTGGTGTTGACAGTTTAGCAATCAGGCTTTTAGAAGTTTTTTAAGTTTTTATACTCAACTTGCAGCTACGCTTCCCTCATAATTTTCCCCTCTGAATCATGCTAGGATCTTGCCTTGATTTTGTGAAAACTTGTGAGTGGACTTTTTTACCTTGTTTGCTAATCTAATTTAACTTTGTGACAATAGTGTGACAGTTATATAACCGTCTTATTTACACCCTATATTAATTTCCTAAGATAGCATTTCATCGTTAAAAATGCCGGTTTTTTTCAACTAAGTTAATCAGCTGTTTTGTCCTAATAACATGAGACACAACTTTAGCAAGAATTCCCCGATTATCCAGGGTAGTAAATTCCGCAAACAGTTGCCGTTGTTACAAAAACTGGGTTTAGCTCTATGCTTGTTACTGGGGATTTGGTTAATTATTATAGCTACTAACCTAGTTGTCGCTTCCACAAAACCAGCCGATGCCTTTTTTGTCCTGGGTGGCAGCATTCGCCGTGAAATTTATATTGCCCAAATAGCAAAACAAAATCCACAGATTCCTATTTTAATTTCCCAAGGTTCTAAAGACCCTTGTATATGGCTAATTTTTCAAAGAGAAGCCGCAGATTTAGAAAACGTGTGGTTAGAAAAATGTGCTAATTCTACCTTTGACAATTTTTATTACGGAATCCCAATTTTACGGAAATGGGGAGTAAACAAAGTCAAACTGATTACCTCCCCTACCCACTTACCCCGCGCCCAATGGATGTCACAAATTCTTTTTGGAGCGCACGGCATTTGGGTAGAAGTTGAAGCGGTGGAAGAGTTTGGTGTCCCTGGTAATCGTGAAACTTGGTTAAAAACCGCACTCGATATTATACGTAGTCTACTGTGGGCTGTTTTGAGTCAATTTATTCATCCCCAATGTTCTAACATCACTCAACTGAGTGATGTAGATATACAAGCTTGGCGAAATCAGGGTTTTAAGTGTGAACGCCAAGGGAATTTAGGTTTATAGGCGAAGATTTGGGGATTGGGGATTGGGGATTGGGGGCATTAGATTAAGGTAGGGAAAGAAATCTTAACTAATGACTAATGACTAATGACTAATGACTAATGACTATTGACTAATGACTATTGACTAATGACTATTGACTAATGACTATTGACTAATGACTATTGACTAAAAGGCTTTACCCAAGCAAATTTAATGGCGGTGTCGATCGCGATCGCGGCGATCGCAAACCATAATATACTCTCACCTACTAAGACTACGAAGGCTAAAAGGTGGGTGTAGGTGTTGAATGCTTCCGTTTGACTTAAGCCTCGCACTAAACCAAAGGCTAGTACGCCACCAGAACTTAAGTGCGGATTTTGATCGGTGCGGATGATGTAGCGGTAAGTGACTCCGAATAGTAAACCAGAAAAAGCGGCGATCGCACCACTCAAGAACCAATACCAGTTGAATTCTCTTTGCAGACTTACGAGTATAGGAAAAGACTTGGCTAGCACTAGGGTATTGACAAGACTAGTGATTAAAAAAGCAAAACTTAAAGACAAAGCCCCAATAATTCCGGCTTTCAGGGATTCTAAACGTTCTGCAAGGTATTGCTGATCTAAAATTCGGTTCATATCTGAATTAAGTATTAGGTATTAGGGATTGGGGACTAAGGATAGGGAAGAACATCAATATCAAGATGAAAAAAATTGCCCAATCCCCAGTCCCCAGTCCCCAGTCCCCAGTATGATAAATATTAGAGACGTTTTGTAAATAATTTCCAAAGTAAAACTATGATTTTGACATTGGGTTGGGTATCACTGTTAGTTGTGTTTACTTGGTCAATTGCAATGGTAGTATGGGGTCGTAACGGACTGTAGAGGCATGGTAGAAAATCCATTCCTGGGTATTTTGGCCTTAGTTGCCTTGGTGCTGTTATTAGCAGTCACTGGCGGTGTTGGTTATTTGACATTGGCAGAATGGCGCGATCGCCGTCTGCGAGATAACGAAAAACGCGACTTGCGACGCAGTACCCCTAAACGGCGATGATTCTCTATGAGGAAAAGGCAACTGTCAAAAATGCTGATTTTGTAGTCTTTTCCTATACTGTAGACGGTAGTTTAATCACTGCCATGCTTGACTAAGCATTAACACAACGCAGTTTTTTTCAAGAATATTCTCGTAGGGACACGGTATTGGCTTATCGTGTCCCTCACTTTTTAATTAAGAGGTAAACAATCAAAATCCACAATTCCCTGTTAAATACCCTGCTGTTTTGGGGAATTCTAAGATTATGACTCAATGTAAAAATTACCGAGAGAGTATGAATGAAGCTTTGTCTAAAGTAATAGCCCAAATCCGTGAGTCTTTGGACATAGATACCATATTCAAGTTTACGGTGACGGAAGTGCGTCAATCGCTGAACACCGATAGAGTTGGGGTGTTTCGGTTTTATCCTGGTTTGGAATGGAAGGGCGAATTTGTCTATGAAGATGTGGATCAGAAGTTGAGTTATCCATCAATCGCAGAATTAGACAGTTGCGATTTAATCGAGGAATTTGCTCAACTTGATCAACAAGGTGCAATTAACGCCATTGCTGATGTTTCTCATTCCGGTGTCAGTCACTACCAAATTCAGATGCGAGAGAATTTGCTAGCCTGCGAAAATCTGGCTGCACCTTTGATGAAGGGTAAGGATTTGTGGGGGTTTTTGTGTATTTGTCGGTGTAGTGAGCAACGAAAATGGGACACATCAGAAATTGAGTTTGTGAAATTAATCGCTGAACATTTGGGGTTAGCTTTACAGCAAGCAGAATATATAGAAAAAGTTCACAGTCAATCAACACAACTAGCACAGGCCAAAGCCCAAGAAAAAGCCATAGAATGGCAAAAGACGATCGCGATCGCTATTGAAAAAATTCGTCAGTCCCTTGATTTAGAAACAATTTTCCGTACTAGCACCACAGAAATCCGAAAATTAATCAATGCTGATCGTGTTGCTATTTATCGCTTTAATGAAGATTGGAGTGGGGAATTTGTCCATGAATCTGTAGCAGATGGTTGGATTTCTCTTATAGATGAACAGTTAGAACGACCAGAACTCAAAGATAATGTTAGTAGTTGTAGTGCCAAAGATTTAGCTCAGGCTCCGGTTGTCGATAGTTATTTACAAGATACAGAAGGTGGTCGTTTTAGCAAAGGGGAAGTATATCGCGTTTGTTATGACATTTACAACGCTGGCTTTAGTGATTGCTATCTCAATGTATTAGAAATTTATCAGGCTAGAGCCTATGTGATTATTGCTATTTACCACGGTCAAAGACTGTGGGGTTTGTTAGCAGTTTATCAAAACTCAGGCACTCGCTGTTGGCAAGAAGATGAAGTGTATTTACTCACTCAAGTCGGTACTCAATTGGGTGTAGCCTTACAACAAGCAGAATTACTCGCAGAAACTCAACGCCAAAAGGAAGAAATTAGCCAAGCCCTCAAAGAATTACAAGCAACTCAAAGCCAGTTAGTTCAAGCTGAAAAGATGGCAAGTCTGGGACAATTGGTAGCAGGAGTAGCCCATGAAATTAATAATCCGATTAATTTCATCTACGGCAATATTAGCCATATTAAGGAACACACAGATAGCTTATTAAAATTACTCTCTTTGTATCAAAAAAATTATCTAGAGCCATGCTCAGAAGTGCAAGAAGAGTTAGCAGAATTAGATTTTGATTACATTGCTGATGACCTACCGAAAATTATCAAATCCATGAGGATAGGTGCAGAAAGAATTGCTCAGTTAGTTTTATCATTGAGGACTTTCGCTCGTTTAGATGAAGCAGAAATGAAGCCTATTGACCTACATGAAGGTATTGAAAGTACACTGCTAATCTTACAACATCGGCTACAAGCAAAAAATAATCTGCCAGCCATCAAAGTGATTAAAGAATATGGCGATTTACCTAAAGTATTTTGTTATGCAGCACAGATAAATCAAGTATTTATGAATCTGCTCAATAATGCCATTGATGCTTTAGAAGAGTCTATAAACTCAGGTAAGGTTATTGTCGAACCCAAAATTGTAATCTCAACTCAGGTAAATGATCACCAAAGAATCGTGATTTCTATTGTTGACAATGGCTGTGGTATTCCAGAGAATTTTCACAGGCATATTTTTGAGCCATTTTTTACGACAAAGCCACCAGGAAAAGGTACAGGCTTAGGGCTATCTATTAGCTACAAAATTATCGTTGAAGAACATGAAGGACAACTGAGTTTTAATTGTATTCCTGGACAGGGGTGTGAGTTTTGCATAGAAATTCCTATGCAGCCGTCAGTTATAGTGAGTTAAAAAATATACAAGCACCTTAATGGCAAGGGAGTAATTGCGGAGGGGAAAGACAGTGTTTTGCAACAGATAAATGGGATAGTCTATTCTCTGGAAGTCCCTAAAGCTTTTACTGACGATTTCAGTGTTACATCTGTTGCTTGATTGTGGATAATTGGGTAAATTCTAAGAAAAACTGAAAAATTTTAGGAAAAGGGTGTAAAAAATTTTATTCTGGTAATCAAGCTTGTGCAACGTGGCGATGTCAGCTAGATTACCAGATTTATGGCTATAGATTTACGGGCATTCTTTAAAGCAACAGACCCTAGTCGGACTCTGTTCATTCAAAATAGTTTAGATAGTAAGTATTACATTGACTTCTCATCGGTGCGTGGTGGGGACATTATTCAAACTCTCAAAAAAAGAATTACCTTTTTTCAGCCAGATGAGCCTACTTGCACATTATTTACCGGACACATTGGCTGTGGGAAATCTACCGAACTGATTAGACTCCAGGGAGAATTAGAAAGGTTAGGCTTTCATGTGGTGTATTTTGAGTCTACCGATGACTTAGAAATCACTGATGTGGGTATTGCTGATGTGCTGCTGGCGATCGCTCGTCGTATTAGTCAAAGTCTCGATAAAATTATCTTGGAAGATACCAACAAGTTTAATGCTCTGTTGCAAGGTGCGTTGAACTTGCTCAACGCCGAGGTGACGGGAGTTAAAGCGAAAGTTCCCGTAGTGGGTGATGTGGGTTTTAGCGCGGAGAAGGAAAAACTCTCCCTATCTATGGGTATTGGGGAAATCACCACCAAGATTAAAAGCGATCCTAAACTGCGGGAGAAAATCAATCAATATCTTGCACCGCAGAAAATTCAGCTATTAGACGCTATTAATCAAGAATTATTGCAGCCGGCTATTAATAAACTCAAGCAGCAAGGTAAACAAGGACTAGTCGTGATTGTCGATAACCTTGACCGCATAGATAATAGTCCCAAACCTTGGGGAAGACCACAACAGGAATATTTATTTGTAGACCAAGGTGAATATCTCACCAAGCTGGATTGTCACCTAGTCTACACCATGCCATTGTCTTTGAAGTTTTCCAATGATTACGGCACATTAACCCAGCGATTTCACGATGACCCCAAAGTTTTGCCGATGGTGTCTGTAGTGTATCCTGATGGCAGTATCCATCAAGAGGGGATGGGGTTAATGCAGCAGATGGTATTAGCCAGAGCCTTTCCCGACTTAGAACCAGCAGCACGCTTAGAAAAGATTCCCGAAATTTTTGACAGTGTTAGCACCCTAGAGCGTTTATGTATCATGAGTGGTGGTCATGTGCGGGATTTGCTCAGGCTGTTGAATAGCTGGATTATGGAAGAAATGTCACTTCCCCTCAGCCGCAAAACCCTAGAACAAGTGATACGTTCTCGCCGCAATGAAATGACGTTACCCATTTCTGAGTCAGAATGGCAATTGTTAAGAGATGTCAAGCGGAATAAAAGAGTCAGCGACGACGATGGATATCAAAAATTAATCCGCAGTCGCTTTGTGTTTGAATATCGAGATAGCGGCGAGTCGTGGTTTGATGTTAATCCCATCTTGGCTGAGGCGAGGGAGTTGAATGGTTAGGGGTGTGGGTGAGATAAGGGAGACAAGGGAGACAAGGGAGACAAGGGAGACAAGGGAAAGCAGGGGAAGAAAAACTATTGACTATTGACTGTTGACTAATGACTAATGACTAATGACTAATAACCAAGAAAATAGCGATCGCTCTATTGCACAATTAGCTTGGGCGATTGAAAATAGCGTCGGACAGTTCAAGCTGATTTTGGCACGGTGTAATTATGGTACACTGCGCGATCGCTTGATTGCTAGATTGCAGGAAGTCTGTCAAGTTGATATTCAAGTTTTGATAGTCCAGCAGTCTCATAGGACTCTGTTCACCGCCATTCAAGAAACCTTTGGCGAAAACATCTCTGGCTGTGTGATGGTTGTCGGCTTAGAGACTGTGCAGAATTTATCCCAGATGTTAACTGCTGCTAATCAAGTTAGAGAAGAATTTCGGCAGCATTTTAACTTCCCTTTGGTAGTGTGGATTGATGATGCCATCTATCAACAATTCATGCAAATTGCACCAGATTTAGAAAGTTGGGCAATTACTAAAAGCTTTGAAATTAACAGCCAAGAATTAATAGATTTTATTATCAACACTGCTCATCAATGGTTTAATAATCAACTCAATTTAAATTTCTATGAATATCGGAAATTAGAAACTGAATTAACAGCAGCCAAAAAAGAACTAATAAATGAAGAAAACCCCTCTCCCAACCTCTCCCCTACAAGGAGAGAGGCTTTTCCTGTTCCCCCTTCCCTAGTAGGGAAGGGGGTTAGGGGGTTAGGTCAATCCTCCGAACTTAATGCTTATATAGAATCATTATTAGGTTTAACCCAGCAAATCAACAATAATAAAGATGCAGCTATTCAGCATTATCACACAGCTTTAACCCTGTGGCAGCAAAGCAATAACCTAGAATGGCAAGTAAAGATTCTCGGAGAAAAAACCTTTTGTGCTTATCTCGAAGCAATTAAACAACAAGATAGAAAACATCCAACTTGGCAAGCGACAAAGCAATATATTGACGAGTATATTCAACTAAGCACTCAAATTAACCGCCCAGATATTATTGCTCATTCTCTAGAAAAAATCGGTGATGTTCTGCAAGAATTAAACCTTTGGCAACAATTAAAAACCTTTGCCCAACAAGCTTTATCTATTCATCAAAATAATAACCAGCAAAGGAAATTAGCTAGAGATTATGGATTTTTAGCGGAGGTGGCTTTAGCTACATCACACTGGCAAGAAGCAACGGACTTCGTTAAACAGGCATTAGAAATTATCTCGACAATTCCTAGTGAGTCTTTAGATAATCGATTAGTCAAATCTGTACAAACTTACGACTTAAACTTATATAAATTTATCTTGAGTCGCGCTCAATATTATTTGGGTAATACTCAAGATGCAATCCGTAACTTAGAAACTGCCAAAGACGGGGCAAATCCCCAAGAAGATATCCGACTTTATATTAAGATTCTCAATCAATTACACAAATTTTATTTTGAACAGAAAGCATATCTCAAAGCTTACAACATTAAACAGCAACGACGCTCGATAGAACAACAATTTGGCTTACGGGCTTTTGTTGGCGCAGGGAGATTAGAAGCTAGACGACAAACATTGCTAGAGACGTTACATACAACATCTCATATATCCCCAGAAATTTCAGCCTCCGGTCGTCAATTAGATGTAGAAAGATTAATCGAACGCCTCAATGATGATGAATATAAATTAATAGTTATTCACGGTCAGTCTGGAGTTGGTAAAAGTTCCCTTGTCAACGCCGGTTTAGTTCCAGCCTTGCAACAACAATCAATTCGTGGCAAAGATAATTTAGTCATCGTCATGCGGGTTTATACCAACTGGGTGGAAGAATTGGGGCGGCTGTTGGGATTGGGGATTGGGAATTGGGGACTGGGGACTGGGGACTGGGGATTGGGGACTGGGAATGTTGGCGTTTTGAGTTCGGAAGTTGACACTTCGAGTTCAGAAGCTCACACTTCGAGTTCAGAGGTTCAAACTTCAGCTTCGGAAGTTGACACTTCGAGTTCAGAGGTTCAAACTTCAGCTTCAAAAGTTGACACTTCGAGTTCGGAAGTTGACACTTCGAGTTCGGAAGTTGACACTTTGAGTTCGGAAGTTAACACTTTGAGTTTAGAAGTTGACACTTCGAGTTCAGAAGCAGAAAATTCTCATTCAAATCTTAATTCTTCCCCTGCCCCCCCTGCATCCCCTGCCCCCCTACTCCCCTCCTACCCTACACCCCTACACCCTTACACCCCTACACCCCTACTTCCCTCTTCCCTCCTCGACTCATTGCGCGAAACAGAACAAAACAACCTCCGCACGGTGCTAGTTTTTGATCAATTTGAGGAATTTTTCTTTGTTTACACTGAACCTGCACAACGTAAGCGGTTCTTTGAGTTTCTGGGGTCGTGTCTAGAGATTCTTTCAGCGAAGGTTATTTTATCCTTGCGGGTTGATTACATCCATTATTTGCTGGAATGTAATGATTTACCTAGTTTTCAGATTATTGGTAATGACATTCTCAGTCATCGTGTGCTTTATAAGTTGGGTAACTTCTCACCCAAGGATGCAAAATCAATTATTCAGCGTTTAACTGCAAATACTAGCTTTCAATTAGAGCCTGATTTAGTTGATGCAATGGTAGAGGACTTAGCCGGAGAGTTGGGTGAGGTGCGTCCCATTGAGTTGCAAGTGGTGGGGGCGCAATTGCAAGCTGAGAATATTACTACTTTAGAAAAATATCGGCAGTTCGGCACTAAACAAGACTTGGTGCAGCATTATTTAAATGAAGTTATTCATGACTGCGGGGAAGAACATCAGCAGTTGGCGGAAATTGTGCTGTTTTTGCTGACTGATGAACAAGGGACGCGTCCTTTAAAAACTCGTGTGGAGTTAGAACGGGATTTGCAGCCATATTTTGCGTTTAGTGATGATGAATCTGGGGAGATCCCCCCAACCCCCCTTAAAAAGGGGGGCAAATTTCTGCAAGTTCTCTCAACTCAGCTTAAAAAAGGAGAAAATAAAATCAAAGTCCCCCTTTTTAAGGGGGATTTAGGGGGATCAAATGATTCGCGTACAAACAGTTTAGATTTAGTATTAGAAATTGTTGTTAAATCAGGCTTAGTGGTGTTGCTACCAGAAAACCCAGCCGACCGTTATCAACTGGTACATGACTATTTAGCCAACTTTATCCGCCAGCAAAAAGAACCGAAGTTAAAACAGGTAATGGCGGAACTAGAAAAAGAGCGAGAACAACGCAAACAAAGTGAAGCTAAACTGAATAAATTTCTCAAACGCGCCTTGTTTGGCTCGGTGGCTGTAGGTATAGGAATGGCGATTTTAACTACTTTAGCAGTGCAGAAAGCATTCGAGGCACAAAGAGAGAAACAAAATGCTGAAATTAATGAAATTAATGCTTTCAATAATTCTTCAGACACATTTTTTGCCTCTAACCAGAACCCAGATGCTTTGGTAGAAGCATTGAGAGCAGGTGACAAGCTTAAACGCACAGACTGGAAACAGGAAGTCAGCAAAACCAAAATGCAAACTACGGCAACCTTACGCCAAGCAGTTTATTTAAAACCAGGGGAAAACAAAGAAAATCGTAGCTTTGAAGTTAATACCTTAGAAGGTCATAGCAGTGTGGTCTATAGTGTAGCCTACAGTCCCGATGGCAAATACTTAGCTTCCGCAAGTCGGGACAAGACGATCAAAATTTGGGATATCAGCACAGGGAAAGCTGTGCAAACTCTCCGGGGTCATAGTGATTTTATCTATAGTGTAGTCTACAGTCCCGATGGCAAATACTTAGCTTCCGCAAGTTGGGACAAGACGATCAAAATTTGGGATATCAGCACAGAGAAAGCTGTGCAAACTCTCCGGGATCATAGCGATTTGGTCAATAGTGTAGCCTATAGTCCCGATGGCAAATACTTAGCTTCCGCAAGTTCGGACAAGACGATCAAAATTTGGGATATCAGCACAGGGAAAGCTGTGCAAACTCTCCGGGATCATAGAAGTCAGGTCTATAGTGTAGCCTACAGTCCCGATGGCAAATACTTAGCCTCTGCCAGTGTGGACGAGACGATCAAAATTTGGGATATCAGCACAGGGAAAGCTGTGCAAACTCTCCGGGGTCATAGCAGTCAGGTCAATAGTGTAGCCTACAATCCAGATGGCAAATACTTAGCTTCCGCAAGTTGGGACAAGACGATCAAAATTTGGGATATCAGCACAGGGAAAGCTGTGCAAACTCTCCGGGGTCATAGCAGTCAGGTCAATAGTGTAGCCTACAATCCAGATGGCAAATACTTAGCTTCTGCCAGTGTGGACAAGACGATCAAAATTTGGGATATCAGCACAGGGAAAGCTGTGCAGACTCTCCAGGGTCATAGTAATTCGGTCTATGGTGTAGCCTACAATCCAGATGGCAAATACTTAGCCTCTGCCAGTGTGGACGAGACGATCAAAATTTGGAATATCAGCACAGGGAAAGTTGTGCAAACTCTCCAGGGTCATAGTAATTCGGTCAATAGCGTAGCCTACAGTCCCGATGGCAAATACTTAGCCTCCGCCAGTTCGGACAAGATGATCAAAATCTGGGATATCAGCACAGGGAAAGTTGTGCAAACTCTCCAGGGTCATAGCAGTCAGGTCAATAGTGTAGCCTACAGTCTCGATGGCAAATACTTAGCCTCCGCAAGTGATGACAAGATGATCAAAATCTGGGATATCAGCACAGGGAAAGCGGTACAAACTCTCCAGGGTCATAGCAGTCAGGTCAATAGTGTAGCCTACAGTCTCGATGGCAAATACTTAGCTTCCGCAAGTGATGACAAGATGATCAAAATTTGGGATATCAGCACAGGGAAAACTGTGCAAACTCTCCGGGGTCATAGTAATTCGGTCTATGGTGTAGCCTACAGTCCCGATGGCAAATACTTAGCCTCCGCCAGTTCGGACAAGACGAGCAAAATTTGGGATATCAGCACAGGGAAAGTTGTGCAAACTCTCCGGGGTCATAGCGATTGGGTCAATAGTGTAGCCTACAGTCCCGATGGCAAATACTTAGCCTCCGCCAGTTCGGACAAGACGAGCAAAATTTGGGATATCAGCACAGGGAAAGTTGTGCAAACTCTCCGGGGTCATAGCGATTGGGTCAATAGTGTAGCCTACAGTCCCGATGGCAAATACTTAGCCTCCGCCAGTTCGGACAAGATGATCAAAATCTGGGATATCAGCACAGGTCAAGCTCTGAAAACTCTCTCTGGTCATAGCAATGCGGTCTATAGTGTAGCCTACAGTCCCGATGGCAAACACTTAGCTTCCGCCAGTTCGGACAAGACGATTATTGTATGGGATTTAGATTTCGATAATTTATTAAACAGTGGTTGCGACTTGCTCAACAATTACCTCATCGCCCATCCAGAGTTGTTACAGGAGTTAACATCATGCCAAACACCAGCGCGGTTAGTTCCAGCCGCCACAGTCTTAGTCATCCAAGGTGAGGAGTTGGTGCGAGGTGGTGATATTTCCGGCGCAGTTGCTAAGTTCCGTCAGGCGCAGCAGTGGGATAAGCGTTTGCAATTTGACCCAGAGGCGAAGGCGCGGGAGTTGGGGAATAAATGAGTTATACCATTTTGGATTTTAGATTTTGGATTTTGGAATGCTTTACTGGTGATACCGTTTCTTAACGAAGATGAACTTTATTCTGTACTGTAGAGACGTTGCATGCAACGTCTCTACATCAATTATTTGGCGCAACTTCATGGAGAGTTGGTATGAGTGCGATTTCCCAAGGGAAAACGGCAGAGCCGATCGCTGATTTATTTGCTTGGCTAGACGCAAATCAACTAACTTAGCGCGGCTGCACTTGACGCTGTTGTAATGGTAATTGCAAGCGATCGCCTGGGCGTGGTTCAATAATTTGAGTTGTTAGTTGACGTTGGGCTAACTGCGATCGCATCTCCTCCGTATTTCCCACTACCTGAAGCAACTTCACCAGTAATCCCTCATACATCACATCACCAGGGGAAGCTGTCGGTAACATCACCTGCGGCTGTAACCACTCCGCCACCTCCACAGCCTTTTGCTGACCTCTAATAATCGCACCCACCACAGGTAAAGCTAAATCAATCAACGGCGTAACAATCACATCTATCGGTGCGAACTGTTTCAACTGTGGAGAATGATAACCGTGAGGCTCATAGTAAAGCTTTAAATCCGTCGTTAAATCCTTGAGTATATAACCATTCTCTATCAACGTCGGCCCAATAGGAGAACCAGGAACAGCAGTAATTTCCACCTGCTGATGTAACTTGTAACTTTCCCCATGCGCCAAACTAGTCACATTCGTATAACCCAACTCCCGCACCACCTTCGCCGCATTCGGAGAAGCCACCACCGGAATCTGTTTATCAAGCTGCTTTAGCGTCGGTGGGTGAGCGTGGTCTTCCAAACCTTGAGACAGTAAAATTAAGTCAATATGGTCGGGAATGGAACGTTCTTGATTTCGTAACCCTTTAAATAGCCAATCCAAATTAGCAAAGGTCAGCGAACCAACCAACCACGGATCTATCAATATATTTTGTTGACCAATTTCCAGCAACCAACTATTGCTATCTAACCAAGTTAAATACATAGCCACAGATTCCAGATAATACCTATCTTCATTGTGACATTATGGGGCATGGGGCATGGGGCATAGGGCATTGTGTACAATCTCCCTACACCCTTACACCCTTACACCAATTCGCCAAAATTAAGCAACAGATGCAAAGCTTGAAACCTTGATGGTATCTGACTTTCTTAATTGCGAATTGCGAATTGCGAATTGGTATTACACCCCTACACCCTTACACCCCTACTAAGGCAAAATAAACCCGTATTTTTTCAATACAGCTTTTGCTTGGCCATCAGTAGTTAAAAAATTGACAAACTTCTTCGCTGCATCAGGATTTTTTGTCTTTCTTACCACTGCGGCGGGATAAGTAATTGCTGAGTGATATTTTTCATCCGCCGCCACTACAACTTTTACTTTGTCAGAAATTTTGGCATCAGTAGCATAGACTAACCCCGCATCAGCGTTACCACTTTCTACCACCGCTAAAACCTGACGCACATTGTTGGCATATACTAATTTCGGCTTGATTTCTGGCAATAATTTCAGCTTTTGCAAGACCTGTTCAGCATATTGACCTGCGGGTACACTTCTGGGTTCGCCAATAGCAATACGCTTAATTTCAGGATTCCTAAGCTTTAAAAAGCTAGTGATGCCCGTTTTTCCCTTCGGTACAACTAGGACTAGGCGATTTTTTGCTACGATCGCTCTTGTACCTGGGAGCAATAATCCTTTCTGCTCTAAAGCATCTACTTGTCTTTTCGCCGCCGAAATGAAAATGTCTGCTGGCGCACCCTGTTCAATCTGTTGCTGCAACGCACCAGATGCACCAAAGTTATAACTGATGTTGATATTAGGATTATTCTTTTGATAGGTCGGCTTAATTTCTTCTAGAGCATCTTTTAAACTAGCCGCAGCAGATACCAGTAAACTGACATTAGATTGGGCTACGACAGGAGAGGGTGTCATAAAAGGCAAGCCAACTGCTATCAAACAACTAGCGATCGCCGCACCAATAAAAGCAAGAATTTGTCTTCGTTTCATAGGAAAATCAGGCTGAGATGGATTCTTCTCCAAGAGTTGAGGCTTGGTCGGATCGTACTTAAAGATAACCGTGATATTTACCAACCAAATTGGTAACATTATGCCAAGAAAAGAACAAGGATGGATCACTTTTCAAACATCAGAAGAAGAACGCAAGATTCTAGAGGAATTCTGCCAGCATTCTCAGCGCACTAAAACTGAGATTCTGCGGGAACTTGTGCGCGGTCTTCATCAACAACCCCCACCAGCCAAATCATTACCAACCAAAGGGGTAGATAAAGTAGATAAAGTAGCAACGCAAACATCTGAAAACTTAGATTTAGAACCTAATCTTCCCAAAAGACCCCTAAAAGTTAGCTCACGCAATATTCTTAAAGGTGTGGTGAAAAAAGTTGTCACTGGTGCTGTAAATAGCGAAGTGACATTAGAAATTGTCCACAAAGTCGAGCTGACTTCCATTATCACCAGAATGTCAGCTGAAGAATTAGAACTAGAGGAAGGTGCAGAAGCTTATGCGGTCATTAAGTCTAATGATATTGTGATTGCCAGGGATTAGGGCATGGGGCATTGGGCAGGGGGACAAGGTAGACAAGGTAGACAAGGTAGAATTTATTTCTCAACTCAGCACTCATTACTCATTACTCATTACTCATTACTTATTACTCAGCACTCACCACTCCCATGAGTGTCAAAACCCCTATGGCAGAGTTCGGTTAAGCGTACTGGGTGAGTGAAAGTAAATTGCTAAATTAGTTGATAGTTAAGCAGCACTTGAGATAATTACTATGAGTAATGATTCCCATCGCCAGCCCGAAAATTCTCTAACTGATGTGATGAGTCAAAATCGGTTGTGGGATTATTTGCAGTCAATGGATAGTCAAACCGTTAGCCAATTATCTAAACCCGCTTCGCCAGAGGTGCTTCAGTTAATTCAACGCTCTATTGTAGCGACTCTGGGTAATTTGCCTGGGGGAAAATTCAATACAACTATTACTACCAGTCGTGATGAGTTGGGTAAACTTTTAGGCTCTGCAATGGTAGATGGGTATTTCTTGCGTAATGTGGAACAACGACTGGAGTTAGAAAAGGCTTGTTTACAAAAAAAAGGGAACGGGGAACAGGGAACAGGGAACAGGGAAAGAAAAAAACTTTAGTTGTGGGTTTAAAGCCCATTACCCGATTTTAATTCACATTAGACGTGAGTTAAAAAGTTGAAGGAGATGCGATTTCTCACATCTCCCTCAATTATCTAGATATTATTCGCTAAGAGATAGGAGTCAGAGGAAAGAGGGGACTGTAGTTACAAGCCTCACGCTTTGTGGGTGGCTTGTCTCCCCTGCTTTCAATTGCTCTTAGTAGCGGTTACGGTTGTAACCACCACCGCCACGATTTCCACCAAATGAACCACCTCTGTCTTCTTTGGGTCTAGCTTTGTTAACTTTTAAATCACGACCCATCCATTCAGCACCATCAAGCGCGTCGATAGCAGCAGCTTCTTGTGTGTCGGAATTCATTTCTACGAAGGCAAAGCCCCGTGGACGACCTGTTTCACGATCAGTAGGTATTTGTACTCGTTTAACTTCACCGTATTCTGCAAAAACAGCAGTGAGTGCGTCTTGTGTAACTTCGTAAGAGAGATTGCCTACATAGATAGACATTTGTATGTCTCCAAAATCATTAGTTTGCAGAGATTTAGATTTCGGAGAGAGTCTGCAAATACCAAAAGGAAAAAGCCTGTCAATACTAAAAACAAACACTATAACCGAATATAATTCTCAAGGCATATCTTAACACATATAATTCCTCATTGTGTGAAATCTTGAGAAAAAGTTACAAAAGTATACAAATTGCTTTGTTTAATTATTTTGTAATTATTTATACTTAAATATATTTTACTTGGTAGTATTTTAGACAATATGTATTATCCAGGGTAACTTCTCTTCAGTTCATTCAACCTATAGGAATCCGCTTTGATTCGTTGAAATTTTTTGCGTAGGAAGGGAACAGGGAAGAAGAAATAAAAGTGTACCTAGCTTCGCAAAAATCAAATACGAGTCCTATATATTTTTTTGAACAGTGCGACTTTGAGAGTTAATGCAATAATTGGTGATTATATACCAACTTTATAATTATAAAGTTGGTATAGTTTTAAGTAATCAAATAAAAGTAGCACTGCGATCAGTTCAATAGTTGCACATTCAATTTTCTCGCAAATCATCATGCCATCGGATTTTTCACCTCTTTGGATATCGCTGAAAACGTCGTTACTCGCGACATTGATCACCTTTGTTTTAGGAATAGCCGCAGCATATTGGATGTTGGGATATCGGGGCAAGGGTAAATCTGTGATTGAAGGCATATTTGTCGCCCCGTTGATTTTACCTCCTACGGTGGTGGGCTTTTTGTTGCTGTTGTTTTTTGGCGCAAATGGCCCTATGGGGAAATTGATGCAATCTTTTGATTTCAGTGTAGTGTTTACTTGGTATGGGGCAGCGATCGCAGCTACGGTTGTTTCTTTCCCCTTAATGTATAAAACTGCCCTGGGTGCTTTTGAACAGATTGATGGTACTCTCCTCCAGGTAGCGAGAACTCTGGGCGCAAGTGAATTGACAATCTTTCGCCGCATCAGTTTACCCCTGGCGTTTCCAGGGATTGTAGCAGCCACCTCTTTAGCTTTTGCTCGTGCGCTGGGTGAGTTCGGTGCTACTTTGATGTTAGCTGGTAACATTCCTGGGCAAACTCAGACGATTCCCATGGCAATTTATTTTGCTGTGGAAGCTGGCGCAACCAATGAGGCTTGGTTTTGGTCGATAGCGATTATGATCGTTTCCCTGTCGGGGATTATTGCAGTTAACTTTTGGCAAGAAGTAAGACGCAAGAGAAATCAGGGGACAAAAAAACCAGGAAGACAAAAAAGTGAGATGTCTGTTTTGTCAGATGTGGCGACAGATGTGAAATTGTTTGTAGATATTGAGAAACGATTGCCCAGTTTTAGCCTCAAGGTGACATTTAATACCGATGACCAGCCCTTGGGATTGTTGGGAGGTTCGGGTGCAGGCAAAAGTATGATTTTGCGCTGTATTGCCGGGATTGAAACACCCACTAGAGGCAGAATAGTGTTAAATGGTCGGGTTTTATTCGACTCGGAAAAGGGAATTAATTTACCGAGCCGCGATCGCCGAGTCGGTTTTTTAGTGCAGAATTATGCTTTGTTCCCAAATATGACTGTGGTAGAAAACATTGCGTTTGGTTTACCCCAAGGTCTACCGAATGGGAAAGAACGACAACAAATTGAGGAATTACTCATCGCCATGCAGTTGGAGGGATTAGGCGAACGATACCCAAATCAACTATCCGGTGGACAACAACAACGAGTCGCCCTAGCTAGAGCCTTAGCCAGTCAACCAGAGGCTTTACTGTTAGATGAACCTTTTTCTGCACTAGATACACATTTGCGTAGCCAATTAGAACAGCAAATGACGGAAACTTTAGCGCAATATCAAGGTGTGACTTTATTTGTCACCCACAACATGGAAGAAGCTTACCGCGTTTGTCCGCATCTTTTGGTGATGGAACATGGTCAAGTCGTACATCATGGTTCTAAATACGATATTTTCGAGCGTCCTGCTACTGTTAGCGTCGCCCAAATCACCGGCTGTAAAAACTTTTCTCAAGTGATTGTGCAATCATCCCAGGCGGTGGAAGCGGTTGATTGGGGTTGTAAGTTGCAGGTAATTGCACCAATTCCCGCAGAAATCACCCATGTTGGTATTCGCGCCCATCATCTCAAATTTACTCAAGACCCAACCCAAACTAATACTTTTCCTTGCTGGTTAGCTAGAACTAGTGAAACACCCCATCGCGTTACACTGTTTCTAAAATTAAATTCTCCAGTCAATGATTTACAAGATTACCACCTACAAGCAGAAGTGTTTAAGGAGAAATGGGAACTCCTCAAAGATCAGCCTTTCCCTTGGTATGTGTGTTTAGAGCCATTGAGCCTAATTTTATTGTCGGAAAAGTTACTAGAACAGTGGTGAGTGCTGTTAGCGGAAGCGCGGCGTTTAGCCGGTGATGAGTAATCAGCCACAGCATTTGAGACATATAGTCTCCAACCAGCTAAAACTTCTACTAATCTTGCTAATCGGTCATCAGTTATATATTTTTCTCCAATGGACTTTATGAGATATGAGAAACATTGGAACAAAAACGACTTAGGCTTCAAAATATTATTGAGTAAGGATTTGATTGAAGGTTGTAGTAGCGCACTTGGATAATCGTCAAGTAACTGTTTCAGTTAGATAAAAATTTGAACAACACCTGTAATATTTTCATTGCTATAACCAAGTGCCATAGCTTGTTGATAAATGTGATGAATGGCAGTAGATGCAGGAGCTGAAGCACCAAAGGCTTGCGCGGTTTGGATGAAATAACGGAAATCTTTCTCTACTAGATCAATCGGAAACATCGGTGCATGGTTATTGATGACCATCAGACTTCCAGCACCCTTTGCTGCTGGACTGATTACAGGCAACTCACTCAGATACTCCATTGCTTTTTTACTGGTTATTCCGTTCTTGTCCAGCATTGCGATAATTTCTGCTAATGCCGCAACCTGAATGCCAAATAGTGCATTGACAGCCAGTTTCATCGTCATTCCCTGACCTACTGAACCGATATGATGGATGCTTGAAGCACCTGCGGATGACAGAATAGGTTGAACTTGTGCCAAGGTTTGTGCTTTTCCCCCAACCAGATAAATGAGTTTCTTGGCTTCTGCCTGCTGCCGCGACCCGACCACTGGAGCATCGAGAAAGGCAGCTCCACGATTTGAGATTTCATCGGCTAATTCTCGTGTCCAATCTACGGTTAAAGTGCTGGATTCAATCGTGATTGCATCTTTGCTCAATCCTAGAGCCGCACCGATTTCCGGGTCAAGCCAGATGCTTCGTGACACGTCATTATCAGTGACCATACTAATCACAATATCAGCTTGCTCGGCAGCCTCTCTGGGTGTTGTGGCATAAACAGCCCCATGATTCAGCAAGGGCTTGACCTTAGAAGCTGTGCGATTATAGACAACAACTTGATATTCAGCATTAAGCAAGTTCTGCACGATACGAGATCCCATTGCTCCGGCTCCTAAAACTGCAATCCGTTTCATTCCCGCCTCTCCAATAATTTGTTGATTGACAAAACTATATTTGCTGTCAGGACAGTGATAAATATCAATTTATGAATGAATCTCGTGCATTTTTTACATTAATAGCTGTCTATTAGTGCAAGATAATCTTTATAAAAATCATGTTTGCTGCCGATTAATGCTTGTAATTCAGTAATGGACTTATCAGTACTAAAACTTTTTGTGGAAGTCATGAGGCGGGGTAGTTTTGCCTCTGTTGCCCGTGAGCGCAATCTAGATCCTTCTTCAGTTTCACGGGCGATCGCTTCATTAGAAGAAGAGTTGGGAATCAGATTATTCCAGAGGACGACTCGCAAATTATCAGCAACTGAGGCCGGGATGATCTACTTTGAGCGCATTGAACCATTGCTTGAGGAGATACAGCAAGCAATTGATATAGCCACAGACATGGACGGTCAGCCCAAGGGAACTCTCCGCGTCACAGCTTCTGTCTCTTTCGGACTCAAGTGCATTGTGCCGTTATTGCCTAAATTTAATTCGTTATATCCCGCGCTTACAGTCGATTTGTTACTAACTGATGCCGTTGTTGATTTGTTGGCTGAACAAATTGACCTAGCAGTGCGTCTCGGACTCCTGGCTGACTCCACTCTGATTGCCCAACAATTAATGCGAACTCACTATTCGGTTTGTGCTAGTCCTGGTTATCTCAAGTGTTCGCCACCATTGGAAAAACCGAGCGATGTGGAGCAACATCAGTGTCTACTTTTTCCGCTATCAGGGTTTCGCTCACGATGGATTTTCAAAGATCGCCAGGGTGAACTGAGTGATGTTTCTGTCTCTGGACACATTGTAATTTCAAATGCGATTGCCCTTCAGCAGTGTGCAATCGCAGGTATGGGTTTAGCATTGCTCCCGAACTGGTTGATTGACGAAGATTTACGGGTTGGTTCCCTCGTCAACTTGTTTCCTGATTACGATGTAACAGCAACGAATTTCTACACCGCAGCTTGGTTTGTCTATCCAACTCGTACTTATATTCCACTAAAAGTTCATGTATTCATGGAGTTTCTCAAGAAATCTGTTTAATTTGTTAAGTTTGATCGCACCTATTGTCAACTGGGTATTGAACCGAGATGCGACCAAAAACCCAGATGCTTGCAGGCATCATGTAACTACGACATCGGTGGCATTTTAGTGAATTTGGATAGATTAGGGTTCATGTAATCCCACGGTTGAGAACTGGCTGTGTAAAGATCCATTGTCGGGGAAAACCAGCTTGGATCATCAAGGCTTCCAGCCATAATGCCCATAAGCTCAGGGATTGGGGGCTTGCTAAATAATCGAGAACCACAAATTGGGCAAAAACCTCGACCAACAATGCTTCCGCTATCACCAATCACCTCATGATATTTCACATCTCCAATGATAGTGACTGCACTTTGCGGTACGAGAAGAGCAGAGGCATAGGCACTTCCTGTTGCCCGTTGACAATCCCGACAGTGACAATTTCCCATCACAATGGGTGGGGCTGAACATTCGTAGCGGACAGAGCCGCACAGGCAACTACCAGTGAATTTTGTCACCATAAAATATCTCCCTTGGATGTTCAATTCATGGTGTGGATACTATCTAGGTCAAATCTCGATAAATACAAGAGTTGTTTCCAATATCTACCAAGCAAACAGGTGCCATTGGCGGCAAATCTTAGCTTCAAAAGTAGCGGTTGTACTTTGAATTAGTCTTACAAGTTTGTGCTTTTTTTACATATTTCTACTATTTATCTCGAATTATCTCGAAAAACTTTTGGCGTAACTCCAAGTAAACGTTTAAAATGATTAGTGAAATGCCCTTGATTGGCGAAACCGACCTTATAAGTGATATCAGTAATTGACTCCTCACTTTTGAGGAGAAGTTCTTTAGCACGCTCAACCCGGCACTTAATGACAAACTGATGGGGAGAGTACCCTGTTGATTGTTTAAATAATCGAGAAAAATGAGACAAACTCATTTGAGCTAAATCAGCTAATTGAGTCAAGCCAATATTACAGTCAAGGTTGGCATGAATATAATCAATAATTTGTTGTAATTTGTATTTGGGTAAACCATTTGTTACGATTTGTTCCTTTTGTTGGCTAAGAGCATAATTCTGAAAAAGATGAGTGATCAGAAATGTCGCAGCAGATTCTGCATATAAGCGACTGGAATACCGATTCTTTTCTAGTTCAGCTTTCAGTGCCAGACCAATTTGATAAATGAGTGGGTCAAATGTCGGAAATTGAGGATGGAGTTCAAGACAAGATAAGCTCATTGATTCACGCAGAGTATGAGCAATAAAACTGGAGTGAAAACCTAAAGTAATACCTTTGCTTTCGTGGTTATCTGATTGCCAATAAGTTGTCCCGCGTGGAATAACAAGACTATGACCTGTGACAAGAGAGCTTTTTTGTAACCTCCCATTAATCCGCGATTCCACTGCATAATCAAAAGGTACATCTGTATAAATATGAATGGCATTTTCTGGAAAGATAATTTCATCTGGTAAAGCACTAGCACTTCTGCTATGAGTAAACTGGAAACGGATGCCGCTCCAATCTGAATTGTCGTTGTTTAGTAGAGACTGACGATTAAAACTTTCTAAGATGGCTTTTTCTACAGCACAGGATTCATGCTCTGTTTTTGACATGACTCTAGACTATTTATATTGGTTAGATAAGTAAAATTAATAGAGATGAACAACAATTTTAACTCAATACATCACACTCAATTGTTTAGGGAACAATATTTAATTTACCTGATTTTTTAGAACAACGTTGTCAGTGAAAGACTTTATATATATAAAAGGGACAACTACCAGTAAAAACAAGGTACATACCAGTGGATGATCCTCAGAATTTGCCCCTTGAATTTCTCATAACTGTTAGCAGAATTGGTTTGGCATTTAATAACTATGAGTATGGCAATGAAACGGCGCAAGTCATTCAAAAAATGCTGCCACAGTCTAAAAGAATTGAACCGTTGGGGCTGACATGGAATGAGATTTTGATTGAAGCAAAGCAGCGTGAAATCGAACAGCAGAAACAACGCTCTAGGGGTACCAGTTTCACCGCCAAAGCTTTTCTTACCTCACGGGCATCTGGACGACTATCGATAAATTCTTGTAGTTCTGCGTTAGCGAAGCTTACCGTTCGCGCAGCGTCTCGTAGAGAAGGTATCGCCATTTCTAGATGCTGGTTTATCATTGTTCGTTATTAAACAGATACTTCTGTCCGTATTATCTCGCAGTCTTTTTCAGAAATCAAATATGATTCCTATAGTATATTTTTTAAGTTGGAAGTCCCTTATCCGAATCTATCCTGATTTTTCCCAAGGAGGATGCAAAATTTCAAATCGAAGAGTAAGTGTGTTTGAGAAGAAGTGATTTCTGACCTCTAGACTTAATCTTTACTTTATAACTGAAGAAAGAGGTAGATAGTGTTACTCGTATGGAATCTTAAATATTAAGGGTGGAATTAATTTTACACCTTGGACAAATCACTAAAGATTCCATGCAAAGCAATTTAATTATGTTTCCAATCGCTGAGGTTGCTAGACAAGATACGCAAGTCAAGGAAATAAGTGTTACTCAATATGAGCGTGCGGAACAGCAATTTTTAGAACTTTTGGCAACTGAGGATTTAGATAATAACTTAGATAAAAAAGTTGCTATTATCAGAGAATTTGAAAAAGCAGTGGCAATGGCTATTGATGCAGCTTATAAGCATGATAGTCAAGATAATTCAGCACATTGTTTTTTGCAACGGATACTCTACTGGATTAATCGCCTAAATCTGTTTTGGTATGATGATTTACGGCGGTATACTAACGAGCGATCGCTTTATTTATCCTCATGTCGTAATCATATTGAAGCAAGTTGGCAAAAATGGGAACTGGCTCAAATTGATGTTACGGAATTACAGAATTTAAATGTTAAACGAGCATTAATTGAGCGTACTAAGGCGGATTTAGAACCACCTTTATCGCCAGCTAGTCGATATATTCGGGAAGAAATGACTAAAGCTGGCTACTGTCATCTGTTAGCAATTGCTTCTGTTGATGGCTTAGTTGAAGGTAGTCGTCTTTCTCGAATTTTAGGCGGTGCAGCGAATGAAGTACAATGTACCTTGGTGCGGGTACTGCTGGAAGAATACGGTAACGGCCGTTTATCACGCAAACATTCAACTTTTTTCGCCAAAATGCTCGATGAGTTCGGCATGAACACTGAACCAGAGGGATATTTCGAGTTAGTACCTTGGGAAGTTTTGGCTTGTGCAAACCATAATTTTTTACTCACTGAACGGCGACGTTATTACCTCCGTTATAGTGGTGGATTGACTTATTTTGAAGTAGCTGGCCCTGCGGCTTATAAAAATTATCTTGTAGCTGCACAAAGATTAGGATTATCAGATGCAGCGATGGGTTATTGGGAACTACATATCAAAGAAGATGAACGCCACGGACGATGGATGCTAGAGGATATAGCTTTACCTTTAGCAGAATTATATCCCGATGATGCTTGGGAATTATTACTAGGATACGACCAAGAGAAATTAATGAGCGATCGCGCAGCTAAAGCTGTCGTAAATTCTATCCAACAAGCAGAACAAATTAAATATTAACTATTTTTTACTGGCAACATTAGGACTATCTTTTAGTGAAAAACAATCACTATAATCAAAAATATTGCTTAATTTTTACTAAAAAGAATAACCTGTAAAAATCAAGCAATAGCGTTGAAATCAAAAATCGTGCAATTAATACTAGTAACTAAAAATGAGTATTACCCAAACTAAAATTGCAACTAAGAATATCAAGCAAATATTTTTCTGTCCTGAAGAATCTAATTTTTACTCAAACTGCATAGAAAAGTTTGTTTTTAGTAATTGTAATTATTCAGATTCCATTGTGGAATTTGGTTCAGGGGATGGTAGTCCT
The DNA here is from genome assembly GCF_050235535.1 of Aliinostoc sp. HNIBRCY26. Lineage (GTDB taxonomy): Bacteria > Cyanobacteriota > Cyanobacteriia > Cyanobacteriales > Nostocaceae > Trichormus. The sequence continues at coordinate 4,822,340 of NZ_CP189852.1, forward strand.
GTAATTAATTTATTGTTGAGAAATAAATTTGAGGGTGTTATACATGGATTTGAGTTAAATCCTACTGCCTGGCAAGCTGCCACATCAGCAATCAATGAATATAATCTGCATGAGCAATATATAATTAATAACTCATGTTTATTTGAGTCTGATAAACCTCAAGCAAACTACCTGATAGCTAATCCCCCATATATACCTGCACCAGATAATGATATTTATATGCCATTACTCTCAGGTGGAAAAGATGGGTCAGAAATTACTAATAAGCTTTTAGCTTTAGACTATGACAATGTAGTAGTTTTAGTTTCCAGCTTTTCTAATCCTATAGGTACGATTGAACAAGCATTAGCACAAGGATATAGTATTAGTGATTTCGTCATTTTACCTTTAAAGTTCGGTTACTATAGCTCAGAACCAAAGGTTAAACGACACATAGAAGAATTGCGAAGCAATAATATGGCGTTCTACTCTGGTGAATATTATGGCTTGGCAGGTATTTTATTTCAAAAGCAAGCATCTGCTATTGACTTATCCGAGGAATTAATTCAAATGCTCACAAGTTTTTCCCAAAGCCTATTTATAAATTAAATATTCATACCAATTCGCAATGGGCTAAACGCCCCGCTTCCGCTAACGCAATGGACTAGCATCCCGCTACGCTCTGAGCGCAGCTATGCCGCAGGCTTTACGCAATTGAGGAATCCTGACTTGATAAGGATTTCTGAGTTTTGATCTGTGTCAGAACTTTTGTAACGCACCGTATCGGCGTGGCAAGGCTAAAATATTGCCTTGAAAAATTGTAGCTACTGTCCTGGGTATTCTAACTGGGTATACAGTATACCAAGAGAGACAGCAATGCAACTGAGTGCAGGAATCAAGAACTTTTGGAAGTTGGTGGCTTTTAATCTCCTTTCCGGTTTAGTTTTGTGTTTGTGTGTTTTAGCTATTAATGGCTGGAAGTGGCGGAATTTGTTTGATTTACCGGATTTTGTGGGTCTGGTGATACTTGTCGCTGTCGCCATATCTCCTTTGTTGTGGTTCTTGTCTTATCTCAAATCGCAATTACTCCAACCACTAGTAGATCATGTGCAGTTTAACAAAATATCACCAAAGGATTACCCTTGGTTAGATGTAGCTTCTTTGACGGAAGAAACTACTATTCTAGAATCCTTGGGTTTTGTCCATTTGATTGACCATGATGTCCCGTTAGCTTTGGGATTTTCGAGATGTTTTGCACATCCACAAAAGTATTGCTTTGCAGAAATCGGTCAAATTTTTCAGGTAACGGGTAGTGTGATTACACGACACTTTTCTCTTTTTAGTGTTTTAGAGCAGGATTGGATACTAGCTGAAATTAATAGAGAAGTTAACAATTTGGATGGTATACCTTACATTTGGCGACATCCCCAACAGATTAGACGATATCATCCTCATCTGAAATTGCCTGTATTATTTCAAGAACATTTAAAATTTAGAGAGCAAATCTGCCATGATTTAAATATCTATTCCTGTAGAGATACTTCTTTAGCGTTTTTAGAAAAAATAGAACAGGAAGCAGCAAAGTTTCGTCGGCAGACCATGCGCCGCAAAAATCTTCTGCTCTCTATGATAGAAACAACTTTATTTGAGATCAATCCTCGGTCTGAATGGTTAGGGAATTATCCCAAGGCAGCAGCTAAAAGAAAAAAGTAAACTTGTATAGCCTATCAAAAAAGTAATAAAAGGTGTGCAAAATAAACATTAACACACCTGAAGGCAACAGCAAGTTTTAATAACTATTTGACCAAGAATAAATCAACTCGAATTAATATAATCATCCATGTGATTACAAAAGGTTACTTGTTTAATGAAAAACAAGTAACCACCGCAATCATACTATACGCAAAACTCAAAGTGATGATGATATTCGTGAGAAGAATTTGGGGTTATTGCAAAGCAGCTAAAGTTTTGTGTCCAATCACGCCATCGGCTCTCAAGCCTTGCTTCTTCTGGAATTTAACCACTGCTGACCGGGTATTTTTATCAAAAATACCATTGACATTGGCAGTGTAAAAGCCTTTTCGCTTGAGGAGATTTTGAGCGGTTTTCACTGCCTCTCCTCTGCTGCCGATTCTGAGGATACTAGCACGATTAGCTACTTGATTTGCAGGATGTTTAGCATTAGCTTTAGGCTCTACTTTATGAGCCTGCATAGTGGCACTGGGTTTGGTATTTTGTACCGCGTGTGAAACAGGATTATTCTTAGTTACAGGAGTAGGAGTAGCAGCGTAAGCAGGAACGGTAGCGGCAATGCTGATAACAGAAATTAAAGCTAATAGTTTGCTATTCATATTTTTGGTTCTCTCTAGTGATCAAAATTTTGTGACATTGTGAGGAAGAGTTTGTGCTGACAAACTCGTGATTGATTTCACTCTTTTTGCTAAAATAGATTGAGGTGAGTTATTCAATCTTGAATATTAGAATTACACAGGATATTGACAGAGATATGGCAAGTTTATGACAAAAAGATGTCTGTTAAATTAAGAGATATTGCAGCCGGATTTTGCCGTCAGCAAGCTGCATATTTATTGAATATCTCCAAACTCAGATTAACTGTGGCCGATGATGTGATTTTTCAGTGGCAAAACAGGGTTGGACAAAAGTGTGACTATGGGGGAAGATTTTAGAGAGTCGCGATCGCCTACTCACCCCATGACCAGACATCATAAAAAAAACTTGAGCGATCACCCGGAAATTTTCACATCACGTTATCATCGGATCTTGTGGCTTTTTGTGCGTAACTCCTAGCATCTAACCTATGACCGTTTCTCACTCTGACCTCCAGCCAACAGAACCGAATCCTTCCACTGCGCCCCATACCGATACGCGACAGGTAGACCGCAGTAAGCTAAGTAAGATGTATCAGCACTACGTTGAGGTGAAAGATAAGTATCCTCACGCGCTGTTGCTGTATCGGGTGGGAGATTTTTTTGAGACATTTTTTCAAGATGCGGTAACAGTAGCTAGAGAATTAGAATTAGTCCTCACCAGTAAACATGGGGGTGAAATCGGTCGTGTGGCGATGACTGGCGTACCCCACCACGCATGGGAACGTTACACCACGCAATTGGTAGAGAAAGGCTATGCTGTGGTGATTTGTGACCAGGTGGAAGATGCGTCTGAGGCGGTGGGTTTGGTGCGTCGGGAGGTGACACGCATCCTTACCCCTGGGACACTGCTAGAAGAAGGAATGCTCAAATCTAGTCGCAATAATTACTTAGCGGCTGTGGTGATTGCGGGGAATCATTGGGGTTTAGCCTATGCAGATATCTCCACAGGGGAATTTCTCACCACCCAAGATAGTAATTTAGAACATCTCACCCAAGAACTGATGCGTTTGCAGCCTGCGGAAGTCTTAGTTCCGACAAACGCGCCTGACTTGGGTAGTTTGCTGCGTCCTGGGGAAACTTCGCCCTATTTACCAGAATGTTTACCACCATCATTTTGTTATAGTTTGCGATCGCAAGTCCCCTTTTCTCAAGGTGAAGCCAGAAGTAAATTATTGCAGATATTTAAAGTGCGATCGCTTGAAGGTTTGGGTTGTGACCATCTCCCCTTGGCGGTGAGGGCGGCTGGTGGTTTATTGGAATATGTAGAAGATACCCAAAAAGAAAGCCCCATTTCCCTACAAAGACTCAGAACCTACACCATCACCGACTATTTAATTGTTGACCACCAAACCCGCCGCAACTTAGAAATTACCCAAACCGTCCGCGATGGGACTTTTCATGGTTCACTGTTGTGGGCTTTAGATAGAACTAGCACCGCAATGGGTAGCCGGTCTTTGCGGCGGTGGTTACTCCAACCCCTACTAGATATTAAAGGTATTCGCGCCCGACAAGATACCATTCAAGAATTAGTCGAAAATACGCCTTTACGTCAGGATTTACGGCAATTATTACGGCAGATTTACGATTTAGAACGCCTCACAGGTCGCACCACTTCAGGAAGTGCGAACGCCAGAGATTTAGTCGCTTTAGCTGATTCTCTCTCCCGTTTACCAGAATTAGCCCGCTTAGTCGCTGATGCGAGTTCTCCCTTCCTCAAAGCTTTGCAAAAAGTCCCGGCGATTTTAGAAGAACTAGCGCAGAATATCCACGCCCACATTGTCGAATCTCCGCCCATACATCTCAAAGAAGGGGGACTCATTCGTCCAGGAGTCAATCCCCAATTAGACGAAAGAAAGGCGACAGTAGAAAAAGACCAGCAATGGATTGCTAATTTAGAAGTAGATGAAAGAGCCAGGACAGCTATTCCCACCCTCAAGGTAGGATTTAATAAAACCTTTGGCTATTACATTAGTATTTCCCGCGCCAAAGCCGACCAAGTACCAAGTAATTACATCCGTAAGCAAACCCTCACCAACGAGGAGAGGTACATTACCCCCGAACTCAAAGAACGAGAAGCCAGAATTCTCACCGCCAGGGATGATTTAAATCAGTTGGAATATGAGGTGTTTGTCGCCTTACGGGAAGAAATAGCCAAAGAAGCCGAAGCCATTCGCAACCTGTCCCGCGCCGTTGCTGCGGCTGATGTGTTGTGTGGCTTGGCGGAATTAGCTGTACAGCAGGGTTACTGTCGTCCCGAAATGATTCCCGGAAGAGAAATCGCAATTATTGATGGTCGCCATCCCGTCGTTGAACAGTCTTTACCTGCGGGTTTCTTCGTCCCCAACTCCACGCAGTTAGGGAGTAGTGCAGAAAATCAGACTCCGCTTCCCGACCTCGTGATTTTAACAGGGCCAAACGCCAGTGGCAAAAGTTGCTATCTGCGTCAGGTGGGACTCATTCAACTCATGGCGCAAATTGGGAGTTTTGTCCCAGCTAAGTCAGCGAAATTGGGAGTATGCGATCGCATTTTCACCCGTGTCGGTGCAGTTGATGATCTAGCTACAGGTCAATCTACCTTCATGGTAGAAATGAATGAAACAGCTAATATTCTCAACCACGCTACAGCTAAATCTCTAGTTTTACTAGATGAAATTGGGCGGGGAACAGCTACATTTGACGGACTTTCTATTGCTTGGGCGGTAGCAGAATATTTAGCCACAGAAATCAAAGCTAGAACAATTTTTGCAACTCACTATCATGAATTAAATGAATTAGCCGGAATGTTACCTAATGTTGCTAATTATCAAGTCACAGTGAAAGAACTACCCGACCAAATTATTTTTCTGCACCAAGTTCAACCAGGAGGTGCTGATAAATCTTACGGAATTGAAGCCGGAAGATTGGCGGGTTTACCGGCTGTCGTCATTAAACGCGCAAAACAAGTCATGGGACAAATTGAAAAACACAGTAAAATTGCCCTGGGGTTAAAGAATTTAGAATAATGGTTGTTGATTTTTGAACCTACGAGTTTTAAATTCAATACAAAATCTAAATAACTAATGACTATGAACAATTTACGTCAAAAAGTGCAAGAATTAGCATCTGAAGCTATTAATAACTCAGAACCCACAGCATGGTTTGAAGTTCTATATGCTTCAGCTAATGGTGACACAGCACAAATTCCCTGGGCAAAATTAACACCCCATCCCTACCTACAAGATTGGTTAGAAAATCATGAAATCTCTACTCAAGGTAAAAAAGCCTTGGTAATTGGTTGTGGTTTAGGAGATGACGCGGAAGCTTTAGCAAAGTTAGGATTTGCAGTCACAGCTTTTGATATTTCTCCCACAGCTATTGCTTGGTGTCAACAGCGATTTCCTGATTCTTCAGTTAACTATCAAGTGGCTGATTTATTGGCTATTCCTCAGCAATGGAATGAGGCTTTTGATTTTGTTTTTGAATGTCGCAATATCCAAGCCTTACCTTTGAGTGTACGGACTTCCGTTATCTCTTCTGTTGCTTCTGTGGTTTCCCCTGACGGAACTTTATTAGTAATTACTCGTGTGCGGGATACAGAAGATGAACCTTCAGGCCCTCCTTGGCCATTATCTGCTGCTGAACTCGCACAGTTAGAAAATTTAGGACTACAAAAAATAGAGGAGATGCTATTTTTAGAATCTCAAGAAACGGAAGTTCAACAAATGCGGATTGTGTATCGAAGAAATGGGAAATAATTTATATATTTTCAGTTTGATACTGCTATCTTGTCAAACAAAAAATGATAAAATCTATGTCTAGAGTGGGAAAAATAGAAGTTTATGACCACAACAGTCAAGAAACTCAACCTGGACGAGTATCTTGCTTATGATGATGGCACAGATACCAAGTATGAACTTGTGGATGGAGAGTTGGTTAAAATGCCACCAGAAAGTGATAGAAATAACTTAATTTCTCTCTATCTACTGTCACAGTTTCTCAAGTTTGTCCCTATTCAATTAATTCGCCATAAAGATACAGAACTGGTGGTGACAGGTAATCGAACTCGTGTGCGACTACCCGACTTAATGATATTGACACAGGAATTATTTGAGGCGATCGCTCTCAAACGCGCTACAATCACTCCAGATATGCCCTCTCCTGCAATGGTGGTTGAAGTTGTCTCTCCTGGAAAGGAAAATGAGGATAGAGACTACCGTTATAAGCGTTCAGAGTATGCTGCACGGGGTATCCCGGAATACTGGATTGTTGATGCGAATCAAGCCAAAATCACCCTACTAACTTTAGTAGATGGATTCTATGAAGAAACAATATTTCAGGAAACAGATATGATTAAATCAGCAACTTTTCCCCAGCTAAATTTGACAGCATCCCAAGTATTAACTGCTGGACAAGTTTAATATAAATCCAAAATCCAAAATTCTACTATCTACTTCTATCCCGTTCAATATCATCGATGACTTTTTGTATATACCATTCTTCTGTCATCCCTGGATAATAATCTTTTTTCTGTTCAATTAATCTTTGAGCAATTTCCCAATATCCCCCAACGAGGCGCAAAAGTCGCTGACGTAAGATATTAAATTTTTGCTGCTTGGCTTCAGGAACAGATTTTTGAATTTGTTTGAGGCTATCTAAAACTTGTTGATAATTTTCCCAGTCTTCTTGTTCACAAAAAATACTGGCAGCTTTTTGATAATCTGCAACAGCATTTTGCATTTCTTCTAAAAAAGTATAGGTCATGCCACGATTATAATAAGCTGAGGCATCATTGGGGTTAATTTTTAAGGCGTTTCCATAGTCAGCAATTGCACCGAGATAATTACCCATTGCGCGATAGGTGTTACCTCTGGCAACATAATTTAAGGTATCTTGGGGTTGGATTTGAATGGCTTGATTAAAATCCGCGATCGCACCTTGATGATCTCCTAATAGAGAACGAGCTTTACCCCGGTTACGATAGACGATAGCATCTTGAAAGTTTAATTGTAAGGCTTGATTAAAATCCGCGATCGCTTCTCGATAATTCCCCATTTTGCACCGCACCACACCCCGACAGCAATAAGCCTGTGCATCTTGGGAATCAGCCTGCAATATCCAATTTAAATCCGCAATGGCTTGTTTGGTGTCGCCCTTCTCGGCTTTTTGCAGTAACTGACTAAAATAGTCACTCACAGATGTAATTGGTACAGTCTTTGCAACTACCGGCTGTGTAACTGGTTGTTGTTTGGGTTGTAACTGCTTAATTCGTTCTAAGCACAGACGGCAATTTTCTGCATCTTTTTGTTGTAAGTATAAATCAGCAGCTTTTTTTAAACTAGCGATCGCATCTTGAAGATAACCTTGTTTGCGGCGCACTATCCCCCGTAAATCGTGGGCTGCTGCATAATTAAAATTGAGAGAAATCGCCTTGTCTACATCTTCTAACGCCCCTGGTAAATTTTTCAGGGCTAATCTAGCTAAAGCACGACTATAATATGCTTCTACACTTTCAGGATTTATCTTGAGGGCTTCGGTATAATCAGCAACAGCCTGAAGAACAGATCCTGAGTCATAATATGCTAGCCCCCGTTTTAAATAAGCTTCGGCATAATAGGGAGTTAGTTGTATTGCCCGGCTAAATTCCTCAATTGCACCAGTGTAATCTTTTTGTCTGGCTTTTTCTAGTCCCTGATTATAAAAGTCGTTATTCATCACCGTTTTTACCCAACTTAGCTAGTTATTAGCTTTATATCTTAAATATTCACTGTGAATTATCGCTATTCCTAATCGTTTAAAAAATTCAACTATGAAAATTAGAACTATCACTACAGGTATATCCCTGGATTTGCCACAGGAAACAGATAAAATCAAAATCGCTGCTGATTTTAACCAAAAAGCGCAGGTAATCTTTGCACAACAAGGTTACGAAGTGCAAACAACTAGAATTGCGACTAACCCTTGGGAAGAATATCTCTCTATTTTATCGCCAACTGAAATTGTTAATCGCATTCAAAATTTAGAGGAATTTTGCCAAAGCTTAAATATCAGTTTCTTTAATATTGGTTATGCTAGCACTGCTGAAACGATAGAGTTAATTCCTGAAATTAATAAAAATACATCAATAGTTTACTGTTCAAGTAAAATTGGCAATCAATTTGAAAACGCCAGAGAATCAGCCCAAGCTATTAAACGTATCTCCCAAGAGACTGAAAATGGTTATGGCAATTTTCGCTTTTGTGCTGGTGCAAATTGTCAGCCAGGTATCCCATTTTTTCCTACATCGTATCATGTGGGTGAAACATCCTTTGCCATTGGCTTAGAGTTGGCTGATTTGGTGATGCAAGTATTTTCTGAAGCTAATAATATCCAAGAAGCTGAAAATAAATTGCAAATAATATTAGGGGAAGAAGTTAAAAAAGTGGAAGCGATCGCAGAGCAAATATCTCAGCAATTTCAGATAAGATTTTATGGTATAGATACTTCTCTCGCACCATCTTTAGATAAACAAAACAGTATTGCTTTTGCCTATGAACAGTTATTAAATGGTAAATTTGGTAATCCTGGAACTCTTGCAATTTCTGGAATGCTAACGCGAGTTTTAAAAAGTATCCCCGTCAAAACTTGTGGTTATTCTGGTTTAATGCTGCCAGTTTGTGAAGATGTTGGTTTAGCGACTAGAGCTAATGAGCAAACTTATGATATTACCAATCTATTATTGTATTCATCTGTATGCGGCTGTGGTTTAGATACTGTGCCGATTCCTGGCGATATTTCCATAGGTAAAATGACAGCCATATTAATAGATATGACAACCTTAGCTTTTAAACTCAATAAACCACTCTCCGCCAGATTATTTCCTATCCCCAATAAAAAAGCAGGGGAAATGACTAATTTCAATTCCCCCTATCTTGTAGATTGTCAGATATTTGAGTGCTGAGTGGGGAGTGAGTGGTGAGTGCTGTTAGCGGTAGTGCGGCGTTTAGTCGGTGCTGAGTTGGGAGTGAGTGCTGAGTGCTGAGTGTGGTAATTAATTCCCCTAAGTAGAACGACTTGAAAAAACCAAACTATGTAAAGTAATGTAAAAAAACTGAATTTAGTTCGTAGTAAGGACTTTAGTCCTCTCTTAAGGACTAAAGTCCTCACTACAAACCTTTGATTATTTACACCGTTCTACTTACACCCCTACACCCCTACACCCCTAAATCCCTAAATCCCTACACCCTTAATCAATCAACAAACTTGGAGAAGTCAGCACAAATACATCCCTAATTCCTTGGGCTGCGGTTTGTGGTTTAATTGGTGTAGTAAAGTGGAAAAAGTCGTGGTCGTTGACTAATAATAATTCCCCTGGATGGAGAACTTTGCTAAATACCGGCTTTTCTTTTTTACCAGTATATAAATGTGTTTCACCACCTTGGATATTATCTCGATAAACGGAGAAGATCCCAATAAAATCAGTACCGTCTTGGTGAATACCTTCAGGTGCAGGATTACCGAAGTTATCAGGAGAACAAATTGTTCTGATTTGATGTACACCAATTTCTGCTTCGGGATGCAGTTTACATGAATCACTAAATGCCAAGATTAATTTTGTGAAACTCTCTAGTTCAATCATGCCATCTTCTAATTCGGCAAACTCTCTTTTAATATCCCCTACCAATGGATTATATTCTCTACTTTGAAAAAGATATCCATGCGGTAGTTTGATTAATTTATCTCCTGCAACTGTAAACCGTGATAATCTTCTTAAACGATATTTGCCTTTAATGTAAGGATCTACAGGCAAATTATTAAAAAAAGGTTGAAAATCTTCTACATTAATTGAATTTACCTTTCTTAAGGTAAACAGAAAGGCATATTCTAATTCTGTGATTCCCCCGACTGTTTGCATAGGAATTTTGTCCTTGCAGTTGTATTTCTCCCCATTTTTCTTTGGGGAAGGTTTATACAACCGAGTATATGCTGCTTTTTATTAAGTTGTCGTTAAAATGACTACAAAAATTGACAAATTGTGATAAAGCCTTGATACAGATTTTGTGCAATGATTGATCAAAAAAGTCATAGTGTAGAGTTAAGTGTATATTGAGGATTCATTGACTGATGCTGTATCTATTTATCAAGAATTTATCCTCGAAAACATGACTGATTGGCTTTACCGTTATCCACCCTTACAGCCTGGTATTCTGCTCAAACGCTACAAACGCTTTTTTGCTGATGTACAACTACCGTCTGGGGAAGTAGTGACAGCACACTGTCCTAATACTGGCCCAATGACTGGAGTTTCAACTATTGGTAGTGCAGTACAACTTTCTCAAAGTGATAACCCTAACCGTAAACTGGCTTATACCTTAGAACTAATTCAGGTACACGATAACCAGCCGACATGGGTAGGGGTGAATACAGCTTTGCCAAATCGGATAGTGAAGTTAGCTCTGACAAAGCACTTATTTCCGGAATTAGGTGACTATAGCCACATTAAAGGTGAGGTAGTTTACGGTGTAGATAAAAAAAGTCGCATAGACTTCTTATTGACGGGAAATGATACAGAACGTCCTATTTATTTAGAAGTAAAAAATACAACTTGGTGTACAGGCACTTTAGCATTATTCCCCGACACAGAAACCACCAGAGGACAGAAGCATTTACGGGAATTAATGGCATTATTACCTAATATGCGAGCAGTAATGTTGTATTTTATTAATCGTGGTGATTGTACTGAGTTTGCCCCTGGGGATAGTGCTGATCCAGTATATGGTAAGTTATTGCGAGATGCGATCGCTCTCGGTGTGGAAGTCTTACCCTGTCGCTTCGATATTTCCCCCGAAGGTATTCGTTATTTAGGTTTGGCGAGGATGAAGTTGGGGATTGGGGATTAGGGATTGGGGACTGGGGACTGGGGATTGGGGAATTATATTTTACCTTTTGCCTTTAAGAAATTACTACTACAGGTGCAATATACTGCTCAAAGGTGGGACTTTGAGGATCTGTGTCTACTGTTAACAGACTCTCTGCACCTTCTACTACTAAACGGACTAGATAAGTTCCTGGGGGACAGTCGTTAACTATGAAGGTGACGGAGTGGGAAAGGTTTTGGCGATTTTTGGTTTTTTCATAGGAGTATCCCGCAAATTGTGATGGTGATAGTTCTGTTAAGACTAATGTAAGTTGCTGTGTTAACTCGATGCTGACATTCACACGCACAGTAATTTCAGCCGATCGCGGCTCATTTCCTCTACCCTTTAAATTAGATACTGCGATTTCTTCAATGGTGGGACGTAACAATATCGGGACTATATTGGAGTTTACCCGTTGCTGGGGATGAATGACTTGTAAACTCTGCACTCCTGCACGTAATGATTCTACGGGGATGGAAGCTAGTTCTAGGGTGATTTCTTGATTCGTCACTTTTTGGGGTGTGGCTGTGACATTCCCGATGCGGACTTGGGTAATATCTGCACTTAGTTTATCCCCTTTAATTAATAAGGTGCTGGAAGCCAAAATCAATGGATTTGCAGCTAGTTGTGTTTGCCAAATTTTTGAGAGTTCTTCTTGGACTTTGATTTGAGCGATCGCTGGTTGGTATGGTGTAACATGACGCTGAAGATTGCGTACAGGTAAGGGTTTTTTCGGTATATCTCCAGCATCAATTAACACGATACTAGTTTTATAAGCAATAGATAAACTGTAGGGAGTCTGAAAAAATACTGACCAAATTTTAGAGATTTCTTCCACATTCAAATCAACAGGACTAATAGAAATTGTCTCAACTTGTTCAGCTAAGTCAGAATCAGCCAAAAATGCCAAGGTAGAATCTGTGACAGTCTCTCGAATCGATTCTGTCGTGAGATTAGATTTACTATTAAAAGTACGAATAATACTACCCATCAGCCGTTGTGGTTCTAACTCCACATCGTTACCGTAACAAGTTAGTAGATAGTAGAGATCCAAACCCGTTTGCGATCGCTTAATATATTTCTCTTCCGAATGGCGTTGTCTTAAATCTGCACTCCGCCAAGCCGGATTCATTAAAATATCATACAGATAAATATTTACACCAGCTTCCGGCGAACCACTACCGAGGCGATCGGGTCTCACAGTTGTTACCCTCGCCCCATCGACATCTATTTGGACACTCGCCTGCAAGGTTCTTTGTAGAGTTGCAGTTATCGTTGCAATAGCTAAATAATTACTCATTAGTTATTAGTCAATAGTCAATAGTCCACAGTCCATAGTCATTAATCCATAGTCATTAATTATTAGTTATTAGCCTATAGTCTATATTTCCTATTATTTCTCCTTATCTTCATTCTTACTATTAACTATTAACTATAGCAGTTACCGTTTCAGTGAGGTACAGTAAACGCTATATAATTATTACTATTAGCTCATAGCTTACTACATTTATTGTTATTGCGCCTCATCTTCATTACTACTATTGACTATTGACTATTGACTATGGACTATGGACACACTAAACCTAACTTCAAAGCTTTGACAATTGCTTGAGTACGACTCGTCACGCTTAACTTATCAAAGATGGCTGTTAAGTGAGCTTTAACTGTGGCAACTGTAATATAAAGATGGGCAGCAATTTGTTCGTTGGATGCTCCCTGTACGAGCCAATTGAGTACCTCTTGTTCTCTTTCTGTTAAGTGAATAGCAGCATTAGCCACTAAAGATTGTCCAGTATAGTAATGAAATAAACGGAAAAAAGCTGTTGCTACTTCAGGCGGCAGATAGACTTTATTTTCAACAACAGTGTTAATTGCTTCACATAATTGGGTGGCTAATTTATCTTTAAAAACATAACCCCAAGCACCAGCTTGCATGGCTTTAAATACCCATTCATCTTGTTGATGTGCTGATAATATTAAAACTTTGCCGTTATAAGATATTTGTCCTAATCGGATTAAAGCTGTAATCCCATCTTCTGGAGGTAATTCTAAATCTAATAAAATTAAAGCGGGGTGTTGTTCATCCGTTAATTTCACAGCTTGTTCTACAGAAGCTGCTTCGCCAACTATATCAAAATCTAAATAACTGCTGTTGTTATAAAAGTTTAATAGAGTGCGGATGCCTTGCCGAAAATGTGGTTCATCATCAACAAGCAAAATTGAAATAGGTTCTTTTTTCGTGTTCATGATTATGCTGGGAATGGTGATTGGGGAATGGGGACTGGGGATTGGGGACTGGGGATTAGGGACTGAGGAAGTTTTTCTCCCCCTTGCTCCCTGCCCCCTGCCCCAATTCCTTTTCTATGCCCTATCTTGGTAATGTAAAGGAGAATTGCGCGCCGCCTTCGGGGAGATTTTCTGCCCAGAGGTTGCCTTTGTGATCATGGATAATTTTTTGGGCGATCGCCAGTCCTAAGCCTGTACCACCAACTCTGCGAGAATAATAGGGTTTAAAAATTAATTTCAAGTCTGTTTCGGAAATTCCTGAACCGCGATCGCAAATTTCTATTAATATTTCTTGAGCATAAATATGCCAGTTACAGGTGACTGTCCCATTACGCGGACTAAAATAAATGGCATTGCTCAATAAGTTATCAAATACCTGTTTTATTTGCCAGCAATCAACATTAATATTCACAGGTTTTTCGGGATACAATACGGTAATATTTTTTTCTTTTAACCCTGGTTCTAAGGTTTTAATACATTCAGCAATAATTGTTTGTAAGTTTTGTAATTGAATATGTAGTTTAGCTCGTTGACCGAAATATAGTAAATCTGTGAGTTTGTTACTCAATTCATCAACTGTTTTTCGAATTAATGCAGCTTGTTCTTGTAAAGAATTATCTGGTAAGGCTAACCGCAGGTTTTCAGCGTAAAGATTAATTAATGCTAAAGGATTTCGCAGTTGATGTTCAATTTTGCCACAGGCTTGAGATAAAGTATTGATTTGTGCTAGGTGCTCTGAACGCTCCCGATACATAATTAGATATTGACTCAAAATTTGAGCTTGATTGCAAAACTGTTGCTGCTGTCGGTCTGTGAGTGCTGCTTCTGTACAGATTAAGATATATTCGGCGGCGATCGCTTTCTGTTCTCCTATACAACAGATATAAACTTTGTATTCATTGACTAAATTAAGTTGAGTTACTTGAAGAAAAGATAAATCATTTAATAACCATTTTTCTTGTTGTAAATATGATATAGTCATGGGCTGCCTAGATGCAGTTATGGGGACAGGATAGGCGACAGATTCGCGTTTGCCTGTATCTATGTTGTGATATAGAGTCCATACAACGACAGATGGTAGTAGATATGCCAACTGTTCCATGACCAGTTGACAAATTTTACTAATCTCCACTTGCGATTTATTTGGTAGATTCTGTATGGACGAAGGTAGAGGTATCGGAGCAGTGAAATTTTGGGCGGCAACCTTCATCATTAATCCCCCGTATACTTGAATAGCAAACAGCATTGCAGATTTTACTCAGTTGCAGATATTCTCTGCCTGTAGTAGAAATCAAGCTGCTGACTGTATAACTACGGACAGAATTAGCTTACTGCACAGGTATGAATTTTCCGCAATTTAAAACAATTATTTAGAATCTCGACCAAAGTCTAATAACTTCTAACGGCTTGGATCTCTAAGCTATAAACATTTAGTCCCAGAACTGTAAATCCAATTTCAAGCCTCTGGCAAAGGTTTATTTTGTGCTATTGGCACTTAAATTTCCCTATTTGCAGACCATAAAGTCATAACTTTGTCCCGTCTGCATCAACAACTCTGGTCAGTATACCCCCAGCACCACACATTATTTTTTGGTGGCATAAAATACATCAAATCAAGTGACTGGTAGTATTTGGGGTCATGTTCATAAAACCCTGCTGTTGTGTCTTATGATTCCAGCTGCTACCCAGACTTTAGCAGAAATTTTAGCTGGTGGCATTTCTTTGCTTTCTACAGAGCAAATTGATTTTAACCATCCTGCTAAGAGCCAAAATGTAAACCCTAGATTGAATTTGTATTGTTACAACATTCAGGAAAATGTTTACATAGAGCAACCAACTAAAGAAGGAATAAAACCTCTACCGCCGCCTCGGTGGTTTGATGTGTCTTTCTTATTAAGTGCGTGGGACTGCACCAGTTTAGGGGAACAACGTTTGTTGTCAGAGGCTTTGAGATTACTGTTACATCACCACTGTTTACCAGAGAATTTGCTAGCTCCGGCGTTACGCGGTCACGGTGAATTATCTATGACCGTTTGCACCATTAATCCCATTGATGCTGCAACTTTGTGGAGTGCTTTAGGTGTACCTTTACGTCCAGCTTTGTATGTGAAGTTGACTATTCCTTTGAATCTGCAAAGTGATCCTTTAATTCATCATTCCGATGAGGACGTATTGCTCAAAAATGCTTGAGCAATCAGCTAGAAAGGACTAAAACCAATTCAATATTCAATATTCACAAAGTTTTGGATGTGTTATTGAATTTTTCAGAATTGGGCTGAGAACAGTTATTCGTTCAACACAGGAAAATGATCCAATGCCTAGATTAGATTATTTCGCTCCTGGGGTCTACGTTGAAGAAGTAGACCGAGGTAGTCGTCCCATTGAGGGCGTGAGTACAAATATTGCCGGATTTATTGGCTTTACTGAAGATATACGCGGTGATGCCGAATTGTTCAAACCAATGTTGGTAACATCGTGGAACGAGTATTTAGAATACTTTGCTAAACAAGGTTCTGACGGTTATACAGATTTTGATGCCTATTTACCTTTTTCTGTCAATGGTTGGTTCTTAAACGGTGGTGGACGGTGTTGGGTAGTTAGTATCGGGACAAAATTACCTGGTTCACCAGCACCATCAGTTGATGAAACAGCTCTCAAGATTCGTACCACTGGAAATCGTCCTTCTTTACAGTTCGCACTCAAACCTGCTGAGGGTGATGACGCTGACGATGATGGCGGTAGATTCAATATCTCCATTACCGAAAGTGAACCACTTCCACCAGCAGACCCAGCCGCCGAACCACCTCTGAATACAGGTGAATTCTTTAAAGTCATCATTAGCCGGAATGGGGAAATTCTAGAGGAGTATGACCACCTCTCGATGAACCCAGAAGTGGCAGCAGAGGCGGGTACTTATGTAGTGACGGCTTTAGACGCATCCGAGTTTGTCAACGCCGTAGACTTACAAACACCAGGACAACCCCTGTCTCGTCGTCCAGCCAATGGTAACTACGAAGTCAGTCCCCCTCCTGTAGTCTCCACACCAGACCGCTTCCCCCGTGATGTCCAAGGTGTGAGAGACGATCGCACCGGTATGCAAGGTATCTTTGAAATTGACGAAGTAACCATGATTGCTTGTCCTGACTTGATGCGCGTTTATCAAAACGGCATCTTGGACTTGGATCAAGTGCATGGAATTATGGAGACAATGGTGAGCCTGTGCGAAAACACTGCTCCCAACCGGATGGTAGTCTTAGACCCACCCCCCTGCAAAGGTGGTGGTGATCCTGTGCCTCCCACCCAAGTCAAACCCCAGCACATTGCTCAGTGGTTGAGTGCATTTAACAGGCGATCGCAATTTGCCGCCCTCTACTATCCTTGGATTAAAGTCCCCAACCCCCGTAACGGTGGTAGACCAATTCTCGTTCCCCCCGCCGGTCATATGTTAGGGGTTTGGTGTCGCACCGATGAAACACGCGGCGTATATAAAGCACCCGCCAACGACACACCCAGAGGCGTTATCGGTTTAGCCTACGAAACCAACCTCCGCGAACAAGAATTACTCAACCCCTTGGGTATCAACTGTATTCGTACCTTCCCCAACCGAGGTATCAGAATTTGGGGTGCGCGTACCTTGGTCGAACCAGACAACGTGCAATGGCGTTACATCAGCGTCCGCCGCTTGATGAGCTACATCGAGAAGTCCGTAGAATTAGGTACACAGTGGGTAGTATTTGAACCCAACGACCAAGACCTATGGGCGCGTGTTACTCGTACCGTTAGCAACTTCCTAGAAAGACTCTGGCGCGAAGGTGCTTTATTTGGTGCGACAGCCGCAGAAGCTTTTTATGTCAAATGTGACTCTAGCATCAACACCCACGAAACCATGATGTTAGGACGTTTGTACATTGAAGTTGGTGTCTGTCCTGTACGTCCGGCGGAGTTTGTCATCTTCCGCTTTAGTCAGTGGTCTCCTAACCAGTAATATCAATTCGCAATTCGCAATTCGCAATTCGCAATTTGGTTGTAGGGTGTGTTATGCCGCAGGCTAACGCACCTTACCAGATGCTAATGAACATCAGACAAAAACAAATCTTTTGATTAATTTAAGGAGTTGTCAATATGCCTGAATTAAAGCCAATTGCCGCCAGTAACTTTTACTTTGAAATTGATAGCATGACCGATATGGCTTTTAGCAAAGTCGGTGGTGTCAAATTTGAAGCTAAAGTCAAAGGTCAAGATAAACCTTTAATGTCTACTAAAGGCGGTGTTAGTGTTAGACAAATTAACTCGGCTGGTTTTGAAGGACTATTCACAATAGAAGTTTCAACCCTCATGAGTGGTGATTCTGATAGCACCAGCAAAAAAATGTATGAGTGGTTTAAAAAGTGTATGCCTAAAACAGAAAAAGGCGAAGGCAAATGGCTAGAAAATAAAAAAACAGGCTCTATAGTTGCCTATGACACTGATGGGAATGAAGTAATGCGTTGGGAACTGAAGGAAGCTTGGCCTTCTGAATATAAAATTGGTGACTTAGATGTTAATGGCAATGACTATATTGAAGAGACCTATACACTAACCTGTGAAAACCTCAACAGGACTAAATAAAATTAGAAGCCACAATTTCACTGATTTATACCATCTAATCTGGAGTCTTTTTGGAGGATTAATTTATGCCAGAGTTTATTTCTAATGCTAAGTTCTACTGGGAAGCTGATGGGCTAACTGAAATTTTGATTCAAAAAATCAGTGGGATGCAAATGAAAATGATAGTTGCTGGGGGAGATGCACCTGTAGGTGTCACTAAAGATGGTAAAACTCAAACTCAAGCGACAATTGGTGGCGTAGAATGTTCTGAAGTCACTATCGAATGTGTTGCCACTGCTGAATCTAAACAATTGCTTGATTGGTATAACAAATGCCATGCTGAGGCTCTTTCTGGTGGTAAAGCCGAAGGTCGTACCAATCGTAAATTAGGAAAACTTTCTATTTATGACGGTGCAGAAGAAAAAGTACAGTATGAATTTACAGATGTCTTTCCTACTAGCTATGCAACCAGTGATTTTACAGCCGGTTCTGGTGATTTACTCACAGAAACAGTCACTGTAGGTTTCACATATTTTGAACGCAAAAAGTAAATACAAGTTCGTAGTCAGGACTTTATTCCTCAAAGAAGAAAGGACTAAAGTCCTTACTACAAACACATAAGAGGTAGTTCATATGGCAGAATTTCCTGAAATTCTTACTAATAGTCGCTTTTATTTAGAATTAAAACTGACTGGTAGCCAAGAACCAATTGATGGCTATTTTATGGAATGTCAAGGTTTTAAAACTACTCAGGAAGTCATAGAAATATCAGAAGTCACACCTCTTACCTGGGGTAAAACAGGCGGTGCTAATGGGCGGGTTGTGCGTAGTAAAATTCCTGGAAATATCACTTATTCCAATATAGTTTTACGCCGTGGATTAACTATTTCTATGACTATGTGGAATTGGTTAGCGGCTATTAAAGAAGGTAAATGGGGTGATGAAAGGCGGGATGGTTCTTTAGTTATTTATAATCAAGCAGCAGAAGAAAAATTTAGATTAGAATTTAAAAATGCCTGGCCTACTAGTTATACAATTTCTGATGTCAAAGCTGAAGGTAGTGAACATGAAATTGAAGAAATAGAAATGGTTGTTGAAGAACTTAAACGGGTGACAGTAACTTAGTGATTTCGCTTGTGTAGTGTCAAAATACAGAATTTTGTGCAGATAGATTATAAAATAAATATTAATTTCTGTGCTGAATAGGATTTCACCTATTCCCGCAAGGAGGCTCACACGCTCACCTGTACTCAGGTCAGTGTTGAGAGGAATTGCGGGTTAAAAACGTAGGCGCAAGCCTTCCCGAAGGGTAACGTTCCCCGACTAATAACAACCGCAAGTTGTTCAGGGAGTGGGAACAGTTGAGTTTTTAACAAATAAATCTTTGATACAACAAGACCATTTTAATGTATTATATTCACACGTGATTAAGTCGAAGTCATGGAACAAGTGCTGACGCTAGTTTGCAAACTCAACCCCTCGCAAAAACAAGCAGAAGAAATCGAATTGGTGCTAACAGCTTTTGCTGATGCGTGTAACTATGCCAATCAGAAAGTTAAGCCTCAGATAACCAGTAAAATGACTATCCAGAATCTGGTTTATAACGAGATTCGTGCTTTGTTTGGGTTAAGTGCAAATTTAGCTGTTCGTGCTTGTGCCAGAGTTGGGGCTAATCGTAAAACCGCCAAACTTAAAGACAAACCAGTTAAAGAATTTAAGCCAACATCGACTGATTATGATGCCAGAATTTTCTCATTTAGAGAGAAAGACTGGACTGTTAGCTTAACTTTAATGAATGGCAGGGAACACATTAAAATTGATGCTGGTAATTATCAAAGAGGTAAGTTAAAAGGCAGGAAACCAACATCAGCGTAGTTGTGTAAACATCGTGATGGCAACTACTACATCCACATTCAAATTAAAGACGAAGCACCAGAACCAATTAAATCTAATAATGTAATTGGTGTTGACTTCGGAAGACGAGATATTGCTGTAACTAGCAATGGTGATAAGTGGGACGGAAAGCAAATCAACGATGTTAGAGATAAATTTTCTAGAGTAAGAAGTTCTCTTCAGAAGAAAGCCACGAAAGGCACAAGGTCTACTCGCCGCAGGGCAAAACAGATTTTGCAACGGTTGTCGGGCAAGGAGAGAAGATTTCAGCAGTGGCTAAACCACAACATTAGCAAGTCCATTATTCAGGACGCATTAAAAAATAATGCAGCAGTGGCAATTGAATATTTAACAGGTATTCGTGAAAGGACTAATCAAAAACCAAGAAATAAGACAGAGCGTAGGCGTTCTAATTCTTGGTCTTTTTATCAGTTGCGTTCTTTCTTGGAATACAAAGCCATCCAATTTGGAGTAGAGATAATTGCTGTTCCTCCAGCTTGGACAAGTCAAACTTGCCATCAATGTCTGCACATTGGACTGCGCTCTGACAAGCGTTTCAAATGTACTAATGAAGCTTGTTCTTGGAGTGGTGACGCTGATTTAAACGGAGCAAAAAATATTGCTGCTATTGGGGTGAATTTTGTAAACTCGCCCAGAGGCTCGAAGTGTTTATGCTGTGAACTCAGCACAGACAGTTCAGGGCTACTAAAAGCCTACACTGTACGCGAAGCGTCAGTGTAGGTAGTTTACTTTCACATAACAAGATAATATAAGTTGTGAATATCCTGTTATTAGTATTTGTAGGGTGTGTTAGGCGTAAGCCGTAACGCGCATAAAGCTTTAGATAGTGCTGTACTCTCGCCGCTAACACAACGGCAATATTGCACAAGGAAAATCCACACTGCAATTTGCCTACCCTACATATCTTTAGTAAAAAATCAAATCTGAGTTCTAAGTAGCCGTCATGTACTGCGTACACCAGAACACATGAAAAAGTCTTTCCCTTACACCCCTATACCCTTAAACCCCTACACCCCTTTTTCAAGTCAGAACGGTGTAAATAATCCAAGGTTTGTAGTGTACCCCTCCGGGGAAGCAAGCTACGCGCAAGCGTCTCGTAGAGAGGACTTTAGTCCTCTGATAAGGACTGAAGTCCTTACTAAGAACTAGATTCCAATCTTTTTACATTACTTTACATAGTTTGGTTTTTTCAAGTCGTTCTACTTATATCGTGCTATTAGTTAATAAAGCATGAGATTTACTGATGTTACAAACTGAGTTTGAATTTACTTTACCTAAAGGCTATCTGGATGAAGATGGGAATTTACATCGCACAGGAGTAATGCGTTTATCTAGAGCAATTGATGAAATTGTACCATTGCGTGATCCGCGTGTGAAATCTAATCCTGCTTATGCAACCGTGATTATTTTATCCCGTGTGATTATTCGCTTAGGTGCATTAGATGAAGTGACACCTGCGGTAGTAGAAAATTTTTTTGCCTGTGATTTAAGTTATTTACAACAATTTTATCGTCAAATTAATGAATTAAAAGAGGAGTAATACCAATTTTGGATTTTGGATTTTGGATTAAAAGCCTAAATTATTAGACTATTCCAGAAGCTCGAAACAATACTATCTATCCTAATTTGATATAAAATGATGATCAGGGAATAGAAATTTAAAATTATGAGTTTTTTATAATATTTAATTTGTTTATATATATGAATAATGAAGAGATTTTTTGTACAGAATTTGAATTTATTTTACCCAGAGGCTTGTTAGATGCAGAGGGGAATTTACATCGTCATGGTGTGATGCGTCTGACTACTGCTAAGGATGAAATTCTGGTGCAGAGAAACCGCGATGCTCAAGAAAATTCGAGTTATGCTGTGATTGTCATGTTATCTAGAGTCATCACCAAATTAGGCAGTTTGGCAGAAATAACTCCTGATTTATTAGAGAATCTTTTCTCAAAAGATTTGGCTTATTTAAGAGAGTTTTATAATCGCATTAATCAACAAGGTGATGTTTATATTCCTATACAGTGTCCCCACTGTCAGAGTCAATTTCAAGTGGAGTTAGCCTTAGCGGGGGAATAGTTGGCTACCCCTCAGAACTGCTAGATGAGGAGGTAGCCTGTATTGCGTATCATTTTCACTGGAGTTTAGCAGATATTCTCAGTTTAGAACATCGCGATCGCCGCCGTTGGGTAGGAGAAATCGGTAAAATCAAAGCTGATGAGTGCTGAGTGCTGAGTGCTGAGTGCTGAGTGCTGTTAGCGGTAGCGCGGCGTTTAGCCGGTGCTGAGTTGTGATAGAGAAATAAACTCTACCTTGTCTACCTTCCAGTCCCCAATCCCCAGTCCCCAGCGATGCACTGAGCTTGCCGAAGTGTCCCCAATCCCCAGTCCCCAATCCCCAATCCCCAATCCCTAGTCCCTCAAGTTTTCCCACTACCCAACAAATACAACAACGCCATCCGCACAGCCACGCCGCTTGTCACCTGTGACTGAATCAAGCTAAATTCTGGATCATCCATTAAGTCAGAACTGATTTCTACACCACGATTGACTGGCCCTGGATGCAATACTTTGACATGAGGCTGGCAAAGCTGCAATTTGGCGCGAGTAATGCCAAATAACTGATGATATTCTCGTAAACTCGGCAATAAATGGGCTGTCATACGTTCTTTTTGTAAACGCAACGTCATGACAAAATCTGCATTTTCTAAAGCTGGTTCTAATTGCCAATGAATAAATAGTTTACCTGGAGGTAAATCTATTCCTTCTGCATAGATATATTCAGCAAAGAATTTAGGTAATAAAGTCGGCGGTGCAGCTAGATGTACTTCCGCGCCACTAGCAATTAAACTCCAAATGTTGGAACGAGCAACACGCGAATGCAGAATATCCCCGACAATAGCGATTTTCTTATCCTGAAGTAATTCCAAACGCGGATTTTCTGCGTCAATCAGACTACAAATCGTAAATAAATCTAGTAGTGCTTGGGAAGGGTGTTCATGTTGTCCATCGCCAGCATTAAGGACACTAACTTTCACACCTAAACGATCCATTTCATCAGCGATCGCATTTGGTACTCCGGCTTCTTTATGGCGAATCACCATAATATCAGTTCCCATCGCCAAATAAGTTTTCGCTGTGTCCAGAATTGTCTCACCCTTAGTCATGGACGAAGTAGCAGCAGCAAAGTTGAGGGTATCTGCACTCAAACGTTTAGCGGCAATTTCAAAACTGCTACGAGTGCGGGTAGATGGTTCAAAAAATAAATTCGCCACCACCTGTCCTTGCAAAGCTGGGACTTTCTTCGTCCGCCGTGACAATACCTCGCGAAAACTAGCAGCCGTTTTGAGGACAGTATCGTATTCAGCAGCCGTGAAGTCAGCTAAAGACAGAACGTGATGACGATTCCAAGTAGATGTAGGCATAGATTGGGAATTGGGAACTGGGCATGGGGCATTGGGAATTGGGCATGGGGCATTGTCTTTTTCTCCCCTGCCCCCTGCCCCTCTGCCTCCTCCTAACTAGGTAAATTAAATACTTTCAACGCTACCGAAATCATTGTGAGGAAGGTTAAGAATCCAATTGTATCTAGCATGGTGGTGACTAAAGGGCCACTCATCAGGGCAGGATCTAGCTTGAGGCGTTTGAGTGCCATCGGCAGGAGAGTTCCCAAGGTAACAGCTACCATTGTATTAGTTGCCATGACCACACCGGCAATTAAAGCCACCCATCTTTCCTGGGGTCTAGCCCAAATTAAAGATAGGGCAAACATGGTGAGGGCTAAAACTACTGCTGTGCCTAAGCCTGCGAGGATTTCTTTCCGCAGAATTTTAATTGTATCTTTAGGTGTGACTTCCCCTATCCCTAAACCCCGAATTGTGACTGTGAGGGCTTGGATGCCGACAGTGCCACCTGTGTTAGAAAATATGGGCATAATCACAGCTAAGACCGGCACAGCTGAAATTACCGATTGAAAAGGCGCGATCGCACTGGCTGCACCAATATACAATGCCATAATCCCCAATAGCCAGGGCAACCGCTTGCGAATGGTCACAAAAGCTGGAGATAAAGCTTCTTCATCACCGCTAGCACCTGCCAATCTTTGAAAGTCTTCTGTGGCTTCTTCTTCTAGAACATCGACGATATCATCAATGGTAATAATACCGACTAATCTATCTTCTTTGTCCACCACAGGCACAGCGATTAAGTCATAGCGTTTCATGACTTGGGCGACTTCTTCTTGGGGTGTATCAGTTCTTACCCTAATCACGCGATCGCTGGCAATATCCCGAATCAAAACTTCTGGGAAGGTAAATAATAATTGCCGCAATGACACAACCCTGACTAGCTTGCGGTTATCATCGGTGACGTAAGCATAGTAAATGGTTTCTTTATCTTCATCCTGACGGCGAATTTTACTGAGGGCTTCACCGACAGTCAAACCTTCCCGCAAGCGGACATATTCCGTCGTCATGATTCTTCCGGCTGTGTATTCGGGATAGCCGAGAATCGTAGCGGTGGCTTGTCGTTGTTCTGGACTGAGTTCTCGTAATAGCTTTTTGATGACTACAGCAGGTAATTCATCAAATAATTCTGCCCGTTCATCAGGACTCATCGCCTCTACCAATTGTACGACTTGGGTATCATGTAGAGAATTGATCAGTTCTTCTTGAATTTCTGTGGGCAAATATTCAAATACATCAATTGCTTGATCTTTATTGAGTAAACGAAATGCGATCGCACGTTGTTTTTCTGGTAATTGTGCGATATATTCTCCCACATCCACCGGTGGTAACTGATTTAAATCCCATTTGAGCTGGTTTAAATCAGCAATATCCAAACCTGAATTGCGAATATCCTGTATAAGCATGATGATACCTCCTAAAGTCTCCCCCGCGCTGGGAGACTCTCTCGCCAGCTTAGAGGAGGATAATACTGCCATCAGTTGGACTTTTGTCCATAAAATCTCAAAAATTGAACTCGATATTTAATCAAAGCACTACTAACCAATCATCCTAGCTTGGAAGTTGGTGAACCGCATAGCTTTTGATGAAAAACCCGCAAGATTTTTAAATTTCCGCACGAGTTAGCTATGGGTCGGTGATTTTGACTTAGTTGTAGATTCTACTATTCTAAGAACTTCTGTCAAGCGTATTTGTAGCGTAGGCAATCTTACTAGACTGTCAGTTAAATGTTCATTATTGACTTGACAGTTGTTTGAATTTTAGCGTTCACCTTTAATTGAGTGTGTAGGCGTAGCCCACCGCAGCTATCGTTAAAATATCATTGAAAAATCTGGCTATATGTCACTAGAAGAAGGTGAATAATTAAAGGTTTGTAGTGAGAACTTTAGTTATCTCTTCTCTACGATAGGCTGCGCGAGCGGAAAAGGACTAAAGTCCTGACTACGAACTGAATTCTATGATTTTTATATTGTTTAACATAGTTTGTTTTTCCCAGTTGTTCTAACTTGAAAAAGGGGTGTAGGGGTATAGGGGTGTAAGGGTGTAAGGGAAAGACTTTTTCATGTTTTCTTGTGTACGCAGTTCATGACGGCTACTTAAGTTGTTCTTCTCTACTAAATTCGAGGATATATTGAGCAGTAGACTGAGGTTGTTCTAAATGAGGAACATGACCACAATCGTCAATCCAAATTAATTGACTCTGAGGAATAGCACGTTTAAATCTTTTAGCATCTTCAGTACCTAAGATTTTGTCACTATCACCCCATAAAATTAAAGTTTGCTGCTGAATTTCCGCCAGTTTTTTAAATCTAAAAGCAATATAACCACCACTTTTAGTAAAACCAATTAAAGCCTGTGACCAATTGCTCATTTCTAGATGTAATGCAGTACAATAGAGAGCATCAACAGAAGCTAAACTCACATTTTTATAAGCAGCACGAGCCACACGATCGCGCACTTTTAAGTTTTGCAAAAATCCGGTAGCCCAAGTATCCAAAGGCGGAAACATCAATTTAGCTAAAGGCGAACCACCCCTTAAACCAGCACTGTCAATTAACACCAATTTTTCCACAGCTTCTGGATAAGTTAGAGTAAAATCAATGGCGGCTGCACCTCCCATTGATGCACCCACTAAAATCATTGGCTTTTGAATTAAGGTTTTCCAAAAATAATAGAGATGGGTTTTAATTGCCAGTGGACTAAACTGAATTCCTACGAGTCTATCTGTAAAGCCAAATCCCAATAAATCCACAGCCCAAGTTTCATTTTCTTGTGCTAAAAATGGCAAAAGCCGCCGAAATTCTAAAACAGAACTATCAAAGCCGTGAATTAATAAAATTGGTGTCCCACCACTTCCTTGACGTACATAGGAAGTAGTAATGGGTAAATTAATTAAAGGAGTTGCGATCGCCTGAGTTTGTATACTTTGAGCAAGAGCGATTGAGGTAGGTTCTGTAAGTTGTGTAACTGTGCTTGGTAAGAAGTTTGGAAACATAGTCAATAGTCAATAGTCAATAGTCAATAGTCAATAGTCAATAGTCAATAGTCATTAGTTATTAGTTATTAGTTTTTCTCCTCTCCTACCTTGTCTACCTTGTCTACCTTGTCTACCTTGTCTCCTTTTCCCAGTCCCCAGTCCCCAATCCCCAGTCCCCAATCCCCAATCCCCAATCCCCAATCCCCAATGCGTAAGTCATAGCAATTTTGGGGATATATAAAAGAGTAATTGAAAATCTATGTCGTCAAAAAAATGATGCGATTTTTTGTGACTCGTTTGTGGTTGAGGTGGACTTTCATCACTTTGGCTGGTTTTTTCGTGGGTGGGGTTTTAGGTATGCTTGGGGGATTTTTGGGAGTTCCTCTCATCGGCTATCCGCTAGCCTTGGTAATTCCAGGATGTCAAGGACAAGGGGCGATTGGATGTTTCTTGATTGGTTCTACTTTAGGTGCAGGTTTGGGATTAGGGGTGTCTGTTGGTACTGCCCAATGGTTTATCCTGCGTAGTATTGTACCGCGTTCTTGGTGGTGGATTTTGGCTTCGGCTCTGGGTTGGTGCGGAATTGCTTACACGTTGACTATGATGTTATACTCAACAGTCCCCGCACCAGGTTCATCTGATTTTGGTAAGCCGATTTGGGCAATTATACCTTCAGCTTGGGGTGCGATCGCGCAAGTTACATTATCAGGCGCACTGATGGGATTATTTCAATGGCTGATTTTGCGTGGGAGTCTGCAAAAATCATTTTGGTGGATACCAGCAAATGCCATCATTATGCTAATAGCAGCCTTCGGTGTCTTAGGCTTAGGTTATAACATTGGTGGTTTACCTGGTATGGGTGCTTTTGTCGTCAGTTTTTCGCCAATCTATGCAATATCTAGTGGAATAATTTTTGGTTGGCTTAGACAACAAAACCGTAATCAAACATCGGATGAAGTTTGAAGTTTAATTGCGGTCAATGAAAAATTATTCTGTTGTCAAAATCAGGACAAAGCCTCGTAAAATTAATATTACTTATCATTTATTAGGAGCTAATGCCATGCCAATGGCGGTTGGCGTAATTGAGACTTTAGGTTTTCCGGCTGTACTAGCCGCAGCCGATGCAATGGTAAAATCTGCCGCAGTGACTCTGGTGTATTATGGTCAAGCGGAAAGTGCGCGTTTGTTAGTGGCCGTGAGAGGGCAAGTAGCAGAAGTAAAAACAGCAGTGGCGGCTGGGATTGCAGCCGGTGAGCAAGCTTACGGTGGTGAAGTCATCACCCATTACATAGTTCCCAATCCTCCAGATAACGTGGAAGCGATATTACCCATCCACTTCACGCAACAATCAGAACCGTTCCGCATCTTCTAAGCAATTTCGCTATCAAAAATTGTAACGAAACTGCGTAAAATTAACACTCATACCCTCTACCCCATACTTTTATTCATACAGGAGATCACTAATGTCATTACAAGCAGTTGGAGCGTTAGAAACGAAGGGTTTTCCTGCTGTATTAGCCGCAGCAGACGCAATGGTTAAAGCAGGTCGAGTTACCTTAGTAGGCTATATCCGTGTAGGTAGCGCACGCTTTACAGTGAATATTCGCGGTGATGTTTCCGAGGTGAAAACTGCGATGGCGGCTGGGGTAGAAGCAGCACAAAACGTTTATGGTGGTACTTTAGAGTCTTGGGTGATTATTCCCCGTCCCCATGAAAACGTAGAAGCCGTATTACCAATTGGCTACACCGAAGCCGTACAACAATATCGAGACTCTGTAGAAAACCCCATTATTCGCTCATCCAACGGACGCTAGAAAAAAGGCATTCCTGTAAAAGTTAAGAATACTGGCGTTTTCCAACCTATTCCCCTTATTCTAGTGAGTACCCTTATGGGTACTTTTAAGTTTTTGGGTCAAGTTCTCGATGACACGAATCAATCTAGGAACTTGAGGAACTCACAAGTTTACTCAAAAGAAAGATTACAAATGTTCTCATTTTTTACCTTAAGTTCGTAAGCTGAAACTTAAAGGCGAAAAACACCGTCGTCTGGAGGTAAATCCCACTATATCCAGTACACAAAGTGCTTAATGTCGTTTTTTCTCAACACCCTTGCAAGCGCGTCCTCTACTTTGAACGTGTGATTCCTAAACAAAAGTATACAAAGCTTTAACTGAATTTCAGGGCAGTCAAACCCTTGAACCACCGTAATTTCCGCGTTCAAGGCAAGAGAAATTAATATATTTTTGCGTAAATTCTTGCATAAAGTTAGCCAGTAAAGACGTAATAACAATGTAATCGCTGAGAAGTCTTCATGAAGATGACGGACTTACGGGCAACTAACTGCTAGCTAATCATTTGAGGACGACTAAAGGGGGTTGTGATGCAAACTTTAAAACAGGGTTTCGAGGAGCGCAATCTCGCTATGGTAACGGAAGCAGAAAAACTAGCGCAATTTTGGCGCAAACGGCTAGCTGCGGAGTGTCCAGAACAAAGTGTAGCTGCTAGGGAAAGTATTGTTCTCTGGCTTTTAGGTCGTGATTCACAACGGTTTGATCTGCTGAGTCCCAAGGAACTCGACATTGCTAAACAGGCGATGGAATATCGCTGGAAAATCCTAATTCAACGCTACTTAGGCTTAGGCAGAGACAAAGCCTATCGCAACTTGATTACTCGCTTAGGCAGTTTAGTTACATTACGCAATAAAATTCAAACTTGGATTTCCCTGAGTCGCGATCGCCAGCGTAGCGTTATGGATGTTTTGCAGGAGGTGCTGCAAGAACTGTTGCAAAGCGATAACTATATGCAGCAACAAATGGCTTACATCGCGGAAATCACCTTAGATAAACGTCTCAAAGATACTTTACTTTTTGCCACTACAGAAGAGTATTGTTTAAGACCAGTACGCAATCAACCGTTGTTAGTTTATCGGTTTGTCAACTATCTACGGCGATCGCAACGCGGTGGTTTAACCCAAGTACCAGGAAGCGACTTGGTAAGGTTAGTTTCTGACGAAATGCTCACCGATGATAGCGACAATCGCGTTAACTTGGTAGATAGTCAGGCGATCGCCGAATATCAAGAAGCACAGCAACTAGAAGAACAACAAGCAGTACGTCAAACCGTCCAACAAGAATTTGCCAATTACCTCCAAGAAAACCTGGGTAGCGAAGCTGTAGAGTGGCTCAAACTCTACCTCCAAGGTAAATCTCAAGATGAAATCGCTAAAAAAATTAACAAACCCATCAAAGAAATCTATCGTCTACGGGAAAAAATTAGCTATCACGCCATCCGTGTATTCGCCCTCAAAGGTAAACCCGAACTAGTCGATAACTGGTTATCTATTTCCTTACAAGAACATAATTTAGGTTTAACCACCAACCAATGGGAACAACTATATGAAAAATTAACTCCCATCGGTAGACAAGTATTAGATTTACGCAAAGCCGGTCACTCTACTGAAGTTGTAGCCGAACAGTTAAAGCTGAAACCTCATCAAGTCATGGGTGAATGGACAAAAGTATATCTAGCAGCTCAAGCCATCAGAACTCAAGAATAAATCAAATAGGGATTGGGGACTGGGGACTGGGGATTGGGGACTGGGGAATAGGCAAGCTCTTCTGTCTATTCTCCATGAATCAGAGCAAATACCATCATTGAATTCTTCCCCCTGCCCTCTGCTCCCGTTCGGCTGACGCTCACGGCGGAAGCCTGCCCCCTGCCCCCTTACCCCGATGACATTTCAGAATTTAAGAAGTATATTTATTTACTGCCAACTAGCTAACCGCAACATAAAATATTAAAGTCACACCAAACAAATAAAACTATGTGGTCTTCAGAGGGTAAGCCAGCTGATACCGAAGCCAGTAAAGGTCAAATATTACACAAGACCTCCAGTAAATGGGAGGAAGAATCAGAACGCGAACCAATATTTAAACTGATCGATAACCTATTATCATTTGAAGCCTGCTTATATCACCAAATTCTGCCCCTCAGACTAGAGGAAAATCAACTGTTACTGGGTATGGTTCACGCACAGGATGGTGGGGCTTTAGATTATGTCAGTCGCATTGTCTCTTATCTCAACTACACAATTACCACTCAAGAAATCGCCGCCGAGACTCACCGTAGCATTCTTTCTCTCTATCTCAGTTATAAAAATACGTTTTCTTCAGATGAGCAACAGATAGAAACACTACAAACCACCACAGACTTAGAAGAAAATACCGATCAACAAACTGAGGAAATTGGTTTTTCTACCCAAACCTTAGAACAGACACCCCCAACCAAAACCTATCAAAAAGCAAGAAACAATACAGAAATTCCTACTCCTGACAACAAGCAGCCTTTTAGTGATGTGACTGTTTTGCAGTTGCACTCCCCCGAAGTATTTACCCCCACCGACGCGTTGACAAATTTACCTCCTAAGCAATTACTAGAAGAGTTACTAGCACGAGTCTTAAGTGGAGGGATTGGCCGCCTTTATTTAGAAAGACAGCCATATCAAGGCAGAATTATCTGGAGTGATAACGGTGTTTTGCAATCCGTGTTAGAAAATATACCTTTATCTGGATTTCAAGGAGTATTAAATGAATTAAAGCGTTTCGTCGCCCTACCCGTGACAAGACACGCTGAACCTAGACAAGTAGAAAAAGAATGTTTATATCAGCAAACTCGCGTATTATTACGTATTAGGGTAATGCCTGGCAGCTATGGCGAAGAAGCGACATTACAAGTGCTGCGGGGGGCTGCATTAAAGTTCTATCAACAGCAACAGGTAATTCATCTCAGCCGCGATATCATCGGTATTTCCCAGCAACTTAGTCATAAATTACACGAACTTAACCAAAGACTGCTATTAAATCCCGCACTCAATACTGAACAATCAGAAGCTGTAAAAGTCCTGAACCGATTAGCAGAAAATTTAGATCAACAAATCAAAATACTGACAGCAAATAACCAGTTACCAATATAAAGCCCATGACTGCCGTCAGTAAAACCTCTGATTTCGATTTTCCACATAATTGTTATGTTGTAATGGCAACCTAGACTCTCTTTTTTAAGAGTTGTGGTTCAAAATATCATAAAGTTGATGTCTTATTTCATAGTCAGATTTTGGTTTGAAAATTTTAAAATAGCCATTTTATCCAAATTCACAATCCAGTTTTTGATGACAAAATCAAGAATAATAGCTCCTTGATTGCATACAAGTTGTTCAACTGTAAATTAAGTTATTATTGATTTTGAATTGTGTATTTTGGATAATCATAACTGACCGAATAGCTAGATTTATTTTCCATTACCAGATTTATTAATTAGTAGATATTTCATGCAAACCGAGGTTTTTAGTGAAATTTTCCCTTTGTTGAGTACAGCTAGTCCACAAACTCTAGAGTGGCTACTCAACGTTGCTACTGAACACGAATACCCCGTGGGCAGAGCTGTATTAATGGAAGATGCTTGGGGTAATGCTGTTTACTTTATCGTTTCTGGATGGGTGAAAGTCAGACGCACTTGTGGCGATGATTCCGTAGCTTTAGCCATTTTGGGTAAAGGAGATTTTTTTGGGGAAATGGCGATTTTAGACGAATCTCCCCGTTCTACTGATGTGATAGCCCTTTCTCCAGTAAAATTACTGAGTATTTCCAGAGAAAGATTTATCCAAATTCTCTTTAAAGACCCCCAATTACATCACCGAATGTTGCAATTGATGGTGCGGAGATTGCGACAAAATAATCAACGTTTACAACTTAGGTCTTCACCACCTGCTGTGAAACTGGCACATACTTTAGTCAGTTTAGGAGAAAGCTATGGTCAAGAATTAGAAACTGGTAAAGAAATTTTAAATATACCTTTTAAAGATTTAGCCGAAGTTACAGAAATTGGTGTAGAAGAAACTACTAAAATTATGGAAAAACTGAATGAAAAAGGTTGGATTAAAATTGATCATGGCAATAACATTGTTCAGCTGATTAATTTTAAGCAGTTGACCAACCTAGCCGGCAAGGTCTGACGCGTTGTAACGTTTCAGCCCTGATTGACTAAGCAAATCTTAATTCTTTATTAATTATTTAGGGCTTTAAGGGAATAAAATTTAATATTTATTTTATAAATAACATTCTGAGGTAACAGCATTTTGCTGTAAAGAAGTCAGTTCCGTGGTACTTAGTATCGACATAACCAGCATTGGCGAGCATAAGTCTAGTAATTTTAATCAAATAGGCTCTATTGTAGTAATTAGGATTACTACATAAATAAATGCTGACTATAAACTCCATAACTATTGACTATTGACCATTAACTATTAACTATTAACTATGGACTGACTTTTGACTCAGAACTTATCACTTTTAACTACAGATGACTGAAGCAACAGCACCTCGTATCGATATTGGCGTTCAGGAAACCGTGCCGACGATTCATTATCAGGTGGCAATGCCCCAACCAGAAACGCATCTATTTGAGGTTAGTTTACAAATTGTAAACCATCCATCATCAATTCTTGACTTAAAAATGCCGGTATGGACACCAGGATCATACTTGGTGCGGGAGTATGCCAAAAATTTACAAGACTTTACTGCTCTCGGTGCAGACCAGCCTTTAAACTGGCGCAAAGTCAGCAAAAATCACTGGCAAATCAATAAAGATGATGTATCGGATGTAACTATAAAATATCGAATATTTGCCAATGAGTTATCGGTAAGAACTAATCATTTAGATTCCACTCACGGCTATTTTAACGGAGCAGCATTGTTTTTAAGGCTAGTGGGATGTGATGATTTACCGATAATTGTGACTGTTGTACCTCCGTATCCGCACTGGCAAGTCACTACTGCCTTACCGAAAATGAAGGATCAGTATAATACCTTCTACGCTAGTGACTTTGATACTTTGGTGGATAGTCCGTTTGAGATTGGGGAGCATCAGCTGTATAGTTTCGATGTCTTGGGTAAGCCTCATGATCTGGCAATTTGGGGACAGGGAAATTTTCAGGTACAGCCACTCATCAGTGACATCCAAAAAATTGTGCAAGTAGAAGCGCAAATGTTTGGCGGTCTACCCTATGACCGTTACCTGTTTTTAGTACATTTATTTGCTCAAGCTTATGGCGGCTTAGAGCATAAAAACTGTTGTTCGCTGATTTACCAAAGATTTGGCTTTCGTACCCAAGATAAATATGAACGCTTTATCCAACTGGTAGCGCACGAGTTCTTTCACCTCTGGAACGTCAAACGCATTCGTCCTAAAGCGTTGGAAGTGTTTAATTACGACCAAGAAAGCTATACTCCTTCCTTGTGGTTTTGTGAGGGAACTACGAGTTATTATGACCTGATTATTCCTTTAAGGGCAGGGATTTATGAGGTCAAGACCTATCTGAACTACTGGAGTAAGGAAATTAGTAGATTTTTGACGACTCCAGGACGGAAAGTCCAATCATTGGCTGAGTCGAGTTTTGATGCGTGGATTAAACTATATCGTCCCGATGCTAATAGTGGCAATTCTCAAGTCTCCTATTATTTAAAGGGAGAAATGGTGTCTTTGTTACTAGATTTGCTGATTAGATGGCGACATCGCAACCGGCGTTCTCTGGATGATGTGATGCGTCAAATGTGGCATGAATTTGGTCAGCCGGAAATTGGCTATACTCCCCAACAGTTGCAAGCAGTCATTGAATCTATAGCAGAAGTTAACTTGACTGACTTTTTTGCACGCTATATTGATGGCACAGATGAATTACCGTTTGATGAGTATTTAGAGCCGTTTGGCTTACGTTTAGTGGCGGAGAAGGAAGAAGAACCCTATTTAGGAATGAAGCTAAATACTGAGAATGGTAGGGAGATGATTAAGTTTGTAGAAACTGCTTCTCCGGCGCAACTAGCGGGAATTGATGCGGGTGATGAGTTACTAGCGATCGCAGGTATTAAGGTGACAGCTCATCAACTGAGCGATCGCCTGAAAGACTATCAAGCTAATGATATCATCGAAGTCACAATTTTCCATCAAGATGAACTGCGGACTGTACCTGTGACTCTTGCTCAACCACGACCAGTAAAGTATCAGGTAGTGCCGGTAAAGAATCCCACCGCCACACAGCAGGAGAATTTTGCTGGTTGGTTGGGTACACCACTATCTGCTATTTGCTAATCATGATTCTCCGGTCAGTCTCTCATACCAATTTTGGATTTTGGATTTTGGATTTTGGATTTTGGATTAACAGCCTAGATTCTTAGACTGTTCCAGAATCTCGAAACCATACTACCTATCCCAATTTGGTATCAGTCAAGGGAGACTGGCTTTGCAGGTTCTCAACCAAAAAATAATACGACTGCTTTGATAAGGGAAACAGAAAAAAAGAAATTTTAATTGATCCGAGTAATCACATACTCACGGGTACGAGAATGAAGCGGGTTGGTAAAGATTTTTTTGGTAACACCAAATTCCACCAATTCGCCGACTCGACTCTCATTCAAGTGAAAAAAGGCGGTAAAGTCAGATACGCGGGTCACTTGTGATAAATTGTGGCTCACGATGACTATGGTGATTTCAGAACGCGAACGCAAGCTTTGAATTAAACTCTCAACTTTCATACTAGCGATCGGATCAAGACCGAAACAAGGTTCATCCATTAAGATCACCTTTGGCTTGACAGCTAACGCGCGTGCAATACACAGCCTTTGCTGTTGACCACCAGACAAGTCTAAAGCCGATTTATGGAGTTTGTTTTTCAACTCATCCCACAAATCAGCATCTTTGAGTGCTGATTCGACAATCCCATCAATTTCTACCTTCGGTCGCCATCCAATAATTTTCACGCCATAAGCGACATTATCATAAACACTCATAGGGAAAAGATTGGGCTTAGAAAGCACTATACTAACTTGACGACGTAAGCGATTTAAATTGATTCGCCGTTCATAAATGTTTTGATTAAAAAATTCCACTCTACCTTCAACCCTAATCTCTGTATCTAATTCATTCATGCGGTTTAGAGATTTGAGAAAAGTAGATTTACCACAACCACTAGGGCCAATAATCGCAGTTACTTTACTTTGGTAAATATCCAGAGATACACCTTCTAGGATTTTTTGGGTGTCGTAATAAAAACTGAAATTTTTAACTCTGATGGCGGGAACTAGCTTATTCATGCTGCTCAACTGGTGTGATAATTAAGTAATTCAATACAGCGAACACAGTACAGGTGATGCTGTTTGATGCCTTGTCTAGCCAAGAGGGATTTTTTATAGTTTTGGAACACAGGGATAAAAATGAATCGGTAGATAAATTCAGTTTTCAGTATAATCATTTTCTTTCACCTCGAAAGTGGATTACTAATACATGATGTTAAAATCAAGCAGATAACAAATTATTTCAATAGAGATAAGAAGCGTACTGAAGTTTTTTCAAAAATCAAATTATTAATTCCATAGAACAATAAATTTCAGTTAAGGTTAAAAATTAAATCTGATGTGGGTTGAATTTCGTTCCTCGACCCAAAGTTCTTCAAACTTGTTGGGTTTCGCTATCGCTCAACGCAACCAAAAGTTCCTATTAACTGAACTGCATTGTCCTATAAGTAGAACGGTGTAGATAATTCAAGATTTGTATGTAGTGAGGACTTTAGTCCTCTAATAAGGACTGAAGTCCTTACTACGAACTAGATACCAATCTTTTTACGTCACTTCACATAGTTTGGTTGTTTCAAGTCGTTCGACTTAGATAAAAAGGTTGACAATCTAGATGATTTGGCGATGAAATCTTTGATGTATCACATTAGATACATGGAAGCTTCACTATTAATATTACAAAATATATGAGTAATCTAGGAATATATAAATTCAAAACATTACTAAACTCTCGCACAAGTAGAGGCAAAAGTTTATCAAAGCTTTTTAATTTTATGTGGCTAGATTTTTTATCTTAAGAATGTTTTTAGAAAATTAAGGCAATAGAGCAGTTATAAACAATGTCCCCGACTTTTCAAAAGTCAGGGATTGGGGATTGGGGACTGGGGACTGGAAGGTAGACAAGGTAGAGTTTATTTCTTTATCACTACTCAGCACCGGCTAAACGCCGCGCTACCGCTAACAGCACTCAGCACTCACTACTCAGCACTCACTACTCACAACTCAGCACTCATCACTCAAACAGGACTTAACCAAAACGTCCTGAAACGTAATCACGGGTGCGAGGATCGAGGGGATTGCTAAAAATTTGAGTTGTAGTACCGAACTCTACCATTTGACCAATACGACTTTCATCGGTACTAAAAAAGGCTGTAAAATCAGAAACGCGCGTTGCTTGTTGCATATTGTGGGTAACAATAGCAATGGTCAATTCAGAACGTAAGCTATGAATGAGTTCTTCAACTTTCATAGTTGCAATGGGGTCGAGTGCTGAACAGGGTTCATCCATTAACAATACTTTTGGTTTGATAGCTAAAGCACGAGCAATACATAATCGCTGCTGTTGACCTCCAGAAAGACCAAGTGCTGATTGATTGAGTTTATTTTTAACTTCACTCCAAAGTGCTGCTCCTTTGAGTGCAGATTCCACAATATCGTCTAATTCTCCTTGTGGTAGTCTGCCTGATATTCTCACACCATAGGCAACATTTTCATAGATGCTCATAGGAAAAGGATTCGGTCTTTGAAAGACCATACCAATTTGACGGCGGAGTCTATTGATATTGATGCGGGGGTCATAAATATTTTGACCGAATAATTCTACTTTTCCTTCTACTTTTACGGGGCCTTCTAATTCACTAATACGATTGAGGGTTTTGATAAATGTAGATTTACCACAACCGCTAGGGCCAATAATTGCAGTGACATGGTTTTGGTAAATATCCATAGACACCCCTTCAATGGCTTTGGAGGTGTTGTAATAAAAGCTGAGACTTTTAACTCTAATAGCTGGATTTAACTGATTCATGATGCTAGGGATGTCTGACAGTTTTAATTCACTTTT
The DNA here is from genome assembly GCF_050235535.1 of Aliinostoc sp. HNIBRCY26. Classification (GTDB taxonomy): domain Bacteria; phylum Cyanobacteriota; class Cyanobacteriia; order Cyanobacteriales; family Nostocaceae; genus Trichormus. The sequence continues at coordinate 4,859,774 of NZ_CP189852.1, forward strand.
TCTTACTAGTAACTAACCGAGAAATGAGGCTAACACACAAAACTAAGCCAAGTAAAATAATAGAAGTTGTCCAAACTAATTGACTGCGTTCTGGGTCGGGGTCGTTGTAGAGATTAAAGATTAATACTGGTAGGGAAGCTGTGGGAGTGAGTAATCCCGCAGACCAATCAAGACTAAATAAAGCAGTAAAAATAAGTGGTGCGGTTTCGCCTGCTGCACGCGCTACAGCCAATAAAACACCTGTGGTAATTGTGGGTATGGCGGCTGTAACAACGACACGAAAAGTAGTTTGGAAGCGTGTACCGCCTAAAGCAGCCGAGGCGAGACGCTGTTCTATGGGGATGAGTTTTAAAGCTTCTTCCGTGGTGAGGACAATGATGGGTAACATGATAGTTGCTAAAGCAAAACCACCTGCGATCGCACTAAAACTTTTGGTTGATAAAACTATCACACCATAAGCAAATATACCCACAACAATAGAAGGAACGCCTGTGAGAATACTGGTAATAAATCGGACGAAACGAGTTAGGGAATTGGTTTGAGCAAATTCTGCTAAAAATATACCTGTAAATAATCCGATAGGGATACTTAATAAAGAAGCGATCGCTACAACTGTAATTGTTCCTAAAATGGCATTACCAAAACCATTATCAATAACTGATTTAACGAACATTTCTGTTTTGATTCCGCCTATACCTCGCTTCATAATTTCCCACAAAATTGAAAACAGAGGAATTAATGCTAAAGCTGCAAAGGCAAAGGCAATAAAATTCATGCAGTAAGTAAATAATAGTCTGCTTGATGGCAGAGGACTATATAATTCTGCTGCTAAAAGTTTATCTATTTCTGGTTGTTGGTAATTTTCCATATTGTTCATCAGTGCAATAATTGTTGATTAACTTTGATAATCTATTTATTTTTCTGACCAAACCACTGCACCAATAATCTAGCGATGATGTTGATAATTAAAGTTAAGGCAAATAATATTAAGCCTAAATAACTTAACGCGCCGATGTGTAATCCTGGTTCGGCTTCAGCGAATTCATTGGCTAATACAGAGGGAATAGTATAAGCTGGGTCAAGTAAAGATAAACTAATTTGGGCAGAGTTCCCAATTACCATAGTGACGGCCATAGTTTCACCCAAGGCGCGTCCTAAAGCTAACATCGCTGCACTGACGATTCCCGAAAAACCCGCAGGTAATAACACACGAAAAATAGTTTCCCAACGAGTTCCCCCCAAAGCCATAGAGGCTGTACGTAGTTCTTTGGGTATGGCTATTAATACGTCACGGGAAATGGCTGCCATTGTGGGTAAAATCATAATGGCTAAAATCATCCCGGCAGTTAACATATTTGTGCCGATAGGGAAGTCTGATTTCAAGAATGGTATCCAACCCAAATTTGCGGATAACCATTGTTGTACAGGTTCGATGACAGGAATAAAAGTAAAAATCCCCCACAAGCCTATAATCACGCTGGGAATAGCAGCGATTAATTCCACTACAAATGCTAATGTGGTTTTGACTGATATGGGGAGAAAGTTTTCACTGGTGACTAAAGCAACAGCTATACCTACAGGAAAAGCAATGAAAATCGCGATCGCACTACTAACTAAGGTTCCATAAATATAGGGTAATGCGCCAAAGATTTGATTTCCGACATCCCAATCTCTACCCCATAAAAAACCAATACCAAATTTACCGATGGCGGGTTGAGCTTCATGGAAAATAATCCAACTCATCACAAATAATATCGCCACCGTCAGAGCCGAAAATGTATAGATTAGCCAAGTAAAACTCTGATTTAACCAATAATTTATCCCATCATTAGCTGTTAATTCTAAACTGGCATTAGAAACATTATTTTCTGGTTCAGATAAATTTGCCATACCAATTACAAATTCATAAATATGATTGATATGAGAGTAGACGAATAGTCCACCCTCATTAACTAAAGAACTGACAAAAATTCAGTGTTTATTTGACAGTGCTATTGACTGTTTGTAGTACCCGATTAGCTGTACTAGAAGGAATTCTGGTGTAGTTGAGGTCATCATTGAATTGTTGACCATCAGTCAACACCCAATTAATCCATTTTTTAATCGCATCAGCCTTAGCAGCATTAGGATACTTTTTGTAAACCATCATCCAGGTAAGACCAACGATGGGATAACCTTGTCCTGGATCTCCTACAAATACACGATAATTGTCTGGGAAACTGACAGTAGATAAAGCTGCATTTGCTGTTTGTAAGGAAGGAGCAACAAATTCTCCTCTTTTATTTTGAATTTGTGCTGATCTGAGCTTGTTAGCAACAGCATAGCTATATTCAACATACCCAATAGAACCAGGAGTCCGAGCTACTAAAGCAGCTACACCTGGATTACCCTTACCTTTGAGTGCATTGGGTAAAGTCCATTTAGGAGCAGTGTTAGCACCAATTCTACCTTTGAAAAAAGGACTGATACTGCTTAAATGATTAGTGAAAATGAAAGTTGTACCACTACTATCGGCGCGGACTACAAATTTAATTGGTTGATTTGGTAGGTTCACTCCAGGATTATCAGCCTTGATTTTTGCGTCGTTCCAATTGGTAATTTGACCGGAAAAAATTGCTGGTAATGTAGCGCGAGACAGTCTTAGATTACTGACTCCAGGGATATTGTAAACAACTGAAACCGCACCACCGGCAGTAGGAACTAAGATGACACCATTTTTGACTTTAGCAATTTCATCATCTTTCATTGCAGCATCACTACCACCAAAGTCAACAGTTCCAGCAATGGTTTGACGAATACCACCACCACTACCAATAGCTTGATAGTTGACTTTCAACTCTGGATGCTTCTTTCTCACTTCACGCGCGTATCTTTCATATAATGGAGCGGGAAAAGTTGCGCCTGCGCCGTTAAGAGTTTGAGCCTGAGCTGTGGCTGTCAAAAGAGGAGTAACAGCAACAGCAGATGCTAATACTGCGGTGCTAAAAACACGCTGAAAAACGGTGGTGAAAAAAACCATATCGCCTCGTAGCTTAAGGAATATTTGCTGCTTGAATCAAAGCCTTCATCAAGCTACATTTTTTGTTTTTAAATCAGGTTAAGGAATGGTAAAAACACATTTAAAATGTGTTTAAAATAAATTAATACATAGCAGGCTTTTTTAATAGATGAAGGAAAGTTAAAGATAGATGATGAATTATGGCTGAATTTATAGATTCTGTTATTAATTATGATGGTAAATGCGTAACAGACATATGGTAGTATCGGGGTTTATATCTATTGAGTCAAAAAGTCCTCACAACTATACAAGGTTCAAAGATATTCATTAAATTGTGAATAATGAAACAAATTTTTGATGATTGCCAAATAGATGTTTAGTAAATTTATTGTTAACTAATAACTATATAATTTTCCTCAGAATCTGAATGTGTATTGATTGCAGCTTTGAGGTAAATATGGTGTATTACAACTATAGAATTAGCTGGATATTTTGCTAAACTATAAAAGGTTAGTGATACTATTGTATTTTTGAAATATGAGCCAAATACCTGGGTGAAGTTTAAACAATATTTAATAACTAAAAGGATATATTCATATAGAAATCCGATTTGATTTATGAAAAAAATTAAGTATATGTAGGGTGTGTTAGGCGTAAGCCGTAACGCACCTAGTACCAAAGTCCTTGGTACTAGGTGCGTTACGCTGTCGCTAACACACCCTACGCTACCTACTGTTCCCTCCCTACGCAAATAATTTCAGGAATCAAAGCGGATTCCTATATTTACATCTCAATTGTGATGAATTCAGTAAATAAGATGTCTAGGGAAATTGATGGGCTAAATTGCAAAAATAAAACTGGCAGAGTCCACATCACCAGACTATCTGCCAGGAATCGACGGTATATTCTCGCCATGTTTGATCGGGGTAGTGCTTATTTATAGGAAATAATGCCTATCCGCAACTCAGGATAACTTAAATTAATGCTGTTAGGGGTTAAGGAAAATCAACTAAAGGGTTAATTTATAGTTAAACTTTGTGCAGATATACTGGAATATACAATGGGGTTTAGTACCAATTCAAGATTTAACATAAATAACCCCTGTTTCACTAAACAACAGGGGTTATTGTCTATTAAATAGAATGGAGAAATAGCTATAAATCCAACTGCACACCCCGAATGGAATAATCTAATAATTCCATCGGGTGCATGAGAGTCATATTTTTACCTTGCAATTGCAAATGTTTAGTAATTTGCAATGAACAACCAGGGTTAGCAGATGCAATTAATTCCGCACCAGTATTTAATAAATTCTGCACTTTTTGCTTCCCTAATTCTGCTGCAACTTCTGGCTGGAGCATATTATAAACCCCAGCACTACCACAACATAAAGCCGCATCTAAGGGTTCTTTTAAATTCACTCCTGGAATTTGTCTTAATAACTGTCGTGGTTGTACACTGATTTTTTGCCCATGCAATAAATGACAAGCATCTTGATAAACTAAATTCACAGGTTTATCCGTGACAGGTAACAGTTTGGCTGTTAAACCGACATTACCTAAAAACTCTTGAGCATCTTTAACTTTAGCTGCAAAGTCTTGCGCTTTTTCGCGATATTCTGGATCATCGGCTAAGATGTGACCGTATTCTTTTAACGTATGACCACAACCAGCCGCATTAATAATAATATAATCTACCCCAGTGTTAGCAAAGCTATCAATCATCTGTCTAGCCAATGCTTTCGCTTGCGCTGTTTGTCCTTGGTGTTCAGGGAGTGCTGCACAACAACCTTGAGATTTAGGAATCACAACTTCACAGCCATTCGCTGTTAACACCCTCACAGTTGCTTCATTCACCGGCGAGAAAAATAAGCGTTGTACACATCCCAAAATTACCCCCACACGATAGCGTTTCTTACCCTGTGCAGGAATAATAGTTGGTAGATTGTCTTGAAATGATTTGATGGTGATTTCTGGCAGAATCGATTCCATTGCTGCCAGGCGTGGTGATATTTTATTGAGTAACCCTGTTGCGCGTACCAGTTTAGGTAAACCGAGTTTTTGATAAACAAATAGAGGGATTAATAAAATCCGTAAGATATCTGGGTTAGGGAATAAAGCAAATATTAATTGACGAATCAATTTATCTGAGAAAGTGCGGGGATAATTGCGTTCGACTTGGTGGCGAGTAGCGGAAATTAACTTGTCATACTGTACACCAGAAGGACAAGTGGAAACACAAGCCAGACAACCTAAACAAGAATCAAAATGTTGAACGGTAGCTGTATTTAACGCAATTTCCCCCTCATTAATGGCATCCATTAAATAGATACGTCCTCTAGGGGAATCCATCTCTTTACCTATCACCCGATAACTAGGACAAGTAGAAAGGCAAAATCCACAATGCACACAACTATCAATTAACTTTGGGTCAGGTGGATGATTACTATCAAAGCCTTTTAAATTTTTTAAACTAGCGACATTATTAGTAGAATCTTCTGAAACTTGCATACTTAATTTTCCCCTCGCGATGTCTGTGTCTAGTTGTGGGTGACTGGCTTTAAATACCACCGACAAACCGACCAGGACTTAAAAGATTTTTGCTATCAAACTGTTGTTTAATCCGACGCATTAACGGCAAAGCATTACCTGTGTATCCCCACACATCAATTTGTTGTTTGACCGCTACAGGTGCTTTAATCACAGAGAGAAAACCATGACGAGATTGACAAAGCGATCGCACTTTTAAAGCCTGAGTTTGATCTAGAACCTGCACCACACCCAAACCACTACTGAGATGCACTAGTCCAATTTCCACTCCCGTCAACACTTCCACAGCCGCAGTCGGTAATATCCCTATTTTGCAGGTAATTGTTGACTCGGTGGCAGTATTATGTATTTGTTCTTGTAATCTTTGCCATAGATTGCTGTCATCTGCATCGGCGTAAACTGTTCCTGTTAATCCTAACGTTTTTCCTAACTCTAGTACCCGATGGGACTGTTCTTTCACACTTTCAGGAATACTTTGAAACCGCGCGATTAATCCCATCCCTGTACCCAAACCTAAGCTAGAGACTAATTGCATAGATAACAAATCAGCTTGGGTAGGTGTCAAAGCCGAACCGCGTAAAGTATTAGCAGCTTGTAAAATAGCTTCCGGCTGACCAGTTAGCACCACCGTTCCCGACGATTCCTGTAAAGGATAAACCCGAAAGGTCACTTGGCTAATAATTCCCAATGTCCCGTAAGCACCGGTGAACAACTTCATCAAATCATAGCCAGCCACATTTTTGACCACCCTTCCCCCAGCTTTGGCGATTTGACCATCCGCACGGATAAAGGTAATTCCCAAAAGCTGGTCACGTACACTACCATAACGTTGTCGCAGGGAATTAGTATCAGCAGTAGCGACAATTCCGCCAATAGTTGCTGAATCAGGTTTAGAGGGGTCAAGGGCGAGAAATTGCCGTGAATCTGCCAAAATCTGCTGAAGATGCCCAAATTTCATGCCAGCTTCCACAGTAACGGTCAAATCACCTACAGCGTGTTCAATCAGTTGATTGAGGCGTTCCGTACTCACGACTACATCAACATCTTGAGTTAAACCACCCCAGTTAAGTTTACTTCCGCTACCACAGGGAAGAACGCGCCAGTTATGACTGTCAGCTGTGGCCATAACCTTGGCTAGTTGTGCTTGGGTTTGGGGATAGACTAGACAACTAGGAGGCTGGCCACCAATAGCCTGTAAAATCTGAGGTTTATCTTCTGGGTATACGGTATTTTCTGCGCCAACAATAGATGCAAGAGTAGAAGCAATGGCTGTCATCAGTTTATTTTTGAGTCCCGACATCTCCTTCTTTGTGATGATGACACAAAATAGCCACCCACAGAACTCTCATTTTTTCAGCACTGCTTTCAGTTTTTAGTGAAGTTGGTTCAATTACTTTTACCACTACTCTGTTTCAGCTAATGTAAAGTCAACATTTTCATAAATATCTTCAATTGCCATTTCTACATTTATCGAATGAAAAATTATATTTTTACTATCAGATTCATAGGCTTTAAATAGCCATGAATCTCCCTCAGCTTTTGTATACTGTTCAATTCCTATTTCATACTGATTGATCAAGATATATTCTTGAAATTCCATAATCGAGCGATAGTAACGAAATTTATCGGTGCGATCATAGTTTTTTGTTGATTTTGATAGTACCTCAACGATAAAGCAGGGATTCAAAATAGTATCTTGACGTTGCTCGTGGAAAACAGGTTGACCTTTAATCAAAAATACATCTGGATATGTGTATTGTCGATATCGAGAAATCCACAATCGCAAATCACCAATGTATGGTTTAAAATCTGTTTTGCGAAGCATGAATTTCAAATAAGCATAAACATTCCCAGCAATTTGATTATGGTTGATTGAGCCACCCGTCATCGGCACGATTTCTCCATCTCGGTATTCGCTGCGAAACTCCGCAACTTCTTCTTGTGCCAAGTATTCCTCTGGAGTGTAGTAGCGTTGTTTGATTTGCATTTGTCACTACTCTGTTTCGCTACTAATAGGCTACCGCAAAATCTGTTTCCTGTCGGCTTTTCTTTCACCTGAAAGCCTTGCTTTATCTAATAAATCAGGGTGTACGGCTGTACACCCTGAAGATGGAATGATAATTAAACAATTAGACATTCACTGTCTGTTTATTGTTAGCTGGTGCGTAATTAGTTTCACTGCTACTATCGTCAGCTTCACTAGCAAAGGCTAATGCTTCTTCACCAGTAATTAATCTTGAACCACGTTTGCGGGTGAAGTAGTTCCACGCCCACTGAATCATGACTAATACTTTGCTGTCAAACTCAATTAAGAAGTAGATGTGAATGAATAGCCAGAACGCCCATGCAGAGAAGCCTGTTAATTTGAGCAAGCCTAAGTCTACAACGGCGGCATTTTTGCCAATCATGGCTAGGCTACCATGATCCTTGTATTGAAATGGTTGCATGGTTTTACCACGCAAGCGTCTTCTAATTACTTTGGCGACGTATTCACCTTCTTGAATCGCCACTGGCGCGACACCTGGGAGGGGTTGACCATTGTAGTGGGAGAAGTTGGCTAAGTCTCCGATAACGAAAATATTGTCGTATCCTTTAATGCTTAAGTCTGGTTCTACAATGACTCGTCCGGCGCGATCGCATTCTACCCCAGTTCGCTCGGCTAATACTTTACCCATTGGGGAAGCTTGCACGCCTGCTGCCCATAATACAGTCTTGGCGGCAATTTCTCTAAATTGATCGCCTTGTTTGACGGTGACGATATCGTTGTCAATATTTGTCACACGGGTTTGAGTTTGGACAATCACACCCAACTTTTGCAAAGATTCTGCGGCTTCTTGTGATAACTCTGGTGCTAAGGCTGGAAGTAGGCGATCGCCACCTTGTAATAGTACAATTCTGGTTTCTGAGGTGTCGATGTTGCGGAAGTCTTCTTGCAGAGTTTTGTAAGCTAACTCTGCGATCGCACCTGCTAATTCTACCCCTGTCGCACCACCACCAACAATCACAAATGTTAATAAAGCTCGGCGTTTTTCGGGGTCAGTTTCTTTTTCTGCGGCTTCAAAGGCTGTAAAGATGCGGCGACGTATTTCTATCGCATCTTCCATAGTTTTTAAGCCAGGCGCAACCTCTTGCCAATTATCTTTACCAAAATAGGAATGCTTCGCACCTGTGGCAACAATTAATGTATCATAAGGGACTACTTTATCATCCAAAATAACTTGTTTTGTTTCTGGATTAATATCACTTACTTCACCCAGCAATACTTGTGTATTTTTGCATTTGCTGAGTACAGATCGTAAAGGTGAGGAAATATCAGCAGGTGATAGCGTACCTGTAGCAACTTGATATAAAAGTGGTTGGAATAAATGGAAATTACGTTTATCAATGAGAGTCACATTTACATTCACATTGGCTAGTGCTTTTGCTGCATACAGTCCACCAAAACCACCACCAACAATTACGACCTGATGTGGTTGATGATTCTCAAGTGAAGCTACCATAAGAGACTTTCCTTGTGTTAGAACTTTGTAACTATTCTTAATGAATATGTAACAAAATTGTGATGATTGTTGCGGCTTGTTTTGAACAATTGTCAAAGTCATAAAAATGATCAATTTTACGATTTGTGAGATTTTTAGGACATTTTTACTCACCAAATACTTGATGAGTAGATTAACTAATAAAATCAAAAAGCTTATTTCACAAGGTTTAGAGAAATTTGCTAGATAAATATGCTTGACAAATTAGAATTTCCTATTCTTGCTAAAGAAATTTCTTATTGAGAATACAAAAGGAAATTATCAGTTTATAAATAATGAGCATTCAATATCAAAAATATTAATAAATGTAAGATTGATAGCTAGGCTAAAAATAATTGTGGAATAGGTATTTTGCCTATCTACAGCAATATACCTATTCCACAAATTTGAAGCTAATTCCCTATGCCCTATGCCCTATTCCCTATTCCCCATTTCCCATTTTTAGACATTAACTGGCTGTCTATTCTCTTTCGGCTGATAATGTCCGTTACTGTTCACAGTTTTTATGTCTAGAGAAACTTCTTGACCGGTAATTAATCTAGCCCCACGATTACGGGTGATATAATTCCACACCCACTGAACCATGACTACTAACTTATTGTCAAACTCAATTAAGAAGTAGATGTGAATTAATAACCAGAACAACCATGCAAAGAAGCCTTTCAATTTCATAAAGCCTAAATCGACAACGGCGGCATTCTGCCCAATCATCGCTAGGCTACCGTGATCAGTATAATTAAAGGCTGGTAGAGTTTGACCTTTTAAACGTTTCTGCACCAATGCGGCGACATATTCACCTTCTTGTTTAGCGACAGGCGCGACACCAGGAAGGGGTTTACCGTTTTGGTGGGAGAAGTTGGCTAAGTCGCCGACGACGAAAATATTACTATGTCCCTGAATACTTAAGTCTGGTTCTACGATAACTCGTCCGGCGCGATCGCATTCTGCACCTGTGCGTTCTGCTAAGACTTTACCCATTGCGGAAGCTTTTACACCAGCCGCCCATAATACTGTCTTAGACGCAATTTCTGTAACTTGATCACCTTGTTTGACGGTAACAATATCATTTTCAATATTTGTCACCATAGTTTTTGTTTGGACTACCACACCCAACTGTTGCAAGGATGCTTCTGCTTCTTGGGATAATTCTGGTGCAAAGGGTGGGAGGACTCGATCTAAACCTTCTAAGAGGATAACTTGTGCTTCTGTAGTGTCGATAGTGCGGAAGTCTTCTTTGAGGGTTTGATAAGCTAACTCTGCGATCGCACCCGCTAATTCTACTCCGGTAGGGCCGCCACCTACAACCACAAAAGTCAACCAAGCCTTGCGTTTTGCTGGATCTTTTTCCTTTTCTGCGGCTTCAAAGGCTGAAAAAATCCGTCGCCGCATTTCAATTGCATCTTCTACAGTCTTTAACCCTGGTGCGAACTCTTCCCAGTTATCTTTACCAAAATAGGAATGCTTCGCCCCTGTGGCCACAATTAAGGTGTCATATGGTATTTTCTCATCACCCATGATCACTTGTTGTGCTTGTGGGTCAATATCATTGACTTCTCCTAGCAGCACTTTTGTATTTTTGCTTTTCCTCAAGACTGCACGTAAAGGTGAGGAAATATCAGCAGGTGATAGCGTCCCAGTGGCGACTTGGTAAAGTAGTGGCTGAAATAGGTGAAAGTTACGTTTGTCGATGAGAGTAACTTCTACCTTAGCTTTCTTGAGTGCTTTTGCCGCGTACAATCCACCAAAACCACCGCCAACAATCACAACTTGATGGGGTGGGTTGTTGTCAAGTGCATCTACCATAAGAAACATTTCCTTGTGTTACGGACGCTGTAACTATTCTTTACAAATTTGTATCAAAAATGTCACAAAATTTTCTGTTCAGCTTGCACATATGAAAAATTTATTAAAGTGACTAAAGTTACACTTTAATTCTTTTTCAGTATTTTCAACTATATTATCTGCCTAGATTTGATGTTTTATGCAGGCGTTTTACTCAAGTAGTTTTTCTAAGTTTCATTACTGATATTGAGTATCTATATTGACAAGACTAACAGTCTGAACTACATTAAGGTATGTAACTATTATAGTTTACATAAATTAAACTTGCCAGTAAATCGTCAAGTTCAAGGCATCAGCTAACACCAGCATTTCATTTATATTTCGGCTTGATTCGGATAAATAAGTCATTGACGAACGGAAAAAATTAAGGTTTACTAAAAATAACGAGCGTTCGATATAAAAACTATGCCTAAAGTTGTTGACCATGAACAATACCGCAAAGAAATGCTCTGCAAGTGTTTTGACTTATTTGCCAGCAAAAGCTATGGTTCGATCACCATGAGGGAAATTGCTCAAGGTTTAAACGTATCCACCGGTACGTTGTATCACTACTTTCCCAGTAAACAGGCTTTATTTGAGCAATTGGTAGAGGAAATCAGCCAGCAAGATGTAATTGCAGCCTTAGCGGAAATGAGTGGTGTAGCAACCATAGAAGAAGCGATGAGTGCTTTGGGCAGATATTTAGTCAAAAATGAAGATTACTTTATTAAATGGACATATATCTGGGTTGATTTTTGTCAGCATCAAGACCTTAATGAAATACGCAATAATAATGTCTTCAAGCGGGCTAATAGAAACTATAAACAAGCAGTTTGTGAATTATTAAATATACAAGATCCAGCTATAGTATCTTTTGTTTTGAGTTTGGTAAATGGCTTAATTTTAGAAAAATTATGGTGTAATGAAACGATTGATTTTGTTGAGCAGTGTGACTTGTTAGGTAAGATGATCACTGCTTATTTAGATCAGCAAGTAGGTGTCAGAGAGAGGGAAAAAGAGGCGGCAGAACTGAATTAAAAGATTGTCTTCTGCTTGCATTATTTCATGTTGGTGATGCTGGGTGACATAAAAGTCAAAAACGAAATTGATTTTCTACTAGAGGGGATATGAGTCAGAAATTGCTATTAAATTCGGGTAATCAAAGATTAATTACATTAGTAATAGCAGCTACGGCTGTAACTACAGGTATTCTGGTATATGCAGGTTCTCAGTTTGGACAAATAGGGAAAACAGTAGCAACAGATAGCACAGTCCAAACAGAACAAAGCACACCTAAAATTACAGCATTAGGCAGACTAGAACCAGAAACAGAAGTCATTAAACTATCCGCACCTTTAGTATTAGATGGCGATCGCATTGCCGAAATCAGAGTAGAAGAAGGAGACAGAGTCCAAGCAGGACAAGTTATCGCCGTATTAGATTCCCATGCACGCCTAAAAACAGCAGTATTGCAAGCAGAAAAACAAGTAAGAGTCGCCCAAGCCAAACTCAATCAAGTCAAAGCTGGGGCGAAAAGTGGCGATATCCTAGCGCAAAAAGCCAGTGTAGAACGCCTACAAGCCCAATCTCTCGGAAACATCATAGAACAAAGAGAAAGCATCGCCCGCATAGAGGCACAATGGCAAGGAGACAGAATCGCCCAAGTAGCCACCATTAGAAAACTCGAAGCAGAATTAAATAACGCCAGTGCAGAATATCAACGTTATCAACAGCTATATTCCGAAGGTGCAATTTCCAGTTCAGCCATTGATAGTAAACGCTTGAGTTTAGAAACCGCCAAACAGCAACTAGACGAAGCCAAAGCAGTGCTGAATCGGATTAACGCCACCGCCAGCAAACAACTATCCGAAGCCACAGTCGCACTTAGCCGAATTAACGCCACCAGTAGGAAGGAAGTTAGCGAAGCCAAAGCCACATTAACCAGTATTGCCGAAGTCCGTCCTGTAGATGTGCAAGCAGCACAAGCAGAAGTAGAAGATGCGATCGCCGCACTCAGACGCGCCGTCACAGAACTAGAAGCAGCTTATATTACAGCCCCAATGGCTGGACAAATTCTCAAAATTCATAACCGAGTCGGTGAAAAAATTGGCGATAACGGCATTGCAGACTTAGCCCAAACTGCCCAAATGATTACAGTTGCAGAAGTTTATCAATCTGATATTGGCAAAATCAAACTAGGACAACCCGCAATCATTACCGGACAAGCCTTTACCGGAGAACTACGCGGCGAAGTCTCTCATATTGGCTTACAAGTCAACCGCCAAAACGTCTTTAGCAACCAACCAGGAGAAAACCTTGACAGCCGAGTTGTAGAAGTCAAAATTCGTCTGAGTCCTGAAGACAGTAAAAAAGTTGCAGGTTTAACTAACTTGCAAGTACAAACAGCAATTGAACTATAGAAATCCGATTTGATTTCTGAAAATATTTGCGTGGTGTGTGAAGCGCAGCGCAAACGCGATAGGAAGGAAACTCTTAACAGGCAACAGGTAAGAAGGAATCAAAGTGTACCTAGCTTCGTAAAAATCAAATATGAGTCCTGTATAAAAGTGAGTTGATCATGCTGAAAACCATCTATCTTTTGCTTTGCATCCTAGGAACAGTTTTACCTTATTCGCAGTTTCTACCATTTTTATTGGAGCATGGTCTTGACATCCCACTGTTTATTGAGCAGCTATTTGCAAATAGGATTTCCGGCTTTTTTGGTATGGATGTCATCGTTTCATCCCTAGTTCTTTGGGTATTGGTATTTTGGGAAGGGACTCGGTTGAAAATGGCAAATCTTTGGATTTATATTGCTGCCAATTTATTAGTAGGAGTTTCTCTAGGACTGCCCCTATTTTTATTCATGCGACAGCAGCAACTAGAACAGCAGACAGAAACAGTAGGCTATTAACCCAAACACTAATAAGTAAGTTGGCGGGAAAAAACACAAATATGTTAATAAGGGTAAACCAAGATAAAACCCACTTCCCGACTAATTTATCCCAACTACAAATATTTACACCTTTATACTCATGTTGTCTAAAATGTTTCGGAAAACGCCGCTTGCTTGGCGGCAATTAATGAAGGAAAAAACGCGCCTAGCGATCGCAGTGGCGGGTATTACCTTTGCTGATATGTTGATGTTTATTCAGTTGGGATTTGAAAGCGCACTGTTTGATGCGGCTGTGCAACCTCACCGGAATTTACAGGCTGATTTGGTGTTAATTAATCCCCAATTTCAAACCTTATTTTCCGTCAAGAGTTTTTCTAGAGAACGACTATACCAAGCACTAGGTTATGAAGGTGTACAGTCAGTTAGTCCTTTGTATATTAGTACAGGACAATGGCGGAATCCCGAAACGCGACAAGATAGGGCTATTTTAGTTTGGGGGATTGATCCAGCGACATCAGCGTTTAAGTTTCCTGAAGTCAACAACAACCTGAACGCACTCAAACCGTTAAATCAGGTTTTATTTGATCAAGCAGGTCGCCCGGAATATGGTGCAGTTGGCGATATCTTCAAAAAAACAGGTACTTTCCAGACAGAATTGAATAATATCGGTGTTGATGTCAAAGGTGTATTTAGTAATGGTGCATCCTTTGCGGCTGATGGTAATGTCATTGCCAGTGATTCCACATTTTTAAGACTATTTCCCGAACGGAAAGCCGACAGGATAGAAGTAGGGTTAATTACCTTAAAGCCTGGTGCAGATCCCGAAAAAGTGCGATCGCAACTAGCCGCAGGTTTACCTAATGATGTCAAAGTTCTGACACCAGAAGGTTTTGCCCAAACGGAAAAACAATACTGGGCTACAGGTACAGGGATTGGGTTTATTTTCGGTTTGGGTGTGGGAGTAGGTTTTATTGTCGGGATTGTGATTGTGTATCAGATTCTTTATTCAGATGTATCTGACCACTTACCCGAATACGCCACCTTGAAAGCGATGGGTTATACAGACCGCTACTTACTCTTTGCTTTATTACAAGAGGCATTATTATTAGCTGTTTTTGGATATCTTCCCGCCTATTTACTTTCCTTTGGACTATATCAAATCACCTTTGCGGCAACCATGTTACCCATTGCCATGAAATTGGATCGAGCAATTAATGTATTTATTCTCACCATTATCATGTGTAGTGTTTCGGGTGCGATCGCTATGCGGAAATTACGTTCTGCTGACCCAGCAGATGTGTTTTAAGTCAATAGTCAATAGTCAATAGTTACCCAAAAAATATGTTGCAAGAAATTACACCAGTAGTGGCTGATTCTGTATCATCTATGTCTGAACCGGTGATTGCTGTACAGAACCTCAATCACTACTTTGGGTCAAGCGGACTGCGTAAACAAGTATTATTTGACATTAACTTAGAGATTCAAGCGGGGGAAATTGTCATTATGACAGGCCCTTCCGGTTCAGGTAAAACTACCCTTTTAACGTTAATGGGTGGCTTGCGTTCGGCGCAGGAAGGAAGTTTGAAAATTTTAGGACAGGAAATCTGCGGTGCTAGTAAAAACCAGCTGACTAAATTACGTCGTCAGATTGGATATATATTCCAGGCGCATAACTTGATGACATTTTTGACAGCGAAAGAAAACGTCAGAATGTCCTTGGAACTGCACGATGAGTATTTAAATGATGATACCAACGCCAAAGCGATCGCGATGTTAGAAACCGTTGGCTTAGGCGAACGCGTCAATTACTATCCAGAGAGTCTGTCTGGTGGACAAAAACAACGAGTAGCGATCGCCCGTGCTTTAGTCAGTCATCCTAAAATTGTCTTAGCAGATGAACCTACAGCCGCACTTGATAAAAAATCTGGGCGTGATGTTGTGGAACTCATGCAGAAACTAGCCAAAGAACAAGGCTGTACAATTTTGCTGGTAACTCACGATAACCGTATTTTAGATATTGCTGACCGCATTATCTATATGGAAGATGGTCAACTCAAAAGTGATGATGTAGATATTAACGCTAAGATGCACTAGTGAGAAATTCGTCAACAAGTAGAACAACTTGAAAAAACCAAACTATGTAAAGTAAGTTCGTAGTAAGGACTAAAGTCCTTACTACGAACCTTTAATTATTTACACTGTTCTACTTACATATAGGACTAGTATTTGATTTCTGAAAAAATCTAAGTATGTGTAGGGTGTGTTAGGCGTAAGCCGTAACGCACCACAGGCTTTGGTACTAGGTGCGTTACGCTGTCGCTAACACACCCTACGTATCTGTTCAATAATCAAGTAGGATTCCTATAAAAAAATAATGAACTTTGCTGACTAATAATTATTCCTCAATCTCAATTAATTTTTGCCGAGAAGATAAACCAGACTTAATTCTAATATGAGATTTGGGAACATCAAACTGTTCCGCTAGCAGTTTAATTAATTCCTCATTAGCTTTACCGTCTACTGGTGGTGATTTTAAATATACAGTTAGACTACCATCAGCTTGTTCTTCAATTTTTTGCTGTTTGGAGTTTGGTTTAACTTTTACCTTTTTCTGCATAAAACTAAGAGCCAAATACGAGTTCTGTATCAAAATTATTCAAAGACTACTGTGCGATTACCGTATACTAGAACGCGATTTTGGAGGTGGAGACGTACTGCTCTGGCTAATACGACTCTTTCTAAATCCTTGCCTTTTCTGATTAAATCTTCTACTTCATCACGGTGGCTGACTCTCACTACATCTTGTTCAATAATCGGCCCTGCATCTAATTCCGCAGTAGCATAGTGAGCAGTTGCGCCAATAACTTTAACGCCTCTTTCAAAGGCACGATGATAGGGGTTCGCTCCTACAAATGCAGGTAAAAATGAGTGGTGGATATTAATAATTTGCGGAAATTTATTAATAAAGTCTGAACTAACAATTTGCATATATTTAGCTAAAACTACTAAATCAATTTTGTATTGTTGTAGTAGTTCTAGTTGTCTAATTTCTTGTTCTGCTTTATTTTCTTTATTAATGGGAATGTGGTGAAATTCTATCCCAAATTGGTCTGCAACTGTTTTTAAATACGGATGATTGCTAATAATTAGGGGAATTTCCGCCGCAATTTCTTGGGCGCGTTGTCGCCAAATTAAATCATAAAGACAATGGTCTTGACGACTAACCCAAATGGCTATGCGGGGAATTGCATCAGAAAAATGGAGTTCCCATTTAGCACCCAAAGGTTGAGCTATAGCGTTAAATGCAGGGCCAATTAAATCTCGTGGTAGATTAAACCCATCTAGTTGCCATTCAATGCGGGAGAGAAATAAACCGGCGGCAAAATCTGTATGTTGATCAGCATGAATAATATTACCTCCATTGGAGTAAATAAAATTCGCTATTTTAGCAACGAGTCCCCGTTGATCTGGACAATAAATCAATAAAGTTGCCGTTGAATTACTCATGATTTATGTAGAAGAGTTACTCTTATTTAAGATATCTATCTTAAGATGTATTGACATGAAAAAGTAATATTTTATGCTGCTTAAGTGATGATTACCAGTAAGTATGATCACATTATAAACGTCAATGAATTAAGACCACATCAGTATGCAACTTGCTGTGCATTATGCAACATCTCTATTCCACTTTTCCCCAATTGTTTATATCGCGATCGCATTTTACCTAGCAATAGCTTATTTCTTGTTGAGGAAATGGTTATTTTTCTTCCTTGAAGATAAAGAAATGAGCGATAGTCAGCGTTCCATATCTCGTGTGATTCTGTTCATTGCCACTATATTTTGGCCGATTATAGTGCCCATCGCTTACATTGAGTTATTAAATTTACACATGAAATACAAGAAAGAAATTGATGTATTGATCGGTCAAACAGATGGTATAAGCACAGATGAAGAAATTTAAAAGAGAAATCGATGTTGCTTTTACTGGTACTTTTTGATCTAATTACTGACTTTGAGTGGGAGTAGGTTGAGGTGTATTTGGTGTAGGCTGTAGTTGCACCGGAGTTTGAGGTTGTTTCCACTCTGATAATTCGCGATTAACTGCATTTTCAAAGTCGGTAGAGACTAGCAGCACATTGATATTGCCATTATTGGGTGTAGTGGGGTCAACTTGAGCGTAGATAAAACTACGATTAAAGTTAGATTTACCCAAAATAATTTGGTGATTTTTTTGATTTTTCAGTTTGATATCAATAGTAGCTTGGGGTTTGTCTAAGCCAAATTCCCCAAGTTGATTAGGCGGAGTAGGAACGGTGCGATCGCTCTTACCTTTAACTAACAAATCCATTAAATAAGACACAATAGCATCATTGGCTGGCTCTGACACCGGAGACTTCAGTAACCATTTAGGGTTAGGTTGGGTGTTGCGTTCCAAATTCAGGGTTAGCTTTGCAGTTTTAACTGTCAAAGCCTGTACATCATCTTCAGCGAAAGAGAAAATTTTCTGCTGATTTTCTTTAGCTTCCTGACGTTGAGTTGCACCTTGAATTTCATAGAAGTAGACAAACCCACCCAAACCCAACGCCAGCACTACTAAAATTAATGTCGTTTTTGGTAGTTTCATAGTCAATAGTCAATAGTCAATAGTCAATAGTCATTAGTCATTAGTCATTAGTCATTAGTCATTAGTCATCTCCGAAAAAGAATCTCAAACCCTTATGCTGTCTAGATAAAAACCTCATTTCTGGAGATGTCTAATACTCATTACTTATTACTTATTACTCATTACTCATTACTCATTCTTCTACCTTGTCCCCAGTCCCCAATCCCCAGTCCCTTCATCATCTCCGTTTCCACCACACTGCGGCGGCGGAAATAAAGCCAATTAGGGGTAGAAATATCAACGCAGATAAAGTGAGGAAGTTGGCTTGGGCTATTGATATGTTGATGCGGCGGTTTTTGGGTTCTTTGGGGCTGATGGAAAGTGGTTGTTGATCTTGCTGACTTAGCCAGGTGACTGAGTTGAGGAAGACATCTCCATTGAGTTGCTGTTTAAAGATGTTGTCTGTGGCAAAATCGGAGTTTCCTATCACTACTAACCTTGACTCTTTGGCTGTTGCTTCTGGCTGTTGTGCAGCTGGGGAAGTAGCTGTGGGAGTTGGACTAAGTTGAGTTGTCGGTGTGGGTAAGGATGTGGGTGATGTGGTTGGTGTTGTTGTATTTTGTGGTGTGGGTGATGTGGTTGATGTTGGTGTTGGACTAGCTGTGGGAGTTGTGGGTGATGTGGTTGGGGATGTGGTAGGAGTTGCTGTATTTTGCGGTGTGGGTGATGTGGTTGGTGTGGGTGTAACTGGGGGTGTGGTGGAGATTTTTTTGGTTAAGGCTACGCCTAAAGTTAAAGGCCCTTTAATGTCTTTATCGGGGTTAAACTCTAATTTTTCACTTTGGAGGTCGCTTTCTGCCCAACTATCAGGATAGGGTTTAGTTTGCAACAGAGGGGTAGACTGTACACCAGCGACAGGGGTAACTTGCAAAGGTCTAGCTAGGCGATAGAAAGAAATTCCGTTACCAAAATCTTTAGTAATGGGGTGTTGACCATAACTTGTAATGATGGGTGCAGCAGGGCCAAGTCCTACACCAGCACCGGAGACATCGACGGCTAAACGATTATCTAAACTTACGCCCCATTCTTGTAGCAAACTATTAAGGTTGGGGTTAGTGTTGGGGTCAACCATGAGTAGCACATTACCACCACGATTGAGATAATCTTGTAAAGCTTTGACTTCAGCTGGAAATAGTTCCTTTTTCGCACCAGCCATCACCACAACACTAGCATCATCAGGAACTTTGGCGTTGGTGGTGAGATTTAAGTCTGTAGTGGTGTAATTCCTATCGCTTAAACCTTGGACGGCTTGCGTCATAGCCCCTTCCCCACCCGTAATAGGATGTTCGCCGTGACCTTGGATGAAGTAAACTTTAGCAGTGCGATCGCTGTATAGTTGTTGTAGTTTATTTGTTACCTTAATCTCTGAAAGACGTTCATTAACGTTAACTGATTGTACGAGTTGCCGCTTCTCGCCAGATTCTAGATAAACTTCGCCATAATCTTTCACACCAAATTTTTCTGCTAATCCTGGTCTACTTTGAGGATCAACATACTCAAACTGAAATTTAGCACTTTGGCGACGGTAATTTTCTAACAGTTCCCTATCTTGAGGATTTTGAGTGACATCAAACACCCAAATTTTCAGGGGTTGATTGAGTTTCCGCACTAATTCCTGTGATTGTGGTGACAGGCTAAATAATTGCGTCTCTGTTAAGTCTGCACGTAATTGGTAACGTGTGGAAAGAAAATTAATTAAGCCAACAATTACCAACACAGCGATAGTTGCAACGAAAGCATTAGCACCAGCTTGGGTAGAACGTTGTTTCCACCACTGACTACGCTGACTTTGCCAAACTAACCACAATACACAGATAGTAATCCCTAAAATTAGCAGCACCAAGGGAACAACGCCCCAACTGTCAGCTACTAACCCAGTAGTTAAACCAGCCGCCGTAAAAAACGGCCCTAGTAAAAATAAATATTTCCAAAGTTGTTTTTGTTTAATGGTAGTCATTAGTTATTAGTCATTAGTCATTACTTAGCACTCAGCACTCAGCACTCATTACTCATTACTCATTACTCATTACTCATTACTCAATCCCTATTGCCTCTGAAACCTTAACGCGTCAATTGATTGGGCTGTGAGGAAGATGCCTAAGAATATGTAACTACTAAATAAAACTAAAGCACTGCTATCAAAGATGCCTTGAATGAGGGTGTTGTAATGTTTGAGTAGGGAAAAATGACCGACGATTTCACCGATGGGGCCGCCGATGTTTCTGGCGATTAAGTCAATAAATAACAGCAATATTACTACAGCAAAGGTGAAGACAGCCGAAAGCAGGGTGCTATCTGTTAGGGAGGAAATAAACATCCCTAAAGATAAAATTGCTGAGGCGAGTAAGATTAAACCCAAATGTCCCAATAAGGGAATTGTGGGTGGAATGGGTGGGTTAGAACTGCTAATGGCGATCGCTTCAAATACCATTAACGGCAAAATTAAGGTGATGAAAAATGTCACTACTCCTAATAATTTTCCGACAGCAACAGCCCAGTTAGTCACGGGGGAGGTGGCGAGGAGTTCTAGGGTTCCGCGTTTGCGTTCTTCGGCGTAGAGTCCCATTGACAGAATTGGCAAAATAAATAACAACAGCCAACCCATACGGTCTAAAAAGGCTCGGATAAATTCATAGGGTACATCAATCGGTGGGACTGGTACGCCAAATTGTTTTCCTTGTGAATCAATCAGGGCGACGGCTGGTAAAATGCCATCTGGCCCTAGTAAAATCATCACCAAAAATAAGCCAGCGATGAACCAAAATACGCCTGCGATCGCATATGCTAAAGGCGAGACAAAATAACTTTGTAACTCCCGGCGATAAATGGCAATAATGTTACTCAGGACTATACCCATTTACGCTGCTTCTCCTTCGTTAGCTGCTGATTCGTCAGTTGTGACTATGTTTTTTTCTTCTGTGGTTAGTTGCAAGAATACATCTTCGAGGGTGGCACTAACACGCCGCATTTCATGCAAACTAAATCCAGACCGAATTAATGTTGTGGCTATATCTTTTCCTGGTTCTCTCCCTGGCTGTGACAACACCCGCAAGTAAGCACGGTTGTCTCTGGGATAATTCACAGGGACAGATTCTACTAAACTGACACCAGCGATATTTTGCAATACTTGTTTGGCTAAGGCGGCTTCTCCCTCAATTTCCACTTCATAACCTGCGCCAACAGTCAACTGTGTCATCAAATTTTCTGGTGTATTGGTTGCAACTACCTTACCGCGATTAATGATGGTGACGCGGTTACAGGTCATGCTAACTTCTGGGAGAATGTGGGTAGAGAGGATAACTGTATGTGTGCCGGCGAGGCTTTTAATTAAGTTGCGGACTTCAATAATTTGCCTGGGGTCAAGTCCCACGGTAGGTTCATCTAAAATAATGGCTGGAGGATCATGCACAATCGCCTGAGCAATCCCCACCCGTTGGCGGTATCCTTTAGATAATTTGCGAATAATTACCTGCCGCTTTTCTTGTAAGTTACAGCGTTTGATGGCTACATTCACCCTAGCGGCGCGATCGCCTGCGGGTATACCTTTAATATGGGCGACAAAATGCAAAAATCCCTCCACCGTCATCTCTGGATATAACGGCGGTGTTTCTGGTAAATAGCCGATGCGTTGACGCACCGCCAGGGAATTTTCATGGACATCAAAGCCTGCTATCTTGGCTGTACCGCTACTCGCCGGTAAATAACCCGCCAAAATTCGCATAGTTGTGGTTTTTCCTGCGCCATTCGGCCCCAGAAATCCTACAATTTCCCCAGGTTCAACACTAAAAGTCACATCAGTAATCGCTGGGGTAGAACCGTAAGTTTTACTCAGATGTTCAACTTCAATCATAGATTTCGTGACGCGCCCTATCGCAGGCGATCGCAACTTAAACTAGGGTACTCAACAATGGTGACATTTTACCGCCACGCTTGAATGAGTGCGAAACTAATCGCTGACTGCTTGACGCTAGAAACTCCCTACAAGTTGCCACTTTAGCAGAAATTGCTGAGTGAGTGGTGAGTGTTGAGTGGTGAGTAATGAGTGCTGAGTGCTGAGTGCTGAGTGCTGAGTAATGAGTAATGAGTAATGAGTGGGAAGTGTCATAGTCATTAGTTATCGGTTTTCTTCCCCTGCTCCCTGCCCCCTGCCCCCCCTGCAATTGTGAATATACAAATGTGCAACAGCCTACCACGTATAATTTAGTGGCGATCGCTTAATTTGAGATAACCAAACAGGTTGTTTCTCCAGGGAAATAGAACGCTTACCATTGGGTAAGGTTTGATATATCCATTTGTTGCCTAAACAAACATTGGCAGGTATCTCAATGGGAGAATTTGCTGATGTTTGCAACTGTAAAACTTTTTGCATCATTTCTGATTCCAACATCAAATAATGTGCTTTGAAAATTTGGGTGGTGTAGCTGGGACTCAGATAATTATCTGAAGGAAAATACTGTTTTTCTATATCTTTCACATCCAGGGAACAAAGATTATTTTTTTCTCGTTCTACTGCTTGGTAAAACCCTTGGTAAAATGTGTATGTATTCACACCATACCAATTGCGATATAGTTGCCTTAAAGGGGTGTCTTTTTCTGGGGGAATAATTTTATCTAAACCCTGTAATATAGAGAAAGCCTCATTATTTAATGAATGCAATAGAGATTTTGTATAGTCATGTGCCAATAAACGACTTTGCCAAACCACAGGTAAATTGCCGATTTTTTGCATGACTCGGATTTGCGATCGCCTAACAATTATATTCACAAGCTGACCAATTAAAGATGGTTCATTTTGTAATGATTCGCTGAGTTTCCAAGATGCTTCTAAAGATTTCAGCATCTGTTGATTGTTACCTTGTCGCTGTTGTTCTAAGACATCAATTAATAACAAACGTTGTAAATTGACTATGCCTAAATAGCTAGGAATAGGGGCTTGAAAATCTCCCTCTTTTATATATTTATACTCTAACCCCCAAATAGGTGTCTCTTCACTTAATAACAAGTCGCGGATTTTGGTAATGTTCCTACTATGTTGATTGACATAACTACGTAATTTTGTGGGTAATGTCTGAGGAATTTGTTGCGTCTGATCATCAAACTGCTGTCTTAATAACTCAGAAACTTCTGAAAATGCTGCCTTTTTATCATCAGGTATTTTCAAATCATCCTCAGCAGTAGTCAAAATATTAAAGCCTAACTGTGAAGCTGCTAATTCCCGAATTTTGATAGCTGTTTTATTTCTAGATTTTGGCAACTGATCAAAGGAGTTATATACTTCCAATATGATTGCCTGTTTTTGTTCTAATAATAAAGGTGCTGCTGCTTTTAAAACAGGTGTAATTTTTTTGAGAAAACTGTCACGGACAGGATTAAAGCTAGATTCTCCCGTCAATTCACCTAAAAGGTCATATTCACTCAGCCCCAAAGCTCCCAGTGATAAATAATACTCCTGTTGTGCTTGTAAATACTGTCCTGCTTGCGCTAGTTGATCAGCAGTTTGCAAAACTTTTGTTTTCCGAGGGTTTTCTATCTCTGCAATTTGCGCTTGATACTTATTCAGATTGTCCAGTTCTTCATTGATATCTGCGGTTTCCTCAGCACTAAGACTGACTTCAACCAAACCTGCGCCACAATTGAGTAAATTCTTGGTGGGTAAATTGCTCAACTTTTCTAAATCTAGAGATACTTGCGGTGAAACCTCACAAATACTAGAGCCATTGGCTGTAATTACCCCCAAGTAAGTTTTTTGCTTTTGGTTGGGAATAGTAACTATAGTAATCATCCCAGTTTGTATATCTTTAATTGATAAAAATCTCAAGCTGTAACCTGATTTCTGCTCAATGTTACTGATAGGAGTATCGAATAATTTTGCTATTTTGTCGGCGAATACACCATTACGAGCATAATATTGCTTTTGTAGAATATTTATCACACCAACTAAGATTCTCTGCTGCTTTTCCTGTTCAAACCGTTCAGACAAAGCATTCTCAGCCTCACTCATTGCAAACTCTCGAAAACCAGATGGACATTCAATCCCTTGGTTTAGCAACATCTTAGTAGGTAACTGAGGAACTATACGCCGATTGTCTACACTTTCACAAAGCGTAGAAAATGTTAACTCTTCCCCTGTTGCTGTTTTAGTTACATTGACGAAATTAACGTAAGTGCGAGAATTATTTAGTTTTGGTGTTAATACAGTCATGATGACTTGCTTGGCTTTGGAATCAGTAAATATTTGCCATTCATAGCCAGCAACACTATTTTCTATATTGTTTCCCACACCTAACTGTTGAATCTGAGTTGCGAAACGATTTTCTTCCAGAAAATACGCTTGTTGAGCGCGAGCCACTGCACCTAAATTAGATAAAACTTGTTTTTTAATAGCTAGTTCTTCGGCGGATATTTGCTGTTCTTTTTGATTAGTGACTGTGTTGGCTCTGACATTACTGACTATAGTCAAACTAGCAATTAGACTGATACTTGACAATATACTAAGCAGTGATGATTTCATCATAGATGCTCGCTGTGTTTCGTTGAAGGTGACTAATTTTAGAGAATTCATATTTGATATTGACCCTAACTCCGTATATTTTTCTCTTTTTTGTGAAGAGTTCCTTGTTTAAATCAGTAGCTTCAGCAATCAAATTGAATCTCTATATTTATAGAATCTTTAAACTCTAAAATACATCCCTGACATTACGTAAAATAGCTGAAATCACTTCTGCTTGAATCTCTTTAACCTCAATATCTCAGAGGATGTTTTAAAAGCATCTGGTGATTTATCAAATACTCTCTAATTACCCTAAATTACCCTTGACGAAGGGGGATTTAATGCTAAATATCCCTGAAAATATGAACTTTAATTTTAAATCTCCATTAAAAATAGGGATTTTAATTCTATTTACCCATTTTTTTCAGGGTTAGGAGGGATCAACAAGAGTTGAAAAACACAATAGATAACTTGTAAAACCACTTCTAACAGATAGTTGTTATAGTATGTACATTAATCATTAGTCAGGTTCTGCAACTTCAGGCAAGATGAGAATAAATATCATATTCCCTGACTAAAATAGTGCTGTTAGCGTTAGCGCGGCGTTGAGCCGATGCTGAGTAACGTTAGCGATAGCGCGGTGTTGAGCCGGTGCTGAGTAAAAAGTCAGATTAATTGCACAGACTAAACGCTCCGCTACCGCTAACAGCAATGCTGAAGAATTAACTACAAACAACTGATTTTTGTTAACCAAAACACAAATATAAAATTTTAGTAAAAAATGTTACATATTTGATTTACATCTGAGAAAAAAGATAATATCCTAAGCTTAGGTATGACAAACAAGAGCTAGAAGAATCCAGCATATCTTCTCAGTATTTACGCTGACAAAACTGATTTTTCGTAATCAAGAACATCACTCAAGAATTTCAACTTAACTTGCTGGTGAATGTTTTGTGGCTAATACATTTAGTCAAAAAAATTGCGATCGCTAATAAAGGGAACTCTACATCAACATCTACAGCAGATTGTGTCTGAGTTTGTGGCAGCAACTGACAGTTTGGGAATACTTAATTACAAAAAAAATTTGGGAACACTCTAAAAATATGTTGGCTTTAATGAATGCAAGTGGTTTTATCCCCCACGGACATTGTTATCTCTGGAAAACTGGACTAGTTTGGTTACATCTGATTTCTGATGGTGCGATCGCACTAGCCTATTATTCCATTCCTGTATTACTGATTTACTTTATCTCTCAACGCAAAGATGTTCCCTTCAATGGAGTTTTCATCTTATTTGGGGCTTTTATTATTGCCTGTGGAACTGGGCATTTAATGGATATTTGGACGCTGTGGCATCCAAATTACTGGATTGCAGGGGGCATCAAAGCCTTTACCGCCATTATTTCCATATATACGGCATTTGCTCTAGTTGATCTCATGCCGCAAGCTTTAGCATTACCTAGCCCAGCGCAATTAGAAGCCATTAACCGCGAACTATCTCTAGAAATTATTGAGCGTAAACGAATTGAGCAAGAATTGCGTCAAGCGGAAGAAATAGCGAAGAACTCCAGCGAAGCCAAAAGTGAATTTCTGGCTAACATGAGTCATGAGTTACGCACACCCCTAAATGGTATTCTCGGCTATGCCCAAATCCTGCAACGGACGGAATCTTTAAGTGAAAGAGGCAGTAAAGGCACCAATGTTATTTACGAGTGTGGTTCTCATTTATTAACCCTGATTAATGATATCTTGGATCTTTCCAAAATCGAAGCCCGTAAGTTGGAATTAAATCCCATACATTTTTATTTGCCATCATTTTTAGATAGTGTCAGTGAAATTTGTCGCATTCGGGCGGAACAGAAAGTGATTGATTTTCACCTGTTACTTGATCCTGATTTACCAACAGGGATTTTTGCTGATGAAAAACGCTTACGACAAGTTTTGATTAACCTACTCAGTAATGCTATTAAATTCACCCATGAAGGTAGCGTCACCTTCAAAGTGACAACCGTTAAGCGAGGATTAGATGAACATGGCAAACTCGCATCTAAAATTCGTTTTGAAATTATAGACACTGGTACTGGTGTCACCCCTGAACAAGCTGAAAAAATCTTTCTCCCATTTGAGCAAGCAGGAAATCAAAAACGACAAACGGAAGGCACAGGTTTAGGTTTAGCCATCAGTCAAAAAATTATAGCGTTGATGGGAAGTCAAATTCGAGTCACAAGTGAACTTGGCAAAGGGAGTAATTTTTGGTTTGAGGCGAATTTTTCCGAATCTCAAGATTGGGCTAAAGCTTCTAGAGTTGTTGAGAAAGGAACTATTACAGGTTATCAAGGCGAAAAACGCACCATTTTGATAGCAGATGACAAATGGGAAAACCGTTCAGTCATCGTAAATTTACTAGAACCTGTAGGCTTTACAGTAATTGAGGCGAGTAATGGTCAACAAGGATGGGAAAAAGTCCAATTCTATAACCCAAATTTGATTATTACTGACTTAGTGATGCCTGTAATCAATGGGTTTGAGTTGATTAAAAATTTACGTGAATCTGAGCAATATAAACACATACCCATCATTACCTCATCAGCGAGTGTATTTAGCATTGACCAATATAAAAGTATTGACTTAGGTGCAGATGCCTTTTTACCCAAGCCGATAGAAGCAGAAACGCTACTGGAATTACTAGGAAAGTTTTTGCAAGTGGAATGGTTGTATGACAACACAACTAACAAAATTCAGAATAGCAATATAGATCCCACACAGGAAATGCAATTACCCTCCCAGGAGGTTTTACAGCAGTTATTAGAACTGTTGCGAGATGGCGACATTCAAAGCATTTTAGAATTGGCGCAAAAGCTGGGTAATTCTGATGAGAAATTCAGTGTTTTTACGCAACAAATTATGCAGTTAGCCAGCAACTTTCAACTCAAACGGTTAGAAACTTTTTTAAAACAACATATTAGTTAAGTTATGAAGTTTTTCTTTGTTTTATGACTTTGGATATATTTGCTTTTATTTTCTATGTGATTAAAAATAGTTTTAGTCACCACAAGAAAATATTATGCACATTACTTTGAAAGCATCTTTAAACCTACTTTTGATTTACGAATTGGAGCAAACTGGTCAAAATGTCACCTAAAGGATTTATATTACTTGTAGACGATAATCCTACGAATTTATCTGTTTTATCGGAAGCACTCAGTAGCGAGGGGTTAAATTTTCGGGTTGCGATTGATGGTGAAAGCGCGATCGCACAAGCTGAACGCAATCAACCAGAGTTAATTTTACTGGATGTACAAATGCCGGGAATTAACGGCTTTGAAACTTGTCGTCGGCTCAAGGCTAATCCTCTCACCACGAATATTCCCGTAATTTTTACCACAGCTTTAGCAGATACAGATAGTAAAACTAAGGGCTTCTTTCTGGGTGCAGTGGATTACATACCCAAACCATTCGCTCAAGAAGAAGTTCTGGCTAGAGTACGTGTACATTTACGACTCAAACAACTCACGGAATCTTTAGAGCAACAAGTGCGCGATCGCACTGCGGCTTTACAGCAAACCCAAGTGCAGCTAGTCCAACAAGAAAAGTTATCCGCCTTGGGAGAGTTAATTGCAGGGATAGCTCATGAAATGAACAATCCCATCAGCTTTATTACTAGCAATCTGCCACCCTTGGACGAGTATATTGCCGCAGTCTGCGAAATGCTCGAACTATATGCCCAAGAGTATCCTGAGCCTACACCCACGATTACTGATGCCATAGAAGCCTTAGATGTAGATTTCGTTTTGGAAGATATGCCCAAAATCTTGAATTCTCTCAAACTAGGGGCAGAACGCATTCAAAATCTTTCCAATTCACTCCGCACTTTTTGCCGTTCTGATAGTGACAACAAAGCACCTGGAAACCTACACCAAGGACTAGATAGTACGCTGATGATTTTACAACATCGGCTCAAAAATAATGGCGATCGCTCATCTATTGAAGTCATCAGAAACTATGGCAATTTACCAGAAGTTAACTGTTTTCTCGGTCAGATGAATCAAGTGTTTATGAACCTGATCGCCAATGCTATTGATGCTATTGACGAAGCTATCGCCGCAGGTAAAATCAGCAGTGTCGTACCGCAGATTACCATCACCACTACTACAGATGCTCATAATATGGCTGTGATTTCCATTGCAGATAACGGCTGTGGAATTCCTGCATCTGCCCAACAACGACTGTTTGAACCGTTATTTACTACCAAACCCGTAGGTAAAGGTACGGGGCTAGGCTTATCCATAGCACATCAAATTGTTGTGGAAAAACACAACGGCAAATTAGAAGTCAATTCCCAACCAGGTATGGGAACTGAGTTTAAAATTGCCATTCCTATCTCATCTTGAATTCTTTTTTTCCCTAGTAATAATACCTTTCTTTATCGGTATGTTCAGTAATTAAATGATTATTGGCTGACTTAAACTAGTAAATCCCATGAACTCGAAACTTTATTTATATTCCTTCCTCGCCCAATTTCGTTTACTTAAAAAAAGTTACACAGCAAAGATATTTTTAGTAGCCTTTTTAGGTACTCACGTCCCATTACTAACTTTAATTGTCAGTTTTGTCACTTCTAATTCTTATTCTTGGGAAATGGCGGTGCAAGTGCTGCTGACTGCACTGGTGGCTACATTAGTGGGAACAGTTGCTACCTTATATACACTGCGGTATCTGCTAGCTCCTGTGATTGCAACTTCTACCGCCTTGCAAGAATATTTACAAGGCCAAAAATTACCCAAACTGCCAACAAAATTCACCGATGAAGTGGGGACATTAATGGCAGATACCTCACAAACACTATATAAGTTAGATGAATTAATTCATCAAATTACTTACTATGACAATCTCACCGGATTACCGAATCGGGATTTATTTAGCGATCGCCTCTACAATTATGTATCCAAATCTCAAAATCAGCAGCAACTCGTAGCTGTTCTAGTGTTGGGGATTGATGATTTTGTCGATATTAGTCATGGGTTAGAACCTGAGACCTTAAATTTATTCTTAAGAGCAGTGGCGCAGCGTTTAACCAGTCATCAAGAGAAGACAGACATCATAGCTTTTTTAGGTCAAGATGAATTTGCGATCGCTCGCACGGATTTAATTTCCTTTGAGGGTATAGTTAAACTGTCTGAACTACTAGTGGCAATTGTCGGCAAACCCTTTAGCATCAATGGTCAACAAATTCACATCACTGCTAGTATCGGCATTACAATCAATAGCGTAGGCGATCGGGCTAACGTCGAACAACTACTACAACAGGCTCACATGGCACTCTACCAAGCAAAACAGCAAGGGCGAGGTCAACATAAATTCTATTCACCGCAATTTAATGCTCAGTTACAAGAGCGATTAGCCTTGGAAAATGACCTACGTGAAGCTCTAGAACGGGGTGAAATGATGGTTTATTATCAACCATTAGTTGATTTACGCACCAAGGAAATCACCGCATTAGAAGCCTTAGTCCGTTGGCAGCATCCCACACGGGGTTTAGTTTCTCCTGCCCAATTTATTCCCATTGCGGAAAATAATGGCTTGATTGTTCCTATTGGTGAATGGGTTTTGCGAACCGCCTGCGCCCAAAATCGTGCTTGGCAACTAGCAGGAATCCCACCAATTCGCGTCTCAGTCAATCTCTCTGCACGACAATTTGAAGAACCGAATTTAGTAGAGGTTGTCAGACAAACTTTAGCGGAAACCGGATTGTCAGCCACATATTTAGAATTGGAAGTAACAGAAAGCTTTTTGATGGGGAATGTTCAGCAGTCTATTAAAACCCTCAAACAACTGCGAGAACTAGGGGTATGGATAGCGTTGGATGACTTTGGCACTGGTTATTCTTCTCTCAATTATTTGAAGTCTTTCCCAGTCCATATGTTGAAAATTGATCGTTCATTCGTCCAGGATGTTACCGTTAATCCTGAAAGTGCCACCGTTACCAATGCCATTATTGCACTAGCTCAAAGCTTGCAACTGAAGATTACAGCCGAAGGTGTGGAAACTCAAGAGCAATTGAACTATTTACAAACACAAGGCTGTCAAGAAGCCCAGGGATATTACTTTGGTATACCGTCCCCGGCTGAAAAAATCACCGACATCCTCAAGGCTAACTGTCCGCAGATGGTTGCGTAGGGAATGGGGCATTGGGCATGGGGGATATTTTTACTTTTCAAATTGGTAACTATTGAGTGAAGAATATTTTTTCTGTCACTTTAGGCTGATGCTAATAGCAGTGATCAAAATTAGGCTAGAGATCAACTGATACAGTATATGTAGGGTGTGTTAGCGACAGCGTAACGCACCTACCACAAAGCCCTTTGGTGCGTTACGGCTTACGCCTAACACACCCTACGTATCTAAACTGTATTGACATATAAACAAATCTTAGATAGTGGCGTGGAAAGGCTCAAATATCACATTAAATCCCTCTTGTGGGATGGACTTCTCGCCCGTCCGTTGCGGTCAAGATAACTACAATACAAAAATGATATTTGCTGATATTCTTTCTTAATTCTTAACATCTTTCACAGATTAATTTCAAAGCGTTAATCATATAATTAATCAATTAAGTATATACTTAATAAAGGCAGTTACCAGAGTTTAGGGAGTCGTGAATTGCCGTGATTAAAGCTATACACACCAAAGTTAAAGGAAGAGCAAGATATAAAATCACAGAACTGCATAAATCACCAGAATTAAAGATATATTTAGAGCAGCAATTAGTCAAAAATCCTGCTATATTACAAGTTCATGCCAATATATTAACAAGTAATTTGTTGGTAATATTCCAACAAGATTATCATTATCAACAAATACAAGAATTAATTGAGAAAGCTATAAGAATCTTCATAGATACTCAACCAAAAATTGATTTTAAAAGCATCATTCCATCTCCACATAAAATTACTAAAGCAGATAGCAATATCCAAGCCCAAAAAGTAGAAAACTGGCATTTAATACCTACTAGTAAAGTTCTCCAGACCTTCAAGACATCCCCAGAATCAGGGCTATCTAGTGCCTCTGCTGCCGATAACTTGAGTAAATACGGTGCAAATGTCCTAGCAGAAACAGAACTGCGGTCTAATTTGAGCATCATTTTGCAACAGTTCCAGTCTTTACCTGTGGCTTTGTTGGGTGTGGCGGCGGGAGTTTCCATCTTTACGGGGGGATTGGTTGATGCTGTGGTGATTTTGGGTGTGGTGGGTTTAAATGCCATCATTGGTTATGTCACAGAAAGCCAGTCGGAAAGAATTATTAATTCCCTCAAACATCATCAACAAACATCGGCTTGGGTGGTGAGAGATGGTCAGCCCAAAGAAATACCCATTGAAGATGTAGTGGTGGGAGATATTTTAATTCTCAAACCAGGAAATTATGTAGCGGCTGATTCCCGATTGATTACAACCGATAGCTTAAGTATTGATGAATCGGCTTTGACTGGTGAGAGTATCCCTGTTAATAAAGATACGGAATATTTAATGGGTGAGGATGTACCGTTAGGCGATCGCATCAACATGGCCTACAAAGGTACTTATATCACCACTGGTCAAGGATTGGCGGCGGTGGTAGCGACCGGCAAATATACAGAAATGGGCAAGATTCAACAGTTAGTAGGAGAAGCCCAAGCCACGGAAACCCCCTTAGCTAGACAACTCGACGAAGTTGGCGGACAACTGGTGTTAATTAGTATGGGGATTTGCGGCCTCGTCTTTGGGATGGGTGTCTGGCGGGGCTATGGTTTAGTACAGATGCTCAAATCCTCCATTTCTCTGGCTGTGGCGGCTGTTCCCGAAGGTTTACCCACCATTGCTACCACCACCTTAGCTTTAGGTATCCTAGAGATGCGGAAGAATAAAGTTTTGGTGCGGAGTTTGGCGGCGGTTGAGGCTTTAGGTTCTGTGCAGACAATTTGCATGGATAAAACCGGCACAATCACTGAAAACAAAATGTCTGTGGTGGAAATTCACGCTAATTCCCGCCAAATCCAAGTTGTAGAAGGGGATTTTGTGGATGGTGCAGACGAAATTAACCCCTATGCTGACGATGAACTACTGAAGCTGATTCACGTATCGGTATTGTGTAACGAAAGTGAAGTCAGCAAATCCACAGATGGGGAGTATGCAGTCACAGGTTCAGCTACAGAAAACGCCCTAATTTACATGGCCATTGCGGCGGGAGTCGATGCGATCGCCCTCCGAGAAAAGTATCCTTTGCTACAGACAAATTTGCGTTCAGAAAACCGTAATCTGATGAGTACCATTCACCAGACTCATAATCAACACAAATTTGTAGCGGTTAAAGGTAGCCCTGTCGAAGTGGCACAGCTATGTCAATATCAAGTCAAAGATGGTCAACTTTTACCTATAGACGACGAAACAAGACAGAAAATCGAAATTGAAAACGATCGCATGGCTGGGAAAGCATTACGAGTCTTAGGTATAGCCTACAGCCATCTAGATGAATACCACAACGGCAACGGTAACGGTAACGGCAAAAATCATGAATCTAACCTGACTTGGTTGGGTTTAGTGGGAATGGCAGATCCCATCAGAAAAGGTGCAAAAGCCTTAATTGCAGACTTCCATCAAGCCGGAATCGACACCGTGATGATTACCGGTGATCAAAGTCCTACAGCCTATGCGATCGCTAAAGAATTAGAATTAAATCGTGACCCCCAATTAGAAATTCTCGACTCCACCAACATCAATAACCTCACCCCCGAAGCCTTAACCGCCCTCAGCGATAAAGTAGACGTATTTGCCAGAATTAGTCCCAGCAATAAACTGCAAATCGTCCAAGCTTTGCAAGGTGCAGGCAAAGTTGTAGCGATGACAGGGGACGGAATTAACGACGCACCAGCTTTAAAAGCCGCCCAAGTAGGTGTAGCAATGGGTAAAGGCGGTACAGATGTGGCGCGTGAAGTTGCAGATATCGTCTTAGAAGACGATAGACTCGAAACTATGATTATCGCCGTCAGTCGGGGAAGGACAATTTACAATAACATTCGCAAATCTGTACATTTCCTCCTTTCCACCAACCTCAGCGAAATCATGGTGATGACTACCGCCACCGCAGCAGGAATCGGTGAACCCCTAAACGCCATACAATTGCTATGGTTAAACCTAGTCACAGACATTTTCCCTGGATTATCCCTGGCTTTAGAAGCACCAGAACCGGAAGTATTAAACCAACCACCCCGCAACCCCGACGAACCCATCATTAAAAATTCCGACTTGGGAAGAATTGCATTTGAGTCAGTCATCATCTCTGCAAGTACCCTCGCCGCCTATGGTTACAGCCTCGCCAGATATGGCATATCACCCCAAGCTAGCACCATCGCCTTTATGAGTTTGACATCAGCCCAACTCCTACATACAATCAGTAGCCGTTCCGAAACCCACAGCATTTTCAGCAAAGAAAAATTACCCACCAATCCTTATTTAAATGTTGCCATTGCAGGTTCATTCGGCATTCAAATTTTAGCCATTGCCATTCCCCCACTGAGAAATCTGTTGAGAATCACCCCAATTAGCTTAGTGGATAGTACCGTCATCGGTGCTAGTGCTGTAGTGCCTTTATTAGTAAATGAAAGCACAAAAGGTGCTAAAGACTGGAGACTAATCAATTCAAAATTCAAAATTCAAAATTCAAAATTAAAGAATTTTGGGAATGGGGCATTGAAATAAAATCTACCTTGTCTACCTTGTCTCCTCTTTCCCAATCCCCAGTCCCCAGTCCCCAGTCCCCAGTCCCCAATCCCCAGTCCCCAAAATCAGGTGAATTATGAAAAAAGATTTCATGTTTACATCAGAATCAGTGACCGAGGGGCATCCTGATAAACTGTGTGATCAAATTAGCGATGCGATCGTAGATCGTTTTTTACAACAAGACCCCTATTCCAGAGTCATTACAGAATGCGCTGTGGCTACAGGAATTGTGTTTTTGGCGGCTAGATTTGAACCAAATGCGAATGTAGATTTTACTAATATAGCCAGACAAGTTATTGATCAAGTCGGTTATACCCACAAAGAATTTAATGGTAAAACCTGTAGTGTTTTGACAAGTTTAACCGAATTACCGCCTGATCAATATCACTTATTTGATGAGCAGAAATTATCAGATGAGGAAATAGAAAAAATTACTGTCACTAACCAAGCCACAGTGTTTGGTTTTGCTTGCAATCAAACACCAACCCTCATGCCTTTACCAATATGGTTAGCCCATAAACTAGCCAAAAAAATGACTGAAGTGAGAAATAAAAATATATTAGATTATCTCACTCCTGATGGTAAAACCCAAGTGGGAGTCGAATATAAAAATCGTCGTCCCTACAGAATTCATAGTATTACAGTCATTGCCAGTCAAAATAAACGTAGTAAACCTGATATGCAACAATTACAAGATGATATTCGAGAGAATGTTATCTTGCCGGTTTTTGAACATGAAGATATTAAACCCGATGAGAAAACCAGAATTTTTATTAACCCCGACGGTGCATTTATCACTGGTGGCCCGGCGGTACATTCTGGTTTAACAGGTAGAAAAAACGCTATCGATACCTATGGTGAGTATTCTAAACATAGCGGTTCTGCATTAAGTGGTAAAGACCCCATTAGAATTGATAGAGTGGGAGCTTATGCGGCGCGCTATGCTGCTAAAAATGTAGTGGCGGCGAATTTAGCTGATGAATGTGAAGTACAACTGAGTTATTCTATCGGGCTTTCTCGTCCTGTGAGTGTGCAAGTAGAAACTTTTGGTACTGGTAAGATATCTGATGATGAAATTACGACTTTATTAGAACAGTATTTTGATTTTCGTTTAGCAGGTATTCTTAAACAATTTAATTTAAGACATTTACCGTCTTTGATGAAAGGTGGATTTTATCGCAAGTTAGCAGCTTATGGTCATGTAGGTAGAGATGATCTAGATTTACCTTGGGAGAAGGTTGATAAGGTTCAGTTTTTTTAAGGGGTTGGGGGTTGGGGACTTATCAATTCAAAATTCAAAATTCAAAATTAAAGAATTGATTACCAAACACTCACTACTCATTACTCAGCACTCAGGATTATTTACTTTTGTAAAGTTCTCCGTGTGGTTTTTAGTCGGGTTTTACTGGCTGGAGTTGATGATTTCGATAGTGTTTAGCGGCTTGTAACGGAATGTAAAGTTAGCTGTAAGCTTGTCGCGCGGATTTATCAGAAGTAAGGGCGCGTAAAGTTGTGTGAATAAAAGAAAAGTTTATTTTTTCGCATTGACTGCTGGAGGTTTTTCGTTTAAATTATCTCTAAAGCTAATTTTTAACGAAAAAAGCTTTTGGGATTTTGTACTGATCCTGTAGGTCACACCTCTATCTCCGTACCTCGGCGCAACTGAACCTTGAAAACTAAATATATCAATAGTTTCCACATGGTAGGGTTAAACACCAACCTTTCCCCGCAAGGGGACGGAAACATTATGTTTGCTTGACCATTCCTGTAGAGTTCTTAAAGTTAAACACCAACCTTTCCCCGCAAGGGGACGGAAACCTGAGTGTTACCTGTAGCTGCGATTCGTTAAAGTTAGTTAAACACCAACCTTTCCCCGCAAGGGGACGGAAACCTTTGTTTTTTAATTGAGACTTGCTATAGATTCTAGAAAAATGGGGTTAAACACCAACCTTTCCCCGCAAGGGGACGGAAACCCGTTTTCTTGGGCGTATTCTTTGACTTGTTCAACCGTGTTAAACACCAACCTTTCCCCGCAAGGGGACGGAAACTTACCGTCGGCACTAATTTCAGCTACTAACTGCATTCGTTGTTAAACACCAACCTTTCCCCGCAAGGGGACGGAAACTTTAGAGTTGTGTTAGACATTGCGATCGCTCCTTATGGGTTAAACACCAACCTTTCCCCGCAAGGGGACGGAAACTGGGACTCCACTTAAAGCCACGAGACTTAAGGAATGTGGTTAAACACCAACCTTTCCCCGCAAGGGGACGGAAACAACATTAGGAGAGAAGACAAACAAAGCGATCGCACTGCTGTTAAACACCAACCTTTCCCCGCAAGGGGACGGAAACCGATACAAATACAAATAAAGAAGATAATATAGATTTAGGTTAAACACCAACCTTTCCCCGCAAGGGGACGGAAACAGACCGAGTTGGTCAACACATTCCTGAAGCACTCCAATTGGTTAAATACTACCTTTTCCCCACAAGGGGAACTACTCCACTCAATCGATTTTGATAGATTGCGGATGTTCAGATACCCGACTTTTTTAAAACCGTCGGGTATCTATGACACTGAATAATTTGTGTGGCGGAATACTACCGTGTACAGACAAGCCTGAAAATTCCGCCTTAAAACTGGTTTTGCCCGCCTAGCTTTTGGCTATAGGATATATCCAGAAAGCCTCTCACCATAATTCGTAATTAATTACGAATGAGTAATTAGGACACTAGCACGAATGTATTAAACACCTGCACCAGTAGCTTTACCGCCTAATCTTTCTTGAATTTTGGCTTTAGCAGCTTTAAATTGTGTCGCTAACTGCTCACTTTGGTCAGAACTGAGATTGCTACGGATAGCTGCAAACATGGTGTTTTCTTCTTGACGAACGTGATCCATCACGATGTCGGCTAACTGTCTGACTCTATCTTTGAATTCCGAGCTAGAGGGACTCAGAGCTTTGATTTGCTCTAACATTCGCTTCATTTCCGCTTGTTCGTCGTACAGTTCTTGAGTATCGCTTTCACCGTAGAAAGAACGGACTCTGGGATATACAACTTCTTCTTCAGCTTCAGCGTGAGCAGTTAAATCCTTGTAAATTTGCCCGAAATACTCTTGAATCTTTTGTGGATCTTTGCTTTGTTGGATTTCGGTGAACAGGATATTAACTTTGTTGTGGTCTAAACGTAAGACATCTTGGATATTCATATCCTGTTTGTCAGAACCTTGGGTGACAGCGCTACCCACAGCACCGGTTAAAGCCGCCATCGCATCTTGGACGCGTCCCCAAATACCTTGATCAACTTCTTGTCCGGTGAGTTCACGCACTCCTAGAACTTCTAAAACACCTTTGAGTTGTTCTTGGTGAGCGCGGTTTTCAAAGTTAACGGTGTTAAGAGGCCCAATTGCAGCCATGACATCTACACCAACTTTTTGCGCTGCTTTATGAACTAATAAACCACTCATCACTTGTTGGTGTTTCAACAATTCGTGTTGAAATACTTTTTCATAGAAGCTTAATTGAGAGCCTTGCATTAATTGGCGCAGTTTGTCTACCATTTCTCTAACTGTGTTGCGTGGCTCTTGTTGGATACCATACTGCACATTCACAGTTTCTAGAATTCCCAAATTTTTGCGATCGTCATCTAGCATAGTACGGAAGCGATCGCTGATTTCGTTATCAGTAGATTCTCTCAAAAATAATTGCTCATTATCTATGAGCAATTGTTGAATTAATTTCATGTCTGCCAATTTAGCAGCTATAGCATTACGTTTTGTATCATCTAAAGTTGATACCATTGCGAGTTCTCCTCAAAGGTTATTCGTATGATTACTAATCTCAAATTGACATATTTACATCTGGTATTCCTCTTTCTTTTGAACTATTAGCTTCATAACCCAAGGTAGAAATCAATGTTTGAATTTCTACAATGTCAAACTTCTACTAACAGACATATGGTTATTTATGATTTTGTCTGTCGGTAGATAGATAAAATCTGCATATTTATTAACTAAATTGTCTCAAGGATAGAACAAAGCCATTTAAAACGGAGCTTCATTGATAATGGTAGAGGGTTCTGGAATAGGAGAACAGGCTTTAAATAAAGCAGCAGAAATTGGTTTATCTAGCCAATTAGATGAAGTTGAAAATTTGGATGTAAATATTAAAACTGACCCCTTAAAGCTCATACAAGGCGAGGTAGAATCTGTCAATATTACAGGTGAAGGTTTAGTCATGCAAAAAGACCTACGGATGGAGGTCATGGAAATGCAAATTAAAAGCGTGGCTATTAATCCTTTAAGTGCAGCTTTTGGCAAAATTGAACTGACAAAACCCACAGCAGGTAAGGCGAGGGTAGTATTAACAGAAGTGGATATCAACCGCGCTTTTAACTCAGAATACGTCCGTGAGCAAATTCAAAGTCAGAAAATAAATATCAATAACAGCCTTCAGACTATTGAACCTCAAACGGTGGAATTTCGCCTCCCAGGGGAAGGGAAAGTGGCACTTAACGCCAGCATTTTATTAGTAGAAAATGGTGAAACTCATCAAGTTGCATTTACAGCCGTACCTCGTGTTAATGCTAATGGTACAACTGTCACTCTAGAAAATGTCACCTATGGAGAAGGTGAAGAAATTTCACCAGAATTAACTCAAGCGTTGATCGCACAAACTATTGAAATTTTGAACTTGAGTAACTTCGATTTAGAAGGAATGAGTTTGCGAGTTAAACAACTAGAAGTAGATACAGGTAAATTGACTTTGCAAGCAGAAGCAGAAGTAGAACAAATTCCCTTTGCAGAAAACTAGGATAAATAATTATGGAAACCAGAGAAACCACCTCTACTAATTCATCAGCTTCTACGCCATTTCCTAATATTCCCCCAGTCATTGAAAGTGACGATCGCGAATATCGTGATACAGGTGTACCCAGTACAGTTGCGATCGCGGGACACCCTTTACATCCTCTGAGTGTGATTTTTCCCATCGCTTTTTTAGCCCTAGCTTTAGGGACTGATTTCGGTTATTGGTTAACCCGTGATTTCTTTTGGGCGAGGGCTTCTTTTTGGTTAATTGGCCTGGGGTTAGCTAGCGGTGTCATCGCTGCAATTATTGGTTTAAGTGACTTTTTGCAAATTGAACGCGTCCGTAAACGTCAAGCAGGTTGGGTGCATTTAATTCTTAATGTTTCGCTTCTAACTTTAAGTGCAGTTAATTTCCTCCTACGACTAGGAGATATTGAAGCCAGAATCTTACCTTGGGGACTAATAATTTCTCTAATTGTTGGTACTCTGACAAGTATTTCCGGTTGGTTTGGTGCAGAACTTTCCTATCGCCACAAAATCGGCGTAGTTGGTGCGGGTAGTAGAAGATATCCGTAATGGGGAATGGGGAATGGGGAAGATTTCAAGTATTTTTCCTTACTTTTGAACCAACTTTTTATATAAGAATCGAATTTGATTTTTGCGAAGCTAGATACACTTTTATTTCTTCTTCCCTGTTCCCTCCCTACGCAAATAATTTCAGGAATCAAAGCGGATTCCTATAAATAGTCTCTAAATCATCTCAAACTCCAATTGATGACTTTGCAAAAAGTCATGAGTAAAATGATCTACCACATTGGTATCAGCCAATTCTAAATTGTAAAAATCTACAAAATCATGCTCAAAATATGGCCCAGCGTGCCAAGTTCCCGCATTTAACTTAATAAAACAATTACCAGGAATGCGAAAAGCGGCAATTTCTGCCAACACTGGCTCACCTAAATCATTATAGGGAGGACAAACAGCCATGAGCCAATCTTTCCCTTCTAGAGAACCTAAACATTGAGTACACTGCACATGACGAGTGATTTTATGAAACTTTCGTCCGCGCTTTTGTAGGTTCATAATATAAAAACGCGGTGTGCCATTTTGTAAATTTAATTGAGCATCTTCATTATCAAAAGTTTTACCATCCCGACTAGGAAAAATGACTTGCCCATAACGTTGAAAATTCTCTGGAGTAATCCATTGTGCTTGTAATTTTTCTACTGTTTTTGTTTTATTCATATCACTCTATGATTACCATTGTAATTCTCTAGAAATCATTGACTTAGGAATGAGAGAAGCTTGTTTATCTTGATTACTAGGTTTTGTGTACCACCAAGCCTAAGCAATGAACACTGCTTGTAAGGGAAGTCTAATAAGGGACTTTCAATTACAAAAATATACTACCACTTTGATGGCAAGGGGGCAGGGGGAAACAGTTGTTTTGAAGAAGAAACTGATACCAATTCTCTATAAAGGTGCATCAAATAAATGATGTAGAGATGTTGCATGCAACGTCTCTACAGTACAGAATAAAGTGCATCTATGGCTACGCCAGGCAAGCTACATCAAGAAACGGTATTAGGATACTTTTATTCCTTCTTCCCCGTTTCCTTACTACGCAAATCTTTTCACGAATTAAATTAGATTTCTCTAGTTTGACTTACTCATATCAACCCGTCCTCACTCAGCAGTGGGAAAATAAAGATATATCTTCCCAAAAAACACCTACGACTTTAGAGTAGTTGAGTAACAAAATGATAATTAATCTTCTGTTAGTCATATGACGCTTAATTTTAGTCGCCGTCAATTTGTCTGGTATAGTTCTGCTACCGTGGCTACCAGCCTACTGCTAAAAGCTTGTAGCCAATCAACAACCCCAGTTGCGAAGATTGGCGACGGAGGATTTAAAATAGCGATCGCACTCCCTGGAGTCATCACTGATCAAGCCTGGAATCAGTCTGGTTACGAAGGGGTAAATCTAGCTAAACAAAAGTTAGGCGCAGAAATCGCCTATGTAGAACAAGTCGCCCAAGCTGATCAAACGGAAGCTTTATCAGACTTTGCCCGTAAGGGTTATAATTTGGTATTCGCCCACGGTGGACAATTTGACGCTGCTATTGAACAAATCGCCGCACAATTTCCTAATACTTTTTTTGTGGGTGTGAATGGTAATCTCAAAGGTGAAAATATTGCATCGTTGCGAATAGATCATCTGCAAGGTAGTTATCTCTGCGGTATTATTGGCGCAGCGATGACCAAATCAAATCAATTAGCCTACATCGCCGGACAAGAATTTCCCGCCACCCAAGAAGAATTAAGAGGTTTTGAATTAGGGGCGAAATCAGTCAAACCTAATATTAAAATTACTTCTACATTTACAGGTGATTGGAATGATGTGGCGAAAGCCAAGGAAGCGACACTAGCTTTAATTTCTGCTGGTGCTGATGTGATTTATCAGTGGTTAGATAGTGCTTCCCCCGCAGTTTTGCAAGCAGCGAGTGATAAGGGTGTTTATGCTTTTGGAAATACCAAAGACCAGTTAGATATTGCGCCAAAAGCTGTGTTAACTAGTGCAGTGAAAAGGTTAGATGTTGCTATAGCTTATTTAGCAGAGGTAGCACGAAAAAAGCAAATTAAAGGGCAGATTTATACAGTCGGATTGGAAAGACCAGATATATTAGATTTGGGTA
This sequence comes from Aliinostoc sp. HNIBRCY26, assembly GCF_050235535.1. GTDB lineage: Bacteria > Cyanobacteriota > Cyanobacteriia > Cyanobacteriales > Nostocaceae > Trichormus. Next base: position 4,901,992 of record NZ_CP189852.1, read on the forward strand.
AATTTGGCGTAGCTGTACCGGAAAAAGTTAAGCAAGATGCTATTAAAGTGAAGCAAGAAATTATTGCTAAGAAAGTTTATTTTGAAGGTTGTCAGGAAGCAGGTAAAGATACCCGTTGTGTGAAGCAAAAAGCCTAGTTTTGATGTGTTAATTGTGGCATCGCACCAGAACCAGATTTTTGTGTGCTTTCGGAAAATATCATCAAGAAGTTGCAGGAAAATTGAACTAGAGGAATATCAGATTTGACTATAAATGCAACTAATATTCCAAATGCGATCGCCACTCTGAAATGACATTAGTAAGCTTCAGTAAATGAGGTCATACCAATTAGAAACAAGAGTTTTTTCTAAATCATGCTTGCTACAATAATTAAGTCAGCATAATGCTGACTAGTAAAAGTAGTGAATTCCCACATATGATCCTATGGCAGATGTATCAATAGCTTATGGCATAGGATGGAAGAGAAGATCAGGGAAAAAGTAATTAAAAATAACCCAGGTCGAAAAGGCAATAGATATCGCTAGCACTGCGAGAACCGGTATTAAGGAAAGATATCGTAGGAAATATGACTGTTCTTTGTTTGGTGTTTGCATAATATCCTCCAAATGTCATGAATATTTCCACAAATTTCTGTTGTCCAAAATTAAAGATTTTGTGATACATTAGCACCCATTACTTTAGAAGGTATGACAAGTCCATAGTAAACAGCAGCGATCGCAGATAAAGCATTGATCCAAACATTATTACCAAAGAGTGGCATTAAGCCAAAAAATGTCTTAGTGAAAGGCAACACAGTAACGCTCTACCATTCTTGCAGTTTCAATATTTTCCATATTCTTCTCCTAATATGATGCAATTGTTGGTAAAGATTAACTGCTAACTTAAAGCGCATAACAGTTAATATATTTAAACCAAAATACTGCTCTGTTTGGTTCGATTAATTGGAAGATATAACACTTTTTATTCAAAAGGATAATTTTAAATATTCACTCTATCAAAAGGTATGGTTCAAATTTGAAATTGAGGTGGTAATATACCTTATATAATTAGTTTTTTTGTTTTTTTGTATACTCATTAACATCTGTAAATTAATTCAAAATTCAAAATGAATAGAAGTTGCGATTATTAGCCCGTATTTTATCCAAGTTTTAATAGATTTCCAATGATTATTATTCTTATAATTCGTATATTCACGTCTAATGTGAATTAAAATCGGGTAATTCCATAGACATTTGTAGGGGTGGGTTAATCAAATATCATGAACAATGAACGATAATCTCAGTGAACCCGCCCCTATTGAGTCTCTTTAGTCACAAGGATAGGCTATTTTTTGGATCTAGAAGGTTTTCCTAATTCACATCAGGTGTTATTCCATTCTCTGGAAGTCCCTTAAGGCAGAAATTTTTAGAAATCAGTCGCAGTTTTCCGAAATGGCATAGGACTTGGTGGTAGTAACTATATAGAGTGCTGAATTATAAATAACTTCTATAAATAACCGAGGGAATATAGCCCTACCAAAGCCCAGTCATAATAACTGGGCTTTTTGGTGAAGCAGAGATACAAAGAAGGTTGGAAGCCTCAAGCCTCCAACCTTATACGTTCTAGTTTTCTTCAGTGATTACAGTTGTGGAACGTATTGAGATTTTTCTGGTACGTCTGCGTACTCAGCAACAATTTGCCGGAATTCGTCACCGTCGATGGTTTCTTTTTCAATCAGCAAATCGACTAAGCGGTCTGTCACAGTGCGATGTTCCCGCATAATCTTCCTAGCGTTTTCATAGCACTCTTCGACAATTTCTCGCACTTGAGAGTCGATTCTAGCTGCAATTGATTCAGAATAATCGGATCTGGTCATCCAGTCACGACCCAGGAATACTTCCCCTTGTTGGCTTTCCAAGGACAGGGGGCCTAAATCAGACATCCCGAAACGTGTCACCATTTGACGCGCCATTCCAGTCACTTGTTGTAAGTCGCCGCCTGCACCGGTGGTGACTTCCGCCGCACCGAAAATGACATCTTCTGCTGCACGACCACCCAAAGCACCAGTAATTCTAGCTTTGAGTTGAGAACGGGAAATTAAACCTTGTTCCTCGTTGGGTGTAAACCAAGTTAAACCTTGTGCTTGTCCCCGTGGAATAAGGGTAACTTTCTGCACTGGGTCATGGTCTTTTAATAAAGTTCCGACTAAGGCGTGTCCGATTTCGTGGTAAGCAATTAAGCGTTTACTCTTGCTGTCTACTAATGGTGTCCCTTCCATACCGGCGACAACTCTATCTACAGCGTCGTCAATTTCGGTAAGGGTAATGCCTTCTTTGCGTCTTCTAGCGGTGAGAATTGCAGCTTCATTGAGGAGGTTAGCTAAATCCGCACCGGTAAATCCTGGTGTGCGGCGAGCGATCGCTTCTAATGATACGCTGGTGTCAAGTTTCTTGTTGCGCGCGTGGACTTGCAGAATTTCCAAGCGGCCTTTGATATCTGGTGCATCAACGGTAACTTGTCTGTCAAAACGACCAGGACGTAACAGGGCTGCATCTAGTACGTCAGGACGGTTGGTAGCAGCAATAATAATGATGCCTGTGTTACCTTCAAAACCATCCATTTCGGTGAGTAACTGGTTGAGGGTTTGTTCTCTTTCATCGTTACCGCCACCGATACCTGCACCCCGTTGTCTACCTACTGCGTCAATTTCATCGATGAAGATGATACAGGGAGCGTTATCTTTAGCTTTTTTGAACAAGTCACGGACACGGGAAGCACCCACACCCACAAACATTTCTACGAATTCCGAACCGGAGATACTAAAGAATGGTACACCAGCTTCCCCTGCGATCGCTTTGGCTAGTAAAGTTTTACCTGTTCCTGGAGGCCCGACTAGTAAAACACCTTTAGGAATGCGCGCGCCAACAGCTGTAAATCTTTCTGGCTGCTTTAAGAAAGTCACAACTTCTTGCAGTTCTTCTTTAGCTTCTTCAATCCCGGCTACGTCGTCAAATTTTACACCTGTTTTCGCTTCCATTTGGAAACGTGCTTTGGATTTACCAAAGTTCATGGCTTGACCAGGGCCACCAGGGATATTGTTGGAACGACGGAACAAAAAGAACAATCCCGTAATCAATAAGATTGGGAAAATCAGATTGCCTAAAAGTCCCCAGATAGCACCATCATTGCGGACTGGATGAGCATCAAAACTAACTTGTTTTTCTTTGAGTTTACTAATTAACTCTGGTGCGTTAATTGGTAAATCTACACGCCAGCGTTGAGTACGATTTTCAATATCTTGGTCAACAGCTTCGATAATTGCTGTTCTACCGCCTTCATAAAGATCCACACTGTTAACACGACCAGCATCTAGATATTCCAGAAAGCGGCCGTAGGTCATGCGCGTATTAGCAGCATTTCTCGTCATGTCAGCAGGATTGCCTGCAAATGCCCCTTGCCAAAAGAAAAAGCCAATTACCAAAGCAGGCAATGTCCAGAGTACGAGGACTCTCCAAGAGAATTTCATTTTAATTTGCCTCTAGATGCCAATTTACAATTAGTTATTTCTAGCAACTAAAATCGCCAGATAGTTGTGAAACGGATGTTTATAACTCCATTTTGTTTAATTTGATGTCAAATCAGGCAATACCACAAAGCTAGACCTGCTTATGTGAAATCTGAGATCCTGACAAGAATCTTAATTAAATTTAACCTAATTCTAATACAACATGGCGATCAAGGGGAGGGATTGGGGATTGGGGACTGGGGATTGGGCATTGGGGATTGGGGATTGGGGACTGGGGATTGGTATGAATATTAATCTGTTCCCTGTTCCCTGTTCCCTAATAACTATTGACTACTTCACCTCTGTAATTTTTAATGTGTAGGGAAAATATTTACCTTCATCGTAAGAACCAATCCAGACTTGATAATCTCCTGGTAGCCATTCACCTACTATGCCGGGATTTTTGCCGTCTAAGTCGTCATTGCACCAAGTCCCGCCAGTGCCTTTGACGATGATGGTAGTGTCTTGGGGTGAATCTATTTGCAGCTTCAGGTAGTTAAATTTACTGGTTAATTTAATTGTGTGGTCTGGTGTCTCATCTACAAAACCGTTACATGGCCCCGTAGATGTGTCTATCCTCCCGGCAATTTTGTTTCCTGCGATCGAGCCGCCACTCATACCCCCGACTGTGAGAGGGTCGGGTGAAAATTTTTGACTGATAGTAATATCTCCAAAAATCGGGGGTGCGTCTTGGGCTGTGCTGGCGGCAGGAAGTGCCGATATAACGCCAAGAGTAACTATCATTAAAGATAATCGAGTTCCTTGAAATAGCGTTGTTTTCGACATAGTGATCATATAAGTATATCAGTGTTTTTGAAGACACTAATTTTACCAATTAAGTTCCAGAAATGAGAGAAATTAACTATGTAGTCAATAGTCATTAGTCATTAGTCATTAGTCATTAGTCATTAGTCATTAGTCATTAGTTTTTCTTCCTTGTCTCCCTTGTCTCCTGCCCCCTGCCCCCTGCCCCCTGCCCCATTCCCTACCCTATCGCCTGATTTAGACGCGGTTTATCTAAGCCAATTTGATTGAGGAGTAACCAAGATTGGATGAGGTCTGGCCCGTGTACGTCTCCTGTTAGGGCTGCACGCAGCGATCGCATGACTAAGCCTTTTTTGACGTTTTGGGCTTTGACTACTTGTTTGATGATGTCTTGGGCAAATGCTTCTGTGAGTTGGGGTTGAGTTTCTAAGGCGGCGATGATAGCTTGTAGCACTTCACTAGAGCCTGGTTGTTGTAATTGTTGGCTACCCTCTGCGCTCAATTCTATCGTCTCACCAAAAAACATTTTGCTCATCTCGACAGCATCTGTTAACCGCGTCAAGCTAGCACCGATTAAACCTACTAACTTCTCCAACCAAGCCCTGTCTCGTCCGCCATTAAATTGATATCCGGCAGTTTCCCAATAAGGAATAATTAAATCTGTGAGATTGTCTGTGGGCATATTGTGGATATATTGACTGTTCAACCAGTCGAGTTTCGCCCAGTCAAATTTTGCGCCAGCTTTATTAACACGCTCAAAAGTAAATTCTTTGGCGGCTGCTTCTAAGGTAAATATCTCTTGGGTCGAGTCTGGTGGCGACCATCCTAACAAGGTCATGTAGTTAACTAAACCTTCAGGAGTAAAGCCCATCTGCTTAAAGTCAGAGATGGAGGTCACGCCATCCCGCTTGGAGAGTTTACGCCCTTCCATATTTAAAATTAAGGGCGAATGAGCAAATTCGGGAATTTCTGCGCCAAGAGCTTCATAAAGCAGAATTTGCTTGGCTGTATTGGCGATGTGGTCTTCTCCGCGAATCACATGAGTGATTTGCATATCAATGTCATCTACCACCACTACAAAGTTGTAGAGGGGTTGACCGATGCCTTCTTCGGAAGCACGGGCAATGACCATATCACCACCTAAATCACTACCGCGCCAAGACATTTTGCCTCTCACAAGGTCGTTCCAGACGATTTCTCGGTCATCGTCAATTTTAAAGCGGATGACGAAACTCCGCCCTTGGGCTTGAAATTCCGCTTCTTGTTCTGGGGTAAGGTTACGGTGGCGGTTGTCGTAGCGGGGGGCTTCGTTTTTGGCTTTTTGAGCTTCTCTTAAGGCTTCGAGTTCTTCAGAGGTGGTGTAGCAGCGATAGGCTAAACCTTTGTCTAGGAGTTTTTGTACGGCTTGTTTGTACAAGTCTAGACGGTCGGATTGAAAGAATGGCCCTTCATCCCAGTTCAACCCTAACCAGCGCAATCCTGACAGAATATTTTCTGTATATTCGGGGCGCGATCGCTCTAAATCTGTATCTTCAATGCGTAAAATAAACGTTCCGCCGTGGTGACGGGCAAACAACCAGTTAAATACGGCTGTTCTAGCTGTACCGATGTGTAAATTCCCAGTTGGACTAGGAGCAATTCTGACTCTGACAGTCACAGTAGTTCTCTCTTTCGCAAAGCAATGATCACTATAACAAGTGCTGAGTATTGAGTCATGTGTTCTAAGTTAGGAATTTATGTATATACTTAGAACTGAACTTACTCAGCACTTGTTTCTCATTAATCTTGGTTTAGAACGGGACTGACGGGGCTCGAACCCGCAACTTCCGCCGTGACAGGGCGGTGCTCTAACCAATTGAACTACAGTCCCTTGATTCGCAACTTCCCTATTATGACTTAGTTCCCCTGGGTTGTCAACCTAGTTTAGTAGAAATTTTGGAAAATTTTTTTGAGGACTAGCGATCGCCCTGATCTGGCATGATTTTGGGTATGGCGATCGCGTTTTGTAAGAAAATCAGGAAGGCGATGCCTACGGCGGGCTGCGCCAACGCACTAACAATTGGTTTGAGAACGAATTTCTTGTAAAATATCAGAAATTTCTGCTTCAGATTCAATATGTCGTGCCAGCACTTGAGCAGTAGCCTCTAGCACACGGTTAGAAAATAACTTAGCTAAATCTTGGCGTAAACCTTGCCCAATATAAAACTTAAGTAATGCCTCACAGGACATATCTCGACTGTCTGCTATTTTTTTCAGAGATTCTAAAGTATCTTTGGGTATTTCTAAGGTTAATGTTTCGTTTAGCCGTGGGTGCAGTTGTAAGATAAATTCCTCTTCAGGATTGTTCATAAAGTTTTCTCTCTGTACGAGTTGCCGGACGAGCAGAAATGATGCGAGTTCGTAATCCACGTTCTACATAGACTACAAGCAACAAACGTTGTTCAAGGGAATACCCAATGATAAAAGCGCGTTGTTCGCTGCTAGAAGCATTGATAGAGTTTGCATCGCCAGTTTGGTAAAAAGGATCGAAAAAAACCTCGGTGGCTTCTTCAAAGGTAACACCATGTTTTTCAATATTGCTCCGCGCTTTGTTGCTATCCCACTCAAATTCAACACCTTGTAGGCGATAAACAATATCCATACATATATTTTATTGTCATAGGCGCGATGCCTACGGCGGGCTGCGCCAACACACTTCCTATGTATGATAGCCTGTTGCTTAAAACAATTGACCGTATGTGAAAATCCCTTTTGGTACTGCGATTGCACTTTGATTCTCATATAGCGATCGCTGTACGGCGGCGTTGTTATTAGATGTTGATCCGGTAAAATTGGTGCGGGGGAGGAGTGCAAGTTTAGAACAGTATGTGAATGATCGCCCTTATGTGGCATCATCTTTTATGAGTGTGGCGATCGCACCTGTTTTCAAATATTTTCAAATTGTAATTACCCGTGTTTGTGCTTGCGATTCAGACTTAGTTTTCACTACAATTTCTACATCCCGACCTAAAGCATTTAAGAAGCGGAATAGTCTTTCTGTAGAAAAACCTGATAACTTACCGTTGATGAGTGCAGATACTTTTGGCTGGTCGATTCCTAATAATTCTGCGGCTTCAACTTGCGTCATCTTTTGCTGTTTAATGATGCTGCTAATCTTACGAGCAAGTTCTGCTTTTATCAGTAATTCATCAGAATTTGCTAGACCTAAATCAGCAAAAACATTACCACTACTTGCTTGCACTTGAATTTCCTGAGTCATTTTTTTCGTCCTTTTGCTGCTGTTTGTAGTTCTCTGCGTAATGCTCTTTTGCTCGCTTCAGTCTTGTTTCTATTAAGTCAATATCTTGCTTGGGTGTAGCAATTCCCTGTTTTGATTTCTTTTGAAAGGCGTGTAAGACATAAATCACACCAGCAAATTTGACAGTATAAACGGCTCGGTAAGTATCTGTATCAAAGTTTTCCACAACTTCCAATACTCCAGCACCTTTAAATCCTTTGAGTGGTTTTGTATAAGGATGCTTGTCACCACATTGTGCCAGATACAAAGCATAACCGACCACTTGTTGAACTGCTTCTGGAAACTCCTTCAAATCTTCCAGAGAACTTCCCACCCACTCAACTGGCTTTAGGAATAAACTCATGCTTCAAATATGCTAAATATAGCATACTATCGTCAGTAGACAGCACGCAATAATTAAGAGTGACGAAATTTCCGTAATCGCTTACGCTAAAGCGGTATTTATTAACTATTCGCATATTTCTATATCAGTGAATGCTGCTGACTATTACCACAACTTACTCCCCAGCAACGGAGTTAGGCTACTTACTCCATAAACACCCAGAGCGTTGTCAGTCCTTTGCGTTGAGTTTTGGACAGGCGCACGTATTTTACCCCGAAGCCAATAGCGATCGCTGTACAGCAGCGTTGTTATTAGATGTTGACCCGGTAAAATTGGTACGGGGGAGGAGTGCAAGTTTAGAACAGTATGTGAACGATCGCCCTTATGTGGCATCATCTTTTATGAGTGTAGCGATCGCACAAGTATTCAGCACGGCTTTGGGTGGACGCAGCAAAGATAGACCAGAATTAGCCCAAACTCCCATACCTTTATTAGTCAAAATATCCGTATTACCCTGTCGTGGTGGTGAAGGTTTCCTGCGGGACTTGTTTGAGCCTTTGGGTTACACTGTCAAAGCTACAGGTCATCCTTTAGATGAAAAATTCCCAGAGTGGGGAGAGAGTAAATATTTTACTGTGGAATTGCAAAACACTCTCACAGTCAGCGATTTGTTAAGTCATCTCTATGTTTTAATTCCTGTACTCGATGATGATAAACACTATTGGGTGGGGGAAGAAGAAATCGAGAAATTACTGCGTCATGGTGAGGGTTGGTTGTCACAGCATCCAGCTAAGGAACAAATCACTAGACGTTATTTAAAACGTCAGCATCGTTTGACGCGTCAAGCTTTAGCACAGTTGGTAGAGGAAGATAATCCCGATCCTGATAGTACAGAAGAAACTCACGCTGAGGAAGAAGCGGCGGTAGAAAAGCCGATTAGTTTAAATCAGCAGCGTATGAATGCGGTTGTTACTGCTTTGAAGGAAAATAATTCTCGGCGTGTAATTGACTTAGGTTGCGGTCAAGGAAATTTATTAAAACTGCTCATTAAAGATAGTTTTTTTGAGCAAGTTACAGGTGTGGATGTTTCCTATAGGTCGTTAGAAATTGCTCAAGAAAGATTAGATAGATTAAGACTTCCCCGTAATCAATGGGAAAGATTACAACTTATTCAGAGTGCGTTGACTTATCAAGATAAACGCTTTTCCGGTTATGATGCTGCTACTGTTATTGAAGTCATTGAGCATTTAGATTTACCGCGTTTGGGTTCATTTGAGCGAGTTTTGTTTGAGTTTGCTAAACCCAAGACGGTGATAGTAACAACGCCGAATATTGAATATAATGTGAAATTTGAAAATCTGCCGGCGGGGAAATTGCGACATAAAGACCACCGCTTTGAATGGACGCGATCGCAGTTTCAAGATTGGGCTAATAAGATAGTAGAAAAGTTTGGTTATACTGTGCAGTTTCAAGCGATAGGTGAGGAAGATACAGAAGTCGGTTCACCTACACAAATGGCAGTTTTTATTGACAATAGTTAATCTATTTATGAGGAATGGAAGCAGTTATTTTTATTGGCATTCAAGGCGCAGGTAAATCGACTTTTTATTGTGACTACTTTTTTCATACCCACATTCGCATTAATCTAGATATGCTCAAAACTCGTCATCGAGAGCAGATTTTTTTACACGCTTGTTTGGAGGGTAAGCAGTCTTTTGTGGTTGATAATACTAATCCGACTGTAGAAGAGAGACAGCGTTATATTCTCCCAGCAAAGGCGCAAGGTTTTCGAGTTGTAGGGTATTATTTTCAAACTGAATTAGAGGAGTGTAAAAAAAGAAATAGTCAAAGGACTGCTAAACAAGTTGTGCCGCTTGTGGGGTTATTAGGGACATATAAAAAACTGGTTTTACCCAATTGGGAAGAGGGTTTTGATGCGATTTATACAGTTAAACCAGATTTAAATTATTCATTTATTATTGAGGAATGGCAGCGTGAAATTTGATGAATTAGATACTAGAATGAGGGTGTTTGAAACAGCCCATGATCATTGCGTATTACCTGGAATTTATATAGTTGCTAGATTAGATGGACGTGGTTTTACTCGTCTGACTAAAGAAGTACATAATTTTGAAGCTCCTTATGATGTCAGATTTCGAGATATGATGCTGACAACAATTGAGCATTTAATGAATTGCGGGATAAATATTAAGTATGCCTATACTCAAAGTGATGAAATTTCCTTACTGTTTGCATATCATGAAGCTACATTTAACCGTAAGTTGAGAAAATTAAACTCAGTTTTAGCAGGGGAAGCTAGCGCGAAATTTTCTTTACTATTAGGTGATATGGGTTGTTTTGACTGTCGCATTTCACAACTTCCCAATGTGGAAGAAGTGATAAATTATTTTCGTTGGCGACACGAAGATGCTCACAGAAATGCTTTGAATGCTCATTGTTATTGGTGTCTACGGCGTGATGGTCAAAGCGCAACTCAAGCAACTAGTATGATGAAAGGGTTATCTGTGGCTGATAAAAATGAAATGTTATTCCAACATGGGATTAATTTCAATCAGCTTCCTAATTGGCAAAAACGGGGTGTGGGTCTTTATTGGGAAGAATATCAAAAAGAAGGATTTAATCCTATCACTGGTGAAGTTGTTCCTGCATTACGGCGACGAATTCGGCGAGATTTAGATTTACCGATGAAGGATGATTATAGTCAGTTTGTTGCTAAATTAGTTAATCATAGACCTCTTGCATAAATCTTTTTTGTCTCACGCAAACCGCTAGCGCAGAACCCGCACGGTAGGCGCAAAGTCGCAAAATGACTAATGACTAATGACTAATGGCTAATGACTATTGACTATTGACTATTGACTATTAACTATTAACTATGAAAATTACTATTCCTGAATTATCTTTGGTTGTTTTGATTGGTGCTTCTGGTGCGGGGAAATCGACTTTCGCACGTCAACATTTTCAAAGTTTTGAGGTGTTGTCTTCTGACTTTTGTCGGGGGTTGGTTTCTAATGATGAAAATAATCAGTCGTCTTCTGGGGATGCTTTTGATGTGCTGCACTATATTGCAGCTAAACGGTTAGCCGCAGGTAAGTTGACTGTGATTGATGCTACTAATGTGCAGGCGGAAGACCGTAAGGTTTTACTGCAAATGGCGAAACAATATCATTGTTTTGCGGTGGCGATAGTTTTTGATTTACCAGAAGCATTATGTCATGACAGAAATCAAAAAAGAAGCGATCGCCAATTCGGTTCTCATGTCGTGCGTCGTCATACTCAAATGTTACGGCGTTCTCTGCACAGTCTAGAAAAAGAGGGTTTCCGCTACGTCTATACTCTGAAATCTGTTGAGGAAATCGCATCTGTTGAAATTGATATTCAACCTCTATGGAACAATAAAAAATACGAACACGGCCCCTTTGATATCATCGGCGATATTCACGGTTGCTGTGATGAATTAGAAACATTACTACAACAGTTAGGCTACGTGAAGAGGGAGGAGGGCAGGGAGCAGGGGAGACAAGGGAGACAAGGAAGCACAGAAGATTTTACCCCAATACCCAATACCCAGTTCCCAGTCCCCAGTCCCCAGTCCTTCTGGAATTTCCCCACTTACTACCACCCAGAAGGACGTAAAGCTGTGTTTCTGGGTGATTTAGTAGACCGTGGCCCCCGAATTTTGGATACAGTTAAGTTAGTGCGAAATATGCTTGCAGCTGGGACAGGCTTTTGTGTTTGTGGTAATCATGAACACAAGTTCTTGCGGAAGTTACGGGGTAAAAATGTCAAGATAACTCATGGTTTACAGCAAAGTATTGATGAAATGGAAGCGTTACCTGATGCGGTGCGTGAACCTTTTAGTCAAGAACTCGCAGGATTTCTAGATTCTCTCATCAGTCATTATGTCCTAGATGATGGACGCTTGGTGGTGGCTCACGCTGGGATGAAGGCGGAAATGCAAGGACGCGGTTCTGGTGCGGTGCGGGAATTTGCTATGTATGGGGAAACGACAGGCGAGATTGATGAGTTTGGCTTGCCTGTGCGTTACAATTGGGCAGGAGATTATCGGGGTGAGGCTTTGGTAGTCTACGGTCATACCCCTGTCCCGGAAGCGGAATGGTTGAATAATACGATTGATATTGATACAGGTTGTGTTTATGGTGGGAAATTAACCGCCTTGCGCTATCCCGAAAAAGAATTGGTGAGTGTATCGGCGGCGCGTGTTTACCGTGAACCAACGAAACCATTAGGCAATAACAGTATCACCCGGACAGCACAACAAGAATTAGATGATGTCCTCAATATTGAGGATGTGTTGGGTAAGCGGATTATTAATACTAAACTCCAGCCGAATATTACCATTCGGGCAGAAAATGCGATCGCGGCTTTAGAAATCATGAGTCGGTTTGCAGCTAACCCCAAATGGTTGATTTATCTACCGCCTACCATGTCCCCACCAGAAACATCCTCAATACCTGGATATCTGGAACACCCCACCCAAGCTTTTACCTACTACCAAAGCCAAGGAATTACAGAGGTAGTCTGTGAAGAAAAACACATGGGTTCACGGGTAATTGTGGTGATTTGTCGTGATATCGCCGCCGCCGAAAAAAGATTTGGGGTGGTGGATGAAGGTATGGGAATTTGCTACACCCGCACCGGAAGACGCTTTTTTGATGACTTAGAATTAGAAACGCAAGTCTTAGCAAGGGTGAATCATGCTTTAACTGCAAGTAACTTTTGGTCAGATTTTAATACAGATTGGGTGTGTTTAGACTGTGAATTAATGCCTTGGTCAGCAAAAGCTCAAGGTTTGCTACGGGGACAATATGCACCTGTGGGAGTTGCATCACACCTCGCTTTAAATGATGCTGTAACTTTATTAGAACAGGCTAATACTCGCGGTTTAGATGTCGCAACTCACCTGACTCACTACCAACAACGTGCAGAGATGGCGAGTCAGTATGTCACCGCTTACCGTCGCTATTGTTGGCAAGTTGACGATATTGCAGATTTAAAACTTGCCCCTTTCCACATTTTAGCCACCGAGGGACAAGTCCACACAGATAAAGACCACCGTTGGCACATGGAACAAGCCGCCAAAATCTCCAACTCAGACCCCACTTTTATCCTCGCCACTAATTACAAAGTCATCGATTTAACTGACCCTAGTAGCCAAGCTGAGGGGGTGCATTGGTGGTCAGAAATGACTCAAGCCGGTGGTGAGGGGATGGTAGTAAAACCTATGCAATTTATTGTCAAAGGTAGTCGGGGAATTGTCCAGCCTGCGGTGAAATGTCGCGGACAGGAATATCTGCGAATTATTTACGGGCCTGAATATTCAGCTATAGATAATTTACAACGTCTGCGTCAACGGGGTTTATCTTTGAAGCGTTCCCTGGCTATGCGCGAATTTGCTTTAGGTGTGGAAGCATTGGAGAGATTTGTTAGTCATGCACCTTTACGCCGTGTCCATGAATGCGTTTTTGGGATTCTAGCTTTGGAAAGTGAACCAATAGATCCCAGACTATAATTTTTGGCGATTTCCCTACAGCTGCTGTGGGTAAAGCCAGTGTAGCAGTTGTTGGTGCGATCGCCTCAAAAATTCTCTAGTACATAGCTTGAAGTCAAAATTACACCAGGAATTTATCGCTGTTCTAACCAAGCCTGTAGATCAACCACACTAGTAAAATCTAACAATGCTTCGCTCAAATCCTCCAACACAGGTAAAGGTAAATCAGTAATTGAGGAACGCATTTCCGCAGACAGTTCGCCAAACAGTTTAGTTAGCAGTCGTATTACGAGTTTTATTGTTGCTTCCTCGCGTCCTTCCTCACGCCCTTCCTCACGCCCTTCCTCACGTCCTTCCTCACGCCCTTCCTCACGCCCTTCCTCCTTAATTTCTCGGTAAACTCTGGTTTCTTTGAGTGTGATTCCCAACATAGACTCAACCTCCATTCTGCTTAGTTGTTCAAACTTGTACACCATAATTGTTGTGATCATCTCTATTATGGCGCGACTTGCTTGTTCGGTTACTTCTTGACGAGTTCTAGTTAATAAGTATCTAGCGGCTTCTGGTGCTTGTTCTTCCTCTACTGTCGTCAGTACCATCAAGGCTACCCAAATGGGTAAAGAACGAATATCACCTAATTCATCCAAATAGATTCTATGTACTTGTTCACCGTTGAGTAATGAGCGATGGGGATGAATATCACTTTGTTCGGTAGTACGCGACGGGTAAATAATCACGGCTTGCCAATCAGTGAATCTATTGCGGTTACGATAGAAATATAGCGAAGATTCCGCAAACACTCTTTCGTAAAGCTGTTCATCGGTTTGGAACTGTACTTCGCAAAAATATACAATTCCTGCACCTTGATTTTCTGGTGGGAGAAACACACCATCAATTTCAAATCTGGGTTCTTTGACAGCTACTGAATCAAATCGGTACGCATCTGCATTAGTAGGGGGTGCAGCTAATAATTGAAACAATAGTGTAGGAGATTGCTGAAATAGTTTGTAAAAAATGGAATCGCGACGCATGAAGTAGTTTTAGAAATCTATTTTAATTTACGTTTTTTACGATTAATTAACTTCGTAATTTGTCCAATAATTAGAGGTATAATACTCATCCCCACAATTAATAACCATCCATCAACACCAGGATCAGCTGTTTGCAATACATTTGATAATACAGGAACATGAACTGCAATTAATAGCAATCCTGTACAAAAAATCAGCGCACCCCACACATAAGGATTGCGAGTAATCTCATTATGAAATAAACCAGAATCACGATCGCGCATATTAAAAACGTGCCACAATCGCGTAAAACCCAAGGTCATAAATGTAATCGTCACCGCTTGTTGTTCGTTCAATCCCAGCCAAGTTAAAGCCAGAATAAAAGCACCACCTAAAGTGGCTGCAATTACTAATCCGTAACCTGCGATCGCAAGCCAATGACGACGAGTTAATATTGGCTCATTTGCTGCTCTAGGTGGACGTTTCATTAAGGTGGGTTCACCTTCTCCTACACCCAAAGCCAAGGCGGGCAAGGCATCATTAACGACGTTAATATACAATATCTGCAATGGCAAAAGTGGTAAAGGAGCATTCAATAATGAGGCGGTTGCTACTAAGATAATCTCACCGACATTACCAGATAACAGATAAACAGTGAACTTTCTAATATTATTAAAAATAGCTCTCCCCTGTTCCACCGCCGCCACAATCGAAGCAAAAGCATCATCTTGAAGTACCATATCAGCCGCTTCTTTGGCGACTTGAGTTCCCCTCTGTCCCATTGCTACGCCGATGTCAGCTTTCCTTAAGGCGGGCGCATCGTTGACACCATCACCAGTCATCGCCACTACGGCTTGATGACGTTGATGTAAATCAACTAAATTCAGCTTTTGTTCGGGACTAACTCTCGCCAGCACCGCAGATTGGACGATACGCTGGCGTTCATCTGGGGATAATTCCTCAAAGCTTTTCAGGTCTTGGCCTTTAATTACATCTGCTTGTTGATTGTCTGTTAAACCCACAGCGATCGCAATATTTTTAGCAGTTACAGGTTGGTCGCCTGTCACCATCACGACTCTGATTCCGGCTTCCTGACATTCTTTAATGGCTGGTATCACCTCTTCACGGGGAGGATCTAATAAACCTACAACTCCCAATAATGTTAAATCTGCGTAGGGGTCGGCTTTTTCTGATTGAGCGATTTTTTGCGCTAAGGCGAGAGTTCTTAAACCCTGTTGTGCTAATTGATTGATTCTTTCTTGCCAATCTTGTCGTACTTCCTCTGTCATTTGCACTGCGTCTGAGTCGGTGAGGATACGAGTACAAGCTTGCAGCACCGCTTCCGGCGCACCTTTGACTGCAAATCGATACTGACCGTCGAATTTATGAATCGTCGCCATCATTTTCAAGTCGGGGTCAAAGGCTTCTTCCCGCACTTCCGGCATTTTTTGCAGCAATTGCTGACGTTGCATCTCTGCTTTTGCACCTGCAACTAATAATGCAACTTCCATTGGGTCGCCTACTACCCGACTTTCATTTGAGTCTTCTGGCTGCAAAGCTGCATTGTTACATAATATCCCCACTTCTAACAGTGCTGGGAGGACTTTATCTTCGGAAGGATTAAACTTTTGATTGTTGCGTTGAAATTCGCCTTGGGTTGCTAATCCTTCGCCAGTGACTTGAATTTCCCCCGCATCTATAAATATGCGGCTGACAGTCATTTGATTTTCTGTGAGTGTACCCGTTTTATCAGTGCAAATTACGCTAGTTGCACCTAAAGTTTCCACCGCCGAGAGTTGATTAATCAGTGCATGACGTTTCGCCATACGCCACATTCCGCGCGCTAAGGCGACCGTCGCCACAATCGGTAATCCTTCTGGGACTGCTCCCACAGCTAAAGCGATCGCAGTTTCTACCATTAAGAATACATCTCTACCTGCCACAATACCAGCGATCGCTACAACAATCACAATGGCAATTGTCACCCAAACTAACCACTGTCCCAACTCATCCAAACGCTTTTCTAAAGGAGTTTTGTCCGATTTTCCGGCTTTTTGTGCTAACTCAGAAATATGACCTAACTCGGTTTTCATCCCAGTCGCTACCACCACCCCTGACCCAGAACCACGGGTTAAAGCCGTACCCTTGTACAACATATTATGATGTTCTGCCAGGGGTATATCTGCGTCTAATGGTTGCACATCTTTACCTACAGGAAGAGATTCCCCCGTTAATGATGATTCATTCACTTGCAGATTTGCGGCTTCAATGATGCGTAAATCAGCTGCGATCGCATCCCCACTTTCTACAATTACAATATCCCCAGGAACTAATTCCACCGCCGGAATTTCTTGCAATCTCCCATTGCGTCTGACTTTTGCTGTCGTGCTACTGAGTTTTTGCAGTGCTTCCATTGAGCGAATCGCTTTGTATTCTGTAAAAAAACCAATCGCCGTATTAATCACAATGGCGATGATGACTGCTATTCCCTCAATCCATTGACTAAAAGCAAAAGATAAAACCGCCGCTACAGCTAAGATACCAATAATCAAACTTTGGAATTGTTCTATAAATATGCGCCAAGCACTTTTCCCTTTGGCTTCCTGCAAGCGATTTTCACCATACTGCTTGCGTCGTTGTTCTACCTCCGATTCCGTCAAACCTTCATCTGAAGAGACATGAAACTGACGCAAAATTTCGTCTACAGAAAGTGTCCAAGGCTGATAAGGAAGCTCCGCCATGAATGCCGCCCCACTGGATAAGTTGCTCAATTGCTAGTACATACGCTTATTTTTTACTTAACTACTAATTTTTCTGGAGATTATCTACCAGAGGTAATGACTAGTTCTAAAATCCATCTTGAGAGAGTGTAAGGATGAGGATTTGTTAACATTCTGTAGTGCTGTTAGCGGTAGTGCGGCGTTTAGCCGGTGCAATTAATCTTACTTTTTACTCAGTACTCAGCACTCTTTTGGTCAAAAAATTCGTAACTTAGCCACCATCTCAGCTCTTGCAGATACACCCAACTTCCGAAACATTCGTTTTAAAGTCTGCTTGACTGTATTTTGACTAATCCATAATTGCGCCGCGATTTCTGCATTAGTCAGACCTTGCGCCACCAAACCAGCAATCTGGGCTTCTCGCGGAGTTAAACCCATCTCAGGGTTGAGTAAACTTAACTGCTCTGAAAAACGCAAATTGGCTAATTTAGCAGAAATATGGGCGCAAATAGCACTTAATTGTAGCAAATCCTGAGTATTAAATGCTGGCGTTCCACTAGTACGGGCAAAGTTAACTGTGCCAATCAGCTTACCATCACCGACAATCGGCCCAGTCATAATATGCTCATGATCATATATTCTGCCGCAGCCGCTTTGATATAAATCACTTTGCTTCCAAGCTGCTTCAGTAAAAATAATTTGCTCATGGGCAGGGGCATGATGAGAAATTACGTACTGCATTACCTGATCTAAATTTTTACCGAAAGTCGAGTAATAATCAATAAAACTATCGGGTAAGCCTTTCATTTCAATATTGCCACTTTGCCCTGGCTGACCTTGTAAATAAATACTCCAGTGTTGGCTAGCAAATAAATCTCCGGCTGCATCCATGTAGTAGGAGCAGAGTTTTCTTTGTGAAGGAGCGTTAGCTATTTGCTCAATTAATGCCTGTAACGAGTAAGACATGAATCAAAGTGTACTCAACTGGGTAATTGTCAGCCAAAATATCCAATTCTAGGATAACTGTATTCATCACAGTCTGGAAAATCACAGTATGTCTAGTGTAAAACACACAATCGGGTTGGTCATTTATCCTGATATGACCCAGTTAGATATTACAGGGCCACATCAAGTTTTTTCATTGATGCCGAATACTCAAGTTTTGCTGTTGTGGAAAAACTTAGAACCTGTTGTCAGCAATGGTTTAACAATTTTACCGACTACTACTTTTGCTGAATGTCCGCAACTCGATGTTTTATGTGTTCCTGGTGGGGCGATGGGAACTGTAGAGATGATGCAAGATGTGGAAATGTTGAAGTTTCTGCAAAAGCAAGCACAAACAACTAAGTATGTCACAGCTGTGTGTACAGGTTCGCTAATTTTAGCGGCTGCGGGTTTACTGCAAGGATATCGTGCAGCTTGTCATTGGGCTTTTCGAGAACAGTTGGCCTCAATGGGTGTAGAAGTCAGTCACGAACGAGTGGTGATAGACCGCGATGGACGGATCACAGGCGGTGGTGTCACCGCAGGGATTGATTTCGCTCTCACGATAGCTGCTGTTTTGTGTGGGGAAGATACGGCTAAATTTCTGGAATTATTGTTGGAATATAACCCTGCACCACCTTTTGGGGTTGGTTCACCAGAAAAAGCAGATTCTCAATTGAAAAAAGCTGTGTTGGACATGGGCAAACCGTTAATTGCAGCCAGTCAAAAAGCTGCTGCTCGTTTAAAAACGCAATTGACCGATGATAATTTAGTCTGACTGATAAAACAACATAAAAAAACCCCGCCCCAGTTTATGGGGTGGGGGAGAGGAGGATAAAAATTAGGTAGATTTTTCGCGCCTTTGCGCCTTTGCGCGAAACAAAACTCATTCCCAATCAACAACGCTAACCTGCACGCTGCTCTGTTAACACTTGATAAGCATAATTGAAGTCATCGTTGGAAATCTTAATTTCAGTCGGATCTGTTAGACCTTCCGCACGGAAACGACGAATAGCTTCTACAGCCGCTTGATTGCTGAGTAAAGTTAAGTCTGCACCATTCCAATCTTTGGTCATTTCTGCCCAATAGTTCAAATCCACATTGTCTAGTGGTCTTCCTTGACAATGGACTTGCAAAATCGCCAGACGACTAGCCAAGTCTGGTAAATCAACCTTCATCTGTAAATCCAAGCGTCCGGCGCGTAACAGTGCTGGGTCAAGAGCATCAGGTCTATTGGTCGCACCAATCACTAAAATTGTGCTACCTACCTCTATCCCATCCAACTCAGTCAGTAATTGTCCAACGATGCGATCGCTCACTCCTGAATCCCCACTAAAACTACCACGCGCGGGGGCTAAGGTGTCGATTTCATCAATAAAGACTACACAAGGTTCTGCTTGACGGGCTTTGGCAAATAATTCTCGCACTGCCTGTTCACTCGCGCCTACCCAACGACTCATTAATTCCGGGCCATTCACACCAATAAAGTTGGCTCTTGCTTGGGAAGCGACGGCTTTGGCTAACAGGGTTTTACCTGTTCCGGGAGGCCCCCACAACAAAATCCCTTTGGGTGCTAGGGCTTTTGTTTGTAAATACAGTTCTGGATAGAGTAACGCCCCTTCCACTGATTCCCGCAGGGTTTGTTTGATATTATCCAAACCGCCAATATCATCCCAAGCAATTTGAGGAACTTCTACTTCTACACTCCGTAGGACAGCTGGTTTGATTTCTTTGAGGGCTTGCAAGAAGTCGGCTGCACCGATGGTCATATTGTCTGGAATCTCGCCATCAATAGAAGGAACTTGACGACGTAAAGCTGTGTAAGCAGCCTTTTGACAAACAGCTTTCAAATCAGCCCCGACAAATCCCACCGCCCGTTCTGCGATCGCATCTAAATCAACTGCGGCTTCTAAAGGCATCGCACGAGTCAGAATTTGCAATATTTCTTTGCGTCCTTTGACATCTGGGACACGGAACTGCACTTCTCGGTCAAACCTTCCGGGACGACGTAACGCCGGATCAAGATGGTCGGGACGGTTGGTGGCTGCCAATACAATCACGCCTTGACTTTGGGAGAAGCCGTCCATCAAACTCAATAATTGAGCAACTAGACGTTTTTCCACTTCCCCTTCTACCGCACTGCGATCGGGGGCTAAACTATCAATTTCATCAATGAAGATAATACAAGGAGCATTTTTCGCTGCTTTTTCAAAAATTCCCCGCAGTCTTTGTTCCGCTTCGCCATAGTATTTGCTGATGACTTCTGGCCCTACTAAAGCAATGTAATTCACACCCAGTTCTTCAGCTAAAGCCCGCGCCGTCAGAGTTTTCCCCGTCCCAGGAGGGCCAACTAACAATACGCCTCTTGTTGGTTCAAGTCCCAATTTCGCCAATAAGTCAGGACGTTTTAAGGGTATAGCAATTAGCTCTTTGAGTTCTTTGAGAACCTCTCCTAATCCCCCCACATCTTTTAAGGTATAGTCTACAGAGCTATGGGGTGGAACAACTTCAGCCTCATCACCATTCCCACTATTAGAAGTAGGAGCAGCTGGAGTGCGAAAACGACTAGTACCCACATCGTTACCCACATTACTAGGACGCGGTATTGTCCCATAGCGGGGAATACTACTCATCGGACGGGAATTAATCTGCACATCCGTCTTAATTTCTCCCTTCTCAATTTTCTCTTCTAAAGTTTTTACCAAATCTAATAATTGCTCAAACCCTTTGAAAAATTCACTCATACAATCACTCCCAAAATTGACTAATCATTCAGCGTTTATTTGTAGTTAATTCCTCAACTTCAAATAAAAGATTCGCCGCCCCCTTAATTCGGGCAAGAGGCTCAACAGAGCGGGGTAAGTTCGGTAAACGAATCATAATTTGCTCTGGAAATAAACTTTCATCGATTTTCACCTCTTGACCGTAGCGATTCTGCACTACATAACGCTGACTCACACCCATTTTTTTCAGGGCTGCTGTTAAGCGAATGTGTTCAGATATAATTGCTGCTTCTGATTGAATTACGCCCACAAATTGCGTATGTTGGGGATTTTTTAATTTCTTTTGTGCTTGGACGACTTGTTGGCGTAGTCCTCTTAATCGTCCAATAAAATCTACTCTACCCAAAACATTTTGATATTTAATCCACAGTTTAAATATCCAAGATAACCAATCACTTAAAGCCGATGGCATTTCTAAAAATCGCATCAAATGACCTGTAGGTGCTGTATCTAAAATAATTAAATCTTGCTGATTACTATCTAATAAATCCATCACCGTTACAAGGGATAACATCTCATCAATCCCTGGTAAAGCTTGAGACATAATTTGCCTCCAAGCTTCTGGAACATAGGCAATATTCACCGTTGTATCTGTTTGCGAACCTTCGCCGCTAATCATATCTGCTAATTCCCACAGATAATCAGCCCGGAATTGTTCTAAAACTTGATTAGCATCGATTTCTTGCCCACTCAAGTTATGTGTTAAAGATATTGGTTCATGACCTAAATCTTTCCCAAAAGCATCCCCTAAAGAATGGGCTGGATCTATAGAAATCACACGGATTTTTTTATCTGGATGTCGTTCAGCACAAGCCCAAGCTACAGCAGCTGCTACCGTTGTTTTACCGACACCTCCTTTACCTCCAATAATAATTAATTGACATCCTTCATTGACAAAATCTGTAAAGCTAGGTAAGACTTTAGGCGGCCAGTGAACTTCCGGTGCTGCTACTAGTTCTACACTCTGAATTTTTTGAATTTGCGCTGATAAAGCATCTAAGGATACCCCACCCAAAGGTTCTACTCTTTGTTGGGGAACTGTAAATACAGGCTTTTGATTCACCAGATGTAAGTATTTATCCAGAAGATTTTGCTGTTCAGCGTAACGGTCTGGTTCGATTTCCGCGTTGGTTAATATTCTATTAATAAATAATCCCGCAAATGGTACTTCTAGGGTAGCTAAACTGTCAATAAAACGCTCAGTTTCTAAAAGACACATCGGTTCAGAAATACCCACAACTAAGCAACCTGTAAATTTCTCATCTTGCAGTAAGCGTCTACCTTCTGCTAGTTGAGTCTTCATTTCTACTAAAAAGTCATCGACTTCATCAGCTGTATAAGTACCTGTAAAACTTCTGGTAATGACGCGGTGTTTTTCTTGAAATAATTCTAAAGAATTTAAGATCACATCTAAAAAATCTTTTAGGCGCAATAGATTTAACGTGTGTCCAGAAGGGGCCATATCTACAACTACACGATCAGCTTCTTTTTCTGCTAATAAGCGTTGAATTTCTAATAACCCCATTAATTCATTTAAACCAGGCCAGTCTAAATCCCAAACTGGTGCTAAATCATCTCCATCTGCTAAACTACCACGCTCAACTAGTAGTTCTAAAAAACGGCTATATTTGCCCTTAAACTCTAATAATAATTTTTCTGCATCTAAGGCTTGAACGCTCAAATTTGGTAAATCAGTTAATGGTAAAGCAATACCTGTAACTTCTGTGAGTAAAACATCTCCTAAAGAGTGGGCGGGATCTGTCGATAATAACAAAATCTTTTCTTGTGGAAATTCTCTCGCCCAATAACGAGCGAAACTGCAAGCGAGGGTAGTTTTACCAACCCCTCCCTTGCCGCTAAACATCACTAAATTTAGAGAGTCGTAATATTTCATAATAAGTTGCACATAGTATTAGATAAAGTGATACGGGGGAAGAGGTTCTCCTAAAATTAAATTCCAGTGAGGAGAAGCTTTTTGCCAAACTGCTACCTTTGCTAAAAGGGCAGCTTGTTCATGACGATCAATTAAAAAATATAAGCGAAATTCTTCTGCTTGCTGTTGTACTATAACGGATGATGGATAAGTTTCTGTGATGCTGTCTATGAGTTGATTTCTCTCCTCATTTTGCTCAAGATGAAAAATCTTTTGCGTTTCATAGTATTGTTTTTTAGCTAAAAAATAGTCTCTCCCACTACCTACGGCTAGCTGTTTTGGCTCTGCTAATACTTGGGGGATAAGTTTTAATGTATATTCATCTTTATTTTGAATATTTTTGAGCTTCTCTAAGTATTCCTCAGCATGATCGTCTATGTGATTGAGCAAGCTTTCTTGGGAATTGAAATGAGTCCCAAACCTCAGAGGTAAAATGGTAGTTTGCTGGAATAGTTCCCGAATCACGCGGTCATGAGCTAACACCATTTTGATGACTTGTTGATCATCAGTTTGATATGCAACTGGAGATATTCCAGGTTCAACAATAGCTGATATATTAGCCCCACTCATCAAAATTACTGGAGCTATATTTCCCTCTGGTAAGGTTAAGGAAAAATCGGGAGTTTTCAAGAAGGCGTAAGTATAGAAATTTTGTGATCGCATCATTTTATTTACAGAGAGTATTTTATTTTTTTTACTAGAAATAAATAAATTTATTTCAGTTATTAAACTCTTTACATCAGGAAATTTTTAGTTATAATGCTATCAATTAATTCAGGTCATTCTTATGAAGAAAATGCGGAATCGAGGAGCCATCAGACCTAAAGTTACTACCATGCCTCGTAGTAAATCAGAGGCTTCTAATCAGTTAGAACTTTATAAGTTAGTTACGGAACAACAGCGAATTAAACAAGAACTCAATTTTATCGAACAGCGTACAGTGCTACTTAAACAACGCTTAATCACACTCCAAACACAGATAGAAGGCACAGAAAGGAATATCCAAAATTTACGGTCTTCTGATACGAATCCTCACTCTCCTATATCCTACGCACAAATCCCCTTTGAATCCAATAACTATCAAACTTTTGAAATAGAATATTGATTTGTTACAGCAAATAATAAATTATTAACCCGCAGATGCGGGTTTTTAATTATTTGATTTCACTGTCAGTCCTAATTACACTTACCAAAGTATTAACAACACACTTACTATCATCAGTGAATTTAACTAAGGTGATAATACTAGATTTTCCTTATCTTCATAATCTGTACTCATTTGTGGAGTTTCTTGATAAATTTCATTTAACTCTGAGACTGTCGCCAAGGCAGGTTGCAGGATTAAATCTGCATCTGCTGCTACCTCTTCATCTAGATTTAACTCAGAGACTGTCACCAAGGCCGGTGGTAATATCAAATCTTCATCTACTTCTTCATCTACATTTAACTCTTCTTCTAAAGCTTGAATTCTCAACAGCAGTTCTTCCTCTTTTTCCTCAAACTCTTCCTCTGATATTTCGCCCATATCAAAGGATAGTTGTAGGCTTAATAATTGTTTATGTAAATTTTCTTTAGCATCAAATTCAGTGTTAGCACGCTCTTGAATTTGCTCCCCAATCCACACAAGTCCACTGATTGGCCCCATAACCGGAAATAGTAAGATTTTCCCCAACATAATATTGACTCCTAAGCATTAATTTGAGCAAATGTATATGGTGCTGTAAAATTATTGTAGCGAATGCGTAAGCGTTCACCAAACTGTTGATCAATCGCTTCTACTCGCTCACTAAATAAAGATTCTTTATCCCATGGAATCAAGAAAGCAGCGTTGTAAATCATGTCCTCTGTCATGGGTTCACTTTCTACAACTTCATTAGCCAAAGGTCTCAACTCATTAAAGAAAGTTTGAATTACAGATTGTTTACGAGCTGTTAAATTACTTTCAATTAATTGTCCAATATGAATGACTTCCTCCATGCTTAAAGCCTTACCTTCCATTTGGTCGCGCTGCTGCTTCAAACTGGGATTCGACTCCATCATGGCTTGTAATTCAGCTTTGGGATTCCAAAAAATCTTGATGCTTACTTCGCGCGTGTCATGCAATTTTTGAAATAATTCTTCTAGTTTCTCTTTGTATGGTTGAATAAGTTGGATAATTACTGTGTCCCAAGTTTTCACCACTAATCCAAACCTTAAAGGAAGGAGTGTACGAAATCCTTCTTGCATGGCTTGTTCGAGGACTTTTTCATGGCTAATTAAATTCCGACGAGAAGCTAAATACTTTTCTTGCTTTGCTTCTGAATATAAAAAACTTAATCCATCAATCACTTGACTATATACTGGCTGAGAATCTAATCCTTTGATGGCAATTGTTGAGGGAATTGCATCAGGAAAAATACCGTATAGGTAGAAACCACAATCCATGATCAGCAAAATACTAACTAATTACAAGGGTTTTGATGTTAAAACTAAGCGCAATTTGGCATTAATCAGATTGAGTTGTGCTAACCCTAAATCGATCTCGCCATCTACCACAATCCCAGTGTTTAAAAGACGGTCTAATAGCTCTAACACTGAAGGTTGAGTTCCAGGTTCACCAGGATAATAAGAACCAGGGGATGGTAGAAGAGTCCCGACATCCCCTAAATTGATATTTAAGTCGGCGGGAGTGATTTCAAAAATCTCGCATAAATTTAAAACTTGTTCTTCCAACTTTTGCAAGCTTTCTGCGGCTCGTTCTAGTTCAGATTCGCTCAAACACCCCTGATCCATGCGTCGAATTACTTGCGCCTCCATCAGCTGACGCACTAGTTCCACTACAGTTAACAGTAGAGGAACTAAACCTGCTTTGTTATTGGCTTTAGAAGTGGTGAGTGGCAAATCAACAGGATTTTCAACCGGAGTGCAAACCATTGTCATAATGCCATCTACCTTTTCTAAAGTTTTGGAAATTACTGCGATCTTGAGGCCAGATTACTCTGAATATTTGCAGAAATTAACTAAGCCTCAAGTTGAGAATCTGCTTCTATTGGACTACTAACTTCATTCTCAGTATGAGCAGATAATGTTACAGTCTCTTGCTCCTTAGCTGCTGTTAACATCCGTAACTGAGTTTCTAAACTCTCTAGCCGTTGATGCAGCTGTTGGTTCTCTGCAATTAAGTCTTGAGACCTACTACTGAGATAGGGGTCATTTTCCCACCAATTTATACCCATCTCACGAGCTTTATCAACGGAAGAAATTAGCAAACGAATGCGGATATGTAAGAGTTCCGTAGAAGCAATGGAAACAGAGATATCACCAGCAATCACAATTCCCTTATCTAACACCCGTTCGAGAATATCTGCTAAGGTAGAACCCTGTGTGGATGTAGAAATTGTGCGACTAGAGTTAGTCGCAGGACGTGTTGGCTGTAGTGGAGTGGTAGTCACGATTAATTAGACTCTTCGGTTGTAGGTATATTTTTGTTAATCACTAAGCCTTTTTGCTGGGAAGGCGCAGTATTTTCCGCCATTGCCTCTGCTTCTGACTCGTTCACTGCTTCATCTGATGCAGCGTTATGATGTGATTCTTCTATTGACTGTGTATGCAGTTGGTTGAGCAATTCTAGGAAAATAGTCGTAGCTTCACTAGCAGACCAATTGGTGCGATTAAATAGCACATCTGCACAAATTTCTCGAAAATCTGTGTTCTCTGGTAACACTAAAATGTTGTGTTCTGAACAAACTTTAGCAATCATCAAACAAGACCGTAAGCCAGAAGTCTTTTCTCCACCTGTTCCTAAACGGAATGCTTTCACTAAGCGGGCAATTAACTGAGCATCTTCTCTAGAAATACCAGTTTTATGAACTATAATCTCAGTTTGAGTTTGTTCATCAGGCTCTGGCATATTAATAGTCACTAACCTATCCATCAGCGCGTCTTGCGTTGAATGTACTCCGCAGTATTCTTCAGGATTAGAGGTAAAGATAGCCCGAAATTGGGGATGAACGTGGAGATATTCTGGTTGGTTGCTGCTGGGGGGAAGGGTGAGAATTTTTTCTTCTAAGGCCGAAAGTAAGACATTATTGACTTCTGGTTTAGAACGGTTGAATTCATCATAGACGAGGGTCAAACCTTCACGACAAGCTAAAGTTAATCGAGAATCAACCCAATTTTGTTTGAGTTCATCTTCAACTTTGACAACGTTGTGAATGTAGTTGTCTAGTAATTTCTTATGGGTGTAACCAGATTCACTACCAATTAAATCAGAACTTTTAAATTCGTCGTCTCCGAAGACTAACATAATTGGTCTATCGAGACAGTTAGCTAAGTGCATAGCTAAAGTTGTTTTCCCTGTACCAGCCGGGCCACGCAAGTGAATGGCAAACCCTGATGTGAGATAACGTAATGCACGGATTGCCACTCGCTCAATTGCGGGTGTGACGACAAACTGTCCAGGACGAACACGAAGAACGGCTCTTTTTTTATTATTTACAGTATGATTTGCTGTGAGGGTCATAAGATGAAGTTGCAGTAAAGAAATGTTGCCAAATAAAAGAATTGATGTGAGTACACACAATCGCTAAACTATGTGTTATTTTAAGTATAGAAACTATTAGATAGTATCTACATATGAATAACTCCCTTAGAGTGTAGGAGTTATATAATGTTAGGTAATAACTTGAGGGTAGACCGCTATATTTGAATAACTCCTTGCATTAAATCGAGCAATACTTTAGAATATTCAAAGTTTTACATTAAACTCATTGTTGAATTCGCCCCCTTGTCTAACCAGTATTTAACCTGGAAGATAGGGGGGTTTTACTATCTAGCACAGCCAATGAATTCACTTCATTGTTTGAGAGCGTTGACTAAAGACTAACCGAAAATGCTAGCAAACAAATCTTGACGAAATTGGCGCAGATTTTGTCTTTGTTCTTTAGCTCTTTTAGCTCTGTCCTTTGCCGTTGTCGCTAAAAAGTTGTGGGTATCTTGCTCCAGGTTGTGGTGGAACTGATACAAAAACTTTGCTTGTGCTTTAGCTTGAGCATCTCTTGTTTTAGCTGTTTCCTTGAGAAAATCTTGAGTTGTATACTCAAGTTCTTCACGGAATGCGTGTAATTCTTGTGCTTGCTTTCTAGCTTGTTCTTCTCTGTTAGCTTTTGTCTCGGACAAGAATTCACGAGTCTCTCTGAATAGTTGATGGACTTCCGCAGTAAGTGACTGATGCTCTTGTCGGAGTCTTGGTATTAAAGCCGTCATGACGTTCTCCGCAATATAATTAACATCTGCAAGGAACTACATTTACTGGATAGTTAATGTTCAGTAAATGTAGCTCATAGAATACCTGCTTTTTTTCGCTGATTCCTTTTTGATAATTCTTGATTCAGAAGTATCAGGATGAGCGAACAAAAGCAGAATAAATATCAGGATTACAAATTAGGTAATTCTGAATAATTAAGCAGGCATTGCGGCAGACTGTGTGAGACCTACTGCTTCTGCATATTTCAAGTAGGTTTCTACGGATGCAATCACGATACGGGCTTCAATTGCTAATAATTCAATACCAACTAAAGAAACACGAACCCAAGCATCTACAACGATACCTTTGTCTAAGATACGGTCGATAACTTCTGCCAAGCTGGAGGAGGAATTAGTTTTTTCAACTGCCATGATTTTGTACCTTAAGTAATGTTGTTTGTGAATTGAACCGTAAGAGTGTGGAATATCACAAGTGCTAACTAGCTAACTGTGATATTCGAGAATCTACTGAATAATTAAGCAGGCATTGCGGCGGACTGTGTTAGACCTACTGCTTCTGCATATTTCAGGTAGGTTTCTACGGATGCAATCACGATGCGGGCTTCGATTGCTAATAGTTCAATACCAACTAAAGAAACGCGAACCCAAGCATCTACAACGATACCTTTGTCTAAGATACGGTCGATAACTTCTGCCAAGCTGGAGGAGGAATTGGTTTTTTCAACTGCCATGATTTTGTACCTTAAGTAATGTTGTTTGTGAGTTGAACCGTAAGAGTGTGGAATATCACAAGTGCTAACTAGCTAACTGTGATATTCGAGAATCTACTGAATAATTAAGCAGGCATTGCGGCGGACTGTGTTAGACCTACTGCTTCTGCATATTTCAGGTAGGTTTCTACGGATGCAATCACGATGCGGGCTTCGATTGCTAATAGTTCAATACCAACTAAAGAAACACGAACCCAAGCATCTACAACGATACCTTTGTCTAAGATACGATCAATAACTTCTGCCAAGCTGGAGGAAGAATTAGTTTTTTCTACTGCCATTGTTTTACACCTTAAACTCATTGTTGATTTTCAGTATTAGCTCGGCGGTTGCCTGCGTCTTACTGAATCAATATTAGACGCGTCTCTTCATGAATGTAAAGACTTTGACAGGAGGAAATTTGTAAAGAAATACAAAAAGAAACACACTGAAACAATAAAAATGTACGTTTTCAGTTTTAGTTGTATATTTTTAAAATATTTTTGCTGAAAAATGTTAGTTTTAATCTGCAAATTTGTTTTTTTTGTTGTTTTTAAAGTATTTTTTTCTAAAACACAATAGTGGTTGCTCTCCTATAAAAATTGGATCAAATTAAGTAATAATACGGTTTTTAAAAGTTTAGGAACATAACATAGGATGTTTTCAACGATTATTTTTTTGAACAACATCATGTCTACAGAAGCTTCCTCTGATCAAGCACGTCACGGAGCGTTAGCGGGACTAATTGCTACTTTTGTAGAGCAAGGACATCCACCTCAGTACGCTCAAGTAATGGCGACTTCTATTATTTTTCAGACAGACTTAGATTTAAGAAATGCCCAGATGTCTCGTCTTTTGAATTGGTTAAAGCAGGAAAATGAGAGTATCTATACATCTGCTTTAAAAGTTGTGGAAAACACCCGTGAGGAATTTGAGCGACGAGTGCAGCAGGGTTGAGGTATTGGGGAAGTAGGGGACTGGGGATTTAGAGAGAGATATTTTGATTCTTGGGTTGTGAATTTGAGTTGATGGTATTGATTGACAAATAGGATATGATTTTGCAGAATTCAGCAATCGGTATGGATAGCTGAATTTTTTTCTCATTGCAAGTCATGTACAAAATCCTTCCCAAAGAATCGGCCTCTATGTACACTCGCGATGGTGTACGCCTTGACGCAGATATCTATCGTCCTGATGCAGCAGGTGAGTTTCCTGTGTTATTGATGCGACAACCCTATGGGAGAACGATCGCATCCACTGTGGTTTATGCTCATCCTATGTGGTATGCGGCTCATGGCTATATTGTTGTGATTCAAGATGTGCGGGGACGCGGTACTTCCCAGGGTGAATTTCAGTTATTCCAGTATGAGGTTGCTGACGGCGCAGATAGCGTCAATTGGGCTGCGAGTCTACCGGGTAGTAATGGAATGTTGGGAATGTATGGCTTTTCCTATCAGGGAATGACTCAATTATATGCCGCGATCGCCAAACCCCCAGCCCTGAAAACTATTTGTCCGGCGATGATTGGTTATGATTTGTATGCTGATTGGGCTTATGAAGGTGGTGCATTTTGTTTGCACACTAACTTAGCTTGGGCGGTACAATTGGCGACAGAAACAGCAAGATTACGCGGTGATCAAGCAGCATATCAAGCCTTATTAACTGCATCCCGCAATCTGCCGCTAAATCATCCTGAAATTCTGCAACAACTCGCCCCAGAATCTTTTTATCACGATTGGGTAGCCCATAGCGAACCTGATGACTATTGGCAAGAACTTTCACCCAAAAGCCATTTTGCAGGGGTTGATTTACCGATGTTACATATCGGTGGTTGGTTTGATACCTATCTGCGCGGAACACTGCACCTCTACAAAGATATGGTAGCGCGTGCAGCTACTCCCCAACATTTAATTATCGGCCCTTGGGCGCATTTACCTTGGGGACGAAAAGTTGGCGCGGCTGATTTTGGTCAACTAGCAGCTAGTCCCATAGACGAAATGCAGATTCGTTGGTTTGACCAGTTTCTCAAGGGTGTAGATACAGGTTTATTGGATCAGCCTCCTGTATGCTTGTTTGAAATAGGTAGCAATGTTTGGCAGAAACTCTCCGGCTTGATCATACCATTACACAAATACTATTTTCTGTCAAGTACAGGACTAGCCAGTATTAGAGAAGATGCAGGAAAACTGATTTCCCATGCCCCATATCCCATGCCCCATGCCCCAGATGTATTAGTCCATGACCCTTGGCGACCGGTGCCAGCAATCGGAGGTCATGCAGGGATTCCGGCTGGTGTGTTTGAGCGATCGCAGATTGATTGTCGGTCTGATGTTTTAACCTACACCAGCGCACCTTTAACCGCAGATTTAAGTCTCTTGGGCGATGTATTAGTAGAAATTTGTTGTCAATCAGACCAAGATAGTTATGATTTGTGCGCTGTGTTGTCGCAAGTTGATCCTGATGGCAGAGTTTTTAACATGACGCAAGGTTATTTACATTGCCGAGATGGGAAACACAGCATCACGAGAAAAATACAATTACAGCCAATATGTATACGTATAGCCAAAGGTAATTGTTTGCGTTTGAGTTTGAGTTTAGCGTGTTACCCAGCGTATACAATGAACTCTGGCAATGGGGCTGTATTGAGTAGTGAGAGTTTGATGAATGCTCAAATCATCACGTTGACTGTTGATTGTGGTGCTTCTCAGGTTTTGTTACCGATTATGGGGGTTGGGGATTGGGGATTGGGGACTGGGGATTGGGGACTGGGGATTGGGGAATAGGGAAATATGCGTAGAAATTTTATATCAAGTCTCAACAGCCTGATTTTATGATTGAGTTTGGGAGTGGGAATTTTCTAAGACTAATTGGTCTAATTCTTGCTGCATTTTAGTGACTACTAATTGATAACATTCGTTGACGTATTCGCGATCGCTTGCAGCTTCCCGCCCGTAGCGTTCAAATATAATGGGTGGACAAACCCTAGTGTGAATCTGTACAGGGAAAGGAATGTTAGGTAAGGGGCCTATTGCTAATCCCCAAGGCCAGCCTAAATAAATGGGAAATACTTCTGGATCAATATTCAACAACCAAGGCATTCCCCAATCATGCAACTGTGACACTACCTTGTATATGTCAGCTAAGACAATCAATGTATCATGCGCCCCATAGGAAATTGCAGGTACAATTGGCACGTTTTCCCGCAATGCTAATTTGATGAAACCTTGCCTACCCGCAAAATAAATTTGATTACGTAGATGATGGGGGCGAAATACGTCTTCTGCACCGCCAGGATATACCAACACACTAGCACCAGAACGCAAAGCTGCGATCGCCATTTTGGGATGAGCCATGACTGCGCCAGTTTTGGCGGCTAATTGTGCGACTGGGAGACTAATTTGCCACGCTTTGGGGTGCATTAAACCATAGGCAGGTTTTTCGACACCAAAGCGATGAAACCAGTCATACATCATCATCAACATATCCGGTGCGGCTAGTCCCCCATTGTGAGAACCAACAATTAACACTTTTCCCTGTGGCTGGATATGTTCCCAACCACTGGTTTGCACACGGAAGTAGTAATGGTAGAAGAAACCCAAAAAGGGCATGATGGACTTGATAAACTCTGGATCTCTTTCATTTAAAGACCATCCAGGTTCGGTAATTTGGGGACGTTGCTTTGTTAACATTTAGGCATTTTAGCAGCAGTTTTGTTGTGTGTGGAATGGTGGAGAACATTAAACGCAAAGCGACGCTGAGAGTTTTTTGGGACGGGGTTTTTTACTTTTGTTGGATTCGGTGATACGCTATCTGCGTCAGGAGTGTAGAGGTAAAAGTAATGAACAAGTTGCGGGTAGGATTACTGTTTGGTGGTCGTTCTGGAGAACATGAAGTTTCTATTAGTTCCGCACGGGCGATCGCTAAAGCCCTGAGTGCGGCGGAAAATGGTCATAAGTACGAAATATTGCCTTTTTATATTGAAAAAAACGGCCGTTGGCTAGCAGGCGAAGCCCCGCAACAAGTTCTGCAATCAGGTGTACCTGTGTTAGATGCACCCAATAGTTCAGCTTCCGAAACACATGATTTAGTTTCTCATGGTAAAACCCCAGCCCTTGAGCGTTGGCAATCACCTTCTCAAGTTGCAGAAGTAGATGTGTGGTTTCCGATTCTGCACGGGCCGAATGGGGAAGACGGGACGATTCAAGGTTTACTCACTTTAATGCAAGTGCCGTTTGTGGGTTCTGGGGTTTTAGGTTCGGCTTTGGGGATGGATAAAATAGCCATGAAAATGGCCTTTGAGCAAGCAGGCATACCTCAAGTAAAATATAAAGCCGTTACTAGAGCGCAGGTGTGGTCAAATCCTTGCGTGTTTCCGAAATTGTGCGACGACATTGAGGCGGAATTGGGCTATCCTTGCTTTGTCAAACCTGCCAACCTTGGTTCATCGGTGGGGATTAGTAAAGTGCGATCGCGCCAAGAATTAGAAGCAGCTTTAGATCAAGCCGCTAGTTATGACCGTCGCATTATTGTAGAAGCCGGAGTTACAGCTAGAGAAGTAGAATGTGCCGTTTTAGGTAATGACAACCCCCAAGCCTCTGTCGTTGGAGAGATTACGTTCAATAGCGACTTCTACGATTATGAAACTAAATATACTGAAGGTAAAGCAGATTTACTGATACCCGCATCCATCCCCAACGAAATTAGTCGCCAAGTCCAAGAATTAGCCATAAAAGCCTTTGCTGCCGTTGATGCAGCTGGGTTAGCCAGGGTAGATTTTTTCTATGTGGAAGCCACCGGAGAAGTCTTGATCAATGAGATTAACACTTTACCTGGATTCACAGCTACTAGTATGTATCCTCAACTCTGGTCTTATAGCGGCGTTCCCTTCCCAGAACTAGTAGATCGTTTAATTCAGTTGGCATTAGAGAGACATCAATAAAACCAATTCGCAATTCGCAATTCGCAATTCGCAATTCGCAATAAAGGTAAAAGGCAAAAGGTAAAAGGCACGATTAGCTAGGGCATTGAATTTAATTCCCCCTGCCCCTGCCCTCTTCCTCATTTTGTAGCCTAGATAGCACAAAAAAGTTACTATACTTTGAAAATTGGCTACGGATACCTGATAGCGCGCCCCTTTAGTACAATCTATGGACTAGAGGGGAAACAATCTGTAATTGATCATGGAAAACAGTCAAAGCTTACAGCATGAGCTAACCCAGGTAAACAAAACCAAAGCAGAATCAAAAAAAAGAAGGTTCAACTTTTTCATGTTTCTGCTGACACGCCATCCTTTGCTGTTATTGATCGGTTTGTTAGCAACGTGTATAGGATCTGCGACTCTTGCTTTGCATAGCATAATTTATGTGAGTGATGTGGAACAGCCAGAGTCAGAATCAGTTCCGGCTGTGGTAGAAGTACCTGTTAGTGCTAATACCGATGTGAGTAATCCTATCCCATTGTGGATGGTTGTGGCGATCGCTTTTAGTTGTGCTAGTGGTTGCTGGGTGATTCTCCGGTTAATTAACCAGCCTCAACAACCTGCTACAGTGGCAAATCAACGTGTGGCTACAACTCGGACATCAACAGTTAATCGCCGTCAAAGAATAGCTAGGCGGACTGTAAAACCCCAGCCAGTCTTAGCATCGGCACAACCCATAAGGGCGATCGCGCCTACGTCCTCACGCCAAACATCTGCTATGAAGGTTCTACCACCAGAACAAAAGCACCCTTTAGATAGGGGTAAGGAATCCTTAGCTGATTTAGTTGATTGGCGTAAACATAATTCTTTGTCGGCTTTATTGCAAAAGTATTAGTCTAGCGGGGAAAAGGGGTGTAGGGGTATAGGGGTGTAAGGGAAAGACTTTTTCATGTTTTTCTGATGTCCGCAGTTCAAGATGTCTATATATCTAGTCTGAAAATCCAAAATCCAAAGTCTTAGATGACTCTGGCTCTGATAGTATTTTTTGTAATTTCCTGGTAAAAGGGGAAACTAATTGAATAAACATCAGACAGAGTGAAATGAAGGAGGAGTGACATGGGACTGAGTGAAGGACTCTTAGACCCTAACAAAAAAGCTATGGTTGTAGATGATTGCTGCAACATGATAGAAAACCAGCTAGCGTCTAAATCTGGTGTCAGTGGTATCGCCCTGAAAGCTGCTTTTGCCGCTTTGAAAGGAGTTAAACCAGGATACATTCCCTACATTATTGAACAGCTACTACCACCATGGTTTAATGCGATCGATCCTATCTGGAGCGAAGGTACACAGAAAGGAGATCCCGTAGCACACTTAATTGCTAGTCGTTCTCTCACTGCCGATGCCCTACTTAGTGTCACGGATACCAGAGTTAAAAGCAGCACTCGCTCTATCGTGCGTGGAACATATGATAAGTTCCGTGGTTCAGCTAAAAAGCATATAGAGGAAGCCATCCCAGACTTTGCTAAGGTGATCGAAAATTATACAAAAGCTTGAACTAGGAAGATGGTAGGGATCAGGAGTTAGGGAAGATTAAATGCAATATCCTCCTTGTTGATGCTAAGATTTCTTTTGAAATTTTGAATTTTGAATTTACACACCCCATGTTCTTTTGCATGGGGTTTTTCTTATGGGGATGTTTATTTCTCAGCTTTCTCTACTTTCCTCCATGTATCGAGCTTAAGTGTCATCTTGACCAAAGGTTACGCAAGGACTATCAACTTCTTGGAGTGGTTGAAATGAACTGCAAAAAACCACCACAGAACAGTTAATTCCAATTTCATCGGGGTGAATACACTCTACTTGATCCTGTGTTTGAACGTGAAAAATGCAATCATGGCATAAAGTCTGAGATGGCATACTCGTAAATACTCCTGAGAGCCGATGCAATTTTGTTGTAATTCTTTATGTTTAATTTAAGAAATTTCTGAGGACAACACTACCTATTTTCCATAAAATTGCTGTATCCTAGATTTCCTTGGGTAATTTTTTCAACACTAAGTTCATAAAACTTTCTTACGGATCTACATCTTGATTCTTGAAGAACTTTATTGTCTGTCCAAGAATCGGCGTTTAGATTCTCTTTTTACTGTCAATCTTTCAAACTGAGCAGAGCAAATGGATATAAGACTAATCAAAAAATCAGAAAAACTCCTCATGGAGAAAATAAAAATGATGGAGGAAGCGCAAGACCAAAGTCTTCCATCTGATAATTTGGCAGACCAAGAACCTATCGCCGAAGAGAAATCCAGTTCATATATTGAAGCAAAACAACCATACTATATTCCACAACGTGACTATCCTTTAGTCCAGTCTGTTGGTAACTCTGGGTGGCAGGTTTCTGATATTTGGCGAGATATCAGAGTCGATAACTTTTGCGATGATTAGTCAACTAAATTAACCCAGACAATTAGGGTTAATAAAATTAATGTGAACAACTAATATCATTTCACAATGATGATGTTGAGCGCAGACAATTTGCTCTACTCACTTTTAAAAATACCATAAATGCTGCTGTTATGAGTGTTAGAGAAATCTTTTCTAGCACTCACAGTTAGCACTTATAACTGTAGGTTGATGAAATTAGATTATTTGTAACGTTGAGCATAGCGTTCACAATCTTCAAATCGTAGCTTGGCGATCGCACTTCTATTTAAAGTTCGCGCAACAATCCCCTCAGCCCGCCTACGCCACTCCCCCTTGTGGGTGGTTGTTTTGAATTTTGAATTTTGAATTTTGAATTTTGAATTGATTCATGTGTCTCAGTCAGATAATGAGCGATAAGCTTTTGGCGTTTGTCCCGTCCATCTTTTAAAAGCGCGGTGAAAAGCACTAGGTTCAGAAAAGCCCAAGAGGAACGCTACATCATAAATTGGGGTGTGAGGAGATTGTAAATACCGCAGGGCTAATTCTTTGCGAGTTTGGTCTAAAAGTTGCTGATAAGATGTGCCTTCAGCTTGTAATTCTCGCTGTAGCTGACGCACACTAATGGCTAAATTTCGGGCTACTGCTTCTATGGGAGGGAGATTTCCCTTGAGTTGTTTGATGATTTCCTGCACAACCTTTCTAGTGTAATCATCCTCTCGATTCATCGCCTCCAGCATGGTTTGTGCGTGTTGTTCAAAGACAGTGAGAAGATGAGGATTAGCTGATAAAATTGACCAATTCAAGCAGTTAGCATCGAAAATGACGCGATTTGTTGGCATAGAGAAATGTAAGCCTGTGGCAAATATGCGTTCATATTCAGAGATGTCATCAGGACGCGGATATTTAAACCAGACTGCTTGAAGTAGAAGCGGCTTTCCTGTTAAAACTGGGGTTGCAGTGAGCAGTGATGCAAAGGTACTCTCAATTGCATATCGTGGTTGTTCTAGTAAGTAATTTTTCACGTCCTCTACAATGTCGCAGTCGCAAAATACGAAACCATCAGCCTCAGAAAAATGAATGTATGCGCCTTGACTAAAGAGTCTGGTATATCGAGAGAGTTTTTCTAGAACTTCCCGATATGTTTGACAGTTGACTAAGACATAACCAACAATGCCAAAAGTGGCGAGGTTAAAAGCTTCACCCAAGTGGAGAGCAAAGTTAGCATCTGTGCGCTTGACTACCTCTTGCCACAAAGCACTGTGCAGAGTTCCTGGAACTTGCTGATCAGGCATTTTCAATAAACTAGGGTCAATTCCCACATCTTGACACAGGCGATCGCCATCAATTCCATATTTCGCTGCGGCGAACTGTACAATACCTCGTGTGATGTAGACGGAAAAGGTGGCTTCTTTCATGTGGGATCTGGGGATTGGGGATTGGGGATTGGGGACTGGGGACTGGGGATTGGGAAGGGGACAAGGTAGACAAGGTAGACAAGGTAGAATTTTCCCAGCACCGGCTAAACGCCTTGCCACCGCTAACATCACTCATTACTCATTACTTATTACTTATTACTTATTACTCATTACTCACAACTCAGCACTCAGCACTCACTGGCGTGATTAGTCAACTTATTGGCAGGATGTGTCAATTCAGGATTTAGTCGAAAACTTATTGTTTAAGTGTGGTCAGTTAACACTTAAGGGAGTTTTGCAGATGAATCCTATAATTTCTAGACAACAACAGCCAGAAGTAATTGTCAATCCTGTGACTGGCGATCGCATGACTATTTTAGAAAGTGGTGAGGCTTATGCCAAAATCCGCTTTGATTTGCCTCCCCATGCTAAAGGTAGTCCACTGCACTACCATACCCAAATGAGTGAGACTTTTACTGTGATTGCAGGTTGTCTCAAAATGGAATTTGGTCAAAAGGGAAATTGGCGGACGCTATATGCAGGCGAGAGTCTACACGTTCCCGCAGGTGTACATCACAGTTTCCATAATCCTTGCGATCAGTGGGTGGCGTTTACTAGTGAAAATCAGCCAGCGACTGGATTTGAGCAGTTTATTCGGGGAATGTATGGTTTAGCGATTGATGGCAAGGTGAATCATGAAGGAATGCCAACCAATCTGCTGCAATTGGCTTTATTGCTGAAAAAAGCAGACTTAGTGATTGTCGGTATACCGCTATTTGTACAAACTTTATTAATCGGGATGTTAGAGAAGCTAGCACAGGGAATGAAAGTAGAGCGATCGCTAGTTAAATACTGGCATGGAGGTGCTAAATGAATCGTGCCAGTCTAGTTAAAATTACGGGGATATTCTTTATTTTCCTGGTTGTGCTTCTTAATATCCCTTATATATTGCTGATTCAAAACTTTGAATATGACGATATCCTCAGAGAACCTGTAGACTATGTGTTGCAAAAGTTTCAAGCTGGTGGTGCGGGATTAATTTTGACTTGGTTTATCTTCGGGTTGGCTGCCTTGTTGTTTATTCCCGCCAGCACTCTGCTACACCAAATTATCGCACAGGAGGATACACCGTACCTCAAAACAGCTACGTTGATGGGCGCACTTTCAGGAATACTCCAGTCTGTCGGGTTAATGCGGTGGGTATTTGTTGTTCCTATCTTGGCGAACCTATACAACAATCCTACAGCTAGTAAGACAACACGGGAAACTATCAGCGTT
Organism: Aliinostoc sp. HNIBRCY26; assembly: GCF_050235535.1. Classification (GTDB taxonomy): domain Bacteria; phylum Cyanobacteriota; class Cyanobacteriia; order Cyanobacteriales; family Nostocaceae; genus Trichormus. The sequence continues at coordinate 4,940,912 of NZ_CP189852.1, forward strand.
ATCTATCAGGTAGTGCATCAATATGGTGGTGTGGTGATTGGTGAATATCTAGGTCAAACTTTGCTTGTATTCTGGACTTTGGGCGTTGGAATGGCAATGCTGCACTCACCATTATTCAAATCCTGGGTTGCTTACTTTGGATTGATGACAGTACCTTTGTTAGTGTTAGGACAAAGTGAACTATTAGCAACGGTGATTCCCTCAATGCCAGTGTGGGAATTCACTCCTGTAGGATTTATTTTGTGGGAAATCTGGATACTGATGATCGGAATATCTTTGTTACGAACACCAAAACACAGGATTGCATTCAGAAACTGAGATTAATTACAGAAAAGGCTGCTTTGCTGCAATCGTTGAAATAATCAAGTCTAAAGATTAGTGATCACAAATTAAAATTGGTAAAAATTGGATAACAATACTATTGTTTACTGATTTGCGCCCAACTACTTCCCAGCGAATTACAAATTCAGACTATTAGCAAATTTGTAACCTGCTCCAGTCCAGTACACAGCACAGATTGATTATGCAACGCATAATAAACTCCAGGCAAATCTCGACCATCGGCCGATGGCTAATGATTTCACTTTTGGGTTTACTAGCTTTGATTGCGGCTCATGGGATGGCGTTGATTTACCGCATTCAGCCTGGAGTGTCGCTGTGGTTTCCCCCTTCTGGGGTAGCGATCGCCTTAACTTTTTGGTTTGGCCCTTGTGGTATTATCCTCACTGGCATTGCTGCTTTTTTGATGTCTCCCGCCTGGGGGTTTCATGGCTGGGAACGCTTGATTGCTTTGCCGGATATGATAGAACCTCTGGTGGCTTGGCTATTTTACCGTTATTTTTGGCAAGGTTCTCGCACACTCAATACCCTCAAAGATGTTGCCTTTTTTATTTTCAGCGTACCTCTAATTGCCAGTGCAACTTTAGCGATTGTTGGTAACTTGACTCTGGTGGCTATAGATAAAATGTCAATTACCAATTTAGGGAATAGTATTCCCCATTGGTGGTTAGGTAATGCAATGGGAATCATGGCTATTACCCCGACGGCTTTGTTAGTGATTACTCCTTATCTGCAATCTCACGGCTGTTTATCCAGTGCTGAACCTTTAAACTCTTCATTCGTTTCACCTAGTTTCCCGCCTTCCCGCCGCTTTCTCTTAGAATTCAGCACCATCATTTTACTTTGTGTGGCGATCGCTTCTCTCACCGTCGCTGAAACTCATGAGGATGGCTTTAGATTTCAGCAATTATCTTTTTTAAGCTTTATTCCTGTAATTTGGGCTGCAACTCGCTTTGGTGTCACCTGTGGGATGTTAATCTCCAGTTTTTGCGTATTGGTGACATTATTCTTTTATTTAGTTGCTTATCCCAACGCCATGTCCTTACCGACATTTCCGGTAGAAGCAGAGGTGCTACACGTTCACAAGTTGAGTCTATTAGTACAGTGTATCGTCAGTTTATTTGTGGGGATTGCGATTACAGAACGGTCAAAAATTCAAGTAGAGTTAGCAGTAGAAAGAGTCCGACGGGGGGAATATCAAGTCCGTGCAGAATTATCAGAAAAACTCATCCAACTCAATCAATCATTGGCTAAAACCAATACTTCTTTAGAAGAATCCCACCGCGAGAAAGATGAATTACTCCAGCGTGAACAAAATGCGAGAAGTGAAGCAGAAAAAGCCAATCGGTTAAAAGATGAATTTCTAGCCGTTCTTTCCCATGAATTGCGTACTCCCTTAAACCCGATTTTAGGTTGGGCAACCTTATTAAAAAGGAGTAATTTGGATGAGGCTACAAAGATGCGAGGGATAGAAACTATTGAACGCAATGCCAAATTACAAATTCAACTTATTGAAGATTTATTAGATGTTTCTCGCATCCAACAAGGAAAAATCAATTTAAATATTCAGCCTGTAGATTTAACTAACACAATCTTAGAAGCCCAAGAAACTGTCAGACTAGCAAGAGAAGCAAAAAATATTGGTTTAGAAACAATATTAGATCACAATATTGGAGTGGTGGCTGGTGATGCAGCTAGATTACAACAAATTATCTGGAATTTGCTAGCTAATGCCGTCAAATTTACGCCTAACGAGGGAAGGATACAAGTTATTTTACAACAAATTAATAACTATGCCCAAGTTCAAGTTAAAGATAATGGTAAAGGCATTAGTGCAGAATTTCTTCCCTATGTATTTGATTATTTTCGCCAAGCGGATGGTACACTAACAAGACAGTTTGGTGGACTAGGTTTAGGACTAGCTATTGTTAAGCATCTCACAGAACTACATGGTGGGACTGTTACCGCTAGTAGTGAAGGCGAAGGGAAGGGGGCAACATTTACAGTCAGATTACCATTAATATCTGATAGACCCCAAATCATTCCCAAAGATGGAGAAAGCAACTGTAATTTCAGTCTGTTGGGTTCGTCTATATTAGTAGTGGATGATGATATTGATACAGGTGACTTTCTCACTTACATATTGTCACAATCTGGTGCGAAAGTCACAGCAGTCACATCAGCCGGCGAAGCTTTAGAAATGATCGCTAAATTTCCAGTTGATTTACTATTAAGTGATATTGGAATGCCCGGAATTGATGGTTACACACTCATGCGATTAATTCGAGCGATGCCTTTAGAAAAAGGGGGGGAAATTCCGGCGATCGCTCTTACAGCCTATGCAGGGGAGATTAACCAACAACAAGCCTTAGATGCTGGCTTTCAAAAGCACTTAGTTAAGCCAATAGAAACAGATATATTATTTCAAGCAATATCAGAAGTCTTAGCTTTGACATAATCTTAACCTATTCATATTCATATATACAATTCAATTTTTATGAGCATAAATAAAATCAAAAAAGCAGTAATTCCGGCGGCTGGTTTTGGTACTAGATTATTTCCCGCCACCAAAGTTCTCAAGAAAGAACTATTCCCGATTATTGACGAAACAGGGAGAGCAAAACCTGTAATTTTAGCAATTGTGGAAGAAGCCATTAGCGCAGGTATTACAGAAGTAGGTATTGTTGTCCAACCTGACGATGTAGAGATTTTCGCCGATTTATTTCACAATCCACCCACACCAGAACTTTGGCAAAAACTCTCACCATCCAATCAAGAATATAGTCAATATCTGCAAGAATTAGGTCAGAAAGTTGTTCTATTAACTCAACAACAACAAGAAGGGTATGGTCACGCAGTATTCTGTGCTAAAGAATGGGTACAAAATGAGCCATTTTTAGTAATGTTGGGTGATCATGTCTATAAATCTGACATTGATAAATCTTGTGCGCGACAACTTATTGAAATTTATCAAAAAGTTAATCAAAGTGTAGTGAGCTTAACTACCATGTCGGCTGAAATTATCGATAAAGCTGGATGTGTAGCAGGAGTATGGCAAGAGTTCAACTCACTATTAACAATCACACAACTAGCAGAAAAGCCAAATATTGATTATGCACACCAAAATTTAAGAGTAGAAGGTATGGCAGAAGATGAATTTTTATGTGTGTTTGGTTTATACATATTGACACCGAAAATTTTTGATTTTTTGGCACAAAGCATTGAGGAAAATAGCCGCTATCGTGGTGAGTTTCAGTTAACAACTTGTTTGGATAAATTATGTCAAGCTGAAGGGATGACAGGTTATGTCATACAAGGTAAGTGTTTTGATACAGGTTTACCAGACACCTATCGCCAAACCTTAATTGATTTTAGGTGAGATAAAAACTAACCCTAGCTAAAATTGGGTTTGTTGAGAGATAAATTATGGTGCGATCGCTTTAAATAAAATCTTGGCGTTAACATTCGTGAGAAACAAGATCCCCGACTTCTTCGAGAAGTCGGGGATCTGGACACTGCGAGTTTTCGCAAATCAGATATGACTGCTACAGTGAATTTTAGTGTGGTGTCAATTCCTTTAAACCTGCACAGCTTGACGCACTTCTATGGGTTCACCAGTCAAGCTAAAGGCGCGAACTTCGGTGATTTTTACTTTCACCAATTGCCCTTTTAACTCATTAATATCGCCTGTAAAGAAAGTGAGACGATTACCGCGTGTGCGTCCCATGACTTGGGTTTGGTCTTTGGGGTTTTGGTCTTCTACTAACACTTCTTCGATGCGTCCCATGTAACGTTGCGATCGCTCGGCTGCTTTCACGTTCACTAAATGGTTTAATCTTTGTAGGCGATCGCTTTTGACTTCTTCACTCAGTTGATTTTCCCACAATGCCGCAGGTGTACCAGGACGAGGAGAATAAGCAGCAGTATTTAATTGGTCAAAGCCGATATCATCTACTAATTTCAAGGTATTCTCAAACTGTGCTTCCGTCTCTCCAGGGAAACCCACAATGGCATCAGCACTAATAGACGCATCTGGCATATATTGACGAATGGTGTCAATAATCCGGCGGTATTTCTCGTGAGTGTAACCCCGCGCCATTGCTTTTAATAATTCGTTATCCCCAGACTGGAAGGGAATATGGAAGTGTTCGCAGACTTTGGGCAATTCTGCACAAGCTTTAATTAATCTCTCAGTAAAATAACGGGGGTGGCTTGTAGCAAATCTAATTCTTTCCACTCCTGGCACATCATGGACGTAATACAGTAAATCTGTAAAGGTGTGCAGGTGTCTTCCTTCTGGTGTGACACCTGGTAAATCTCGTCCGTAAGCGTCAATATTTTGACCGAGTAAGGTAATTTCTTTGTAACCCTGTTTTCCTAGTTGTTCCATTTCAGCGCGGATGGCTGCCGGTGTGCGGGACTGTTCTACACCACGCACATTAGGAACTACGCAATAAGTGCAGCGTTCATTACAGCCGTAAATCACATTTACCCAAGCTGTGACAGTGCTATCCCGTCGCGCTTGGGTGATATCTTCCATAATGTGGACTGCTTCTGTCGCCACAATTTGATTACCAGCAAAGACCGACTCTAGTAAATCTTTGAGGCGGTTGGCGTGTTGTGGCCCCATGACTAAATCTAATTCTGGGACACGCCGCAGCAGTGCTTCGCCTTCTTGTTGGGCGACACAACCAGCCACGACTAAAGTTAAATCGGGTTGGTCGTGTTTGCGCTTGGCTTGTCTACCAAGGTAAGAATAAACTTTTTGTTCGGCATTATCCCGAATCGTGCAGGTATTGTAGAGAATGACATCTGCATTGTTGGGATCTTCGGAAAACTCAAAACCCATGTCTTCTAATATGCCAGCCATGCGTTCTGAGTCGGCTTTATTCATTTGGCAACCGAAGGTAGTAATGTGATAGCGGCGGTTAGAAGTGGTCATGGGTAATTGCTGAGTTAGCTAAATGTTAAATATACTTTGTGTTCTTCTCTATTGTATTAGAGTACAAGAAATACAACAGCATTGGGAAAGTGATGTCTGGCAATAAATCACTTTTTTAGAATCACTTTTGCTAACTAGTTCAAGTTTTAACGGATTACTCTAAAACGTAAGTCTCTAAGTTCTCTAGGGGTATGGTAAAGACGTAATAAATTACTCCTGCACCCAGCAATGTGACAGCGAGACTAGCCAGGAATATCCATCTGTCTGGGGGTTGATAGGTTTCTTGGTCAATATCTTCACGGACTGCAAAATAATGCTGAGTCGAAAGTAGCACTGTTAATACACCCACTACTGCAAAGGCTAACCCTAACTTCCAACCATTACCGGGGGGTAGGGGTGCGAGGGGTGGACGCAGAATTCGCAGGCGCACAATTAGAACACCAAAACCCATGAGTGCAATTCCACTCCGCATCCATGCTAGGTAAGTGCGTTCATTCGCTAAGTGATCACGTATTCTGTCTGATCTATATTTCGGCTTGGGTTTTTCTAACTGATAATCGGTCTCTGTTTTCATAAATCCACAATTCTTGACAAGCTCAGAAAAAATCTCATTGCTTGCTTAATCTACACTACATCGATAGTGATATGATACTATGTAATGAATAATTTGCATAAATATTACGTTTCTTGGCTCCGAATTCGAAATTATTACCCAGAAATAACTAGCTAGTTGTAAATTTAAATTTCCATGTTTTGACCTTTAATTGAAAAGCATTGTTAAGTTAGGAAAAAGTTGATAAGTACCACTTTTGATGATAATAGATAATCCTAAGTAGATTAATACAAAAGGAAAGAATCTCCGACCGTAGCGAGTGAGAACAGGAGTCATCAAGGGATTACGAGTCAAATTGTAAGAAAGCAAGCACCAAAGACCGACAGTAAGATAACAAACGCACAAAATTACAGTTAAGCTGGGGAGACTACTACTAGCAAATAAAGGGACATAAATACCGATGTTATTGCCTCCATTGGCAATAGTTACAGCAGAAACACGGTAGGTTTTCGGGTCTTTGAGAGTTGCTAATAATGATTTTTTGTGGCGTTGAGGTTTACCAGAATTACCAAAGTCAACTGATACAGACTGTAGGCTATCTTCCCCATGATCTCGATTTAACAAATGACTAATACCAATTATAATTGGCAGAATACCTAACAATCCAATCCAGGCTTCTGGAAGCACTAATCCACCGAAAAATCCTGGTAGACTAGCAAATACTAAGGCGGTAAAACCGACAAATTCCCCAAGAATAATGTGCTGAGGACGAAAATGATGATTGACTTTGCCAAAGAAAGCTGTCAAGTACAAATTATCATCAAAAGTAGTGGCAAAAGCCGCCGAGATTCCAATAATTAATGTTCCAAGTAGCCAACTCATAATCTTTGTTCACAATAATTTAGCAAAATCTCTTGAGAAGAAAATGGAGCTATTCACCATGAATCAAAAACTTGATTTCTTCTGTAAAGGTTGAGCTTGTTTGTTGATGAACTCAATATTATGGTTGAAATATTAATCAGAGCAAATATTCTTTTTTTTTAAATTGATAAATTTAATTTATGGAAATCCGATTTGATTCCTGAAACCATTTGTGTAGAAAGGGAAAATCCCAGTTTTTATTTAGCAGCTAGAGAATAAATGTCATTGCGATCGCGTAGCGTGGGGTGTCGCAGACAAGCGATCGCTTCACTCTACTTCGTTACCTAACCTTCGGTAAGGCTAACACCTACGCAATGACATTAAAACAAGTGGGATGCTCCCGATTTGTATATTCTGGAACAACTAGGGACTTCCAGATAAAAAAATATCCAAACTGTAGGGTGCGTCAGTGCAAGAAAACCTAACTATACCAAGAGGTTATTCATACTGACGCACCCTAATAAGCTGTTTATTTGAGATGATGAATTTTTTGGTGTTCCCCTATAGCTAATGTGAAAGCAGTTCCTATTTGTTTAGCTTTAAAGGATACAACGGCTCAGATCCGTTTAGCTGCCAAATTCTCAATACCAAGACAGCTGCTACAGTTAGCCAAACACAAGAAAATGATAAGGTGATTCCCGCTAGGGGATTAGTTTGCCAATAAATTGCTGTGACAACTAAAGCAGATAACCAAGGCCCTAAAATCACTACAGGAACAGCAGCACCTAATCTTTTTTCTACAGTAAATATCGTATTCCAAGTATCACCTAAAGCTAGATGTACAACAAACAAGATAAAAGGTAATACTAGAAGATGGTGATTTAGTTGCTGCCAAACCAATATAGAAGAAATTACCCGCAAAACAGCAATAATCATCCACACTATGGGAAATACTAAAGGCGGTGGAGACCATCTTGGTCTGATCACTTGATCATATGTCTGACGAGAACGGGTGTTATCTAAAATAGAAAAGATGCGTGAACGAAGACTTAATAAAGCAAAAAATAATCCAGCCAATAAAGTGCTAACCCAACTAGGAAAAGAAGAACTATTGTCAATCAAGATGATGAGTTTTTCCATCCCCAGTAATGCCAGAATCATCACTCCGATTTGGAGGAAAGTTCCTAGCTTATAAACTAAAACAGCTTTAATATCTAGTTCTTGTGTCGTGCTTGATGTGTTGAGAGACTGCTGTGGATTGCTAGCTTTCACACCCATGACCGTGTTCACAAACTTTTCCAGTATGCTGCTATTATTGGATTGGTTCATAAATATGGCTTGCTGACTAGGTGAAGAGGAAATAACAGCACAAGGAAGACTGATAGCTAAGGATTTTCAAAAGCCCGTGACGAGGATTGAACTCGTGACCTCACCCTTACCAAGGGTGTGCTCTACCACTGAGCCACACGGGCGAACTTTGGGTGAATTTCAGATTTTGAATTTACGTGAAATTCAAAATCTAAAATTGAAGGTGGGCCGGGCTGGATTTGAACCAGCGTAGGCGTAAACCAACGGATTTACAGTCCGTCTCCATTAACCACTCGGACACCGACCCGTATGTCCCACGATTTACAATAATAGCAGCAGTTTTTGGGAATGGCAAGGGGTTGGGAAAAAATTTTTTAGTTCGTAGTCAGGACTTTAGTCCTGATTGACTGAAGAGGCAGGGGGGCAGGGAGCAGGGGGCAGGGGAGAAAAATACTGAAATTACCCTGCAAAAAGGGTTTCAAGCCCCTAAATTTATTTATGGGGTTTCCCCCTGCCCTTTTCCTCTTCTGTGACTTTCAGCACTAAAGTGCTTACTACAAACCTTTCTACTCTAGAAGTTCTCCGGTTTCTTGCAGAGAATGTAAGCGGCGGTAAATCCCTTCATGATGCAAGAGTTCCTCATGACTACCAACCTCGACAATCTTTCCTTGGTCTAGAACCACAATCTTGTCTGCGTCTCGGACTGTACTCAAACGGTGAGCAATGACAATTGTCGTACAAGTACCCTGAATAGTTCGCATTGCCAGTTGAATGGAACGTTCAGACTCATAATCTAGACTAGAGGTGGCCTCGTCAAAAATCAGGACATCGGGTTGTACTAATAAGGCTCTCGCAATACCTAAACGCTGTCTTTGTCCACCAGATAGCCTGACTCCACGTTCCCCGACGACGGTGTAATAACCTTGGGGTAGTTGCTGTAATACTTCGTCAACTCTGGCGATTCTACAGGCTTCTTGAACTTCTGCAAAAGTTGCGTTCGGTCTACCGTAGGTGAGATTTTCCAAGACAGTTCCGTTAAACACGTCTACTTCTTGGTGAACGATCGCCAATCTACGTCTATACTGTCCTACATTCAAGGTGTGGATATCTTGACCATCAATCAGAATTTGACCCTGTTGGGGTTCAAAATAGCGCAATAGTAGTTTTACCAAGGTAGATTTACCAGAACCAGAACGTCCCACTAGAGCGACTGTTTGGTATGGTTCAATGAGTAAGTTGATATCTTGCAACACTTGACGGCTAGCATCATAACTAAAACCGACGTGAGCAAATTCCACTTTACCAGTGAATTTATAAGGTGATATCGTTTCATTTTCTGCACCTAAAATTCCCACTGATTCATTACCAATTGGTTCTTGTAGGAATTCATGAAACCGCAACATCGAAGAATAACGCCGTGCAAAAACTTCTGCTAGGTTGCTAATAGGTTCTAACTCAGCATAAGCCATACTAGACAGAGTTAAAGTCATAATAAAATGACCGATGGAAACTCTGCCGGCAACTGTTGCTGCTAGAGTCAAACCTAAAATACTAAATACACAAAACTGAATTACAGCTTTTTGCCAAGTAATGAGATTGACATATCCTTTGTGAATACGATAATCGACTACTTTCAGTTCCCGTTCTAGGCGTTGTTTTTGTCTTTTTAATTCTTTGTTTTCAGTAGCGAAAGCTTTCACTGTTTTGATATTAGTAATCAACTCAGAAGTCCGGCTTTCAGTGTCTTCCATGTATTTATCTAATTTACTTTCATGCCAAATGATCCTTTGCAATTGTTTGAGACTAAAGCCCAGGATGACGACAAAAGAAATTAGATATAACAGTGCAATTCGCCACTCAATCAGCAAGATAACTACAAAAATTCCTATTAACCGAAATAGCTTAGGAATCAACTGTCCGGCGATTTCAGGGTATGTCCAAGTGTGGTTAGAAATTCCTCTAGCAACTCTACCAGCTATCCGTCCTGGGTTATTTTCATCATAAAATTCTAGAGGAAGGGTGAGAATTTTCTCGATAGCTAATTTGCTTTTATCGCGACGCGCTCTTAAAGGGATGTCCCAATGAAACCAACTAGTTAACCACGGTTGTGTCGGTGCTTTGACTACAGTTACAATGAAAATTATCCCTAGCAAAACACTCAAGGATAGAGTGTTATTGACTGGGTAATTAGTAATGTCAGCAAAGAATGCGATCGCCTCTGCCAATGGTTGATCCAGTGGTTGATTAGACAAGACATTTAAAATCTGCCCAATTCCATAGGGGACAACTAAATCCACAAGTTCGTAAATACTAGACGCTGCAATACTGAAAATACTCAGCTTCCAGTCAGCACTAAAGTAATTGATAATATCTCTAAATTTAGCCATGATGCACACTGCCCAAGAGTGCGAGTGTTCGCTTGGAGATATCATATTACATAAGTAATACAAGCGTAGTCAAGAGCTAATTTCATAAATCACCCGAATGGGTGAGAGATTGTAGAGATTTGGGTAATTAGGTATTGACGCTGGCTAATTTTTTGACAAATTATTGATGATAAGGTGTGACTGATATGGTAATACAAGTCTATGGTAAATTGGGAATAGACAAGAGATCGCCATCATTAATCAACAAATTCATCTGTTATTTCTGTGGGTAAAATTCTAGACGATAGCGATACAAAGCTACAGGTTGAGAGCCTGCTTTAAAATAATCTGGATCTTGAGAGGAAAGATATACAGCAGTTACCTGATCTGCTTCAATAGCTGGGTTTTGGGTAGAAAGTTGATGATATGCTGTAGTAGATTCAACTGAATTTAAATAAGGTCGAGAACCACCTTTAAATAATTGTTGAAATACTTCTGTAGTAATAAATTTACCATCTGCTGTAGTTTCCGTGGCGCGTGCAGTCACAATCGAAACTAGTTGACGTTCTGAATTTAAAAATGTAATTTGACGATTAGGGGAATCAGGATCAACTTTGACAGCTAATACTGCCGCATCTCCTAAATAAGCCCTAGCTAAATTTAAGCTATTAAATGCTCTATCTGCTACTATATTTTGTGAGTTATTATTAGTTTGAAGCAGAGATTTTAAGCCAGAATCTATTTTATTGGCTGGGATAAACCGGACTAAAAAATTTATAGGTCGGTTAAGTTGTTCACGATTGCCTTCAAATCCAGGCGTAACAATATCTGGTGCTAGAGGTGCAGCTAAATCTACCAATGTGCTTTTTACTTCCCACGTTCCCGCCATCCATTGTGGATAAATTAAATCTCCGTTTGCTGTTTTTACGGAAGTTAATTTTTCCCACTGGGGAAAGTTCGCCAAGCGTTCAGATAGTTCACCTGCTACAGCGTGACTAGTCCATCCCCACAGACAGGAAAAGATTAAACAGATAGTCAAGATTAGTTTTTTAGTCATTAGTCAATAGTCAATGGTCATTAGTCATTAGTCAATAGTCAATAGTCAATAGTCAATAGTCAATAGTCAATAGTCATTAGTCATTAGTCATTAGTCATTAGTCAGCACTCATTACTCATTACTCATTACTCATTACTCATTACTCAGCACTCAGCACTCAGCACTCTAATTCTTAATTCCCTTAAACCGTTCCTTGGCTTTTTCAAATGCTTCTTGCATGACTGTTTGAATTTTTTGGGGATCGGGTTTATTTCCACCCATTAAATCACCAAAGTAGACACAGGCTGTCTCTCCTAATGACCAAGTGTAAGCAGCTGCCCAAGATGCTGCGATCGCACTGCCCAAACCTGGTACAAATTTAACTAATTCCCTACCTATGGCCTGGGCTAAAAAACCACCTGCGATCGCACTTACAATACCACCTGCTTGGGATGGTGACAAGTTTTGACCGTAGAGTTTGCCTAATAGTGTCACCATTGATACTTGCAATGCTGTCAATACAGGCATGGTAGCAAAGGGTAAGGGTACAGCCGCTACAGTCGCCGCCATGAGGGCAAATGATAAGGTGTAACGTCTACCCACATCTCGGTAAATATTCCCCAGTTTCTCAGTTGCTTGCTTATCTAGTAGCTGATAAATAGCCTGTGCTTCGGCTTCAGGGAGTAATTCCGCTAAAGTATCGCGGAGGGCTTCCAAACCGTAGAATACAGGATTATAGCCATCTTCTTCTAAAGTAAAGTCAATTAGTACCGAGCGATCGCACAATCCCTCAAAGGCTTCTTGCATGGCTGCAAAAGCCCGATTTACTTCCTCATAATCTGGGGGATAAACTGGATGATCAGCAATACTAGGCGGATAGACTTCATGTAAACAAGTAACTGCTAGTAAACAGGGAATTTCTGGGTATTTTTGCCGTAAATTTTGAGCAATTTGGCGGAGGGTGTCAGTTGCAAAGTCATTAATTTTCACTGTCAAAATTAAGACTCTGGCGCGTTTAGTCTCCTGTTGCAAGTCTCCCACTAACTCTTGGATAATTGCCTGAGTTTCTTGGTTAATATCACCCAGTCCTACTGTATCGGTAAAAACTAACAGTGGTAGTTCGCTGGAAGGATAAGCATAACGTTGAGTGTGCTGTGTGTGGGGACGATATCCCTGTCCCACAATTTCCGCCGAAACTCCGGTTAGTCCCCGCACAATGGAACTTTTACCAGCTTGCGGCTTACCAATTAACAACGCTTCTGTAGTTGGTAGTTCTTGGCGGACTTGCTCTAAAATTTCTGTAATTTCGCTTTCACTGACCTTAAACCACTGCGTTATCGTCTTTGCAGCTTGGTCTACGGGTAGGCGTTGCATTAAACCTGTTGTCTTATTCCAGACTTCGGTCAGGCGATTTTTCCAAGAGTTTGGTTTCATAGTCGTTACTACTTCTTGATATACTCCCCTATATCAATGCTACGTTGTACAGACATCTAGATAACTTACCAAGGGCTACCAATAACACTAAATGCTGCCCAATAATAGGGATGAGAAGTATCGTTATTTAAATAGGGGACTAATTCAGACGGAACGGAAACATTTCCTTCAGGAAAGATAAATTCATTTCCTTCTAAGTGAATTTGTTTTTTTAGCATAGCAATTTGAGCTTGTCTTAGTGCTTCAGCTTTTAGATGATTATGGCGTAATTGATTATAAAACTCTGTCATTAAGGCGAATGTCCCAGCATCAGAAACATACCAAAGACTCGCTACGGCTGATTTTACACCACTTTTAACCGCTAAACCTGCAAAACCTAACTCTGCTTTTTCATCTCCGACTGCTGAACGACAAGCACTTAATACCAACAATTCCACAGGTGGATTATTAAATCCTAACTGTTCTATTTGAGATAACGGTAATTTAGAATCATACAACTGAATATAAGCTTGTTGATTATTTTCCTCATTTTTACTAGGGAAATAAGCATGAGTAGCTAGATGAATAATGGGATAGGGTTTAATTTGGCGTTGTTTTTTAATATTGTTCAGAGTAAAATCTCTATTAATAAAATATCGACCTTTAATTTTCTTGGTGATAGTCGATAATTCTATTGGTACAGCACGTAATTCTGTTTGTTCTTGTTCTGGTGTAAAAGTTTCTGCACCCATTGCTAAGACTTCGGGATTTTTGATCCCTACATATTCAGTATTTGTCAAACTGAAGCTGGGAATTAATGCTATGCTATATTTTTCAATGAGAAACTGTTGACCATCATGTAAAGCTGCTAAAGGAATCGACCTTAAGCCATCATCCATCACAAACATTAAATTATTAATGCCTTGTTTTTGTAGTTCTGATTCATTAGGCGCAATTAGTAATTTATAAAGGGCTTGCGAACTAACGAGATAATTTTGATTATTGGGATTAGTGACTGCCGATCTAAATTGATTAACAATTGCCATAACTTGTTTTCTAGTTGCACCGTCTACAACTTGATAACCAAGTAACCCTTCATCTGTCACCACACCTATAGACAGCACATCGTTATCTTGAATGACACGTAAACTACCCGATGGGTTGATAGCACTGGAGTTGACAAAGTTGATATAAATCAATGCTGATTTTACGCCAATATCTTGATGAATTTTTTGGAAACTAATTTTAATATCTTCTGTGGTTTTGAATCTTCTTTTGGCAATGCCTAATAAAGAAGTAAAACCTTGAGTATTGATTTGCTCTATTCTATTGATGGCTTGGTGTTTTGCCATCAAAGGAAGATTATTAATGCTACTTGATGTAACAGATAATACTGTAAATTTATCTGTTGCTGTCCTCGGCTTTTCAGGAGGTTGATGGTTATTTTCACTGTTGACTTTTCCATCTCTCAATCTCACAGCATTGATGATGAATTGCTGCTGATTATTGAGCAGATTTTCATTTGTATCTGTCCCTGTCAATAGTTTTGGTAAAGCGTTAATATCAATAACTGACTGAGCCGCATCTGCGGGGATTTCTAAACTTAATAAATTTCCTGCTTGAGAAATGCGAATAAATTGTTTTCCTGGTAATGTAGCAATTATGATATTGCCGTTTTTCGCTGTTAAGCTACCATTGCTGTTAACACTTCCTGCCAATAAATTCAAGTTCTGTTCTACAGTTAAATTACCCAAATTAATAATACTTCCTGCTTGATTAGTATCAAATCTGAAATAAGTAGGTTGACCGATTAAATTAGGATAGTTGTTAGCAGAAAATACATGAAACCAATCATTGCCAATACTGACACTATTAGCTGTAGTGGCAGTAAAGGATGACGGCACATTTAAACTAGAGTTAGAACCAAAAATAATGCCCGCCGGGTTAAGTAAATATAAATTAGAGTTACCACCGGTAACTTGAATTAAACCATTAATTGCAGAAGCATCTCCACCTACTACCCGCCCTAAAATGTTTTGAATGTTGGAATTAGAGAGAAAATTAGCGATTTGATTTTCATCTAAACCAAATCTTTGGAAACTATGAAATAGGTTTTGACCATCACTTGAAAGTGTACCGCCACTAATATTAATTTGGTTTTGATTTTGGTTAACTACGGTGTTAGTTCCGTCTGCGGCTGGAATGATGGGTTGGGCAATAGCTTGATAGTTACTATTTATACTAAAAATTAATAATTGCGTGATGCCTGTGGCGGTTGAAGCCAAAACACTTCTTACAAGCTTTAATCGTGATTTTACGGTATTTGGATCGTGAACTTTCATAATTACCTCACTAACTGGTAATGAAGATTTCTATGATACTCACGACTTCCGTAAAAAGCACAGCGATCGCTCAACGTCTAGTATAGATATTATCCCTAATTGTGATAAGTAGTATTGTTTAGCAATTCTGGAATGGGCTATAAATTGGGCTTTTAATCCAAAATCAAACCTATGTAGCTATTTGTAAAGAAAATAAACAGCATTTTATCTAAGCAATTACCCGTATAATGAGGAGTTATAAATATATTAAGATAAAAAATCTTGAATGTAACTCTTAAATCAGCAGGAGTTGCTGCAATACTTTTATGGCTGCTGCGTATTGCTACAGCCTTAACACTGGTTTCCACAATATTAAAGCTAATTGATTACACAACACCAACGTTTCCTCTACAGAATTTATGGAATTTATTTTTCATAATTTCGTTCTGCATCAGTTTAGCAATAAGTATTCTGTCACTAGTGTGGATTTATCGTCTACACGAAGACTTACACCAGTGCTATGAAGATTACCCGATTAGTAGCTGGAATGCTTTATGGAGTTTTATTTTTATCATTTTCATCTGGAAAACCTTGATGACGATCGCAAATCATTTTCAAGCGGAAAGTCTTCATTTGCAAAGATATGGACTCCACCTCTATAGCCTGGTTCCTGTGATGTACGGTATTTTCATTACATATTATTTGCTTAGACAAGTAATATACCAATATGACTATACAGGCAGAGTAGTTGCCTTCAATAACATCCCAGGATTTCTACTCCTAATATTCATTGTCGGCAAAGAAATTTTAGCAATTGGTGGTGTAATTGTCATGCTGACTATCACCCAAACCATTGTAGATGCTATGCAGCTAAAAGTTAGACAAATCAATCATAGAATATGAAGACTAAACGCCGGATTTGTAATTGCTACAAATCCGGCATTTTAGCTACATGGAATTTAATTTAAAATCCCAATTGACTGAGAATATTACTCACATCAACCCTTAGCTTTTGACCCAACTTGAGTAAATTCTGACATTGGGTGTTGTCTTCTTGATTAGT
Organism: Aliinostoc sp. HNIBRCY26; assembly: GCF_050235535.1. GTDB lineage: Bacteria > Cyanobacteriota > Cyanobacteriia > Cyanobacteriales > Nostocaceae > Trichormus. The sequence goes on from NZ_CP189852.1 coordinate 4,957,114, forward strand.
CAAACAAAAAGGGATAATTTGACTTTGCAGACAGTTAAAGTATAGTTCTTGGGACTGATGTAACGAAATACCAATATTTAATTGATAAGCTACATCAATCAGTCTTTCTAGACATTGGATGTCTGTCGCAAAACTACCGTTGCTATCGTGTAGTAATCTCCACAGTAAGCGCAAAATCAACTGTTCTAGAATCTGCTTACCTTCAGGAATATTTAATCGACAACGCAGATGTTTAGTTTCAGTGGCGATCGCTTCTAATTCTAATATGTGATTCCACACTAACACCGGCTCAGTCACATCTTGCTCTAGCGATCGCAATGTGGTCATACAGCGATATCCTAAAGCCATTTCAGCTGCTACTTGCAACTCTTGGGGAACGGCTAGTTCATCGCGATGAAACGCCATGATCACGCCATAATTATCTCGATAGGCTTGGGTGTAAAGTTGGTCTAGTCGTGATAAGGTTTCTTGAGATAATAAGCGCATAATCCGGTGGCGTTCCTCTGCAAACAGATTTTGCAAGTTGTAAGCGTCACCATTAAACATCTGTGTCATCACTAAGATTGTTTGCGCTGCACTAGCTTGTTGCAATGCGCTAAATAACTTCTCTCGCAACTGGCTATAGTTCCGCCTTCCGGTAAACATTTGAATACAGCAGTGGAAATCCCAACCACCTAAATGCAGCACAGCAAATACCAGGTTTTCACTTTCCCAGGTAATATCTGACACTAGTTTTAAATGACCCACCGCCAGAGTCAACGCCCCCATACGTTGCAGTTGGTAATCTACCTCATTAACTGTGTAGCAATAAATACGCTTTTGATGATGACCAGGAGCTGATCCCTGACCATTAAAGATGGATGTAATAGCGTAATGGGCAGCTACTTGTTTAAAACTAATTTGGGCAGTCTGCACTAATTGACGATAAACTTCTGCACCATGTTTAAAAGTCTCGACGTTACTGGGTGCAGCACTCAGACGTTTAATGAAGCCTTTTTCTAGCTGTACTCCGGCGACATCTTCCGCCAATTCCAAAGCACGGGCGGCGTAACGGAGAATTTGAGTACCCTCTGGGCGAGACAGTTCTTCAAAAAACCAGCCACAACTTGTGAACATTAATAAAGCGTGACGCTGCATTTCTAATAAACGCAAAGCGTCTACCTGTTCGGCGGCGGTGAGTCTGTGGGTTTGATGGCGGGACAAAAACCGGCTAACATTACTAGCCGAGCGATCGCTAACTACATCAATATACTCATTCCTGGCTAACCAAGGGTCGCGGAAAAATTCTTGTCCATATTCTTCATAAACAGTCACTAATTGATCCCGTAGCCAATTTAAGGCATTTCGCAACGGTCGCCGCCATTTTTGATGCCAAATACCGCCCTCGCCACCGCAACCACAGTCATCTTGCCATCTATCAACACCGTGGGCGCAACTCCACGCCGTCACAGGTTTTAATTCAACTTCCCATGTGGGAGAATTCACACTCAGGTAGTGAGCAAAGTTTGTCACTGTCCAACCATGTTGGGGAAACTCGGTTGTAAAAGCATAGGCTAAGGTTTTTTCCGTACCTTTTTTATGGTGTCCGAAGGTTTCGCCATCTGTAGCCACAGAAATTAACTGTGATTGACGATGATCCCCGCGCACAGCCGCACCAACACGTCCCGCGAAGTGATGGGAATTATAGACAACATCACTAAAGCCCATATCCCGTGAAATTGGGCCGTCGTAGAAGAAAATATCAATATATGGGCATTGCTCATTGGGAATGGGCAGTTGGTCACTGAGATTTTCTGTGCGATCCCCGCGCAAATAGCAACGATAGGGACGGGTAGGATCAATCTGACTACCGCCAACTTCATGCCATTCTGCTTGGGGATCATTTTGAGTGGGGAAGGGGCGACAACGCTGGGCTTGGGACGGTGCAAGGACGATAAATTTAATGCCTTCCGCCACTAAAGCCTTTAAGGTTGCGTAGTCTACGGCGGTTTCAGCTAACCACATTCCTTCGGGATCACGACCAAAGCGGGAACGGAAGTCTGCTTTCCCCCAGCGAATTTGAGTATATTTATCCTGTTCATTCGCCAAGGGCATGATGATGTGATTGTATACTTGCGCGATCGCATTGCCATGACCATTTAATCTTTGACAGCTTTTTGCGTCCGCCTCTAAAATCCGTTGATAAACCTCCACATCATAGCGTTCCAGCCACGACATCAAGGTCGGGCCGATGTTAAAGCTCATATATTCGTAATTATTGACGATCCCCACCACCTCGCCTTGGTCATTTAACACTCTCGCAAAGGCATTAGGACGGTAACATTCCCAGTGAATACGCTCATTCCAATCATGGAAAGGTGCAGCACTAGGTTGTCGTTCAATCGCGTCCAAATAGGGATTTTCCCGTGGTGGCTGGTAAAAATGACCGTGAACCGTCACATACACACCCGTAGCTTGTCTTTGGGGATCACTATGGTGAGTATCGGAAATAGCGAAATGGGATGTTGAGCCAGAACTAACTGGCCTCTCAGCAGCAGAAGTCATGTATATTTATCCTAAAAAAAGACTTACATTCATGCCGGAAACATCGTCCTCAAACTTTTCTACATAAGCTTGAGAGTAAAATCCGGTATATACGAAAACTATGATTACGGGATACAGCTAATTTGCAACGAATTTAATCTTATTATGATCAGAAATCTGCGTTATCGCCAAGCTGTTTACCATATTTCATGAAATTATTTGGCATTGCACAACGCCCCTTATCAGAGTTTCTTGGTTGGCAGAACCAATCAAAAATTTAATTATCTTTTAATTTATTAAACCCCATTTTTGGTGTAAAAGACCAATTTAAAACTGATAGTTTTGCGAAGGAAGATTACGAAATTATTATAAATCGCAACTTTACTTTATTAAGCGTCTCAGGTGTGAGGGTGTAGGGGTGTAGGGGAAGCAGGGGAAGCAGGGGAAGCAGGGGAAGCAGGGGAGGCAGGGGAAGAAAGACCAATGCCCCATGCCCCAGTCCCCAGTCCCCAATTTCATTTTGAATTTTAAATTTTGAATTTTGAATTGCCCTCACCCTCCCCTTAGATAGTTAAAAATTTGTATTCTAAAGTTAATGGGTCTTAATAGTTCTTAGAAAAACTGGTGCAAGAAGATTTTAGATTAATTGTCGATTTAGTCGCAGTTTTAGGCGTTGCCGCCTGTGGCGGTTTATTAGCAGCTATGCTAAAACAACCCGTACTGCTGGGATATCTCATTGGCGGTATGGTTGTGGGGCCGGCTGGGTTGGGGGTGATTAAGGAAGTTGTGCAGGTGGAAACGCTGGCACAATTTGGAGTCGCCTTCCTATTATTCGCCTTGGGTGTGGAGTTTTCCTTTGCTGAACTGAAAAAAGTGAAAGCGATCGCCCTCGGCGGTGGAGGACTCCAAATCGCCTTGACAATTCTGGTAACGGTGGTGGTGTGTGGAGTCACGGGCGCATGGGGAACGCTACCCGCTAAGGGGGTGTTCTTAGGCTCGATTCTCTCCCTATCTTCTACAGCAGTTGTGCTTAAATGCTTGATGGAGCGCAACGAAACCGAAACCCCCCACGGTCAGGTGATGTTGGGGATTTTGGTCGTCCAGGACTTAGCCTTGGGATTAATGCTGGCGGTGTTACCTGCACTCCACGCCCCAGGGGAAGCCATTGGCATTGCGCTGTTAACAGCATTGGTGCGAATTGGTTTATTTGCGGCTGGTGCGGTAGTAGCAGGAATTTGGCTGATCCCGCCCTTGCTGCGCCTTTTAGCCCGTACTGAAAGCCGAGAACTATTCCTGTTAGGAGTCGTGGCTTTGTGCTTGGGTATTGCCCTGCTGACAGAATATTTAGGACTCTCCATTGAAATGGGGGCGTTTGTCGCTGGGTTAATGATTTCTGAGGTAGAGTATGCTGACCAAACTCTCACCTATGTTGAACCACTGCGAGATATTTTCGCGAGTTTGTTTTTCGCTGCCATCGGGATGTTAATCGATCCCGTGTTTTTGTGGAACAATCTGGAATTAATTTTAGGGTTAGTCGCTTTAGTATTCGTCGGTAAATTCTTAATTATCACTCCCTTAGTCAAACTGTTCCGTTACCCATTAAAAACAGCTTTAATTGCTGGGTTTGGGCTAGCGCAAATTGGGGAATTTTCCTTTGTATTAGCCAGTGAAGGACAGGCTTTAGGCTTAGTTTCACGGCGGATATATTTACTCACATTGGGAACTACCGCCGTTACCTTGATGCTGACTCCCTTTGTACTGCGGTTAGTGCCATTTGTATTTAACTTGATGGAATCAATACCTTGGCTGCAACCCTATCTCGATGAAACTCAAGCCAAGGATGTCTCTGAAGAACTACCTTTTGAGGATCATGTGGTAGTTTGCGGTTATGGGCGAGTGGGGCGGAATTTGGTCAAGCTGTTACAGCAGCATAACTTACCTGTGGTGGTAATTGACCAATCAGAAAGCCGCATTCAGCAGCTACGGGAAGCCGGAGTTCCTTACGTCTACGGTAACTGCGTCAGTTTACACGTTTTAGAGACGGCTGGGGTAAATCATGCTAAGGGGATGGCGATCGCCCTTCCTGATCCCATGAGTATCCGTCTATGCTTAAAACGCGCCTTAGAATTACATCCCGAATTAAACTTAGTGGTGCGGGCTACCCAAGATAAAAACATTGAGGTACTGTATCAACTAGGTGCAAAAGAAGTAGTACAGCCAGAATTTGAAGCGAGTTTAGAAATGGCTACCTATCTATTAACCAGCTTCAACTTCCCGTCCTCTGTATTGCAATGGGAAATGCAGCAAATCCGTAATGATCATTACTTAGATTTGCGTCCTGAACGCACAGCTTCCGAAGTTTCCCGCCACCTAGACCAAGTAACCCGCGACCTCAATCGCCGTTGGTATCCCCTACCCGCAGACTCACCCCTGATTGGGATGAGTTTAGAAGAAGCCGATATCCGCTACCTCACAGGGGTCATCCTCATGGCGATTCGCCGCGCTAATGGGGAAGAAATTGATTATCCCAATCAACAAACCAAATTAGAAACAGGCGATCGCTTGTTAGTTGTCGGCGCATCGGAAGAACTAGCAGCATTAGCAGAACTAGCCCAAGGAAAAGTTGCTTTTCCAGGCGAAAACAGTGCTTGTCAGTGGATTACTGTCGATACTCACGCCCCGGTTTTAGGTAAAACCATCGCCGACTTAACTCTACATCTAGAAGCAGGGGTAAAAATCCAATCCATGCGGCGAGACGGCAAATTTATCCGCCTTCCTGATCAAAGCATGGATTTGAAAGCTGACGACCAAGTGCTAATCTGTGGTAGCTTCCAAGGCTTAAGTCAACTACAACCGCTATTTGTCGGTCAATTACCCCTATCTATCCCGATAAAAGCTAGGGACACGCAAGCGGTCAAGGAAGTGTGAGCAGGGGTGTAAGGGTGTAGGGGTGCAGGGGAGAACAATTCTTTAATTTTGAATTTTGAATTTTGAATTTTGAATTGATTAGCCCTATTCCCGATTCCCCGCTTTCAAATAAGCGATCGCTGATTTCCAAATAATAATTTGTTGACTATTTTCATCCACAATACAAACACAGTTGGGGTCTTGCCATAAAATTCTCCCTTTGAGCAAGTCCCCAGTAACTACCTTAAATTCTACTGTTCCCGTATTTTTAATCAGGGTTTGGACTTGGCGAATGCTAGGCAATGAAGTGTCAAAATCAGTTATAGCCATTTTTGGTAATGATGGAATAATTGAGGGACTGGGGACTAGGGACTAGGGACTGGGGACTGGGAAAGAGTGATCCCGATACCCAGTCCCCAGTACCCGATCCCTAATACCTAATCATTGATAGTTCATCATTGGAAAAATGGCAATCGAATTTACTAAGTATCACGGTTTGGGCAACGATTTTATTTTGATTGATAATCGTGCCTCTAAGACTCCTGTGTTGAGTCCTGAGAAAGCTGTTCAATTATGCGATCGCCATTTTGGTATCGGTGCTGATGGTGTAATTTTCGCTTTACCAGGAGAAAAGGATACTGATTACACCATGCGGATTTTTAATTCCGATGGCTCAGAACCGGAAATGTGTGGTAATGGGATTCGCTGTTTAGCTGGATTTATCGCAGATTTAGAAGGAATATCTCGCAATCAAGATACTTACCGCATTCATACTTTAGCTGGCGTAATTACACCCCAACTCATGCCCGATGGTCAAATTAGGGTGGATATGGGTTTACCCCGACTACTAGCCAGTGAAATCCCTACTACCTTAAGTGGGGCTGACGGGAAAGTAATTAACCAACCTCTAGAAGTAGAGGGGAAAAGTTGGGATGTCACCTGTGTGAGTATGGGTAATCCTCACTGTATTACTTTCGTGCCAGATGTAGCGGCGATTCCCTTAGAAACTATCGGGCCAAAGTTTGAACATCACCCAGTTTTCCCCCAACGCACCAACACCGAATTTATTGAAGTCGTGAGCCGTGACTATTTAAAAATGCGTGTTTGGGAAAGAGGTGCAGGAATCACCTTAGCTTGCGGAACTGGGGCTTGTGCTTCCTTGGTGGCTGCTGTGTTAAACGATAAATGCGATCGCGCCGCCACCGTAGAATTACCTGGTGGTCTACTAGAAATCGAATGGTCAGAACTAGACCAACGAGTATACATGACAGGCCCGGCTGAACGAGTCTTCACCGGTAAAGTCTAACTAAATTGTCATTTCTATAAGTAGTAGTGCCAGAGTTATCTGGCAACTACCATTTCATACACCTGGTGAATTTGCTGAAACAACAATGATTTTTCTCACTATCACCAGTGATTTAGAACACTTACGAGTAAAAATTTTTGATTATATTATCTTGTTAATTTCTATAAATACAGCACAAATACATCTAATAACCTACTAATAACGTTAAGTAACCGTATTAATACTTAAATTTACTTAGAGTAAATTTCTATTAGCTGAGTAACCAAATATCTAAAACCTACCTATAAACCAAACTGTGGGCGGACAGTTACTGGCGTGAAGGTTTTTCCTTCTGATTTAGCTACTAGCCAAATTAAACACTAAGCATAGGAAACTTTGTGATATTTCGGCTCTATGCAAATTGGATTTGCTGCTGTTAGCAAATTGTTGTAGGTATTTTTTTATACGTGCTGTATATATCTTGAATTCGTTTCAATACTTGTATTTAGGAAAAATAGTATGGTACTTAAAATAGGCACTGAGCTTAATGATACCCTCTCCGGTAGCAATAGTTCAGATTACCTCCTGGGTTTTGGCGGTGATGACATCCTCAATGGTCTTGGCGGTAATGATTGGTTATTTGGTGGGGATGGTAATGACACCCTCAATGGTGGGGATGGTGATGATATCCTGCTAGGAGAAAATGGTGATGATCATCTCGTTGGTGGTAGAGGTAATGATTCTCTAGATGGCGGGGATGGTAATGACAGATTAGATGGTGGTGATGGTTCTGATCGTTTATTTGGTAGCCTGGGTTCTGATTATTTAATTGGTGGAAAAGGCTCTGATACTGCTGACTATTGGGGGTTCAATCAAGGCGTAACCCTACGCTTTGAATACGACTATACCGGCACATTCCCATCCTTTCAGGCCAACCCAGCTTTACGAGTGGTAAAAGATGGCGGTAGTGGTGCATTACCCATCTCCACACCAGCTACTGCTCCTAAAGACACCTTAGAATCGGTAGAAACTATTATTGGGGCTGTAGATAAAACCAATACCATTAATTTTGCCTACCTGAATCCTGGGGCTAATCGTGGTGTATTTCTGCCAGCCGCTTCGGCTCCAGCCATCCATGTAGATTTAGCTGCTCAAAAACTCACCTACGAGACAACCACCCTCACTGTCACAAACTTTAACAACGTTATCGGCTCTGCTGCAAATGACACCATATTAGGAGATAGCAAAGCCAACGTTTTAGACGGCTTTATCGGTGCTAACGTGCTGAATGGTAGAGATGGTAATGATATCCTCAAAACATTTGAAAATGATATCCTGACGGGTGGTCAAGGTGCAGACCAATTCGTATTACAAGCTAGCTGGAAAACTATAGGTGGTCGTACAGGAGTCAGCTTTCAAAAGATTAACGCCAGTATCATTACAGATTTCAAACATGGAGTAGATAAGTTGGTAGTTAAGAACAGTGGTATTTCTCCTGATTCAATTCCTATTGCACAAGAAACATCTCTGGTATATAGCGGTTTTGCTGGTTATGGTACTTACACTGTACCTAATGGTCAGTTAGCCAGCGATCGCTTCTTAGTATTAGGTACTGGTAGTATTACTTCCAACACATTGTTTGTTTATGACGGTCACACTGGTGATTTGTTCTATCGGGGAGCTTATCCTGGTTTGGGAGAGCAAGTCAAGGTAGTTACTCTCCAAGGCGCACCCACTCTCACAGCCAGCGATATATTAGTGGCTTAGGTCTTATTTATAGTCTTTCTCGTTTGTGTAAGTGACACTCATTGGGATGCAATCTCTTGCGTCCCTGAAAAGATATAGATTCTACTGGATGCGAAATTTTTACATCTCTATTTTTTGCCTATTTTAGTTAAAATTAATCGCAATAAATATAGTTATAAACTGTCAGCTATAGAGATATATAATTCTTACTGCGTAAGACTTTGATACAATTTATAGATGTAAGAAAATCGACATTAGCAGTACACTGATAAGTCATAGAACTTAATGTAAAAAATATCTATGACTTACGATAATCGGGCTGAAGTCAGAAAGGTTTTACTAATTACCCTCGTGCTGAATTTATTTGTGATGGGTTTAAAAGCATTTGTAGGGTATTTAACGGGTTCACTAAGTTTATTAGCTGATGCTTTGCATAGTGTGACCGACAGTGCCAACAATATTTTAGGATTAGTTGCTAGTAAATTTTCCTCTCCCTACCCCGATCGCGAGCATCCCTACGGACATCAAAAGTTTGAAGCTGTGGGTGCTTTAGGAATCGCGGCTTTTTTAGGAATTGCTTGTTTTGAAATTCTCCAAGGTGCAATTGAGCGCATTCTCAAGGGTGGTGAACCTGTCAAAATATCACCCTCAGAACTGTGGTTACTACTCATTGTCTTGGGTGTGAATATCTTTGTGGCGTTTTATGAACGTGGTGTAGGTAAGCGAGTCGGGAGTCAAATTTTAATTGCTGATGCGACTCACACCATGAGCGATGTTTGGGTAACAATCTCTGTCATGGGTGGTTTGATTGGTGTGTGGTTGGGTTATCAATGGCTAGATGTTGTCTTAGCTTTTCCTGTGGCTTTGCTGGTTTTTTGGAGTGGTTGGTCAGTTTTAAAAGAAAATTTACCCTGGTTAGTAGATCAAATTGCGATCGCACCGGAAGCCATCCACACTATCGCTACATCTGTTCCTGGTGTAATTAACTGTCACGATATCGCCTCACGGGGTATTTTAGGCCGCCAAGTCTTTATAGAAATGCACCTAATTGTAGACGCGCCTGATGTGGAAACCGCCCACCGCATCACAGAAGCAGTAGAACGTCAACTAGAAGCACGTTTTAGTCCGGTGCGGATACTAATTCATGTTGAACCACCAGCATACGAATCTGAAAAAATTAGCTTTGATTCAGGAGTCGGCTAAGATTGAGGGACTTAATGGAACTATCTAGAATTATGATTGATAGTGTTCATAAATCCCGAAAACCTAGAATTATTCCTCTGAGATTAATCTTTATTGTCCCCTTCGTACTCCAAATTGTCGGGGCTGTAAGTCTGGTGGGTTATCTGTCTTATCGCAGTGGACAGCAGGCTGTGGAAAAACTGGTAGATGAATTGATGACAGAGACGAGTAATCGCATTCATCAACATCTAGATCATTACTTGGGTAATGCACAGACTATCAACCAGATGAATTTGGACGCAGTGAAAACAGGGGTATTAAACCTCAATGATTTTCAGGCTGTAGGGAAATATTTTTATCATCAACAGAAAGTATTTAACTTTACCTATGTCAATTTTGGCAGCAACGATGGGGGTTTTATCGGTGCAGGTAAAGCCGATGCCCAGGGTAAGATTTTAGAAATATCCGAAACCCTGCGATCCCAACCCAAACAGTATCGCTCCTACTTAGTAGATGACCAAGGAAATCGCCTGCAATTAGTTGATACAGTCATAGTTGATCAGAATGATAGTGCATGGTACACAGACGCGGTAAAAGTGGGTAAACCTGTCTGGAGTTCGATTTATAGTTGGGCGGTGGTGTCGAATATTATCAGTATTTCCGCTAGCGCGCCTGTCTACGACTCCCAAAATAATTTGCTGGGTGTACTAGGGATTGATTTGAATCTGAATCAAATCAGTGAGTTTCTCAAAACACTCAATCCCACCAGTTCCGGTAACATCTTCATCATGGAGCGTTCAGGATTGATGGTTGCTAGTTCAGCCGATGAATCCCCCGTTTATGTTGTGAATGGTCAAGGGAAACAGTTGGCAGCTATTAACAGTAGCAAACCCATCATTCGGGATGTTACTCAGAAATTAATCAAGCAATTTGGTAGTTTAGATGCGATGGCTACACCGCAATTACTCCGTCTCTATTTTCCACAAAAGACCTTTGTGAAGGTTATTCCCTACCGCGATCAATACGGCTTAGATTGGCTCGTAGTCATGACAGTTCCTGAATCTGACTTTATGGGAAAGATTCAGGCTAACACCAATATGACAGTTTTACTTTGTTTATTGACTTTGGTAATTGCCACGGGAGTGGGGATTATTACTTCCAATTTGATTACAGCACCGATTCGGCAATTGAGTCAAGCAAGTAAAGCGATCGCGGATGGCAAACTCAGCCAAGTAGTGGAAATTAAGGGCATTGCGGAACTAAAAACCCTAGCAGATGCCTTTAATGAGATGGCTTTGCAGTTACACACTGCTTTTACCACCTTAGAAAATCGTGTCCAAGAACGCACTCTAGAATTAGCCATTGCCAAGGAAAAAGCGGAAGCAGCAAACCAGGCTAAAAGTACATTTATTGCCAACATGAGTCATGAATTGCGATCGCCTCTCAATGCCATTCTTGGCTTTTCGCAATTAATGTTACGCTCTCCCCAGCTATCCCCGGAACATCATGAGAGCGTGGGAATTATCTATCGTAGTGGTGATTATCTCCTCACACTCATTAATAATATTCTCGATTTATCCAAATTAGAAGCGGGGAAAATGACCCTCAATCCCAGTAATTTTGATTTATATCAATTACTGGATGATTTAGAGGATATGTTCTCTTTACGCGCCAGTAATCAGGGATTAAATCTCATCTTTCAACGATGTGAAAATCTCCCTCGCTATATTTGCACCGATGCCATTAAACTCCGCCAAGTTTTAATTAATTTAATTAGCAATGCTATCAAATTTACTCAACAAGGTGGCATCAGTTTAACTATCAATCATCATACAGATAGCCCGGATATTTTTACCCTTCATTTTAAATTGCATGATACAGGGGTAGGCATTGCCGCCGCAGAATTACCCCATTTATTTCATGATTTTTCCCAAGCACAAGCCGGCAAAGAATCTCAAGAGGGAACTGGTTTAGGTTTAGCCATTAGTCGCAAATTTGTGCAGTTAATGGGAGGGGATATTACAGTCACTAGTGAATTAGGTAAAGGCACAACCTTTGCATTTGATATTCCAGCCCAATTAGGTCAAAAAACTCACATCAATAGTTTAGAAATTCATCCCCAAGTTTTAGAACTAGCACCAGGCCAACCTACCTATAGAATACTCATAGTTGATGATAAACCAATTAATCGCCAATTACTCATTAAACTGTTAACACCGTTAGGGTTTGAAATTCAAGAAGCCAGCAACGGCCAAGATGCCGTCACCATTTGGGATGAATGGCAACCGCATCTGATTTGGATGGATATGCGAATGCCAATTATGGATGGTTACGAAGCGACAAAATATATCAAATCTACGACCAAAGGTCACGCTACAGCCATCATTGCCTTGACTGCCAGTGTTTTAGAAGAGGAAAAAGCCATCACTCTTTCTGCTGGGTGCGATGACTTCCTGCGTAAGCCTTTTGTGGAACATCTGATTTTTGACACCCTAGCCAAGCATCTGGGTATTAAATACATCTTTGCCCAAACTCCTACAACCACTCCAGATGAGGTCAAACCGAGTATCTTGACCCCATTAGATTTTAGCTGTATGCCCCAAACCTGGATTGCTCAATTATATGCAGCTGCCCTGGAAGCTAATACCAAACTCGTCCTTGAACTTATTCAAGAAATTCCTGAAACTACAATTACTTTGAGAGAATCACTGACAAAACTAGCGAAGCAATTTAAATTTGAGGAGTTGGTTGATTTAGTCGAGCCGATAATCAGCAATGAATTTTGATTCTGAGACAGCAACTAAAGGGAACATTCTGCTAGTAGACGACATACCCGAAAATTTACAGTTATTAAGTGATTCTCTAATCAATATCGGCTACACTGTTCGCAGCGTCACGACTGGACGGATGGCACTAAAAACGGTCAAAGTCAAACGACCGGATATTATTCTGTTAGATATCAAGATGCCAGAAATGGACGGCTATCAAGTCTGTAAGATTCTCAAAGCCGATGAACTTCTCCGCAGCATTCCCATCATTTTTATTAGTGCTTTAGATGACGTTTTTGATAAAGTTACCGCCTTTCAATTAGGGGGAATAGACTACATTACTAAACCCTTTCAGATGGAAGAAGTGGTTGCACGCATCGAAAATCAATTAACCATTCAACGTCAACAACGACTTCTAGAACAAGAAAATATTAAACGGCGAGAAACAGAAGAAATACTATATCAATCGAGGGCAATACTTGCCAGCATTTTGAATAGTTCACTCGATGGTATTGCAGCAATGCAAGCTGTCCGCAACCCCACAACCGGAGAAATCGAAGATTTTCGTTGTTTAGTTGTTAACCCTGTGATTGCTAGAGCCTTCAACAGTAGGTATGAGGATATGATTGGTAAATCCCTCCTCAAAGAATTTTTATCATCCAGAGATCCAGAACTCTTTGATGAGTTTGTGAAGATTGTGGAAACAGGGAAGCCTTTAAAACGGGATTTTTACTATCAATTTGGTGATTCTTTGTGGCATCACTTTGTTGCAGTTAAGCTAGGTGATGGTTTTGCTATTACCATCCGTGATATCACTGGACGCAAGAAAGTGGAACTAGCTCTACAAGATGCGAATCAAAAGCTAGAACAATTAGCAAATCTCGATGGTTTGACGCAGGTGGCTAACCGTCGCTGCTTTGATAAACGACTACAAGAAGCATGGCAATTTTTGACACCAGAACAAAAACCCCTGTCGCTGATTTTATTCGATGTGGATAAATTCAAATCCTATAATGATTACTATGGTCATCTTGCAGGCGACGATTGTTTAATCAAGATAGCGCAGACAACACAACAGATAGTTGACCATTCTATAGGTCTGGTGGCGCGTTATGGCGGAGAAGAATTTGCGGTACTTCTTCCTGAAACTGATTTAGATCAAGCAATCAAAGTTGCACAAAATATTCAACAAGCAATTTACTCACAGGCTATTCCCCACGCCCAGTCTGATATTCAAGATATAGTGACACTGAGTTTAGGGGTTACTTGTGTTATTCCCTGTAGGGAGATGAAACCAGATACACTCATCGCTTTAGCCGATAAAGCATTATACAATGCCAAAAAACAGGGACGCGATCGCTATTGCGTCTCCTAAAGCCAGAATCATATCCCGTCTACTGCAACACTAATCATTAATCAGAGGAAACTAACTAATGACTATTTCACAAAAATTAAATTTTATCATACCGTTCATAAACTAATATTTACTGGCAATTATGGTGTATTTAAATCTCTTTGTCAGGTTAGCTGTTGCTGATGAGTCAATATAACATCAATCATCTCTTTACTAGTTATTATCTAGTGCGATGACAAAATATTCATCAAAATATCTGTTGGTGTTTGCTTAACAAGCATCTGCCAAGTGAATAAAAAGTATATTAGAGTCAGTCTCATACTCAGTCAACATCATCGAGGCTCAAACGTGAACACTGACAAAACTACTAACGCTTTTCAGGTTGACCTCAGTAATTGTGACCAAGAACCAATTCATATTCCTGGTTCTATTCAGCCTCATGGTGTACTTTTAGCCTTAGACGCAGCAAAGTTAACGATTTTACAAGTTAGTAATAATACCTGGGATTTTTTTGGCATCCATCCAGAAAAACTGCTTAATCAAAACTTAGATATTTTATTAGAGACAGAACAAGTCAATTTTCTCAAAGATTGCTTAGATGCTGAAGATTCACCAATTGTTAATCCTATAGACTTTATTATCAAAACTAATAACAATACAAAAAGTTTTGATGGCATTATCTATCGTTGTCGTGAAATTACCATTTTAGAACTAGAACCCAGCACATCAGAAAAAAATCACGTTTTCTTTAGGTTTTATCATTTAGTAAAATTAGCACTCACTAAACTACAAGCAGCCACTAACATTGCAGAAATTAGTCAGATTTTAGCCAAAGAAGTGAAACGAATTACTAGTTTCGACAGAGTGATGATCTATCGCTTCGATGAAAATTGGAACGGCATTGTCATTGCAGAAGAAAAACCTGAATATCTCACATCATATTTAGGTTTACATTACCCTGCTTCTGATATTCCGCAACAAGCTAGGAAACTATATGCGGAAAATTGGCTAAGAATCATTCCCAATGCCGACTACCAGCCAGCAGCAATTATCTCCACAAATCATCCTCTAAATCATCAGCCTTTAGATTTGGGAAAATCAGTCTTGCGGAGTGTCTCACCACTGCACATTGAATATCTGCAAAATATGGGTGTGACTGCTTCTATGTCTATCTCTCTACTCAAAAATCAAAAACTTTGGGGTTTGATTGCTTGTCATCATCAATCACCAAAATATATTCCCTACGAAATTAGGAGTGCTTGTGAATTTTTAGGACAGATGGCTTCTATAGAAATGAGTGCTAAAGAAGATAACGAAAATAAAGAATCTAAAATTCAACTCAAGTCTGTACATAGCAAATTAGTGGAATATATGTCAGTGGAAAATAATTTCACTGAAGCATTAATTAACTATCATCCGAATATACTAGATTTAGTTAATGCCACAGGGGCTGCTATTTGTCTACATGGTAAATATCATCTTGTTGGTAATACTCCCAGTCATTCAGATATTGATCATTTAATTAATTGGCTTAGTAATCATCAGAATCAAGAAGTTTTTCATACTGATTCTTTAGCAACAATTTATCCAGAAGCAGAAAAACTACGGGATGTTGTGAGTGGATTGATCGCAATTTCCATTTCTAAAAGTCAAAAAAACTATATTTTGTGGTTTCGTCGAGAAGTAGTCCAGACTGTCAATTGGGGAGGTAATCCTCATAAAGCTGTCGAAATCAAAGCTAACGGAAGTTTGCGTCTATCACCGCGAAAATCTTTTGCATTATGGCAAGAAACAGTGTGGTTGAAATCTCTACCGTGGAAATCTTCTGAAATTAGCGCAGCTTTAGAATTACGCAGTGCCATTATTAGTATTGTGCTGCAAAAAGTCGATGAATTAGCTCAATTGAATCTAGAATTAGAGCGCAGTAACAAAGAATTAGATGCTTTTGCTTATATTGCATCCCATGATTTGAAAGAACCCTTGCGGGGAATCCATAATTACTCTAACTTTTTAATGGAGGACTATGGGAATATTATCAACGCTGAAGGTAAAGATAAGTTAATCACCCTAATTCGTCTGACTCAACGCATGGAGGATTTAATTGATTCTCTATTGCATTTTTCCAGGCTAGGAAGAGCGAATCTTTCTATGCAGCCAACAAATCTTAATGATGTAGTGCATCGGATTTTAGATATGTTAAGGGTGAGAATTGAGGAATCAGGCGTAGAAATCCGTATACCTAGACCATTACCAACAGTTTATTGCGATCGCGTGCAATTAGGCGAAGTTTTTAGTAACCTAATCACTAACGCTATTAAATATAACGATAAACCCCACAAATGGATTGAAATTGGCTATCTAGACCATTCCACACGACAAATCACATTTTACATTCAAGATAACGGCATAGGTATTCGGGAAAAACACTTTGACTCAATTTTTCGGATTTTCAAACGACTACACGGCCCTAGTAAATACGGTGGTGGTACAGGCGCAGGACTCACCATTGCCAAAAAAATTGTCGAACGACATGGTGGTCAAATTTGGTTAGAGTCAACTTATGAGGAAGGTAGCATTTTCTATTTCACATTAAAAGGAACAGAGTAGTTCAGAACTAGGAGGCCAGGGATAGGGAGAAATAAAGCTGATTTCAGAAAATTTTTGGAGTTTAAATAACAGAATTAAAAAAATATTAAAAAACTAACATAATTTATCACCCATACCCATACATCTCTATTTCATGATTGGCAATACCACCCAAACTTTATTAGTAATTGAAGATAGCGACGAAGACTTTGAAGCTTTGCGTCGCTTCATGCAAAAAGAAGCAGTTCTAAACCCTATTTTTCGTTGTGTCGATGGAGATGAAGCACTCGATTTCCTCTACCATCACGGAACCTATAGAGATACACAAATTTATCCCAGACCATCAATTATTTTACTTGATTTGAATTTACCTGGTACTGATGGAAGAGATATTATAGCCCAAATCAAACAAGACCAAAACCTCAAATCTATTCCCATAATTGTATTCACAACTTCTAGTAACCCTAAAGATATTGAAATATGTTATCAATACTGTGTTGCTAGTTATATTCTAAAACCAATTGATATGAAGCGATTAGCCGCAACTATTCATAGCTTCCTCATCTACTGGTTAGATATTGTAGTTCTCCCTGATACTGTTAGCAAATAGTCATGGCACAACCGCTAACTATTTTAATCGTCGATGATTCTCCTGAAGACCGTCATACCTATCGTCGTCATCTTCAACAAGAATCAGAAAATAACTATGAAATTATCGAACACGAATTAGGTGAAGAGGCTTTAGAATTTTGTCATGAATCTCTCCCTGATGCCATCTTATTAGATTTTTTACTGCCTGATGTGGATGGGTTAGAATTTCTCATAGAATTACAAAAGATAGCTCAAGAAAATATGCCTGCTGTGGTCATGTTAACTGGCTATGGCAATGAAGATATTGCTGTCCAAGCCATGAAAAGAGGTGTTAATGATTATCTAGTGAAAGGACAAACAACTGGGGAAAATTTACGCTCAACTTTGTATTCGGCGATTAAAAATGTCAAATTAAGAGCAGAACTACATCGGAGTGAAAAACAGTTAAGAGAAAGTCAAAATCTGGTAGAACACATTGCTGAGACAACGCCGGGAATCTTATATGTTTATGATTTGGTAGAACAGCAAAATGTGTATTTGAATCAGAAGGTCACAAATATATTGGAGTATACACCCCAATCAATTCAGGCTTTGGGAAAAGAATTGTTGACTCAAATCATGCACCCTGATGATTTGGCAAAGATACCTAGTGTATTTCAACAATTTGATACTTCTGAAGATGGAGAAGTGGTTGAGCATGAATATCGAATGCGACACGCTAGCGGTGAATGGCGATGGTTTCACAGTCGTAATTCTATATTTAATCGGAATCCTGATGGTTCACCACGTCAAATAGTTGGCACAGCTTTTGATATCACTAGTCGTAAGCAAATAGAACAAGAATTGCGCGATAGTAATGAGCGTTTTCAATTAGCCACAACAGCAATTAATTCTCTAATTTATGACTGGAATATAGAGACTAATCAAGTTACCAGAACTGAAGGGCTAACTCGCATTTTAGGCTATCTTTTGGAGGAAACAGAGCCTACTCCTCAATGGTGGCAAAATTGCATTCATCCTGATGATTTAGATATTGCATTACAACAATTTCAGACTATAGTGACAGAGCAAAATCGGTATGAAATTGAATATCGAGTGCGTCACAAGAATAATCAGTATATTTATGTATTAGATCAGGGAATAATTATTAGAAATCAACAAGGGAAAGCAGTTAGAGTAGTTGGGAGTACGACAGATATCAGTGACCGCAAATCCGTAGAGGTCGCATTACGTCAAAGTGAAGCAAAATTCCGCCGCATTGTGGAATCCAATATTGTCGGTGTGTATTTCGGTGATTTCAGTGGAAAAATATACGAAGCCAATAATGCTTTCTTAGAAATGCTTGGCTACACCCGTACAGAACTAGAAGCGGGTAAGCTGCACTGGAATATGATGACACCTCCAGAATATCAAGACCTCGACCAACAAAAAATGCAGGAATTGCAGATTTATGGAGCTTGTAACCCATTTGAGAAGGAATATCTGCACAAAGATGGCTCGCGTGTGCCTATATTACTTGGAATTGCTCAAATTGAAGGGAGAGAGGATGCTGGCTATGCTGCTTGTTTTGTACTTAATCTCAGTCAACGTAAACGTGCTGAAGCAGCTTTGCGCCGAAGTGAGGAACACTATCGTTACTTATCGAATGTTGTACCTCATCTAGTGTGGATTTCTAATCCTCAAGGAGAATGCGAACATCTGAATCAACGCTGGTATGAGTTTACTGGCCTGACTATTGAGCAATCGCTGGGATTTGGCTGGAAAGACGTTATCCATCCCGATGATTTGGCTGGGGTAATGGGGGAATGGACAAAAGTAATGCACACAGGAGAGACTTATGAACAAGAAATGAGATATCGCAAATATGATGGCAGTTATCGCTGGTATTTAGTCAGAGCTATTCCCATTAAAAATCAGCAAGGGGAAATCAGACAATGGTTTGGTTCCAGTACGGATATTGATGATTACAAACAATTACAAGCAGAACGCGATCGCCTTTTGCAATTAGAAAAAACTGCCAGAACGGAAGCTGAAGCCGCTAACCGTGCCAAAGATGAGTTTGTGGCGATGGTATCTCATGATTTGCGATCGCCGCTCAATGCGATTCTGGGCTGGGCGCAACTGCTGAAAACTCGTAACTTAGATGAAGCTGATTTTACTCGCGCTGTAGAAACTATTGAACGTAATGCAAAATCCCAAGCCAAACTCCTAGAAGACTTGCTTGATATCTCACGTATTCTTCGTAGCAAATTACGCTTAGAACTGACTCAAGTGAATTTAGCGGCAATTATCAGTGTAGCGATTGAGACTGCTTACCCCTCAGCCCAGGCGAAAAATATCATTCTAGAATCGGCAATTGATCAATCAATTCCCTCAATTACTGGTGATATTCATCGGTTATTGCAAGTTTTAGGCAATCTGCTCTCTAATGCTATTAAATTTACTCCCGATAGCGGCAGAATTATCGTTACTCTATCAGCCGAAAATGCTCAAGCTAAAATTACGGTAACTGATACTGGAATTGGTATTGATCCAGAGTTTCTCCCCCAGGTTTTTGAACGCTATCATCAAGCAAATATTCATCATCAGCAGGGTGGGTTAGGATTAGGTTTAGCGATCGCTCGTCATCTAGTAGAATTACACGGTGGGACAATTAACGTTACTAGTCCTGGTGTGGGAAAAGGTGCTACTTTTATCATTAAATTGCCATTAATTTGATTATTTAAAATCCCCTGTGTCATGTGTAAATTTTAAATGAATCCTAGTTGAAATTTTTCCTGAAATTCAGCTTCATCTGCAATAGATGGGAACACTAAATCTTGAGATCAATGCACCTTTGATCTACATTCTCAAGATTCAACTGATTATCATGCCAACTTTGCATCCACAAGATACAAATATTACATCACCAACGCAACAATTTCACCAAGAAAATATTAACCTCAAATTAATTGTCGAAGGGATTGCTGCTCAAGTTGGGGAAGCGTTCTTTCAAGCTTGCGCGCACTATTTGGCTGAGGTACTCCAAATACAGTATGCTTTAATTGCAGAATTTGTGGATGATCAGCAACCACGCGCTAGAGTTTTGGCATTTTGGGCAGGGGAAGACTTCGGCCCCAATTTTGAATACGATCTGGCTGGAACTCCTTGCGGTGTTCTTTATCAAGAAGGTCTTCAGATTTACCCTCAGTGTATCCAACAAAAATTTCCTGAAGACTTAGATTTAGTGACTTTGTGTGCCGAAAGTTATCTGGGAGTACCAATTTTAGATCCTCAAGGTAAACCTCTAGGACATATAGCTGGTTTGCACACCAAACCATTAGAACGCACTTACGAAGAACAAGAATCTATATTAAAAATTTTTGCGGCTCGTTCAGCCGCAGAAATCGAGCGTCTGTTGGCAGAAAAGGCTCTAAAACAACAAAATATTTACTTGGAACAAACTCTCAAACAATTGCGAACAACCCAAGCTCAACTAATTCAAGCCGAAAGAATGTCTAGTTTGGGTAATCTGGTTGCAGGTATTGCTCACGAGATAAATAATCCCATTGGGTTTATTTATAGCAATATCACCCATACTAAAGAATCTCTCAATATTCTTTTGGAACTAATTGCAGCTTATCAAGCTGAATATCCCCATCCTTCTGATTCACTTCAAGCAAAAATTGCAGAAGCTGACCTAGAATTCTTACAAAAAGATGCAGCAAAAATGCTGAATTCTATGGAGGCGGGCAGTGAGAGAATTCGTGATATTGTCCTCAGTTTACGCAATTTTTCTCGTTTGGATGAAGCGAATAAAAAACCTGTAGACTTGCAAGAAGGCATCGACAATACTTTGCTAATTCTACAGCATCGATTACAGGGAAATGAAACGTTACCTGTAATCCAAGTGATGAAAGATTATCAACCACTACCTCAAGTTAACTGCTATGCTAGTCAACTCAATCAGGTATTTATGAATATTTTAAATAATGCCATTGATGCCTTGAGGTCTGACAACAATACAAATTTATACCCCATAATCACAATTAAAACAGAGGTAGTTACTGCAAAAAATGCTGTCATAATTTCCATTATTGATAATGGAATGGGAATAGATGAAGCAAATTTGGGACAAATTTTTGATCCTTTCTTCACCACTAAACCCGTCGGTTCTGGTACTGGTTTAGGACTGTCTATCAGTTATCAAATTGTCGTTGAACAACATGGAGGGAAGTTAAGTTGTATTTCTGCTCTAGGAAAAGGTGCAATTTTTCAGATAGAAATCCCCTTTTAGTATGAATTATCCCAAATAAAGCTACACATAGATAGCAGGGAGCAGGGGAAGAATTATCTTTAGTCGGATTTAGAGAAATATAAAAAATCAGATGGGTATTACCCACCTGATTTAATTACGTGTCAATTTAAAGGAAAAATCTACAACCGAAATTGCTGATCATTCCCATTCAATAGTTCCAGGTGGCTTAGAGGTGATATCAAACACCACACGATTCACACCTTTGACTTCATTGACAATGCGGTTAGAAATGACTTCCAGCACATCGTAAGGCACACGCGCCCAATCTGCTGTCATCCCGTCTTCACTCTTGACAATCCGTAGCACAATGGGGTAAGCATAGGTGCGTTGATCACCCATGACACCAACACTGCGAATAGGTAACAAGACTGCAAAGGCTTGCCAGTATTCATGATACAAGCCGCGTTGGTTAATTTCTTGGCGGACAATCAAATCAGCATCCCGCAGAATATTCAAACGTTCGGCTGTGACTTCACCCAAGATGCGAATTGCTAAACCAGGGCCGGGGAAGGGTTGGCGTTGGACAATTTCTTCTGGTAAACCAATGGAACGGCCGACTTTACGGACTTCATCTTTAAAGAGTTTCCGCAGAGGTTCGACTAACTTGAACCGTAAATCTTTGGGTAAACCACCGACGTTATGATGGCTCTTAATTTTCACTGCTACCCGTTCGCCAGTATTGGGATCAACGTTGGTATCAGCCGATTCAATTACGTCTGGATAGAGAGTTCCTTGCGCCAGATAGTCAAAGGGGCCAAGGCGTTTGGATGTTTCTTCAAATGTCCGAATAAATTCGTGACCGATACGGCGGCGTTTTTCTTCTGGATCTGTCACTCCCTCCATCATGTTCAGGAAGCGATCGCGCGCGTTAACATACTCCACAGGAATGTGAAATTGTTCTCGGAATAACTTCACCAATCTTTCCGGCTCATACTTCCGCATAAAGCCTTGGTCGATAAATACGCAGGTGAGTTGATCACCGATAGCTTTATGCAGTAAAAAAGCTAAGGTCGAAGAGTCAACCCCACCGGATAAAGCCAACAGTACGCGTTTATCGCCAACTTTCGCCCGAATTTCTCGAATTGCTTCTTCTACGAAGGCTGCTGTTGTCCAGGTGGGTTCGCATTCGCAGATATGATAAACAAAGTTGCGAATTAGGGCTAAACCGCCGATGGAATGGACAACTTCTGGATGGAACTGTACACCATAGAGTTTTTGCTCGTGGTGAGCGATCGCAGCACAAGGTGTATTCTCAGTATGGGCTAAAATCTCAAACCCTGGGGGCATTTGTGTAACTGAATCCCCATGACTCATCCACATGGTTGTGCCGTCTTCGACGTTAGTTAATAAGTCTGTAGGGTCATCAATATACAGTGAAGCTTTACCGTACTCACCCCGGTCAGCTTTGGCAACTTCACCACCCAGTTGATTCACCATCAACTGCATGCCGTAGCATACACCCAAAATGGGAATGCCTAAATGCCAGATTTCTGGGTCACAATGGGGCGCACCATCACTGTAAACTGAGTTGGGGCCGCCAGACAGAATAATTCCTTTGGGGTTGAGTTTTCTTAACTGTTCGGCGGGGGTGCGATAAGAGAGAACTTCAGAGTATACTTGAGTTTCGCGGATGCGTCGGGCAATTAGTTCAGAATACTGAGAACCAAAGTCTAAAATGACGATAATTTGACGCTCAAGCCGCCCAAACTCTTCTACTGCTTGAGGGGCTTGTTCGGTTGGTAGAGTCACCACTGTATTCATCATGGAAGGTGCAAATTTAGAAGTAGATGATTGCTCTCGTGTTTAGATGTACGGTCTTGCTGCCTAGTGAGTCAGCAAAGGAAAGAGTGATTAATCACAAACGCCATATAAGAGACGCTTGTTAGGCGGGTATAAGACGTATTAAAAGGTATAAATTACCTTAGAGAGCTTACTGAAAAAGTTATTTATTGGAATTATTTATGATTATTCATAATAAGTTAACATAAATTTCCAATTAAGTTACAAGCAGTTTTACTCTTGATGATAATTTTACGGCTGCGATCAAAGAGAATTGAGCCACAGATTGTGTTTTGAGTATTATCAGTCCGATGACTTTGGAGATATTCTTGGCAGCGAGCATCAATGGTGTTTGCGATCGCACTATATACTTGATTTACCCAATCACTGTCTGTAGCCTGATCCAAGCCTCTTAAATGTGTCAGTGCGGCTTCCGCAGTCGGAGAATGAAACACCACTTCGAGATTTTGTTGATCTAATCCTGCCAAAGCACAATGGCTAGTTAAAACTTCCCTGCGCCCATCAGCTAAGTGATGGTGAGTGTGAAAAATCCCGCCAGCCAGCTTCAGCAACTTCCCATGATAGCCGAACAATAAGATTTCCTTAACACCCAAAAGCTCTGCTTCCACTAACATTGCACCTAACCAATTAGCAGTTTTTACCAATTTATCAGGGTTAATACCGGTTTTCGCTGCTAAATCTAAGCCGTTCTCGCCAATACAAAAGACTAAACTACTAAACTGACTGGCTTTTTGTTGTAACGTTGCGCGAAAACTCTCTAACTGCTCAGGTGTACTCAGAGGTTGAGAAATTCCAGATGTTCCTAATAGAGAAAGTCCTTCCACCACACCAAAGGCAGCATTAGAGGTACGCAAAGCCAGCGATCGCCCCTCTGGTAAGATAATCGTCGCCGTGATTTTTTCTGTAGGTGCAAGTAGTCGAGATAAATTTTCTTGCATCAACTGCCGCGCATAACCATAAATTGCTGGATGATTCTCGGCGTTGACTTGTTTACCAATTCCTTCCCCACCGCGAATAGTGACTTGTTCATCCCCAACGCCTCCCCACTCCACCAACGCCCAAACAGGGGTATCTTTAGTCAAATCCAGATTATCCCCAGGATCAGAGCGAGTAATAGCCAAAGCCATCTGCTCAGATAATCCAGTCACTTGTTCAATAGGGATTTCTGCAATTTGTGCAGGTGTAATCAAGTCAACGGCTACCACTACCAAAGGTTGACGCTCACGCAACCAACGTAAAGCCGCCACAGCCGCAGCACAAGCAAAAACAGGTAAGGTGTATCCAGAACGGGTCATTAGTCAATAGTCAATAGTCAATAGTCAATAGTCAATAGTCAATAGTCATTAGTCAATAGTCATTAGTCAATAGTCATTAGTCAATAGTCATTAGTCAATAGTCATTAGTCATTAGTCATTACTTATTACTTATTACTCATTAGTTTTTGCTACCTTGTCTACCTTGTCCCCAGTCTCCAGTCCCCAGTCCCCAGTCCCCAATCCCCAATCCCCTATACTCCCACTTCCGTGAGCAAATTCTGCATTGCTTCCCAGGAAATTTGTCTTTCGATGTAACGGGGAGCTTCGGGATTATAGGGGCTGGCGATGCGGTCAATATTGATAATTGTTGCCTCATCTGGGATAACTGGAATTTCAGGATCAAAAGCAGTAGGACGCATTAAGGAACTGGAAAATCCTTTGAAAATCGCTACTTTATCTTGCTCATCAGCAATTTCCACTGTCACAAGTAAGACTTCTTGCGGACGTTTGATTGTGTATTGTTCTAGTCGCTTACCAATGGAACTCATACCATTTTGGATTTTAGATTTTAGATTTTGCGGAAAGTTCTGTAGGGGGGTTTCCCGCCGTAGAAACGCCACTTGCTATAAGCCGGGAAACCCGTCCAACGCAGTGGCTCAACTTTCCAAGACGGATGGTGGAATGCTTTGCTGGGAGCTTTTGAGAAATCAATTTGTAGCCATCTTTTTTCAAATCGGTATCATTCTGAAAACTTTACTCACCACTCACCACTCACCACTATTTACTGCGGTGTAGCCGAGCGTCCCTGCTTGCCCAACTTCACGACGACGAAGTAGCTTAAATAAAGCACGTAAACTATTAAACCGACTATGCCCAAAAAACCGAGAAAAGCGTGTTTGCTATTGTAATGAAACCAATTTTTAAACATTAATGGGGCTTCAAACCAAACGAGACATTCGGGGGTTTTAATGGCAGTGCTAGAAAAGGCGCAACCCAAAAAAGGTACAAATGCGATCGCGCCTAACAAGCAATAAACTGTTACAGCCCACCGCCAAGAAGTGAAAGTTAGCTTTAAGGGTGTAGTTGGTAAATATTCAATTTCATCATTGAGATCCACCCAAAACCACAACGCAAGGGGAATTAATATCAACCCAACCAACCCAGAAACAAAACTAACTGGATACTGGGCAATCATCAAATACGCTGTAATTGCCAGCAAACTAGAGATTCGCCAATAAATCATTAACAGTCTTTGTATCCCTTCTACCTTTTGGACATAAGCCCATGTCAAGATGATTAAGGGAATCAAAACTAGAAATAAAAGTGCTAATCGGTAGTCAATCCAGACAAACTGGCGAAACCAAACGTTATTTTGCATAGTTCCTATTAAACGCTCACGAATCAATATATTGCATTAACTATATTCGTAATTTGCGGGTTTTAGAGGTGAAATTAAGTCAAAAGGCAAAAGGCAAAAGGCAAAAAATCATCTTTTACCCTTGGCTACGCAACGCTATCGCGAACGGGTGACGCTCCTGTGTCGCTAACGCTACGCTAACACCATCGCAATGGCTCACCTTTTTACTTTTTACTTTTGCCTTTTTCATACTCCATGCCTAACAGAAAAAAAACAAGCAACTCACAGATTATGAGAATGAATATTTTGCACCTACTGTAGCAAATTTAAGTAGACTGGCTGAGTCTATAATATTGCTGCCAGCGTAGTACGCTGATTAAGTCCCTAGTTTTTTTAGCTTTTAGTGCTAAATAAATGATTTATTTCAGGGCTTGGCGTACAAACAGGTGCAAAACAGTCCTCACAAATTCTGGTTGCTTGTCGATTCTAGTCAAAATGCCAGATTTAGACTCTATTCGTCATAAAGACGGCATTCATCAGCCTCTGGGTTGTCATCACAGTATTTTTCAAAAGCGGTTTTTGGTTTGTTTTGGCGTTGGTGGGAGGCTTCAGCTTGTAATTCTTCTACAGCATCCCAAGCCGCAGCACACTCTGCGGAGTTGCTACCGGAAATGTCACAGACAGCACGGGCTTGTTCTACTTCTTGTTCAATTTTTTCTTCAATGTTGTTTGTTTGAGTATCAGTCATCGTTTTGGTCTCGTTGTGTGATTTTACTACTGGTATGGAGGAGTTGCAAAAGTTGCTATTGTTGTGTTTTATCGATAACTATTGTACCGAATGTATGGATGCACCTGCTTGTATAGTTTGATGTATCGATAACAATTACAACAATCTGCGAAAAATACACTAAAATATCGTTTATCTTTTAAGATTTTATAGATCAGTAAGGCAAAAATCCAACAATACACTATGATCTAGTGCAGATTGGCCAAAATACTACAACCATAGTCCTAAGTGAGTTGGCTGCAAAGTCCACATAGCAAGGACAACTCAAAACTATCGACCACACAAACAAAAGCAGCCCTAAACACATGGCAGATCAAATGCAATGGGTAAATGCCCTATCAACCCGTCCTTCCCTAGAAGCAGCAATAGCAGATGTGGTACAACGCACCGTTTCATCGTTAACTGCACCTGCGGATTTAGGGTTGGTGTTTATTTCTGCCGCATTTGCCAGTGAGTATTCTAGGGTGTTACCTTTGTTAGCTGAAAAATTGTCTGTACCTGTCTTAGTTGGTTGTAGTGGGGGTGGGGTAATTGGTACTACCCTGGAGGGAGAAACCCAAGAATTAGAAGCAGAACCAGCTTTAAGCTTAACTTTGGCTCACTTACCAGGGGTGAATTTACAAGTTTTTCATGTAACGGCTGAAGATTTACCAGATTTAGATAGTTCTCCTGATGCTTGGATTAACTTGATTGGTGTGCAATCATCACCAAAACCGGAGTTTGTTTTACTTTCTAGTGCTTTTTCTTCAGGTGTGAACGATTTATTACAGGGATTAGATTTTGCTTATCCTGGTTCAGTAATTGTGGGTGGACAGGCGAGTTCAGGGGGTTTTGGTGGTCGTCTGGCTTTATTTGCCCATGATACAAAAGGGGGAATTGACCAACGTTTATATCGGGAAGGGACTGTGGGTTTGGCTTTAAGTGGCAATATTATTTTAGAGACGATTGTGGCACAAGGATGTAAACCAATTGGTAAGCCACTACAAGTCACAAAAGCTGAACGCAATATTATTTTGGAAATAGATGAGCAAGTACCTTTGGTAGTGCTGCGAGATTTGATTGCTAGCCTGAGTGAAAAAGAACGGACTTTAGCACAACATTCGCTATTTGTTGGGGTAGCGATGGATGAGTTTAAAATGTCTTTGCAGCAAGGTGATTTTTTAATTAGGACGATTTTAGGGGTAGATCCGTCTGGGGGCGCGATCGCCATTGGGGATTTAGTTCGTCCCGGCCAACGTCTACAATTCCATCTTAGGGATGCTCAAGCCTCGGCTGAAGATTTAGAATTTCTTTTGGAACGATATCAACAACAATCAAGCTCAGATCATGCTGCCGTTGGTGCTTTAATGTTTGCTTGTGTAGGCCGTGGGGAAGGATTGTACGGCAAACCCAATTTTGATTCTGAGTTATTTAAACGCTACGTTCCCCATATCCCCATTAGCGGCTTTTTCTGTGGTGGAGAAATCGGCCCTGTTGCTGGTAGGACTTTTTTGCATGGTTATACTTCTGTCTTTGGGATTTGCCGACAAAGTTAGTTATTAGTCATTAGTCATTAGTCATTAGTCAGAACCCAGCACCGGCTAAACGCCGCGCTACCGCTAACAGCACTCAGCACTCAGCACTCATTAGTCGAGATTTTTCTGTAAAAGAAGTGTACTGTTATTATCTATGAAACTGGGGGTACCGGTTTGAGCGATCGCGCTGTAGGTTTGAATGTAATGGCGCACTTTGTGGGGAAAATGTGGGTAATCTAATAAAGCATCTCCATCGGCAATGGTTGCCCAAAAGTCTCGCAAACTCGGAGCTAGTTCTTGGGCTTGGGTTTCTGGTAAATTTAATGGCGGCAATGTCAGTAATTTCATTAGGAAGGGGAAAGAGCGATCGCCCATCCACTGTTTTGATAAATGTTGCAAGTCAGGGAAGTTAGGGACTGATTCTACTCGATGAGACAGTATTTGTAGCCACTCTTTCCCCTTTTGATCGCGATGAAACTCTAATACTCGATAAGGATGGGGATAACTGACTAAAGAACCAGTCGTAATATCATATACACCATCATCACAGGCGACATCTTGAACGTGTAAATGGCCTGTAAATACTAAACTCACCCCATAGCGTCGTAGTATCTGCAATAATTCAGGAGCATTCGCCAGCATATAGCGGTGTGCCATCGGATGACGCGATTGATGGGGTAAATGTTCAACTACGTTGTGATGTACCATCACCAAAACTAATTCATCTTTAGCTGCGGCTAGCACCTCTTCCAGCCATCTTAGCTGTTCATCATCTAAGCGTCCTATTTGCTCACCCTTTTGATTAAAACAGTTAGAATTTAAGCCAATTAATCGCACCCCTGGTAACAGTTGCTGTGTGTAATACAGTTGATTAGTATTTTCATAACCAAACTTGCGATAATAACGAGGGAAATCAGCCCAAGGAATAGATTGCTGATTGCCCATCAAAACTGGAACATCATGATTCCCAGGTACGACATAAGCCGGAAAAGGTAATCGAGATAGCCTTTTTTGTAACCACAGGTGATTTTCTGCCTCACCGTGCTGTGTTAAATCTCCTGGCAGTAAAATAAAATCTAGATTAAGTTCTGTTAAATGTTCAATAGCACGTTCAAAAGCTGGAATACTAACTTCCACAAGATGAAACCGACTAGGATGATCCCAGATTGTGTGAGGAAGGGCGATATGTAAGTCGCTAACTACGGCAAAGCGAAAATTTAGCACCATTGATTTCTAACAATTCTTAAAAACGGTAGTTAAAAGCACACTTTTTTAATAAAGTATAACCTTTGCATCGCCAAGCAGCGTAGGATTGCCTAGACTTAACATTTGTATACATAGTAAATTGACCATAGGGCATTGGGCATTGGGCATTGTAAAAACTATTGACTCATAACTGTTCCCTGTTCCCTGTTCCCTAACAACTATTGACTATTGACTATTGACTAACGTAAAGGAGTCTTAATTTGCCATTTATTCGAGTCCGCCAGCACGTTAATCCTTTGGCGCAAAAGTATCAAAAATCAGTAGATCCCATAGAATGGGAAAACATCTATGCTAAACCACAGCAACCGCTACATTTAGATATTGGCTGTGCGCGGGGAAGATTTGTGTTGAATATGGCAAAGATAGAACCTGATTGGAATTTTCTCGGTTTGGAAATCCGAGAAGCATTAGTCATAGAAGCAAATAGATTGTCTTCTGAACTAGGATTGACAAATCTGCATTACGTATTTTGTAATGCGAATAATTCTTTGAAAGTGCTGTTATCTTCTCTTCCCCCAGGAATTTTACAGCGTGTTACTATTCAATTTCCTGATCCTTGGTTTAAAACTCGCCATGCTAAACGCCGTGTAGTGCAACCCGAATTAGTCGCAGATTTAGCTAATTATTTGGCTGTGGGGGGAGTAGTATTTCTCCAATCAGATATGGAATTTATAGCATTAGAAATGTGCGATCGCTTCTCAGAAAATCCCCATTTTCAAAGACTCCACACCAGCGAATGGCTAGCAGAAAATCCCTTACCAGTCCCAACAGAAAGAGAAGTCGGCACACAAAATAAAGGTGAACCAGTTTATCGGGCTTTGTTTGAACGTGTAAGGGTGTAGGGGTGTAGGGGTGTAAGGGTGTAGAGGTTCAGGGGAGGGAGACAAGGTAGACAAGGTAGACAGAGAAGAAATGAGGGAATTTTTTTCCCCAATGCCCAATGCCCCATTACCTAAATAGTATCTTTGACTACTTTTGTGGTTTTTCCAACTGTTATTAATAGACGGCAAGCATCATCATAATTCTGCTACACCTTTGTTAAGAAAAGTTACACCTCTTAACAAAAGGAAATATGCCTTATGGTCGTTTCGCCTGAGAAAAGTAAAACACAACAGAAGACTAAACCACATGAAGTTGTGATTATTGGTGGCGGTTTTGGTGGATTATATACAGCTAAGAATCTGAAGACAGCTAATGTTAATGTGACTTTGATTGATAAACGTAACTTTCACCTATTCCAACCACTTTTATATCAAGTTGCAACAGGTACGTTATCGCCTGGGGATATTTCCTCACCATTGCGGTCTGTATTCAGTAAAAGTAAGAATACACAAGTATTGCTAGGGGAAGTAAATGATATTGATCCCAAAGCACAAAAAGTCATCATGGGTGATAAAGCCATCCCCTATGACACCTTAGTCGTTGCTACAGGTGCTAATCACTCCTATTTTGGTAAAGATCACTGGAAAGACCTTGCACCCGGCTTAAAAACTGTTGAGGATGCGATAGAAATGCGTCGCCGGATATTTGGCGCGTTTGAAGCCGCAGAAAAGGAAACTGATCCAGAAAAACGCCGTGCCTGGTTGAATTTCGTGATTGTGGGGGGCGGCCCTACTGGTGTAGAATTAGCGGGTGCGATCGCTGAGTTGGCATACAAAACCCTCAAAGAAGATTTCCGTAGCATTGACACCTCAGAAACCAAGATTTTACTATTGCAAGGGGGCGATCGTATCCTCCCACACATTTCACCAGATTTATCGGAAGAAGCTACAGCAGCTTTGCAAAAATTGGGTGTGGAACTGCACACCAAGACCAGAGTGACAAACATTGAAAATAACATCGTCACCTTCAAGAAAGATGGTGAAGTGAGAGAGATTCACTCTCAAACTATATTGTGGGCAGCAGGTGTAAAAGGTTCCGCAATGGGACAAATCTTGGCACAACGTACAGATGTAGAGTGTGATCATGCTGGACGGGTGATTGTAGAACCAGACTTGACAATTAGAGGTTATAAAAACATTTTTGTCGTCGGAGATTTAGGTAACTTCTCCCATCAAGATGGTAAACCCTTGCCTGGTGTTGCACCCGTAGCTAAACAAGAAGGAGAATATGTAGCTAAACTGATTAAACGACGGTTAAGAGGTCGCACTTTGCCGGAATTTCATTACAACGACGTTGGTAGTTTAGCGATGATTGGGCAGAATTTAGCTGTTGTAGATTTAGGCTATATTCAACTCACAGGTTTCCTGGCTTGGGTATTTTGGCTACTCATCCACATTTATTTCTTAATCGAGTTTGACACTAAATTACTAGTAGTATTTCAATGGGCGTGGAACTATATCACTCGTAACCGTCGCTCTAGATTAATTACAGGTAGAGAAGCTTTTACCACATCTCAACCTATGAGCAATAGTAGCAGTGCTGAGTGCTGAGTAATGAGTAATGAGTAATGAGTGCTGAGTTGAGAATAAATTCCACCTTGTCTACCTTCCCCTGCCCCCTGCCCCCTGCCCCTCCCCTGCCCCCTGCCTCTTGCCCCCTGTCCCCTGCCCTAAAATCTCTACTAACATAAGTTACCAGGGAAGATAAACTGGTAACTTAATATGCAGATATTAGATCAAAAGTCAACAAAAAAAGCTTGGGCAAAGGCAGTCATTGAACCTGCAAAGGAATTTCCGCCTACCCAGTTGCCAATTATCTCCGGCAGTATTCCCGATCGCTTGCGTGGTACACTCTACCGCAATGGTGCAGCCAGGCTAGAACGGGGTGGTGTGCGTGTAGGGCATTGGTTTGATGGGGATGGGGCAATTCTGGCTGTCAAGTTCACTGACGCAGGGGCTAGTGCGGTTTATCGCTATGTGCAGACTACAGGTTATCAAGCCGAAACCGTAGCCGGGAAATTTTTATACGGCAATTATGGCATGACTGCACCCGGCGCGATTTGGAATCAATGGCTACGACCAGTGAAACACGCTGCTAATACGTCGGTGTTAGCATTACCGGATAAACTCTTGGCACTGTGGGAAGGTAATCACCCCTACGCCCTTGACCTCGAAACCCTAGAAACTCAAGGCTTAGATAATTTAGGTGGGCTAGATCAAGGTTTAGCCTATTCTGCTCATCCCAAAGTTGACCCCCACACAGGGGAAATTTTCAACTTTGGTGTTACTCCTAGCGTCAATGCGGTTCTGAATATCTATAAAAGTAACTATACTGGCAAGATTCTGCAAAAGAATAAGTTTACTTTAGAAGGTTTCCCAGTAATTCATGATTTTGTGCTAGCTGGTCAATATCTCATCTTTTTTGCCCCACCAGTCAGAATCAATGTGATGCCTGTGCTATTTGGTGTCGGGACTTACAGCGACTCGATGAAATGGCAACCAGAATTAGGCACGGAAATTTTAGTATTTGACCGTGAGACATTAACTTTAGTCAGTCGTGCTAAAACAGAACCTTGGTATCAGTGGCACTTTGCCAACGGCTATGTTGATCCTAGCGGGACGGTAATTATAGATTTTGCCCGTTATCAAGACTTTCAAACTAACCAATATCTTAAAGAAGTCGCCGCAGGTGAAACTCATACTCTCGCTGAGACGACATTAACACGAGTACAACTACAACCCCAAACAGGTAAAGTCACCGCCATTGAAACATTACTAGACAGGACTTGTGAATTCCCCCTTGTTCCCAAAGCCAATGTCGGACAAGCTTCGCGTTACACTTATATGTCCATAACTCGACCAGGTACAGACATCAGCCAAGAAATATTAAACGCGATCGCTCGCTTCGACCACAAGACCCAAACCCTCACCGAAGCTAACCCAGGTGAAAACTTTTATCCTTCTGAACCAATTCTTGTAGAAGATTGGGTTTTAACGGTGGTATATGACGGTAATTCTCATCGTAGCGAAGTTTGGATCTATGATTGCGATCGCCTAGACCAAGAACCCATTTGCAAATTAGAATTACCCAGCGTCATCCCCCACAGTTTCCACGGAACTTGGAAAAGTCAGAATTAATCAAGTATGGGAATAGATTATTCTCGGAAATTTGAGTTGAAAACTCTGTCCGATCAGGCTTTTTTTGGCTCAAAAAACATTAACAAACTAAAATTGAGTTCGTAGTGAGGACTTTAGTCCTTATTTGAGGACTAAAGTCCTCACTACTAACCTTTAATTATTTACACCGTTTTACTTAGTCTGTGCAACATTGTCAAGAAATGATTATGAGCTAGCATATCTGCTAGATGTACACTACAAAAACGTTCTTGATGAACGTGGACAGTGAATAATTTCTGTATTGTATAAATATCGGCAACATTTAAACGTTCAGCTTCATCTCGCCATTTTATTCAATCAAAAGATATGACAAAATTTTCTGTATAAAGTGTGTGATGAAGTTATTAAATTTCTCTAGAATAATTATAGGAATCTAAAGTTGGAGGTTCAACTTGGATGTCATATAATTGGCAACTTAGGTTAGAAAATAATGGTAAAAACGTAAGTATATAATCAATCAATATTTTCTAGCGTAATGTTGTGAGACATACTTAGGCTTCCAGGCTATTTGCAAAATTTCGTGCTAGATAGAAGTACATTAAAGAGATTCTTATACAGTGAACTACTAAATCCTGTCCGCAACATCTCCTACGAGAGAAGGTTTAGTAAAAATAGCAGTATTTCCTCTAATTTTTTCTTGATTCTCTGCCAAATTCGCCTCAGATACTCATTCACCCAAACATAAGTTGCTCTTGGTTTGGTTCATTGTCACATTTATTTTCTGTATTCTTGGTGATTTTGATGATAAGCGATACACAAGAAGCATTAGAATCAGATAAGGAAATTGAACGTTTAATTGATGAAATAATGTCAGCTAATCTGACTAATGAACAGTATCAGCAAAAAATGCAGCGTCGTAAAGAAGTACAAGAACGACGCATAGCTTCAGCTGTGCCAGAAAAAGGCTTAATTATTGTCAATACTGGTAACGGTAAAGGGAAAACAACCGCCGCACTGGGAATGGTGTTACGATCGCTCGGTCACGGTTACAAGGTGGCGATCGTCCAATACATCAAAGGTTCGTGGGAACCTTCAGAAAAAAAGGTGTTTAGTCTTTGGCGCGACCAAATCGAATTTCACGCAATGGGTGAAGGCTTTACCTGGGAAACTCAAGACCGCGATCGCGATATCGAAAAAGCTAACGCAGCCTGGGAAAAGTCCCTAGAATTTATCCGTAACCCCGATTTTCAGCTAGTGCTGTTAGATGAAATCAATATCGCCCTGAAAATGGGATACTTACAAGTCGATGATGTGTTAGCAGGTCTTGCTCAAAAACCATCCAGTAAGCACGTCATCCTTACAGGTAGAGGCGCGCCAACCCCTATTATTGAACGCGCCGACCTAGTCACAGAAATGACCCTGGTGAAACATCCTTTCCGTGACCAAAACGTTAAGGCGCAACCAGGGATCGAGTTTTAGTTGGGGACTGGGGACTGGGGATTGGGTAATAATTTTTCTTCCCTGGGTCTGTTGATTCTTCCAAGTGGTTTCATGCGAAAAAAGAAAAACTTATACACCTGATTTCGCTTGTTTTAGTCGAGATTTTTACCCCTCTCTATGAGGTCATCTCCATTGGGGTAGAGGCTTTGAAACAAAGTCTGGCGTTGCTGATTAATGGGATGATTTATGTTTCGCGCAAAGGCGCAAAGCCGCAAAAAATCGTTAGTTTACTTTGCTAGAAAAGCTTAATTCATCCCGCATTTATGCAACGCCCAAAGTC
The DNA here is from genome assembly GCF_050235535.1 of Aliinostoc sp. HNIBRCY26. Lineage (GTDB taxonomy): Bacteria > Cyanobacteriota > Cyanobacteriia > Cyanobacteriales > Nostocaceae > Trichormus. The sequence continues at coordinate 4,992,111 of NZ_CP189852.1, forward strand.
TTATTTTTTGTCTTTGCATAAAATTACCTGTCGCCTTTCCTCCTTCTTCCAAGTCCCCAGTCCCCAGTCCCCAATCCCCAATCCCCAATCCCTATCTTTGAGTACACATTTGGAGAATGCGGCGATCGTCAGCACTAATTGAGTCAATCTGGTGATAGTCTTGCAGTGCTACGGAATAAGCGTAGGTCATTGGTTCATCACCGGAAAATGTAGGTATTCTGCTTGTTGTAGCTACATCTGGCGCAATACCTACATCTGGTGTGGTGGTGACAGTCATTGCCAACTCTCCAGATTTATTCATTGTGCCTTGAAAACAGCTAAACTCAGACCTGGGCATATACAATGCACCAACTAATTTACCTTGTCGTTTTTGAAAGACAACGTAACCCTGGCCTATCTGGTTGGGTTGTGGTGATTGACCATACAAATAAATGCCATCTTCCACAGGTATATTAACTTTTTGGTTATTTCCAGAGTCTTTGGCAGCTTTTTGAGTGTTAATATTATTTGCTAAATTGACGGAATCAACTAATATAGATTTTTGTGACTGAAGATTTTCACTGGTTTGTGTTGATGGTAATGAAACAGGAGTAGTAGCAGCGATCGCTTCTGTAGAGTAAGGTGATTGATTACCTACCACACCCAGGGTGAAAACTAAGCCAACGGCGGGGATTGTCAATTGGCGCAAAGAAAAGATGTTAGAAATATTGTTAAGCACCCGACTCCTCCTGTTACGAATTTCACGACTTCCTCAGCGACTCACTTAAACCATACCTAAGTCTTGTGCGTTTAAGTTTCGGTCAAAAGTTTGATTAAAATGTCTGTCAATAGTAGACTTTTGAAAAAATGAGTTTTTAGTCAATTTTCGATGATAGTCTCACATTATCACTGCTAAATAACCTGACGCTTCACCCATAAGATTCACCCAATTGGAGGATGTCAACGCAGACTTCCATCAAATAAGAGGTTTTGATTTATCTCTGTGATGGTTAGCAGTTACCGAAAGTAGACTTTTTCACCTCAATTAAGTCTCATCTTGTTAAGTACATAGATATCTACAACACTCACTCATCTCATTTCGGAAAAGTGGTGAGTGATGAGTGTTGAGTGTTGAGTGGTGAGTGATGAGTGCTGAGTAATGACTAATGACTCTAATGACTAATGACTAATGACTAATGACCATTGACCAAAAAAATTGCCTCCTGGGTTCAGGAGGCGCATCATATTAGGGAGATGTAGTACGGCTACATCTATGTAACTAGCTAGCAACGTACTCTTTGACATTAGCTCGACGGCGACGGAGATGAGCTAAGGCTTGGTGTTCTAGTTGGCGGACGCGTTCACGGCTGAGGTTTAGGCGTTCACCGACTTTTGCTAGAGACATTTCGTTACCATCCTCTAAACCAAAGCGGAGTGCTAAGACTTCTCTTTGTTGGGGTGTGAGTTCCGCTAACAAGGTGTTTAAGTCTTGGCGTAGAAACTCTTGAGTGGTGTAATACTCTGGAGATGGGCCTTCATCTTCGAGCATTTCTTGGAGTTCTGTATCTTGGTTGTCACCTACTCGCACATCCAAAGAAACTGGTTGACGCGCCATGTTCAGATACTCACGAATCTGAGCAGGTTCTAGTTCTAGTTCTTTGGCGATTTCGGCTGGAGAAGGCGATCGCCCTAAAGTCTGAGCTAGTTCGCGCTGGACTTTTTTAATTTTGTTCAGTTTCTCGGTAATATGGATAGGTAGGCGGATGGTGCGCCCTTGTTGAGCGATCGCGCGGGTAATTGCTTGACGAATCCACCAGTAAGCGTAGGTGGAGAATTTATAACCCCGCATAGGGTCAAATTTCTCTACGCCTCTTTCTAATCCTAAAGTTCCCTCTTGGATTAGATCCAAAAACTCCATATTGCGTTTTTGGTATTTTTTGGCGATCGCAACTACTAAGCGTAAGTTCGCTTCAATCATCTTTTGCTTGGCGCGCTTACCTTGAGCTACCGTCTGTTTAACGTCGGTTTCCGACTTGCGGACATGGTCTGCCCACTCTGGTAAACTGGGTTCGCGCTCTAACTTCTTAGCTAAAGCGTCTTTAGCATCTAGAAGTGACATCATTTGTTGCACCTGCTTCCCGTAAACAATCTCCTGCTCACGGGTAAGCAAGGGAACTCTGCCAATTTCTCGCAGATAGGTTCGCACCATATCAGCCGTGAATTTGGCGTTCAGGTCTTCGTTGTGGGTGTTAACAGTAGGCATTGGTGCGTTGTCCTCTACTCCCTAAACACAATCAATACTTGAGAAATACATCTGAAAGGGAAAAGTAATCAGATATCACAGAACATCCGTTTCTACCAAAACTTCTACAATTGCGGATCTCGATTTTTCAGAAGGCGCGTGCTTGAGATATGTTCCCCTACCTTCCCTTTATTTTTGAGTCTCTGACCAACGATTCTGGGTTTTTTTCAAGAATTCTTTCTTTAGTTGCGGGCGGCAACGATTCAATCTGAAGTCAGTATGAGTTCTACTTAATTTATAGTAGAGCAAATCAGGCAAATAGTAAAGTAGCCTGGAGAGGGATATATATTATATTACAAAATTGTGTTTTTTTAAAATGGATTTCCTTACGCAAGCTAACTATATCTATAGTGACGCGGAAATCCGGTAAGCTGTTGCTTGTGACTGGGGAAATAACCGAACTCCCAAAGGCAAGATGATGGGGGGAAGATACGAACAAGAGATTTTAGGAATTAGCTTTTAGGGATTGTAGTTAATAGGTTGTTTGGGGATTGGGGATTGGGGACTGGGGATTGGAAGGTAGACAAGGTAGACAAGGTAGCAAAAACTAATGACTAATGACTAATGACTATTGACTATTTACTCTCAAAACCCCAAATCGGCTTTAGCTAGTTCCGCAGCTGCGAATACTTCTGCGTCGGGTTTTTCTTCCCAAGCGGGATCACCTATTTCAGAGTAGAAGACGGAATCGTAAGGACGGGTTCTGACTACTACGGGCATGGGGACGGCATGACCTAAAATTAAGGCTTGCTGCTTAGAATCTAGCTTGGCTAGTACAGACCTTAAGCCACCAGCACCGGAAACACCTGTAAAGATGGCATCGATGTCTTTTTCATCGTTGAGTAAGGCGGTGATGCGAGTGCCAATTTGGGACATGACTTCATTATCTATCCCAGAGGGTCGTTGATCAACTACCAATAGTGTGACGAAATATTTCCGCAGTTCACGGGCGATAGTTCCGAAGATGGTACTCTGCACGATCGCGGGATCTAAGAAGCGGTGGGCTTCTTCAATCGTAATCATTAAGGGTGTGGGGCGATCGCTAGGATTTTTACTTTGCAAAAATTTATCGGCTTTTTTGACATAATGCTCATGAATTCGTCTGGTGATCATATTTGTCACCAACATATAAGAGAGCATATTTGACTGGGAACCAAATTCTACTACTACATTCTTCCCAGCCTCTAAGGATTGTAAGATTTTATTAATATAGTTCTGGGGACATACCGCCCGCATATATTTCAATCCATCTAAGCGTAATAATTTACGCTGTAACGCCATAATTGAGCCTTTGTGTCCCCGCTTTTCATCACAGAACATCTCAATTTCTTCGTTAGTCATGTTCAGCAGTTGGACAATCCAAGATTTACCGAACTCACTATATAAAATGTTGGCGTTATCTAAAGCGGCTTCTGATAAACCTAAATCTCGACTACATAATTTAATATCTTCAACTTCGATTTGCTCATAACTCAAATAGAGTTCTTGAGAATCTCTTACACCCCGGCGTTTTGTAGATTCAGGATCAAGGGTGTAAACTTCGACTCTCCCAGGGAATAATTGCTTGAGTCCCTTAACGGTGTTAACATTTTTACCTTCTGCGACTGCCTCCCAACCATATTCAGAGTGCATATCAAAAATCAAGTTAACGGCGGCGTTTTTACGGATAACACCGGCTAGAAGTAAGCGTGTCAGAAAAGATTTACCTGTACCTGATTTCCCAAATACCCCATTGCTACGTTCTACGAAGCGATTTAAATCGATACAGACGGGTACATCCATATCTAAGGGTTTACCGATAGAAAAATTGCGCCTTTGGGGGTCATCTTCCCACCCGAACACCCGACGGAAATCTTCCACACTCGCTTCGTAAACCTGACTGAAGTGACTGGGGATAGTTTTGACGGGGAGTAATTCCATCGTCGTACTAGTTTGGGGTTGGAAGGAAGCCAAATTAGTAGAAGAGGGGACAAAGGGGTTTACAGATTTACCATCTGTAGGGGAAAAAGACTCATTCACTTCTGGGGTAAACATTAACATCGGTGCGAGATTAATCGTCCCGTATGTGCTGCTACCAGCTAATACTTCCCGTAAAAAAGTGTCCTCCCAACTGGGGGGATTGGCAATAATTCGGGCGTTAGCTGCGCCTAATGCGACATCTGTCAGCATACAAAAAAAGCGCGATCGCATCCCTTGCACGACTAAAAATTTCCCAACCCGCATATCCTCAACGGAAACATCGGGGTGTAATCGCACTTGTAAGCCCCCAGTCAGAGAACCTTCAATTACTGAACCTAATGGTTGTTGTGAGTTGTCATTAGTCATTAGTCATTAGTCATTAGTCATTAGTCATTAGTCAACCGTCATTAGTCATTAGTCATTAGTTTTTGCTACCTTGTCCTATGCCCAATGCCCAATGCCCAATGCCCCATTCCCCATCCCCACTAATCAATCTGAATTGTCGTTGGTGCAGAACCGGTGGGAGGAACACCGATTAGGGGTTTGCGGAATTGGGTGTAGATGCGATCGCGCCAAGCAAAAAAGGCTGCATAATCAGGGTTGTCAGCTATACCTGGTACACCTTTACCTCTAATGCTTTCTGGTAATTCTAGATAAGCTCCTGCGGGGAACTTTAATAGTATAGATAAACCGGCAACTGCTAAATCAGCTAGGGTGGGTTCATCGCCTGTGAGATAGGGACTATCGGCTAATAGCAGGGTGAGTGCTTCGAGGTCTTGTTTTAAATCTGCGATCGCGGATTTGACTACATCTGGAGTATATCCTACACCAAACCCCAAAACTGTGAGGAAATCACTCGGTACACCTTCTACTAAGGTTTTGAGAACATCTGGTGTAGATGTGGGTAATAAAGCTTTACGGAAATTTTGGTCTTGACTGATAGCAGAGAATAAGGCTTTTCTGCCCTTGATACCTATAGACTCATCCGCCCATTCTTCCATTAATAAGGTTAAACCCCGTTGTTTGGGGTCTTTGGGTATTAAAGGGCGATCGGGATATTCTAAGTCTAAATACTTAGCTATCTCTGTAGAATCAGCAATATATCTATTACCATCTTTTAATACAGGTACTTGTCTTTGCCCAGTTAATCTAAATAGGTCTACTTGACCAATTCCTGGTGTTACTTCTATTTTGCGGTATTCTAAACCTTTATAGTCTAGAATCAAACGCACTTTTTCTGAGTATTGAGATAGTTCCCATTGGTATAATTCCAGCATATTATATACCTTGTAACTAATGAGTAGATTAACTTCCTAATTGTATCTTTAGTTCACGTAAATTTCCTGAATCAATAATTAATTTACTACTGAATTCATGCACTCCAAAAAATCATTTTTGGGTCAGTTTCAGATTTGAGAATTGAGGGGAAAATTTATTTTATGTATTGGTGACAACAAGAATATTTTCCCTAGCTCCAGTTAAATTAGCACACTTAAATCAGATTTGCTATAATCCTAAATTGCGTGTCAATGACAATACATAACACCCAATAATACAGCTATGATTTTTAGGTCTTAGCTTGCTACACAGTTAGATTAAAAGGTGATTAGCTATTGTTTAAGCAAAAATTCTAATACCACAGTTAGATTTTATTGCTACTAAGATGCTATAAGTCTTTAATGTCACGCTGTAAAAATAGAACAAAAAAATTTATGAAGCTCAATTACAGCACACTGCTGACTAACTTTGCTAGTGTAGTAGGTCTTGCCGGTGTTAGTCTCCTGATTTCCTTACCATCGGGAGCAAAAGAAGTATTAAATCCCAATCCCACAATTTATCAGGAATATCCCTATAACCGGAGTCAACGTCCTCAAATTAATGCTCAATCTACCCCTAGTAATGTCATACCAGTCACTAAGGGCAATGATAAAAAACAAATAGCACAAAGTGGTAGGCTGAACCCTCGACCCAGTATATTTAACGAACCTCCCTATAATCGTGGTAGTCGCACCACACCTGCTGAAGTAACACCCCCACCCGCTACCCAACCCACCGCACCTGAAACAGAAACTCCAGCCACTGAAAAACCAGCAGCACCAACAAGCGAGACTCAAGGGAAAACTTTGTTAGCCTTAGCAGAGTCTAACGGTTCTTTTACAACCTTAACCAAAGCCCTCAAGGCCGCAGGACTAGCAGAAGTTCTACAAGGCAATGATAATTTAACCGTCTTTGCTCCTACGGATGCGGCTTTTGCGAAATTACCTCAAGATGCTTTAGCAGAATTGTTTAAGCCTGAAAACAAGGAAGTATTGGTCAAGCTTTTGACCTATCATGTCGTTCCTGGCACAGTACTATCCAGTGATTTAAAATCTGGCACAGTCAAGAGTGTGGAAGGTGGTGACATCAGTGTGAAAGTTGACCCCCAAACCGGTGTAAATGTCAATGATGCTAAGGTAGTCCAAGCAGACATCAAAGCTAGTAACGGTGTCATCCATGCCATTGATCAGGTAATATTGCCTCCTGATTTGTAGATGACATACATAGGGAACAGGGAACAGAGAACGGGGAACAGGCTTAGATATAGCGGTTTGCTGTTGAATGGAATACGGAATCTAACCCCTAACCCCTTCCCTTGTAGGGAAAGGAAATAAAACTCAAAGCCTCTAACGCCACTTGCTACAACGCGGGGAACCCGCGCAACGCAGTGGCTCCTCCTTGTAGGAGCTATGCGTTACCCACATCTTTCTTTACAATCCTAAAACGCTTGTTCTATAGTCATCTTGAAGACTGAGGGGTCAAGCATACTTGACAAGTTCGGTTTTTGTATTCTCGCTAAAATTGGCTTTTTATTGAGAATCAAGGACGAAGTAATCAGGGTTAGAAAAAGCGTGAGTGAATACTCTCGTAAATGTTGAGAAAGATCCGGGTAATGGATAGCTTGTAGGAGAGAGGTTTGGAGAGAGGTCAAAACTGTGCTACACCCAACCGATAGCTGCTATAGTTTCTCTGAATTCTTTAAATCCCGATGTCAAGTTAGACAAGATTGACAAAATAAAAGCCAATACGGTTCAGTTAAAGTGGTGAGAGTTAATTTTTCAATTTTTGTTCTGCCTATTAGACAATGAGCAAGATTTGGGGGATTCTCCCCCAAGCCCCCGATTGGGGGACGGTTGCGTCCCCCAAACCCCCTCCAAAATCATTTTTTCGTTTTTTGTTGAGTGATCATTTGCTGGTTTTGTTGAAATTTATTTTTCTTATCTGAACCGTATTGAAATAAAAGCCTCATTCAAACGGAAATTTGCATAAGGCTTTTATTTTGGGACTGATTTTGATAGATGTTCAAACCTCATACTTTGGTAAAAAGCATTAAATGCTGCTGAGGTAAGATATTTTTAGTCTCCTGCCAAACCAAGCCGACTGCTTGCATTTCTTTGCGGACTTGTTTTTGGGTCATCTTATGCAGCCGTTTAATCATAATTAAGGGATTTTCACCGCGATATTCTACTAAAACTACCCTACCACCGGGTTTTAAGGCTTTGACAATCCCCTGCATGATTTCTTGGGGATATTCAAATTCATGATAAGCATCCACCATCAATGCGACATCTACACTGTTGGGCGGTAATTTGGTGTCGGTGGGTGTGGCTAAGACTGTCTCAACGTTATGAATGTTTTTCTCTTGACGGAAAAACCCGATAATCTCTAACATTTCTGGCTGAATATCCACAGCCAACACTTTCCCTTGAGTTAGTATAGGTGCGATGCGAAAACTTAAGTAACCTGTACCTGCACCAATATCAGCGACTACATCATCAGATTGTAAATTCAGCGCACTAATAATTTTACTTGGCTGTTCTTCGGCTTCTCTTCTCGGTCTTTCTAACCAACCTGCACCTGTATGACTCATAAAACGGGCGATTTCTCGACCCATATAGTATTTACCGATACCATCGGGGCTGTGAGTTTCACGTTGTTCATACACAGTTATGGTGTCGGCTACTAAATTTTGGCTATTTAGCAACCAACAGCCGCAAATCATCCCCAAAATGACTAAAAAACGCAAAACTCGCTTGTTCATGGTTGTATCTAGCTAAATAACAAACGCTTCCAACTCACTTTTAGACCATTTTTCCCCGACTCGTTCCGCTACCAAAGGTCTGACGACGAATTTAGGCGGATTTCCTGGTTTGACATCAATTCGCACACAGGAGTAGGATAACTTTCTTTCTAAACCTTGACCATGACGACCTACATAAAGGAGTGAATCTGCGACTTTTCGCAAGGTACTATTGGCTTGATCATGAAAAACTTCCATTAACTCATCTCCTTCTGGACGCTGGCGACGGGGACGGCGACCGCTACCACCGGAGATAATGCAGTTGAGGTGAGAGTCGGCGTGTTTGGTGTCTACGGTACGCAGGTATTCTAAACAGTGGGCGTGTCCGTTGAAAATTAAATCTACTAATGGACGGTCTTGGACTAAATCACCGAGAGTTGCGGCTACTTGATTAAATACCCAACGCAAACGATGACGCACTGCTAAGGTTTGGGCTTGATGCCATTTGGTGGCTTCGGTGACGTAGGGGGGATGGTGGAAAAAGATGATTCTTCCCCGCACTTGGGAATTTTGCCAAGACTCGATTAATCTGTGGCGTAACCAGTCTAATTGTTCCCAGTCGGTGGGGGGGGTGTCGTGGGAGGCGAGTTGTTTTTCGATATCGAGTTTGATTTCGTTGATTTGGTCTAGTTTCGCGCTGAGATCATCGAGTTGTTCTGCGTCGGTGGGGTTGTCGGGGTTGAGTTGGTCACATTGGTTAAGAATTAATTCCTCTTCTTTGTCGATAGCTTGGCGACGCTGTTGTAATTCTCGGCGGTAGATATCTCCGGCTTGAGTGCTGGGGAGGGGAGAGGGTGTATTAAAAGTGTTGGAGTCAAGGGCGAAAAAATCTATCCCGCCGTAGCGGAAGGTATAGTAACGGTTGGGAATACGGGTAAATTCTCCAGGTACGTAACGCAGACAGCGACCTGTATGGGTTTTGGCGGTGTAGTGGAGGTCTAGGTGACGCTGTAATGCTTCTGGGGAGAGGGCGGTGAGATAATCAAGAAAGGCTTTAGCATAGGCATCACCTTGATTAGAACCATGCCAACCAATTTCAAAGTCTTTGTAACGCAGCATTCGCCGCAGTCTTAAGGTGCTACCGGTCACAAGGCGATACAAAAAGGGGACATCATAGTAGTCATGATTGCCGAGGACAGGTAAAAACGGTAGATTAAATGTCATGCGATCGCAAGCTATCTTATTGGGTTGTTCTCCACCGACTAAAAATTCTCGGTATGGTTCAATAAAGTTGCTTGGGTAATATTCATGGGAACCAACTACATAAATGACATCGCCGGTATGTAAAACAAAACTGCACTCATCTTTGTGCTGAAGCATGAGTTCGGCAACTAGTCTTTGGGGATGACTACCATAATGGGGTTTCGTCCCACTATCCCCAATGACTAAAAAAGAAAATTCTGGGTTGTCGTTCTGGTTATCGTCTATAACTATACTGGTTTGGTCAATTCCTCTTTGTTGAATACTGGGATGTTGCCATCGTACCCGTTCCTTCATTTTCTGGATTTTAACTGGGATTGATGGTTCGGAAATCAATTTCATTGGTCGTTATCTCCCAAGTGTTGAGGGGGAGGTGCGTTACGCTGTCGCTAACACACCTTACTGGCGTGTCAAATTTTAAATACTGTATTAAAATATCGATTTATTCGCGTTTATTCGTGTTTATCTGCGTTTAATTGCATTTCAATACAATGCACAAATTTAGCCTCGCCACGCTACTACATATACTGATGCACCTTACCAAACCCTGAATATAAGATAATTTTTCTCATGTTCCCTAAACGACTAGAGACACAGAATATCACATCCCTACAAATACCTATAGTTGGCAACTAGAATATACTTGACTACATATCACCACACCCCCGTTATCTTAGGTTAACAAGGGTAGTTCACTTTCACAAACCCATGATAATTTGGCAACCTGATCAAAAAATCAACAACGGTAGATTTATCATTCAGGGTAAACCCTTGGGTAGCGGTGGTTTTGGTATCACCTACAAAGCCTTAGAACCCAGCACAGGCAAACTATACGCCATCAAAACCCTAAATCAGCAAATGCAACTCAGGAGTGACTTTGCTGAACAACAGATTAAATTCATTAACGAAGCCTTGACTATTAAAGGTTTTGACCATCCCCATATTCTCAAAGTGCATGAAGTCATTCAAGAAGGCGAACTCTTTGGCGTGGTGATGGAATATATAGATGGGGTAACTTTATTTCAATATGTCCAAGACAAAGGACAATTATCAGAAACAGAAGCTTTGTTATATATAAACCAAATCGGTCAAGCCTTAGAATTGATTCATCAAAAGGGACACCTACACCGAGATATTAAACCTCAAAATATCATTCTGCGACAGCATCAACAAGAAGCAGTCCTCATTGACTTTGGTTTAACCCGAAATCTTGCCACCCAAAGCATGACTAACTCCTTCACTCAAGGTTACGCACCCATTGAACAATATAGACGCAAAGGTAATTTTGGTACTCATACAGATGTTTACGCCTTAGCTGCGACTTTATATTATTTGCTCACAGCTGATGGATTGAAAAAAGAGGAAGAAGAACACCCCGTACCTGCACTCAATCGTAAGTATGATAATGAACCTTTACCAGAACCACGGAGTTATAATTCCCAGATTAGTCAGAGAGTGAATGATGCGATTTTCAAGGGAATGGAGTTAGAACCGGAAGAACGTACTCCCACAGTCTTAGAATTTCGGCAAAATTTAGGTTTGGTGAATAGTGGCGATCGGGCAGAAGTACAATTAAAGTCAGCTGTAGGGATGGACTACAGTAGACTGCGTGACTTGCTCGCTGCTGGAGAGTGGAAACAAGCAAATCAGGAAACAACGCGGGTAATGTTAGCGGTGATGAAACGGGAAAAGGAAGGGTGGTTACGAGTAGAGGACGTTGATAATTTTCCCTGTGAAGACCTCCGCACTATTGACCAGTTGTGGGTAAAATACAGCAACAGGCGGTTTGGTTTCTCTGTTCAAAAGCGCATTTATCAAAGTTTGGGTGGAACGAGAGACTATAACAATAAAATTTGGCAAGCCTTTGGCGACAAGGTAGGATGGCGGAAAGGAGGAGACTGGTTGTACTACAGTGAAATTACTTTTGATATAACAGCACCAGAAGCGCACCTCCCTGGAGTTAGTAGTTATGGAGGTTTCATAAAGATGGATAAGATGGGTGGGTTGGGGGTGTCTCTTCTCTCGCGTCGAGACTTTTAGACTGTAACCTTTATATGTTACAGAGAATTATTAACTTTTATGAATAAGTGATTTCTCACGAAGTCTTGAGGGTTATGGGTTTGTGATACCTGTCACCGAGTTTCTTCATTCTGGCTCTGCTTTTTGTAGTACATTATCCTTAGCTATAGGGTTAGGTTTATAACAATTCGTTTTAACAAACTTAGATGCTACCCGTTCAATTTCCTCATTATTCATTTCCCAGTCATCCCAAAAAACATGAGATGTAGGTTGGGCTTCCTTCGTCAACCCAACACCAAATTCCATGATGCAAGATAAATTTATTTAAAATTAGTAATAACTCTAAAAACTGTTATCGGTAAACCATGACAACCGTTATTGCCCAACCTTCATCATTACTTGGTAGTATTCAAGCAGAAAAAGTAGATCATTTCCATCTATTCAAATTTAACGATGCACTGCAAGCACGGATGGAAGAACTTCTGGAACGTAAAAAAGCTGATTTATTGACCACAGAAGAAGTTATCGAATTAGAGGAAATTGGAGAAGTAGACAGAATTTTTACCCATATTAATGCTATGTTAGTAGCTCAAAAATAACCATTGACGATGCCATCTTAATTTTAAATTTAAATAAAAGATATTTATTTCTTTTATGTCTCTAAGTTCGTTAGAGTTAAGAGAATGTTTGAAAAGTTATGAATGATAATAAAGACCCCTTTCCAAACCTCTCCCCGAAGCGGAGAGAGGCTTTGAAACCCCCATTCCCTTTTAGGGAATGGGGGCTAGGGGGGTTAGGTTATTAATATTTTTATGTTTAAAATAATACTTTTCAAACAACCTCTAAGACAAATTTTCCAAATCAGCTAAATCTTGCATTCGTCCCGATGCTTGCTTATTTTTTCTAAGATTATCTAAATCAATAAAATTAACAACAATATTATCAATCATCACTTCCACTCTTAAGGGATAACAAATTTCAAATTTAACTCCATCAATAGTCGTCAATAAATCAATTCGATTCGGTGGATAACCTAATTGAATAATTTGATCAGGAATTACAAAGTCTTCAGTTTTTAACCCCAAAGAGCCAAACCCAAATTCTTCTAAAGCATGAATTAAATTATTAGCATTTTCTAGACTTATTTCTATCCAGATATCAATATCTTTTGTATAACGAGGATGTCCATGTACTGCCACTGCATACCCTCCGACTACAAGATAGCGGACATGATTATCGTTGAGAAATTGTATAAACTCTTTGAAGTCTTGGTTCAGCATTGTTATATTTCCATTTATGGAATTGTTGTCGTATTTCTTCTAAAGCTTCAAGTCGTGCCTGATAAGATTTAGTTTGCCAATAAGCAAAATCACTTTTTTGTTCTTTAAGGTTAACTTTACGATAAAAAATTTCCATTTTGAATTAAATTATCATATATATTGTTTGCCTATTTTATCATAATTGTAATGTTCAATATGTTTAGGCATATAAAGCATAACATTCATGACAGATACTAATGAACGCGCAGATTTTGACAGTCCGTGGAAAGAAATACTCGAAGCATATTTCCCCCAAGCTATGCAATTCTTTTTCCCAGAGACAGCCGCATTAATTAACTGGGAACGTCCTTACGAATTTCTCAACACCGAATTTCAACAAATCGCCCGCGAAGCCGAACAAGGTAAACGCTACGCTGATCAATTAGTCAAAGTTTGGCAAATTCAAGGTGGAGAACTCTGGTTATTAATCCACGTAGAAATTCAAGCCCAAAAAGAAGATGACTTCAGTAAGCGGATGTTCACCTACAACTTTCGCATCTTCGACAGATTTGAAAAACCAGCCATTAGTTTAGCAATATTATGCGACACCAACTGCCAATGGCGACCAAATAATTACAGTTATAATTATCCCCAAACTCGCCTAAATTTTGAATTTGGCATAGTGAAACTGTTAGATTATGAAAATCGCTGGGGTGAGTTAGAAAATAGCACTAATCCCTTTGCAATAGTCGTGATGGCGCATTTAAAAACCCAGCAAACACGCTCATCACCCCAAGAACGCAAAATCTGGAAATTCAGCTTGATTCGCAGATTATATGATTTAGGCTTACAAGAACAAGATATTCGTAACCTCTATCGATTTATCGATTGGGTTATGATCTTACCAAAAGCTTTAGAAAGTCAATTGTGTTCAGAAGTTCAACAATTAGAGCAGGAACAGACTATGAGATATATTACCTCAGCCGAGCGCATTGGTTACGAGCGTGGTATCCAAGAAGGTGAATCAGGAATTATTCTGAAACAACTCAAAAGACGATTAGGTGAACTATCACCAGAAATTCAACAACGTATCCAATCTCTTTCTGTAAACCAACTAGAAAATCTGAGCGAAGCTTTATTAGACTTCAGTAACCTAACAGATTTAGTTAATTGGTTAGAGTCAAATTAATCATTTATGGTTCTTCAGGACTTGTTATGCTAAACAATGAAATAAAAATGCAAGAATCAGTAAATATTTTATCCAAATAGTGAATAAAAACCTTGTTGTACTTGACACAGAAGCAATATTTGTCCTTAAGTATAAATACAACAAAAATAAATTTGTGATAAATATCAGTAATGATTAAGAAAAGAGCTATAAAAGTTTTAACAGAACTCCTGGGTTTAAAAGATATAAAAGTTATAGGAGAAAGCATTTATGAAGGGATTGGAGTGATTTTACAAACGGAGTCAACAATATTATATAGTGTTTGTCCACACTGTGAAACAAAAAGTGAGAAATTACATCAAAATCATCGGCATATTGTCAAAGATTTGCCCTGGGGAGAGAAACAGGTATTTTTAGAAATAAATAGAAGACAATTTAAATGCAATAGATGTAAAAAACCTTTTAGTGAGGAGCTAGAATTTGTAAAGAAAAAAAGAACTTATACAAAACGACTGGCAGAGAAAGTAATCCAAGAAGTGTTAGACAATGATATTCACAGTATAGCGTCCAAAGGAATAGTAACAACCGAAGAAATAGAAAGAATGTTAAAAGACGCATCTGATGCTAGAGGGGATACTAAGAGGGTGTTTGAAAAGTTTTGATGGGTCAAAATTTATGCTAATCGCCTCACCATGATGCGGATCATGGCAAGGTAGATAAAAGTCTCTGATGTTTCAGGTAATAACTCGTAGTCTCTAACCAAACGCCGACATCCCATAAGCCAACCAAAAGTGCGCTCAACCACCCAACGTTTTTTGAGCAAGACAAAGCCCTTGGTTTGCTCTGGACGCAACACCACCTGCACAATCCAACGGCAAAAATTCATGACCCATTGCATAAACGGTTCACCCTTACGGGTTCGGTAGTTGCTTTCCGACGCAAGGCGACAGGAACGCACTACCTCACCATCAAAACCACCATCGACCCAGAGTGTTGTCAAGCGAGATATCTTTTGATGAGACTGTTTGACGCGTTTGAGAACTTGTTTACCCCCAGAACGTTCACCCACATTGGCTGCCGTGACCAAGACTCGCAACACTAACCCCAAGGTATCAACCGTCATAAATCGTTTACGTCCTTTAATTTTCTTACCTGAATCAAACCCAACTTCTTGATTCACCATTGCCGCAGTTTTCACACTTTGACTGTCAATGATGGCTTCAGATGGGCTTGAATGGCGTTCAATATCGATTCTTGTCCACTCTCTTAGCCTGTCGTGGATGTGTAACCACGTCCCGTCTTTACGCCAGTTGCGAAAATATGTGTACACTGTTTGCCAAGGAGGGAAGTCTCCCGGTAGTCCTCGCCATCGCACTCCTTCCACCAAGACATAGAAAATGGCGTTGAGAACTTCCCACATATCGACTTCACGCTTGCGTCCACCTGGTTTTGGGTCTGGAATTAAGTCACTGAGAAATTCATATTGGGTCTGTGTCAGATTGCTGGGGTATGCTTTACTCATGTCACTCTCTCGGTGCTGTTTATTATCTATTCACAGCTTATACTGAGAGAGCTTTTTTACACCCTGCTTGACTTTTCAAACATCCTCTTAGGAAGACAATACACCTTCGATTCCCGCGCTACCTGTATCATGGGTAGAAGCCCAGAAGCAAACATTCAACTACCAGATGATGCAGACCATAAAACCATTTCTCGCTATCACTGTTTATTGGATATAATGCCACCAAATATAAGGATCAGAGACTTTGGCAGTAAAAATGGTACTTATGTAAACGGGCAGAAAATTGGACAGAGAGAAGCACATCAAACACCAGAAGAGGGAGCAAAACTAAATTTTCCTGAATACGATTTACAATTTGATGATGAAATTGAATTAGGCAATACTGTATTTGCAGTTGCGACAACAAGCATAAGTTGTCCGAAGTGGTCACTTTAAACTTGTCATTTCCAACGGACAACTAATGCTTGTCAATTTTCGCACAAGTAGGTCAGTTAGTAAAAAGGAAAAAAGAATCAAAGATAGCTATAGGACTCATATTTGATTTCTGAAAAACCAAATTACCTAGAGGCTTGCCATACAAAGGTTTGTTTCTCAGTATACTTAGCAAGATTAAAGTACGATTCCTATATAAATACAATAAGTATTTTTACTTGAACGAAGTTAGCTATCTAATTACTTGTATCTGCAAAATACATTATTTTTCCCAACCAAGTTCGCGTCGCACTGCATATACTGTGGCGATAGCCTTCTTCTGAAGAATCATTCCAGGTTTACTCAAATGTGCTGAAATGCGGCTAGCAGTTGGTTCTATTCCCTGGGAATTTAGCTGAAGAGCAATCTGGCGAATTTCTTGGCTGAGTATTTCAACTCTTTGGTTTGACTTTTCTTTGCAATAATTTGCGTATCTTTCTGAAATAGCAGAACATATTTCTGGGAAATATTTTTTCAGAGAAGGTAAACTAATACCGATTTGTTTAGTCACTTCCTGCATAGATGGTGGTGGGTAGGCTTTATTTGCTACTACAGACTCCAACAATTGTTTTATATTTTTAGTTTTTTCATTCTTCTTATACTCAATATATCGTGCATTTATAGCTTTACATAACTCTGAAGAATGATAGTACAAAACAGAAGTTTGTTTATATCCGAGCCATTCAGCAATTGCTGAAAATGAGCCTCCCGCAGTTTCCAATCATCTCTGAGACTGAAGTCATTGGCACAGTAGCTAGAACTCATCAAGTCGAAATAGTTGAGGTCACAGCCAGAGGTGTTGGTATCTTCAAAGACTTGGCACACTGCTTCCTTGGGTAAGGAGTCCCGCAGTTGGATTACTGGTATTTGATAATGCTCAAATTTCTTGAGTACCTCTATTTCTAGGGTGTCGATGAGTTCCAGTTTTTGAGCATCGTATTGCCAATATTTGCAGTATTTACTTCTCCATTCAGAAAAGAAGAAAATTTTTGATAATGGAAATAATCCTAGTTTATACTCGTTTTCTGGGGTAGAACAGTCTATTATTTCCCCACTAAAAGTTCGTAATCTTTTTGATTCTGGGAAAGCGATGATGGCACTGTGGCGGTCGATATTATTGTCAAGTGATTTGGCAATATCGAGGTAGTACCATTTTTTAATCAGCTTTTGGGTTTTGTAGTCTTTAATAATCACGGGTTGCCCTGATAGCAAAACCATGAATGAAGTAGTTAGGCGTTGCTGTCCGTCAAGAATTAATAAGTTAGCTCACTTCTTGCACCTAACGTAGATACCCGTAGAAAGCCAATAGACAGCACAAAACTATAACAAGATTCAAATAAGGATAGATAAGTAAATTTAGTTATAAATAGAACGTAAATGCCGTAATATTGCGTAGAAAGTAAGATTTCCGCGTCGGCGGTTACTTTTTCGCCGAAGACATGGATATGTTTGCCTTTGATACTTAAAACATGAGAGAAAAGGCGTGAAATACTTGAATTAAACAAAGCACTGATTAATGCTTGCCCACGCCCAAAAACTAGTTTATAGCCTGAAAGAACTGATGCCAACGCAGTACCAGAAAGATAATTTAGAAGCTATGCTGGCATTATTTTTAGAGGCACAAGGACACCCATTACCCGAACACAGTCAAACAAAATCTCCAAGTGCAATCAGCCGATTTCTCAATATCAATCCTTGGTCAACTAGGGAGATGATTCGTGTTGTTCGTTCCACCGCATTACAAACAGTACTCAAGGTTTTAGCATCATCTGCTAAAGGAAGAAAACCCTTTTTACAAGTAATAATTGACCTAACGACTTTAGAGAAACGAGGTAAATTTCAAGAGTTTAGTGATTTAATCAGAGTCTACAATGGTAAACGCGGTTTGCATCTGGTCGTGGTTTATTTGGTAATTGGAAGATGCCGTATCCCTTGGAATTTTAGGGTTTGGAGAGGTAAGGGAACGCCTTCCCCTGCAAAGCTAGGACTGAAACTCGTGAAACGTTTACCGCAATCTTTAACTCAACATTTCCAGACAATTATTTTAGCTGATACGGCCTTTGGCAGTATAGAATTTCTTGAGGGTGTACGTCGTCTGAAATATCATGCTATTACTGGTGTATCTATTAGCCGTAAATTAGCAGATGGTAGACTTTTAAGACGCTTACATCAGCAAGGGCAACAGGTTTATCTGTTTGGGTTAAGCTTTCCTGTTACTGTTTCTTGGTATTACTTAAAACGCGATAATGGCAAACTAGAAAAACGTTTTATTTTATCTACTCGCCCGATTAAAGCTTCTACTCTTAAATGGTGGGGTAAGCGTCGATGGCAGATTGAGGGATGGTTCAAAACCGCCAAGCACCGTTTTGGTTTACATCGCTTTGGGCAAGGAACTCTGCTGGGTATGTATCGTTGGCTTATCCTTTCTCTCACTGCTTATCTCATAGCCCATTGGAGTTATCTGCATACTCAGTCAGCATCACCACCTGATTGGGGTCAAGCTGCACAACTAGCTCTTGAATCTATTTTCCCTCAATTAGTAGTGTATCTTCTTTTACTTAACATTGAACGCCTCACTCCTCTTGCACGTAGTTGTGGTTTTGACATTCATATTTCCAGGTGCAAGATGTGAGAATTGCGAATTGCGAATTGCGAATTGCGAATTGCGAATTGCGAATTGCGAATTGCGAATTGCGAATTGCGAATTGCGAATTGCGAATTGGTTTAACTATGGACTAATGTATAAACCCATTATTTTTTATTATTGGTGACAATTTTAGCTAGCATTGAGCCTGTTAAATCCAGCAATTGATCTAAGAAAAAACCGATAATCCCTATATAAAATATAGCCTCAGTTATGTAGTTAAGGTTGACAGCTTTATAACCCTCCCAAGCCAAATTCCCTAGTCCTTTTTGCTCAATTAACATTTCTTGAGCAATTACTGTAAACCATGCTACCCAAAGTCCAACTTTCAGTGCATAAAAGAGGTGAAAAATAGCTACCCGAAAGTTCTTGTCTTGTCTATAAAAATGCCGCATCCCGATAGCTGTATTGATGACAATTGTCCAGAAGGTAGCAAGAAAAGTGACTATCACGACTGCTGATTCTTTCTCTTGCAGTATTACCAAAACAAGAGGTAGCAAGGCGATAGGGGGGATACTATGGGGTATTTGCACTATGCGTCTAAGTATCTGATAGATTGTGCCATTAACCCCAATTAAATAACCAAGTAAACTGCCTGCGACAGCAGCAGGGATGTAGCCTACAAACAATCTTTGTAGACTATATAAAACATCTAAAAATATACTTCTATCCATGCCTCAGTTCTAATCTGGAACGGCAAAAAATACTGCGGCAATTACAACAATTAAAATTATTAAAACGACAAATGTGACACTCTGGTTAATTTCATCTTACCAGAGAAGTGAATTTTGATATAGGAAATCATAAACCTATATTTTAGGGATTGAACATTATTCAACCCCTAATTATTAAAATATTGTGAGCATTGGTATTTTGTTGGGGAAATGTACAGATTATTTTCCTAAATTGCGCTTCATCTGTTCTAATTCATCTTCAGTTTCCCAACGGCGGAACTTTTCTTCTAAGTCATCAAAACTACTGCTAGAGGTGCTAGCTTGATTCCACCAACCACCTGTTTCTATACGCTGTTGAGTTTGGGCTTTAGCGCGTGCTGTTTGGGCTTCGGCGGCTTTGGTTTTGACTTCCTGTCGTCGCACCTGGATTTTATGTAAAAGTTCTTGGGATTGGGCGATGCGTTCTTTTAGCCCTTGCATATGTCCCCAAAGCTGATTTCCTTCACGCAGTAGGGCGGCTTCTCTATCTTGGGCGGCGGCGGCTAAATCTTGTCTACCGCCGTTTTTGGCTTTTTGGACGCGGATGTGCCAACGTTGAATTTCTTGGGCGGTGGAGAGAATATCTTCTTGCGATCGCTTCTCTTGTAATTGTAAATCTGCAATTAACTTTAATGTATCTTCCTCTTGCTGCCGCAGCTGTTCTAACAACGCTTCTAATTCCAAATGCGGATTATTACGCAAGAATTCCTCTAAACGGTTTTCCAGAAACCGACTAAAATCATCAAATAAGCCCACTGTCAGAACTCCAGAGTTGGGGGTGTGATGATTTTATTGTAGTAATTATCAACGCAGAAGAAAGGAAATAGAGAAACTGCGCCACCCAAAAGGATAGATGTGATTCTCTAGGATGAATTGGGCAATCTAAAGTATAACTTCCTACGTCTAAAGATAGACTCTATTCTTCTTGGTATGAAATCTTGGGCCATCAATGACTCCTACCGACCAGCATCTAGAGTAAAAAAGCTGTATTTACGCAGTGTTGTGGTGCGGTTGATTCTCGGCGGTACGATTATTTTTGTCAGTATATCTGCTTACTGTAGCTATTTAGCAGCCCGTAAGCTAGCACTGGCAGACATCCGCAAGAATGCTTTTTTAGAAGTGCAAACAGGAGTTGATCAAATAGAGACGTGGTTAAAGGTTCGCAAAGCGGAGGTAGAAACCCTAGCCAACACATCAAATGTGCGTTCTTTAAATTGGTCTGTAGCAGAACCTTATTTACAGACAGAGGTGAAACGAACCAACGAATTTTTCTTTTTCCAAATAGTTACCCCAGACGGTTCATTTTCTAATACTAAAGTTGGTCGGTCAACCAAAAATATTAAGGATAGAGAGTTTTTTCAAAAAGCAATGGCGGGACAGAGTAATATTTCTGACCCCTTTATCAGTCGTTCTACGGGAATTCCGTTAATTGCGATCGCAACTCCGATTTGGTCAAGTCCTCAAACTCCCCATTCCCCAATCGGTGTATTTCACGGTAACGTGACAGTTGATCACATGACAGAGATTGTCAACTCCTTACATTACGGTAAAAATAGCTATGCTTTTGCTCTCAACTCCCAAGGAGAGGCGATTGTCCATCCTGACACAGCATTAATGACAACTGTAGAAAAGCCTGTACCTAGTCTACTGCGTTATCCCAAATGGCAGGCGATCGCCAAAAAAATGGTCAAGAAAAAGCAGGGAATTCAATTAATGGAAATTGACGGCACCAAAAAATATGTTGCCTATTTACCATTAAAAACCGCTAATTGGTCTGTAGCTTTGGTAATTCCCCGCGAAAATATTGAATCTCGCCTGCAATTTTTGGATTTGATTGCTGTGATTGTTGGGGGACTGACTATCACCATGATTACCGTCTTGTGGCGAGTGCAAGCTTTTGAACAGGCGCAACTGAAAAAGTCTAAAGAAGCGGCTGATTTAGCTAATAATGCCAAAAGCGAATTTTTAGCCAACATGAGTCATGAACTGAGAACACCCTTAAATGGCATTTTGGGTTGCGCGCAAATTTTGTTACGTTCCGCCGACTTACGAGAACAAGAGCAATATCATGTCAACATTATTGAACAATGTGGCTCTCATTTGTTGACTTTAATTAATGACATTTTGGATCTCTCGAAAATTGAGGCGAAAAAACTAGAAATTTGCCCTGAAGATGTACATTTTCCGTCTTTTATTCAAGGAATCGCCGAAATTTGTCAAATTCGCGCCACTCAAAAAGGGATTACATTTATCTATGAAACCGCCAGTGATTTACCTACGGGAGTGCATATTGATGCCAAAAGACTACGACAAGTCTTGTTAAATCTACTGGGAAATGCCATTAAATTTACAGACAAGGGGGAAGTCACCTTCAAAATTGCCACGATTGAGCAATCTCCCAGTGCAGGACAAATCAAATACCGCCTCCGCTACACCGTAGAAGATACAGGCATCGGTATGACTGAGGCAGAATTGAGCAAAATTTTCCTAC
Source organism: Aliinostoc sp. HNIBRCY26 (assembly GCF_050235535.1). Taxonomy (GTDB): domain Bacteria; phylum Cyanobacteriota; class Cyanobacteriia; order Cyanobacteriales; family Nostocaceae; genus Trichormus. Next base: position 5,013,955 of record NZ_CP189852.1, read on the forward strand.
CTTTTGAACAGGTAGGACAAAAGAAGCGGCAAACCGAAGGAACTGGACTCGGTTTAGCAATTACCCGTCAATTAGTGCAGATGATGGGAAGTGATATCCAAGTGATGAGTCAGGTGGGACAAGGTAGCACCTTTTCGTTTGAGTTGGAGATGCTAGCAACCAGTGAATGGTTAGAATCAGCGATGACGGTATCAGCAGGAAAAATAGTTGGTTTTGCAGGTAGTCCCAAGACAATTTTAGTAGTAGACGATCGCTGGGAAAACCGTACAGTCTTAACTGATATTCTGCAACCATTAGGTTTTCAGGTGGTGACAGCAGTCAATGGTCAAGACGCACTAGAAAAAGCCGACGCAATCCTACCAGATTTAATCATTACAGATTTAATTATGCCGGAAATGGACGGTTTTGTTTTGATTCAAAATCTACGACAAAACCCTAACTTTCACAATCTCAAAATTATTGTTTCTTCGGCAAGTGTATTTGATTCTGACCAAAATCGCAGCCTAGCAGTAGGTGGTGACGATTTTCTCAGCAAACCCATACAAATAGATGAATTACTGCGTCAATTAGAGCGTCATTTAAGTTTAGTCTGGATTTATCAGCCATCTGAGTCTGAAGCAGTTTTAGATGTAGTCACACCACAGAAAAATCCCCTACCACAATTAATTTCACCCCACCCAGAAGTCTTACAGGAACTAATAACACTAGCTAAAAGGGGTAACTTTAACGCCATTATCAAATGTGCAGAGCAACTAGAAACGGCAGATTCTAACTTTGCAGATTTCGCTCAACAACTCAAGCAACTAGCCAGACAATTTGACGAAGATGCAATTCTTAAATTTTTGATGGAATATCAGGTGGAAATAGCATGAGAGCGACTGTAAATAACCCCAATTATTTTAGCGATCGCGCACCGATTAGAGGCATAATTTTAATAGTTGATGATCATCCTCATAATTTACAAGTTTTATCAAGTTTTTTAGATGAATCTAGTTTTGAAGTTTGGGCGGCGCGCAGTGGTGAAAAAGCCCTACAACGATTAGAAAATGATTTATTACCAGATTTAATTTTATTAGATGTGATGATGCCTGGTATGGATGGTTTTGAAACCTGTCAACATCTCAAAAATGACCCCCGTTTTTGGGATATTCCTGTCATATTTATGACCGCGCTTTCAGAAACTGCCGATAAAGTTAAAGGTTTTAAACTAGGAGCAGTAGACTACATCACCAAACCTTTTCAACATGAAGAAGTTTTAGTCAGAATCGAACATCAATTGAAATTGAGATATCTGACTACCAGCTTAATTGCCAAAAACACAGAATTACAAAACACCCAAAGCCAACTCATCCAAACCGAAAAAATTGCGAGTTTAGGTCAAATGGCAGCCGGTATTGCCCATGAAGTGAATAATCCCATCAATTTTATTGCTGGTAACTTAAATTTTGTCCAACAGTATGTACAAGAGTTAACAGATTTACTCAAACTTTATCAAAAATATTTGCCTAATCCACCAGCAGAAATTCAGGCGGTAATTCAAACAAATGACTTCAGCTATATCTTAGATGATTTATATCATGTTATTCAATCAATGAAATTAGGTACAGACCGCGTTACGGAAATTGTCTCTTCATTAAATAAATTTTCTCGCAATCGGGAAACAGGTAAGAAATTAGCTAATCTCCATGAAGCCTTAGAAAGTACACTACTAATTCTTGGGCATCGACTTAAGGCTAATCCTCAACGTCCAGCTATCGAAGTTATCAAAGAGTATGGAGATTTGCCATTGATTGATTGCTATCTTGGGGAAATTAGTCAGGTTTTTATGAATCTAATTACTAATGCCATTGATGCTATCGAAGAATCCCAAAAAAATCAGAACTACCATGAAATACTCCAAAATCCTGGGAAGATTATTCTCAAAACAGAGGTAATAGAAGATAGAGTCATCTGCCACATTTCTGACAATGGTACAGGAATTAGTGAAGAAGTTAAAAATCAAATATTTAATGCTTTTTATACTACTAAGCCCATCGGTAAAGGTACTGGTTTAGGTTTATCAATAGCTCACCAAATTATAGTTGTAAATCATAACGGCAAAATCTCATGTCATTCTCGGCCAGGATTGGGGCTAGAATTTGTCATTGAATTACCCATACATTAATATATTCGACATACATAAAGGTTTGTAGTGATGACTAAAGTTCTCTCTGCCAGACGCTCCGCGAACAAAAAAGGACTAAAGTCCTTACTACAAACTAAACCTTAGTGTTTTTACATGACTTAATATAGTTTGGTTTTGGCAAATCGTTCTACTTAAAGCGGAGTCACCCAATAGCTAATTCCTTTTTCTACTCTATTGACTAACCCCAAATTGACTAAATCTGATTCAGTTAAACCTAAATAAGTCCAGTGGGGTACATCATTAACCACAGTTTGAAACCAGCCATATTCATTGAGTGTCTTTCTTTGCTGCTGATTAGATATTCGCAAATCAATCGCTAAACCCCAAAGATGTTGTGATGCGCCTGGAGGTGCAACTGTACTGAGAATTGCTGTTTCTTGTCCTTGTTTGACTTTATCTAAGGTATGTTGGTTAGCATATTTATGCCAGAATCTTAAATTAGTCGCAAAAGTGCGAGTACAATCACCAGAACCGTAACCTGATTTTAAAGGAATATTTTCTTGAGAACGGGCTTGATTTAAAGCTGTGGCGGCTATTGCTTGGAGGTAACAATCATTTGTTCCCTCGATTTTCACCATTGTTAAATTATTTTGAAATGTTTGTGTTTCTTGCTCGTTATTGAGTAGCACATTGGATGGTAATTTGACAGTTGTTAATTGATTAATAAAAACTGCCCCGTAGGCTTTAAGCAGGATATATTCATAACTTCCAGGCTGGGGAATGTTAGATAAGTGACTAGCGATCGCACTTAAAAACCTTTCTTTATCTGTCTGAGGAATGTTAAAGTTAGGTGTGGGTGAAATTGGTACTGAATCGCTAGGAACACAGGATGGAGAATTAACTGTGTTACAAGCATTTGATGTTTGTATATTGGGTTGATGAAGATTAATCCTGGTGATAGCCACGACTATACAAATTACCAATATAGATATAAAAATATAAATTGCTTTTTTGACAATTAATCTCATGGGGATAATTTAGTTTATCAGGTTGCCTTTCACCATATTACAAAATTATATAAATATTGATTTTAAACTTCACTTTCAGATTAATCAAAAATGTGTAATTTTTCGAGCATGATTAATTAACACATCTTTAAATCTCCAGACACACATACATCAATACAATCACTGAATTAAGTTAACATTAGTAGTAATTCTCAATTTGCTCACCCTGTACGTATGACCATGCACAATTCCGTTGCCAAAAACGCTTTCGGGCAAGACGCTTTTGATGTCATCGTTGTCGGTGCAGGTCACTCCGGTTGCGAAGCAGCCCTTGCTACTGCCCGCCTCGGTTGTCGTACCCTGCTGTTGACATTAAATCTAGATAAAATCGCTTGGCAACCCTGTAACCCGGCTGTGGGTGGCCCTGCTAAATCTCAATTGACCCATGAAGTTGATGCTTTGGGTGGGGAAATTGGCAAAATGGCAGACCGCACATACCTACAAAAGCGTATCCTCAACTCTTCACGAGGCCCGGCGGTATGGGCATTACGCGCCCAAACTGACAAGCGGGAATACGCCGCCATTATGAAAAATATTGTAGAAAACCAAGAAAATTTGAGCATCCGGGAAGGGATGGTGACAGACTTGGTGTTGGGTGCGAATGATGAAGTAATTGGGGTAGAAACTTACTTTGGTGTGGCTTTTGAATGTAAAGCTGTAATTTTAACCACGGGGACATTTCTCGGCGGGAAAATTTGGGTAGGAAATAAGTCAATGGCGGCGGGACGCGCCGGAGAATTTGCGGCGGAAGGCTTAACCCAAACATTGAATCATCTGGGATTTGAAACTGGTAGACTCAAGACTGGGACACCAGCACGGGTAGACAGACGGTCAGTAGACTACAGCAAAATGGAATTCCAGCCGGGAGATGCGGAAGTCCGGTGGTTTAGTTTTGACCCCCAAGTGTGGGTAGAACGGGAACAAATGCCTTGTTATATGACCCGCACTACCGCCGAAACCCATCGCTTAATTCAGCAAAACTTACATTTATCTCCGGTTTATGGTGGTTGGGTGGAGGCGAAAGGGCCGCGTTACTGTCCCAGTATTGAAGATAAGATTGTCCGCTTTGCCGATAAGGAAAGTCACCAAATTTTTATTGAACCGGAAGGACGAGATATCCCCGAACTCTACATCCAAGGGTTTTCTACAGGGTTGCCGGAAAATTTGCAACTGCAAATGTTACGTAGTCTACCTGGGTTAGAAAAATGTGTGATGTTACGTCCCGCCTATGCAGTGGAATATGATTATTTACCTGCGACACAGTGCTATCCCACAATGATGACGAAAAAAATTGCGGGGTTATTCTGTGCGGGACAAATCAACGGTACAACAGGCTATGAAGAAGCGGCAGCCCAAGGCATTGTGGCGGGAATCAACGCGGCGCGGTTTGTGCGTGGTCAAGAAATGATTATTTTCCCCCGTGAGCAAAGTTACCTGGGGACATTATTAGATGACCTGTGTACTAAAGATTTGCGCGAACCTTACCGGATGTTAACTAGCCGTTCAGAGTATCGCTTGTTACTGCGTTCCGATAATGCTGACCAACGGTTGACACCTCTGGGCAGGGAAATTGGCTTAATTGACGATCGCCGTTGGGAATTGTTCACCAATAAACAAGCCCAGATTGCCGCCGAAAAAGAACGGTTGTATGCTACCAGAGTCAAAGAACATGAGGAAATTGGCAAAGCGATCGCCTCTGATACCCAACAAGCTATCAAAGGTTCCATTACCCTAGCGGATTTGCTGCGTCGTCCGGGATTTCACTATGTAGATTTGCATAAATACGGACTTGGTAATTCTACCCTCACGCAAGCAGAACGGGAAGGGGCAGAAATTGACATTAAATATTCTGGCTACTTGGCGAGACAACAAAGCCAAATCGAACAAATTGCCCGTCAAGCTAATCGCCCATTACCAGCAGATTTAGACTACACAAAAATTGACACTCTTTCTAAAGAAGCGCGGGAAAAACTCTCCCAAGTCAAACCCCTCACAGTCGGTCAAGCCGCCCGCATTGGTGGTGTGAATCCGGCGGATGTCAACGCTTTATTAATTTTTTTAGAATTGCGTCAATCTCAACCACAATCAGGGGTTGCGGCTTTGTCTTAACTTCATCTTTATGAAGGGTGAGTATATTAGAAGTGGGATGGGTATGATAGATGACAAGAATTCAACCCTGGCATCATCAATGATCCCCGATTAGGAGTTGAATTTCATACAATAAACAATCAACTCGTCTAGTTTGGACAGAAGATTGGCTAATTTGAAAATCCTGATACCCAGGTAAAAGGGGCGGTGTTGCCCCATCCTGGCAACTACCACCTAACATTTGCTTATGTTACTAGAAGCTAGCTCCAATCTGATTATCCCCGAACCATCAGAAGACCTCATTGTTAACGAACCGTGGTCAATAGAATTCTATGCTGATGGCTTGATGGATGAATTGTTTGCCAGTATTGACGAAATACTAGATGTCAATTTCAATCATCATCAATCACCACGCCCAGGGAATGCACCGAGAAGCGACTGGTCATATACTTCCCAGCAAACCACTATAGAACATGACCATCTGCAAACCGTAGATGTCCCGCAGATTGTTCTACCGAATACAGCCAAGCGTCCCGTACAGACCGTTGCTACCATTAGCAACAAACAAGTCAATTCCGTTGTTGTTGAAAAACCCCAAGTTAAATCAATCACTCAAGTTACTCAAACAGCTAAACTCACCTTGGGTAAACTGCTGATTGTGGGTACAACTATTGGTGTGGCGATCGCTGGTGTACTATATATATTTCAATCGGGGGGTTTAGTTGTTCTCACCTCTCAATTTAAGCAACCAAATGCGTATACTCCCACAGCCCAAGTACCGACAAAACCAGATGTCCAAGCTGAGTTAGTTAACTACATGATGGGAGCATTAGCCGTCATTGATGGTAAAGAAAACAACAATCAAAGTCAAGTCCGTTCTCCATTAGCCAATCGGGTAATTACCAATCCGACATCCTTAGCTTTATCTAACAATCAACCCATAGGGAATCTACCATCACCCCTGACTGCCAACAATACAGCACCTACACCTAGTCGGTCTGCTAACGTTGTGGAGCGCATTTATATTCCTGTTTTCCAACCACCTTCACCAATGCGCTCTGCACTCCCACCAGTTCCTAATTTAGTTTCACCCTTACCCCCAGTTGCCAACCAACCGAATGTAGTCAAGAATACTTTAAATCAAGTCCAACCAGCCGGCAAACCCAGCAGCGTCAATATGTTAGCGGCGGCTGTGCGTTCTGATATGAAACCTGTGTCTGTGAGAAATGCACCGATAAAAGTGCAACAGTCACCCAGTTCTTTACCTAATTTACCGGTTGTTCCCTTCGGTGCTAGTTTACCAAGACCATCTACCAACACACAAGCAGTCCAAGTTGCATCTCTCAACGTTACCCCTCCTGCGCCTAGTAACACATTAGAAGGATTATTAGAGTTAGGGAATAAATCTGTAGCCCTATTTCAAATTAACGGCGTTAGTCGTCGCGTTAGCATCGGTGAAAGCATTGGCTCTAGTGGTTGGACATTAGTAGAAGTTAACAACGGTGAAGCTATAGTCCGCCGTAATGGTGAAGTACGCTCGATTTTCACAGGACAAAAATTGTAATATCAATTCGCCATGAAGAAATGATACCGAATGGGGATAAGTAGTATTTTTTCGAGATTCTGGAATAGGCTAAGAATCTAGGATTTGAATCTAAAATTCAAAATCCAAAATCCAAAATTGGTATGAGAACCAGTCAAGATGGTATTTGTAGTAGTTTTGAGCAGGGTGAAAATTAGGGACACAACAATTAAGTGTCCCTAAGTTTACCAAAGAAGGAATTTTGAATTTAACTAACTTCTGGCTGGGGGATTGATTTCAAAGTGAATATGATGATCATGACCATTTAGAGGTTTACAAAGTCCTTCTCTTACGAGGGTGGGATCATTAAAAAATACTGCATTTGCACGGACTAGCTTTTGTCGGCGAATTGATTGGATAATAGCGCGTGTTGCATCTCGGTCGTATAGTGCATTTGTATAAGAAATACCGCCGAAATTGCCATCGTTTCTGGGTAAGAAAACATCGCACATCAAACCTGTTTCATGTCCTCGGTGGTCGGGAGTGTCCCCGCCATAAGGTAAACTGACATCATTAATGGCGAATGGTGAGGCATCAGGGCGAGTATTGCGATAGGTATTTTGATAGTCTTGAGCAATGGCTAGAATGGTTTCAGCTAGCCAGTGTGTACCGAAGTCGTGTTTATCGTTGATATCCGCGAGTTCGCCGTTAATCAAACCGCTCTGAGGTTGGCTTTCTGGCATTGTTACCCATCTTGGTGCATTATCAGCTTGCAACCATCGGTGAGTAGTACCATCAACATCAACTCTACCATCACCTCGAATGGTACTGCGACCAGCAATAATTGATTGAAATAGACGAATTGCGTCGTATAGTCCTCTGTCGAAACTGGGGGTGTTGGGGTCGCCTACCCAGGTGTAACCTAGTTCATGGAGTCTGGCTTTGACTGCTTGCACATCTTGTGGTTTATTGACTCCGCCTACCCCTACGCTACCGGTGAGTTGAATGACTCTGGCTTCAGTTGTAGTTGCGGTTGACTCATTCTGCTGGGAAACACCCAAGATAACTTTAAATTTCAGTTCTAGACTTTGGTCATCGATCGCTAGTAACATAGTGCGATCGCCTGCTTGATTAAATACAAAGTTCATACGCCATTTGCCATCCTCACCAATTGTGACATCAGAGGCAGGGAAGCGATCGTCAATCATCACCGACACAGTTCTACCTTTGTCAGTTAATCGCGCCACACCTTCCATACTGAAAACTTGCCCAACAGCTACTTCTTGCGGCGCACGTAGAATTTGTAATTGTTCTACGGTAGTGGGGGAAGCGAGAACTGCTACACTGTTGGTATCAGTGAGTAATCTTTGGGCTTCTGGCAGTAATCTTACTACCTTAGAAACATAATCAGGATCGGTGGAAAAACCCTTAGCACGAAGAAAACCCAGGAAGTTTTCTGGTGTATTGGTATGTTCTTCTAAACCTTTGTAGGGAGAACGGGTGAGAAATTTCCAATAGCCAACAATAAACGCCTCAACATCGATAAACTGACAAAATTCGACTGCTTCTTTTTCTGAAGGCACTTTAATTTTTAAAGGTTCAGCAAAACCCATCATGTCGGGGGTTCGCCATTTCAACCCAGCAAAGTTATTACCTTTAATTGCTAGTTCACTGGCGGCTCTACCTGATTCTAATAACCATTGTGCCAGGGTAGCTGCTTTTAAAGTCTGGCGATTAATCTCAGATATTTTCTCTACCTTAATACCAACTTTAGTAAAAATTGCAGCTAAATCAGTTTGTGCATATTTACTAATTAAATCATCTAATAATCCCATAAATCACCCTTAGAAAAATACTAGGATTCAGTTTGTAGTCAGGACTTTAGTCCTTTTCCGTTCGCGGATCGTCTCATAGAGAGAAATAAAGTTATCTCTACAAACCTTTAATTATTTACCTTGTTCTATTTAAAGTTAGAGAAAATTAGCTTGTAGTAAGGGCTACCTTGTGGGTTCTGCGAAGAACAATAGCCCTTTTATGAGGACTAAAGTCCTTACTACAAACCTTGATTTACACAGTTATACTTATTTAGCACCTGTTGGTACTGCAACATCAGCTTTTTCCAGGATTTTGCAATGTTCAGCAAACACAAAATGTTTGTTGCGATCGCCTATATTTTTATCAGGCCAAGTTACACAGTAATGGTGTTCTTCAAAGGTGAATCCTGCAATTGGGTAATTGCCTGGTTGAATATCGAATAGCTTTTCTTTGGGTAAATCAGATGCTTGTTCTGTTGATGGTTTTAAAATTGTGGGCTTGGTAATTTCTAAAATGTAATCTTTATCTGGCTGTGGTGTGTCTTCACTATCTTCGCCAATTAACCCATCTTTAATTGCTTCTGCCATTTTTTCGATATTCAATAAATCCATATCTTTTTGAGAATCGCAAAAGCAGCACTCAACTAAAATAGCTGGCATTTGGGTATTTCTCAAAACGAAGAGACTGTTTGATTTCACTCCTCTATTTCTAAAACCGAGTTTGACAATTTGTTTGAGGACTGATTGAGCAATTCCTTGTGATGTATTACTAATAGCAATCACTTCTGTACCGTCAGCTTTGCCAGTTGCTGCATTAAAGTGAATTGAGACAAACACATTCACATTATTGTTATTGGCTTTGTCAGTTCTTTGTCTGAGAGAATCATTCACACTACCAGCACTATGGGGTGTGCAATCAATCACGGTATGTCCGGCTGCTTTGAGTTTCTGGATGAGTAGAGTACCAACAGCTTTAGTTAAATCATCTTCTTGTTTGAGACCTGTTGCACCAGTATCAGGTGGGCAATTATGCCCCATATCAATACCAAATTTCATCGTTTTTTCCTGGTTATGTGAGTGTGGCAATTACATTCATAACCTCAAAGCGATCGCTTTGTCAGTGAGAAAAGGTGAGCATATCTGTAAATATACGTAAACAGTTAAGGATTTCAGATTTTACGGATAGTGGCTATTGACGAACAAACTCTTTAGATGGGAAGAGAAATTATAAACTCTGTCCCCTCACCCAGAACAGAATTAACTGTGATTTTACCACCGTGTTTTTCTTCAACAATTTGACGGGCGATCGCTAATCCTAAGCCTGTACCTTGACCTACTGATTTAGTAGTGAATAAATGGTCAAAAATCTTGTTTTTAACTTCTTGAGTCATGCCTTTACCATTATCAGCAATTGAGATTTTTGCGCATTTATCTACAATTGATGTTGCAAGTGTAATGCGGTTGGGGTGAGTTTTAATTTCTGCAAAACTCTTATCCCTCTTTTGTTACTTTAGGAAAAGAAAAATTGACAAGAGATTCAACTAGCAACAGAGAAACTGACTGGAGAAGCGCGAAAATCATTCATAAAGTCGATTAATTTCAAAAAGCAACGCTTCATACCAGGAATGTTAAATACTGTGAGCCAAGGTTGAATCAAACAGTAAAAAATATAGGGTTGAATGAGCAATCTAAGATTATTTAAAGCACTCTTCCATGTTATACCAGATTCCCAATTAGGATGTTGACTATATTGATAAATATTAAAGTCTATTGATGAAGGTGATTCTGAACTAGATGTTGATTGAGTTTGGGCATAAAGTTGAAAATAAGTAGCCTGAATGCTAACTAAAAGGTAAGCACTAAAAATGATTTCCCACCAGCGTTCAATACTTTCATAATCAGTCAGACGAAAATCAGCCCAACCCAGTTCATTTTTAACTTCTTTAAAACCATATTCAATCCAGTTTCTTAAACTATAAAGTTGCGCGACATTCAGTGACAAATCAGTTGATAAATTAGTCATGATGTACCAACTTTCATCTCCAGTGGGGTCGGGTGTATTAACTTTACTGATTTGGTAATATCTGATGCGGCGACGTTGACCAAAAATAATTTCTCTCAGGTAACGAGTTTCTAATTGACGATGTGAAAGCTTTTGCTCATAAGCTTTCCAACGATTATAACGTTTTCGGCTTCCTGGGGGCATTAACACTCCATGATTGGAGCGAATTGCTACGATAAACTCTAGTTCTAATTTTTCTAAACATCTAATTACATCTCCACTCTCACCATATAAACTATCTGCTAACACTAATTTAATTTTGAAACCCCATTCTTTCAACTCTTGAATAATCTCTACCGCTATTTGGGGTTTGCTCTTATATTTATCCCCTTCTTTTAAGCGATTTTTCGGTTTAAATATTTGGAATATTAAAGGATAAGTGATTCCATCTACTACACCATAAGCATTTACGGATACTATTCCATTCTCTGTTTTACCTAAGTTTCCAATATATTGCCTAGTCACATAATCTGTTGATTTTCCCTTTTTTTGATCTCCGGTTTCGTCAATACATAAAATTATTTCTCTTTCTCCAATAAACATTTTTGTTAACCATAGCCTTATTTCTCTTAATTTTTTGATATCCCACAGTGCATCTCTCAGGAAATGATGTAGTGTTTGGCTATCTTTTAGCCCCACTGTTTTAGCTATTTCTGGCAGAGTTTTTCTCTTAATTTCTGAAAGTATGCCCAAATGTAAGAATTTGAATGCTTCAAAATGCCTCACATCCTCAAATACTGAATAATAGTGCTGGCAATAGTTATCTATGAATGCCACTGTGCTTACTGGCTGTCTACGCGCTGTAACCATTCCTCTTACTTGCTTTGTCTGCTTTCTTCCTGATTATACTTTCCCCGTAGTAACAAAAGAGGGCTTATACCAATTTAATATGAAGTTGCATATAATAGGGGGAGGTAAATGTGATAAGTCCTCAGACCTATGAGCCGCCCGTTTAAGATAGAAATCGTGGAGAGCGAAGAAGAACTCAAAAAACGCCTGCAAACAGCCAGTGAAGGTAGCCAGAAAGAAAAGCTACAGATGTTGTGGTGGCTCAAGAGTGGGCAGGTAAAGGAGCAGCAAGAAATTGGAAAACGCTTGGCCAGAGATACTTCGACGGTGACGAGATGGTTACAGAGGTATAGAGGGGGTGGATTGTCTGAGTTATTAGCAGTGAAGAAAGCACCAGGGGCAAAACGAAAAATTACTGAAGAGGCGATCGCTTCATTAAAGCAAGAGTTGGAAACAGGAGAAGGATTTAGCAGTTACGGAGCAATAGTCGAGTGGTTGAAACTCAAACATGGATTGGATATCGAGTATGGAACAGTCTATAACTGGGTGAGATATCGTTTAGGAGCGAAACTCAAAGTACCACGACCCCAAAGCTATCAGCAGGATGAAAAACTCAGAGCCGAATTTAAAAAAAACTCGGTGTGCTGATAGTTAGTCTCGAACAACTGCTAGCACCAGGTAAAACTGTGCGCTACCTGTGTCAAGATGAAACGAGAGTGGGACTCAAAACCCTCACAGGCAAAGTAATTACAGCTAGAGGAGTTAAACCTACTGTTGAGGTGAAATGGCTGCGGGAAAATTTTTGGATTTATGGTGCAATTGAACCGTTGACTGGAAAGCATTTCCAGCATGAATACCCCAAACTCAATGGCGACTATTTTCAGCAGTTTTTAGACTGGCTATCTGAACAATTAGGCTCCGATTACGCCATTTTACAGATTGATCAAGCTCCTGCCCATACTAGTTCTACGATTCGTTGGCCAGACAATATTATTCCTCTACTACAACCATCTCATTCTCCCGAACTTAATCCCATCGAGAGGCTTTGGCAATTTCTCAAAAAATCTCTCAAAAATGTACTTTTCTCTTCTTTACAAGATTTACGTGAGCGCATTCAGCAGCTATTTGACCAATTAACTTTTGAACAAGTCATGTCTGTGTCTTCTTATGACTTTATTTTAGAAGCTCTTTTATATGCAGCTTCATATTAAATTGGTATTACCAATACTTGCTTCTTCTAAGGCATCAATAGCATTGGCAAAAATATTCATAAACACCTGATTTAATTGCCCAGGAAAACAATTGATTAAAGGTAAATCACCATAGTTTGTAATTACTTCAATAGCTGGACGTTGTTGACTTGCTTTCAGGCGATGCTTAAGAATTAAAAGTGTGCTATCAATGCCTTTATGTAAATTAAATTGAACTTTATAATCTTTGTCAGCACGAGAAAATGTCCGCAAGCTAGTGCTAATATTTTTCAACCTGTCGCACGCCATCAACATGGCATCGATTGTTTCAGGTAAGTCTGCCAAAAGATATTCTAAATCAATTTGCTCCGCATGGTTTTGAATTTCATCACCAGGGTTTTCGATAAATTTTTGATAGAGTTGCAAATGTTCTGTGATATCAACAAAATTGGGTTTAGTTTGTTGCAGCGTAGCAGAAATAAAGCTCAAGGGATTATTCATTTCGTGGGCGACACCTGCAACTAAATTACCCAATGCAGACATTTTTTCACTTTGAACTATCTGCAATTGGGCATTTTGTAAATCAGTGAATGCTTGCTCTAACTTTTGGGCATATTCCTGAGCAGATTCATAAAGTCGGGCATTTTCTAGAGAAATAGCAGCTTGAGCGCAAATTAGATTCAAGAGTTCGACGCGATCGCTTGTAAATGCTCCCTTTGTTAAGTTATTTTCTAGATATAAAATCCCCAGTAATTTGCCTTGGTGTAAAATGGGGCTGCACAAGATGCTTTGAGGCTGCTGACGGATAATATAAGGGTCATTGCCTAACACCGGATCTGCTGTCGCATCCACTAAAATAGTAGTCTGTTGGTTGTGCTTGACTTTGTAAATCAGCTTGTGGGGAATGTCTTGGCTATCCTCAACAGGAACGTGCTGCAAAACGACTGGCTGCATCCCTTCAGAAATGCACCCTTTAATCAGCAATTTTCCATCTCGCAACAGCATTAAAACGCATTTATCCGCCCCAGCATTTTCGATAACTATTCTCAGCAATGATGAGAGAAGTTTTTCGAGTTCCATTTCACCGGAAAGAGTTTGAGAAGCTTTGAGGATAGCTGTTAAATCTAGGGTATCGGAGACATTGCTGTTAGAAGTGAGGGAACTGGCGGATGAGACAGTCCTTAAAGTAACGATGGTTTCGTCAGTGGAGAAAGGAGAATTGGTTTGCTGTAATATGGGAGCGAGTAATTGGGGATAGCGTGTTTCTAAGTCGGCGACTTTGGCTTTTGCTCCCCAACGAGTATAAGCATAGTAGGCTTCCATCATATATTCTTGAGCAATGCGTTGCTTGCCCCAATCAAGATATAATTTTGCCGCCAGTTCGTTAGCAAGGGCTTCTTCTTGTACGTAATCGTTAATTTTAGCTCCACATATTGCCTTGTCGTAGATGTCACTGGCTGCGATTTTTTGTCCTAACACGCGACATTTTTCGGCTTCGACTAAATCAAACTTATGCTGATGATTCATCGGTGCGTGGTGCGCCCAATTTTTTAGCTGAGTTTGATTTTCCTCTACCCGTTGCAATACCTCTGATGGATCTTGTAATTGTGAATTCAAACTTGCTAAGGCGATCAAAGAATCGTAAAAATAAAATGCCGCCTCATATACTAGTCCCTGAGCAGCAATTAAATGGTTTCTGCACTCAACAGCATGATTTTGCGCTTGTTCAATTTTTCCAAACAAAAAACAAAGCATGAGTTTATATGAATGGAACACATACAACTCACTCAAATCATTATCAGATATGATCTGTGGCAGAACTTCTGTTTCTTGTACAACTTCCCCAGACAAAATACAAGGAGCTTCCCCATAACCAAGCAAATTTAGTGCAGACTGCCAAGAAAGCCGACAGTGATTAGCTAGTCCAACTTGATTGAGTTGCATCAACCCATTGTAGTAAGCACGAGCATTCTGTTCTAAGGTAGCAAGAGGTTGATTACACCAAAAAGAAGCATTACAAAATGTACGGGCATGATATCCTGCAAACTTTGTGCTGCCAACTTCTAAAGCAATCACATAACTTTCTTGCAACAGAGGAAGAATATCTTTGATGTGAGATTTGCGATGCAGGATAAAACCTCCCAAAACTAAAAGCACTTCTGGTTTAAGAGCTTTAGCATCAAATTTGGCAATGAGTTTTAGAGATAATTGAGCAAATTCTGTGGCTGTATCGACATCTTGTAAAAAGTTGCAGAGAATGAAGCCATAGTTAGCATAAGCAAATGCAGAAATAATTGTATTTCCATACTGAATTGATAATCTAACTGACAAAGTTATCAGCAATGGACACAAAATAGAACCGGAGCTATAAGCTGGTGGAATAAGAGCATAGGCAATTTGGATAATTGCCAAGATTTCCCGATCTGCCATTACAGGTAAATCACATAAACTGGCGATTTCTCTATCTCCAATGAGTTGATTAATTTCTTGAATTGCCTGTTGAATATCTATGGGGCTTAGTGATTCAGAAAATTTTACACCAAACTTTTGCAGGAGATTTTGTCCAATATCAAGGGCTTTAGTTGGTTCATTTTGAAAAACGTAAGATTGAATTTTAATGCAATAAATATTGACTTTTTCTAGCAAAGAGTGTGCTTGTGTAATTACACTATCAATTAATTGATCCATTAATGCAAATTGTCCGCATAAAGAAGCAATTTCTGATGCTAATTCATGCAATTCCAATTTCATATCATATTGCCGTTGCCAAGCTTGTTCTCCTAATAAAGATAATCCTACGGCAGCATATTCTCCCGCCGCTTGATAGGCGGTAGAGTTTTTGGCTTTGCGACAAGCAATTAAATTAAGTTCTGCTAATTCATCTCGTTGATTTTGTTGGTTAATTAACGTGATTCCGTAATTTAATTGATTGACAAGTTCAAAAATTTTCTCTTCTCTGACATCTAGAGACATCTGTTGCAGCAGCAGTTGTCCGATTTGGTAATGAGTTATCTGTTTTTGATCATCGGGAATTAGGGAATAGGCAGCTTGTTGGACGCGATCGTGTAAAAATTTGTATGTAACGGTTATTTGTTTTTCTTCATCTTGCTGTAGTTCGCTATTTTTTAATGGAGAATCCTGATAAAGTTTATAAATATCATTAGTTGGTAAAATCAGTCCTTCTTGTAAGGCTTTCCACAAAGCAGCAGCAGTTGCAATGACTGATTGCTTACAAACAATAGCCAAAGTCTCTAAATCGAACTGATTACCAATACAAGCGGCTAATCGCAAGGTTTCTTGAGTTGATGATGGGAGTTTTTGTAATTGCAAACTCATAAATACCAAAACATCATCTGTGACTGCTTGAGTCGTCACCTGTGCAATATCAAATTGCCAACAGCCTAGCTTTAAATCAAATTCAATCAATCCATCTTGATGTAATGCTTTAAAAAACTGGATGGTAAAAAAGGGATTACCTTGGGTTTTGCGATAAATTAATAAAGATAAATCCCATGCTAAATTTTCACTACATTTGAGGGTGTCAGCAACTAATTGATTGACTTGTTCTTCATTGAGGGGTGCTAAGGTAATGGTATTAATTGTTGCTTGATTTTTTTGAATTTCGCTCAAAGTCAACATTAATGGATGTCCCAGATGGACTTCGTGATCACGATATGCACCAATAAGTAGAAGATGACCTGTATCAGCCATTAATAGCTGCATTAATTTTAGTGATGCTGAATCTGCCCATTGCAAATCATCTAAAAATATTACCAATGGATGTTCTACACTAGTAAATACTTGTGTAAATTTTTGAAATAATAAATTAAAGCGATTTTCTGCTGAATTTCCTGATAATTCTACTGCTGGTGGTTGTTCACCAATAATTTTTGATAATTCGGGAATTACTTCAATAATAACTTGTCCATTGTCACCAACAGCTTCTAATATTTTATTTTTCCATTGTTCTATTTGAGTGTCACTTTCTGTCAATAGTTGTGCCATTAAATCACGAAACGCTTGCACAAAAGCAGAGAAGGGAATATTGCGGTTAAATTGGTCAAATTTACCTTTGATAAAATAGCCGCGTTGTCTGACAATTGGTTTATGCACTTCATTGACGACTGCTGTTTTCCCAATTCCAGAAAACCCAGCTACCAGCATCATTTCTGTTGCGCCAAGGCTGACTCTCTCGAAAGCTTCTAGTAGGGTTTGTACTTCGGTTTCTCTACCATAAAGTTTATCAGGAATAAGGAAGCGATCGCACACATCCCGACTAGCAATTTTAAAGCTGTCAATCTTCCCATTTTCTCTTAGTTGAGTTAAACAATTCATTAAATCATATTTCAATCCCAAGGCACTTTGATATCTATCTTCGGCATTTTTCGCCATCAATTTGCTGATAATTTTTGATAGTACAGATGGAATTTGGGGATTAATTTCTGTGATTAATGGTGCTGTCTTCGCTAGATGACAATGTACTAATTCCATCGCATCATTAGATGAAAATGGTAACTCACCTGTCAATAATTCATAGAATGTCACACCCAAAGAATAAAAATCTGTACGATAATCAATCCCGCGATTCATTCTCCCTGTTTGTTCAGGAGATATATAAGCAAGTGTTCCTTCTAATACTTTGGGATTAACTAGGGTTTGGGTTTCTCGTGGTAAAAGTGATGCAATACTAAAGTCGATTAATTTAATTTGTTTGGTTTGGGGATTAATTAATATATTGCTGGGTTTAATATCTTTATGAATAATGCGCTCGTGGTAGAGTAAATCTAAGATGTTGCATAGAGCGATCGCGATCACTAAAAATTCTGCTAAAGATTGTTGGGTTTCTCTAGTTCGCCACTCCTGAAGAGAAATCCCCCCAAAGTCTTCCATAACTAGTGCATAACCATTTTGACAAGGTTCTAAACTGTAGGTTTGGACTATCAGGGGGGAGTTGAGATTTTTGGCAATTGTATACTGATTGCGAAACAATAAAAGTTCGTTAAAGCTGGGATAAGGATTTTTCAGTAATTTAACGACTACTGGTTGTCGATCAACTTCTCGATAACCTCGATAAACTTGGGTTCGAGAGCCATTATAGAGTTCTTCGCTGATGCTATATCCGAGAATCTTCACCAGAGTGCTAGTCATATCCTAAATCTTTAAAATGTTTGGATTTAGTATTCCCAAATAATTAACTGAATCCCTAAGTAAGAGTAAAAAATTATACTAATTACTTATCTTAATGTTACGACGTTTACGTAAAGTAGCACGTTTTTCCTGATAATCATAACCTTTGCCAGTGAAAAAAGGTGAGAATCACTGTAAATATACGTAAAAAATGCTGACTAATAAAGAAGAACTAATCACCACTCAGCACTCCTGACGAAGATTTTCTGTTATGCTGAAATTGATGCTTTAATTGACATCAATTTAGTCACCAGCATGAGTAAAAATCCTACTGTCCGCACAACTGTTACTCTCCCTGCGGAACTTTTAGCCGCAACGGATAAAGCCATTAGTCAAGGAAAAGCCAAGAATCGCAATGAATTCTTAGCACAGGCAATTAAAAATGAATTGGAAGCAATAAAAAGGGCTGAAATTGATGCAGCATTAGCGGAAATGGCGCAAGATCCAGAATATCAAGCCCAGGTGTTAAAGATGGAGGCTGAGTTTGCCGTTGGGAGTTGGGAAGCATTGCAATTGGGAGAATCTCCAACATGAAGAGAGGAGAAGTGTATGATGCACGATTAGAACCAACGGAGGGATCAGAACAAGGCGGCACTCGTCCAGTTATTATTGTTAGCAGAGATGCGATCGCAGCCTATAGTCCTGTAATTCTAGCTGTTCCTTGTACTACCTATAAAATCGGTAAACGAGTTTATCCCACGCAAGTATTAATTTCAGCCCCAGATGGAGGATTGACAAGCGATTCTATCGCTATGACTGATCAGGTACGGGTATTATCAAAAACCCGCTTTCTAAGTTTGCGGGGAATTCTCAGTGATGAAATGATTGCTTTATTGAATCAAGCTTTGCTAATTGCTTTAGATTTGCCACATCAAGCTGAGATCATCTAAATCCATCTGGCGATGAGAAAAAGTGAAAAATATTGTGAATAAATGTAAATAATGACGTAAAAAAGGGATAAAAGCTTGAAATTTTACACAATTCAAGCAATGAATAAATTCTAGCTCACAATGAAGCCACAAGAAGCTCTGAACCTAGTTGATACACTGCTAAACTCTGCTCAGTCAGGACAAAAACTAAATGATGTGGAATCTGTGGTGTTTGAGAAAAGTTGGCGAGGATGCACCTATGCAGTAATTGCCCAAGAATTAAATTATGAATATGACTATATTAAACAAGTTGGTTCACAGTTGTGGCGATCGCTTTCTGTGGCGATGGGTGAAGACGTATCCAAAAAGAATCTGCAAACTGTTCTACGTCGTTTTGTTAACAGACACCATCACACTCAACATATCACTGAATTCCATACTTTACCATCAGCTAAAATCAAACAAAGGCAAGTAGCCCACCGAGGACGATTAACCATGAGTCAAGCCATTGAGGGAGTACGCTGGGCAATTCACGACCTAGAAACTCTACCGGAAAATGAGTGGACGCGCTATGAAATTATTCATGGAGAACTCTTTGTAGTTAGTCATCCGCACTACCTTCATCAACAAGTTTGTGGCAGAATATCCATAAAACTTGATGCTTGGTCAAATACAACTGGCTTAGGAGTAGCAATTTTCAGTCCTGGGGTGATTTTTTCCGAAGCAGATAGCGTTATTCCTGATGTAGTGTGGGTAAGTCGAGAACGACTAGCGCAAATTGTCGATGAAGCGGGACATTTAACTGGCGCGCCAGAGTTAGTGGTAGAGGTATTATCCCCTGGTAAACAAAATGAACTCAGAGATAAAGAAGCAAAACTCAAGTTGTATTCAGTTCAAGGTGTGAGTGAATATTGGATTGTCAACCGTTTTACTCAACAAATAGAAGTTTATCGGCGAGAGAAAGCGCAACTTGTGTTAGTTGCAACTTTATTAGGTGATGATGAAATAACATCGCCACTTTTACCAGGATTTGGTTGTGCTATTAGTTGCTTTTTTCCCGAATAATCGGTAAAGTCAGCCAAAAAGTTGCACCTTTTTGCAATTGACTGTTAACACCAATTTCACCACCATGAGCATTGATAATTTGCTTACATAAATACAATCCCAAACCCAAGCTGACGGAATTACGCATATCACCGCGAAAATAGAGTTCAAATAGCCTTTCACATTGCTGGGGACTGATACCCACACCATTATCAGTGACCGTGCAGTAAATTTTATCTCCTTGACAACTAGCATTAATCGCAATTTTTAATCCTGGTGGATTGTGTTTAATAGCATTTAAAATCAAGTTAGAAAATACCCGCCATAGTTGTGTCGTATCAGCTGCTATTAACGGTAAATCTGCGGTGACGAGATTCGTTAATGTCCCTTGATTTTCTGCAAGTATGGGTTCTAAATCTGCGATCGCATCTGTCACTACCCGATGTAACTCTACTGCTTGACATTGCAAAGCAATCCCTTGTACTTCGCTAATATGTGCCTCTAACAGTGAATTAATTAGGCTTAATTGGCGATCGCTACTTTGTAGCATCCGTTCTAAAATTAACCGGGGGACGGGGATTGGGGACTGGGGATTGGGGACTGGGGATTGGGGATTGGGGATTGGGGACTGGGGTATATTTTCTCTGTGCTGATTTAATAGGTTCCGCAATACCATGACAGTACCTAAAACTGGATTGCGTAAATCATGGGAAACGGCGTGCAGAAATACTCTTAATGCTTCCTCGGCTTGTTTGCGTTGGGTGATGTCTTCAATTAATCCCTCATAGTAAAGTAAGTTCCCCTGTTCATCACGGACGGCGTAGGCTTTTTCCGAAATCCAGACGATACTACCATCTCGGCGATAAATTTGGGATTCAAACTCAGAAACAAAGCCTTGTTCCTCAATTAAACGCACAAATTCAGCCCGTCGTTTTGGGTCAACATATAACTGATGTTCAATATCTGTAAAATTATCTGTCACCTCTTGGGGAGAATTGTAACCATAGATGCAAGCTAAAGCTGGATTTGCTGTGATATAACGTCCATCAGGGCTACTTTGAAAAATACCTTCAATGGCATTCTCAAAAATACTGCGATATTTCGCCTCTGCTAACTGAAGTTTGGTATTAGTTAATTCTAATTCTTTCCGCGCATAAAATTCAGAGCATTGCAGGCGATCGTACAAATAAACACCTAAATCACAAATTATACATAACCATAAAATATATAAGAGAAACGTGACATTATAAAGGTCTGTATTGGTGATGGGTGTCTTTAATCCTAAAACACTATTCACACCAAAGTAGTAAATTAACACTCCTATCTGAGAGATTAAATGCAAAGTCCAGCGTGTTGGCATCAGTATCGCTTGACTTAAAAACACCAGTGACCAACCAGCAGTATCAGGAAGTGCAAAGCCTTTAAGTGTAGCGAATAATTGCGCTGTTAAATTCAGCGACCAAGATGAGCCTAAAAATAATATTCCAGGGTAGCGACGACCAAATTTTGTTTTGTGTAGTAGAAAACAAACCATCAAGCTCAGAAAAACAGCCCCATTCATCACCAAAACTTGAATTTTCAAGGACTGGGGTAGTGTTTTTAACTCTCGCAGAGGGAAAAACAAATCATAAACATTTCGCAAACTAAAAGTGACTAGGCAAATTAATGCTAGCCATAACCACAGATACAACCTTTGCCACAAAAAACGATGTCTCTTAGTCAGCCATTCCTGCACCTGGGTTTGGTGAACTGTGTAAACATTGGTTATTTCACCTATGGTGGCAATGGTAACTAATTTTTTCCACCACTTCTGCACTGTTCTTAACCAATTGGTCATATAAATTCAAAATTCACAATTCAAGATTTTTGCCCCTGGTAACTTGTCACCTTTACCTCCGTTGCTTTATGCTGCTACAACAAATTTTATGAGTAAACTGTTAAGAAATTGATTGTGTATTCTTGCATTGTTTGTATAAATGACATAAAAGCAACACTTAATTGTGAAGTGATATTACGAACCTTGGAAAAATATTGAGAAATCGACCGTCAGTCAAACATAGCTCTAACGTAGAACCTATAGGAGAAAATCGAGGTAAAATATGATGAACAAAAATAATATTCAAAACTATCGGTTTGTCTGCACTTTGACTTTTGGTGATATCTACGGTCAAATCATCGTTTGGTTAATTACAGTTACTCTCAGTTTGGCATCTGCTTTGGCGTTAATGGGTGCTAGAAGACCAGTATATGCCTTAGCTACCGTTGGTCTTGTGGTTGTACTGTCGCTACCTTTCCTATTGTTTGCGTTTGTCACTACATTATTAAATCATATTGAATTAACTGCTGTAGAACCTGGAACAAAAACTGAACCAATTCCTGGTAATGTTTCACAGCAAAAACCTGTACAGGCTACAAGCTGAAAGGTTGATTAGTGGATTGTTGACTGTTGATTTTAAACTTTAACAAAATTTAGGGATTTAACTCCTCAGCTTCTATAGGACTAATATTTGATTTCTGAAATGTACGTAGGATGTGTTAGCGACAGCGTAACGCATCTACCACAAGGTTTTCGGTGCGTTAAGGCTTACGCCTAACACACCCTACACATACTGAAATTTTTTCTTCAAATCAAATCTTCCTATATCAAGCCGCAAGTGTTGTGGTGTGGTCTCAACCCCGCCACAACACATAATTGTGTTAACGTACCACTGGAAGCAAGCTACGCTTAGTATCTCGTAGAGAAGCGAAGAGTATCATTACAAATTGGTTTAACCTACTCTGCTCATAGAATTGTTTTGGTGCATGGGTGAATACCTATATAGCAGGTATAATCAAGTTTTACAAAAAAATCTATGGTTGCGGCTAAAAGAGTTTATTTATTATTACTTTTGGGTTTAGCGATCGCTTTTCTCTTATCCTTATTCTTGAGCGTCGCCTTTGCTATTACTGTCACTCTCATCTTTGATATCGTTGTCCTGATTTTGATGGTGGTGGATGGTTCGCGCGTTAAGCCTCTGCGGGTGCAAATTACCCGTCAGTTACCGTCTCGCTTTTCCATTGGCAGAGACAACCCCGTAGTGCTAAATATCACATCTGAGCAAGCTAACGCCATCATTCAAATTCGTGACTATTACCCCTTAGATTTTGGTGCATCTAAATCTGTATTAAATACAACTGTTGCAGCTAACACCACTCAAGAATTAACTTACACAGTTCATCCAACACAGCGCGGTGAATTCACTTGGGGAAATATTCAAGTCCGACAATTAAGTCCTTGGGGTTTAGCTTGGGATGATTGGCAAATTCGCCACGGTCTGACAGTAAAAGTTTATCCTGATTTAATCGGACTGCGATCGCTCTCCATTCGTCTGACATTACAATCATCTGGTGCTATCCGCCAATCTCGACGATTAGGTATTGGCACAGAATTTGCAGAATTACGCAACTATCGCACTGGTGATGATTTGCGCCTAATTGATTGGAAGGCTACAGCTAGACGTGTCGGGACACATGGTAATACACCGCCTTTAGTGCGAGTCCTAGAACCAGAACAGGAACAAACGCTGTTAATCTTACTCGACAGGGGAAGATTGATGACTGCTAGAGTCAAAGGTTTGCAACGTTTTGACTGGGGTTTGAATGCAACCTTATCTCTGGCATTAGCGGGATTACACCGAGGCGATCGCGTGGGTGTAGGTGTATTTGATAACCAAATGCACACATGGATGCCACCGGAACGGGGACAAAATCATTTAAATCAACTCATTGACCGCTTAACCCCAATTCAGCCAGTTCTATTAGAATCAGATTACTTAGGGGCTGTAACTCATGTGGTGCAGCAACAAACTAGGCGATCGCTAGTAGTAATTATTACAGACTTAGTTGATGCTACCGCCTCTACAGAACTCCTCGCTGCCCTGACGCGATTAGCACCCCGCTATCTACCATTTTGTGTCACCTTAAGAGACCCCAAAGTAGATGATTTAGCCCATAGGTTTACAGATGATGTGACTCAAGCTTACACCCGTGCTGTAGCATTAGATTTATTAGCACAGCGTCAAGTGGCTTTTGCCCAGTTAAAGCAAAAAGGCGTTTTGGTGTTAGATGCACCAGCTAATCAAATCAGTGACCAATTAGTAGAACGATATCTGCAACTAAAAGCTAAAAATCAACTCTAATTTGGGCGTTGCTGAACCCAGATAAGATTCCCCATGCCCAAGTCTATGAACAAGATTGCACCTGCCATTATCGTTTTAAGCCAAAATAGCGTAGCATTAGCCCGTAAACTCAGCAGCATTTTACCAGGGGCGATAATTCACGGTTTAACAGGTCGTACCTCTGGGGTAGATGTCAGCTTTACGAATTTTGGTGAGACACTACGAGAATTATTTGCCCAAGGAACACCATTAATTGGGATTTGTGCGGCGGGTATTCTCATTAGAACCCTAGCCCCGTTAATTTCCGATAAACGTCAAGAACCGCCAGTGTTAGCAGTGGCTGAAGATGGTAGCGCGGTTGTCCCTTTGTTGGGAGGACTGAATGGTGTTAATGACTTGGCGCGGCGCGTGGCTGAGGTGTTAAATACCCAAGCTGCAATTACCACCACAGGGGATATTCGTTTTCGCACAGCTTTACTATCTCCTCCCCCTGGGTATCATTTAGCTAACCCAGAAGATGCCAAGAAATTCATTTCTGATTTGTTAGCCGGGGCGCAAGTCAAGCTAGAAGGAACAGCACCTTGGTTAAGTAATAGTCAGTTACCGATTAATCCTGAAGGGAATTTAACAATTCGAGTCACAGAAAACTGTGTGAATTCCACAGTCGATTGTCTGGTTTATCATCCCAAAACTGTAGCGATCGCCATTGACCACGCCGATGTTACTCTAGAAACAATACAAGAATTACTCAACAGTGCCAATATTGCCCCTGTATCTATCGCTGGAATATTTGCACCCATCACCATCGCATCTCACCCCATTATTCACACCTTAGTTAATACTTATGGCGTACCTGCCCGCTTTTTCCCTAGCCATCAACTAGCTGAAAACATCGCCTTAGCGGCTACAGGCACAGATGGTAAGCTAATTTCTCAATCATCGCATATAGCGATCGCCATCTCTCCCCAACCCCTTGATCCTGAGACTATCGGTCAACCCCAAGGTAGGTTAGCAATTATCGGTACAGGCCCCGGTAGTTCTCAATGGATGTCACCAGAAGTCAAAGAAATCCTCAAATCCGCCACCGACTTAGTAGGCTATAAAACTTATCTAGATTTAGTCGGTGCTTTAGCAGTTGGTAAACAACGTCATGAGTCAGACAACCGCGAAGAAATTGCACGGGCAACAATGGCACTAGATTTAGCCGCTAGCGGACGTTATGTGGTAGTAGTATCTTCCGGCGACCCTGGTATTTATGCAATGGCGGCGGCTGTATTTGAAGTCCTCGACCTCCACCACAAACCCGAATGGGACAACATTGATATTCACGTTGCACCAGGAATTTCCGCCATGCAAGCCGCCGCCGCCACCATTGGCGCACCTTTAGGACATGATTTTTGTGCGATTTCCCTATCAGATATTTTGAAACCTTGGTCAGTCATTACACAACGCATTACCGCCGCCGCCCAAGCTGATTTTGTGATGGCTTTTTATAATCCTGTTTCCAAAGAACGCACTTGGCAGTTAGCCGAAGCCAGAGATATTCTACTGCAATATAGAAAACCTCAGACACCCGTAGTTTTAGGACGCAATCTCGGCAGACCAGGACAAAGTGTCAAAGTCATCACCCTAGACCAGTTAGCACCAGATGTTGCTGATATGCGAACAGTAATTATCGTTGGTTCAAGTCAAACTCGAATGATTAACCGCCCCAACAGTAATGTCTACGTTTATACACCCCGTCGCTACCATTAACAATTCAAAATTCAAAATTCAAAATTCAAAATTCAAAATGAAAGACAGTTGGAGTCGGGGATTTAAACCCCAACTCAACTGATACTACGTATAGAAGTAGGGGTCTTAAACCCTTAAATTTACGATAATCTTCCCAATCCCCAATCCCCAATCCCTAGTCCCCAGTCCCCAATCCCTTCTATCTTTGCAAACTCCGAGGATCAAGGGCATCTCTTAAACCATCCCCTAGCAAATTAAACGCCAAAACTGTGACGATAATTAGCAAAGCCGGCGGCCAAATTAACCAAGGTTGTAGTACCAAAATAGAAGCATTACTAGCTAAAGACAGCATATTTCCCCAAGATGGGTCGGGTTGCTGAATACCCAAACCAATCAAACTAAGGATTGCTTCTGAACCAATAAAACTGGGAACTGCCAAAGTAGCAGAGATAATTATGTATGTAGCTGTTTGTGGCAAAACATGACGGATAATAATATATATTGGCTTACCACCCATAGCTCTTGCTGCTTGCACAAACTCCCGTTCTTTTATCGATAGAACTTGTCCCCGAATTACCCTTGCTAAACCAGCCCAGCTAATCACCGAAGTAATCAAAACAATCAATAAAAATCGTTGACTGCTGCTTAAACCACTGGGTAAAACTGCACCTAAAGTAACTAATAGATAAATACTAGGGAAAGTCATCAGCACTTCCGCTACTCGCATAATGATGCTATCAGTCAAACCGCCGAAATAGCCAGAAATACCACCGATTAACAAACCTAGCGGAAAGGTAAAAATTACGCCAATAATCCCAATAAATAAACTAATACGTCCACCATACAATAGACGGCTGAGTTGGTCGCGTCCTGGTTCATCAGTGCCTAAAATGTTGATTTTGGCTTCTCCATCTGCACCAAACAAGTGCCAATTTAAAGGTATACCAGGAATAATAGTAAAGTCGTCCCATTTTGCAGGTAATGGTACACTCAACCGGAACAGGCGAGATTTTTTAGCACGTATACCAGGGAGAATGGTAGTTTTTTCCCATGTCGAGGGTAGAGGTAGACTCAACTGAAACAGTCGATATTCAGCACCAGAAACAAAGAAACGCACAGGAGAAGGCTTTGTGTAGTCTACAATTAATTGGCGATCGCCTGTTTCTAAATTCGTATCTCCCTGGGTTGTCGGATAAATGTGGGGGCCAATAAACTTACCCGATGTTTTATCCACCCAATAAATCCGTGTCGGTGGTAATAGCGAACCATTAGGCTGTGAAGCATATGGGTTATAGGGGGCGATGAAATCAGCAGCAATTACCGCCATATAGAAAATCAACAGCACAACAGCCCCAAATCGCGCCAAAGGATTTTTCTGAAGTCTTCGCCACCAATTCATAGTTTTTAGTTATTAGTCATTAGTTATTAGTCATTAGTTAAGGGTGAATAGTCGATATAGTCAAGGGGCAAGACGTAAACTTTTTCCCCATTCACCCCCCGAATTTTAGATGGACTAACTCTATAATTGCTCAACTAATAATCTTTGTTCTTCCTGAATTTTTTCGTGTTCTACCACAAATACATTAGAGTAGAGATTGGCAATAATTTGCTTGCCTTGCTGCGTCAAAGATAAATAGCGCAATCCATCTGTAATGTAAGGGTGAACTCCGTTCCAATAAAATTTAGCGTAATTGTTGCGTAAATCGGCAGGCGTTTGATAACCTAAAACCTTACTCACCCCAGTCTCTTCAAATTCGTAAAACAAAGAGGTGATTTTTTTTAAATAACGGGGGTCACTTAATTGTCCAATTAAATCAGCCGCACGCACTAATCCTGCAAAGCTTGTTGTATCTTGATGATCTTCGGCTGTAGGCACAGGAAATCTAGTCAATTCAATATTACTTTTGATGACTTCTGCATCTATGAGCTTATGACCGCCAAAACGCTCATCAATAAATAATTTAGCTCTATCTACATGATAGGGAGTCAGACTAGCATCAGAAGCCCCAGGCGGTAGGGAAATCATTCTGCCATTTTTGCCTGTAGAATATAAGCCTTTGTTTTCTTGGTCTTGTCGGCAAACTCCCTTAACATAGCCAATATCATGACACAGCAAGGAAATAATGAAGTGTAACCAATCTTCACTAGAAACCCCACCCTCGCGGATATGTTTACCGCGTAAAATTTCCTGCCCTACCAGAGTTACTAGTATAGAATGTTCAACGTTATGATAGAGGGCATCACTGTTGGCTATGTTTTCTAACGCCATGTTACCTGCCCAAGCAATGATATCTTCATACTCATTTTTGAAACAGCCGTATGTCCGGCTGTAACCTTCTCTAATTTGTCTGACAAAAGCATCAATTAAAATTTCGGTGGCGTTGAACATATCAGTTACTTGGGTTCGATAGCAATTATTTAAAGTTTTTTACAAACAGCATCTTCAGGATATTCCTGGAGAGGATTGTCAGAATCTATATTTATCTTGCATTATCCATATTCCATTGTTATTGACTAGATGAGTGTGATCTCAAAACCAAGAGTATGTGACTTAAATGATTATGATTGATTGACAAGAATATAAGGTTTATTCTGCCGAGGCATCACCGTATAAATACGGTTATTATTTTATTTATAAAATAAAATTAATACTATCATTTATGATGGCTATAGTGACAGTTATTACAGCCAGATCGCCCATAATTATCCTATGTTTAATATTTTGTGACTTAAATTAATATGTTTTGATTAATTGTGAGGCTACTGACATGATTTGTGATTAAAATCTGACATTGCTGGATGATTTTATTATCCACATTTTTTCAAAATGTTACGACTCCTGCAAGCTTATGCTATAATTACTAGTAGCTTAGTTTACGCGGGTGTAATTCAGTGGTAGAATGTCACCTTCCCAAGGTGAACGTCGTGGGTTCGAGTCCCATCGCCCGCTTTGAAAAAAACTCTTATTTTACAAGCATTTCAATTATTTAGCCTGCCAACTCTTCCAAACACATTGGTGGATTAGTTGTATATCAAGTTACAATTTTTGGCTATTTTTAGGTGACTTTGGGTGTAATAAAAAAGGTACTAATAAGACTAACAATAATCCAAAGTACATAGCATTAAATCTGATCACGATCGCCGTCTCTGTAAGACGCTACGTGAAAAGCGATCGCAATCTCTGCAATGATATTAGTGAGCATGATTTGGGAACGCGGTAAACTGGATATTCTTTATCGAAAATTCCTAATGGTGGCAAGTATAGAAAGTTCTACTAATCAAGAGTTAGTCGGTTTTATTTGGAGTATTGCGGACAAACTCCGTGGCCCTTATCGTCCACCCCAGTACCGCCGGGTGATGTTACCTTTGATTGTGTTGCGGCGGTTGGATGCTGTCTTGGAACCGACGAAGCAAGCGGTTTTAGAGGCGAAGGCTAAATATGCGGCGATGGGTTTAGAGGGGGAGGCGTTTGAGAAGGCGATCGCTAAAGTGGCAATTGGGGGTAATCGCCAGCAGCCGTTGTATAATCTCAGTGAATTTACATTTCAAAAATTATTAGGCGATGCGGATGGGATTGCCAGTAATTTAAGGGCTTATATTAACAGTTTTTCACCCAGAGCCAGGGATATTTTCGAGAAGTTTGATTTTGATAGTGAAATTCAAAAGCTCGATGAGAGTAATCGGCTATATCTAATTATTAAAGAGTTTTGCAAGCCTGACATTGATTTATCTCCGGCGAAACTTTCTAATTTGCAAATGGGTTATCTATTTGAAGAATTAGTCAGAAAATTTAACGAACAAGCCAACGAAGAAGCAGGAGACCACTTTACGCCCCGTGAAGTAATTCGGCTGATGGTGAATCTGGTTTTTTGTGACGAGCAGGATATTTTTAAGCAAGGGATTTACCGCACAGTTTACGACCCCACAGCCGGAACAGGGGGAATGTTATCTGTCGCGGAGGAATATATTAAAAAGCAAAATTCAGCAGCGAATTTAGGGTTATTTGGGCAAGAATATAATCCTGAATCTTATGCAATTTGTTGTTCTGATTTACTGATTAAAGATGAACCGATTAATCATCTAGTTTATGGCGATACATTAGGAGTAAAAAACGCCAAAAGCAAGAGTAATAACTTTTTACCCCATGATGGTCATCCTGATAAACAGTTTCACTATATGTTGGCTAATCCGCCCTTTGGGGTGGAATGGAAACCAGAAGAAGATTTTATTAAAGATGAGTATGAAAATTTAGGATTTAAAGGGCGTTTTGGGGCTGGTTTACCGCGTATTAATGATGGCTCATTGTTGTTTTTACAACACATGATATCGAAAATGCACTTACCGCCAGAGGTAGGGGGTGATGGTTCGCGGATTGCCATTGTGTTTAATGGTTCGCCTTTGTTTACAGGGGATGCGGGGAGTGGGGAAAGTAATATCCGCCGTTGGATTATTGAAAATGACTGGTTAGATGCAGTGGTGGCGTTACCTGATCAGATGTTTTATAATACCGGAATTTTTACTTATATTTGGTTGGTAACAAATAAAAAAGCTGCCCATCGTCGGGGAAAGGTGCAGTTAATTGATGGTACGCGCCATTTCCAGAAAATGAAAAAGAGTTTGGGTAATAAGCGCAATGAGTTATCGCCTGAACATATTGCGGAAGTTGTGCGGTTGTATGGGGATTTTGAGCATAATGATATTAGTGAAGTAGAGTCAGACGGACAGATAGAAAAGCGGGTTTGCTCGAAGATTTTTAATAATCGGGAGTTTGGATTTCTCAAAATTACAGTGGAGCGTCCGTTGCGGTTAAATTTTCAGGCGAGTGAGGAGCGTTTGGCGCGGTTGTGGGAGCAGAAGGCGTTTCAGGATTTAGCAACGACTAAGAAGCGTAAAGATGCTCAGGTGCAACAGTTAGAAATTGAGATGGGTGAAAGTCTGCAAAATCAAATTTTGGCTGCTTTGCAGAAATTGGATGCAAATAAACTTTATCTCTCCCGTGATGAGTTTGAAAAAGAGTTAAATCGGGTGTTAAAACAAGCGGGATTAAGTTTAAAAGCTCCTGTCAAAAAAGCGATTTTAGCAGCATTGGGAGAGACTGATCCAGAAGCGGAAATCTGCCTTGATGCTAAGGGTAATCCTGAACCGGATAGTAATTTACGGGATACGGAAATTGTAGCTTTACCGGATGATATTACGTTACCGTTACCGTTGGGATATGACAAAGATACAAGTGTAAATGAGTTGGTTAAGTTGGTAAAGGAGCATTGTGAGGAGTATTTAAAAGCGGAAGTATTGCCCCATGTACCCGATGCTTGGATTGATTTTGATAAGACTAAAGTGGGGTATGAGATTCCGTTAAATCGTCATTTTTATGTATATCAGCCGCCTCGTCCTTTAGATGAGATTGAGAATGATATTAAGTCTTTAGAAGCAGATATTATAGCGATGTTGGGGGAAGTGGTTTAGAGGCTAAAATAAAAATGTAGGCTTAGTAAAAATAAAATTATTGTAGGGTGTGTTAGGCGCTGATTTCCAATATGATTGATCACGGAAAAAATATCCTAGCGCCTAACGCACCATCCACGCGACGGTGCGTTACGGCTAAATTTAATTGTCTCTTTGTCCCAAATCCTTTCATAGCCGTAACACACCCTACTTCAGATTTACTTTATAAATAGTCTCTAAGGGCTAAAATAAAAATGTAGAGTCGGGAGTTTTAGCAATGGCTTTAACAATTTCAGATGAGGGATTGGAAAGTATTCAGCTTTCGGCAGAGATTCGAGAAAAGGCTTTACACAAAGCTAAGGAAGGGTATGTAATGGCTTTATTAGAGGTAGGAGAAATTACCAGTAGTCGGGCTGCAAAAATCCTCGGTATTTCTCGGATAGAAGTTATCGAAATGATGAATAAATGGGGTATTTCTATTTTTGATGATTCTCTGAGTTTAGAGGAATTACAACAAGAAGTAGAACAAGCAGAATTAATGTTAAATCAGCAAAATTTTTAAATGATAATCGTCTCTGATACCACCCCAATTAGTGAGTTAGCCAAGGTTGAGCATCTTGATTTATTGCCAAAACTTTTTGGTAAAGTTTTGATTCCCCAGGGTGTATTTAATGAATTACAGGTAGGTCAGCATCCAGCAGCAGAATTTGTACAGAATCTGTCTTGGTTGGAGGTTGTAACGGTAGACAATCAGCAGGTGGTTGAGGAGTTACAAAAGTCCTTTAATTTGCATTTGGGAGAATCAGAAGCTATTGCTTTACCTGAAGAGGTTGGAGCTTCTCAATTGTTGATTGATGAAAAGGCGGCGAGAAAGGTTGCTATGGCGCGAAAGTTACCTTTAATTGGTACTGTGGGAATTTTATTGTTAGCAAAGCGTCAAGGTTTATTGGACAGCGTTAAGGATATTTTGGATGAGATGCAGGTAAAGGGAACGAGAATTTCGGAGCGGCTTTATGTACAGGTTTTGACTTTAGCTGATGAAATTAAAGGGGAATAATGGGTAAGTATCAGGGTTATGAAAAGTATAAAGATTCTGGGGTTGAGTGGTTGGGGAAGATTCCTGAACATTGGAAAGTAACAAGGGCAAAGTTTGTATCTGATATTTTTGTCCCTCAAAGAAATAAGCCAGAATTGAATTTAGATGATGGATTACCTTGGCTAACTATGGATGATATGTTAGGCGATAGAGTTAGTCATACTAAGTTTAAAGTTACAAAAGAAGCATCTATAAACGCTGGCTCTAAAAGTTTGAAAAAAGGTTCTGTTATAG
This sequence comes from Aliinostoc sp. HNIBRCY26, assembly GCF_050235535.1. Lineage (GTDB taxonomy): Bacteria > Cyanobacteriota > Cyanobacteriia > Cyanobacteriales > Nostocaceae > Trichormus. The sequence goes on from NZ_CP189852.1 coordinate 5,046,378, forward strand.
CTAGTTGTATTGGTAATTTTGGTGTCTGTACGATCAACGATGTTGATGTGATAATAAATCAACAATTACAAGCTTTTATTCCTAATAGCCATATAATCCCTGAATATTTACGCGAACTGGTCAAAATTTCTAGTGATTATTTTCAGATGATTGCAACGGCAGCAACAGTCATTTATGTAAACCAAGCTGGCTTTGCTAATATGCCCATAACATTACCCCCACCGGATGAACAGGAGAAAATCGCCCGCTTTCTCGACCATAAAACCAAACAAATAGACGACCTCATCGCCAAGAAAGAAGCCCTCATTGAAAAACTCGACGAAAAACGCACCGCCCTCATCAGTCACGCTGTCACCAAAGGACTAGATCCAAACGTCCCGATGAAAGATTCTGGTATTGAGTGGTTGGATGAAATCCCTGAGAATTGGAAACGAATTCCATTTAGATGGTGCTGTTATATTACTGAAGGACAAGTAGATCCTACACAACCAAAATTTAAAGATTTGCCCTTAATTGCTCCTAATCATATTGAAAGTCAAACAGGAAAACTTGTTGCTAAAGAAACTGCCGAAGACCAAGGTGCAATTAGTGGGAAGTATTTTTACAAATCTGGAACATTATTATATAGCAAGATACGTCCTGCACTAGTCAAAGCTTGTATTTCTGACGAAGATGGATTATGTAGTGCAGATATGTATCCCATTAAAACAGCAGGGATATTATCAAATAAATTTATGCTCTATCAAATATTATCTAAAAATTTTACTCAATTAGCAATATTAGTTTCTGATAGAGTTGCCATGCCAAAAGTTAATCGTGAAACATTAGGAGGATTTCCTATACTTGTTCCTCCGTTAAAAGAACAGCAACAAATAGTAGACTATCTAGATGAGCAAACAGCCAGTATTACCCAACAAAAAGCCAAAATTCAACAAGCCATTGAACTATTAAAAGAATATCGCACCGCCCTCATTACCAATGCTGTCACAGGTAAAATAGATGTACGCCAAGTCCCTATCCCTGAAGCCCAGAAACCAGCATGACACAAATCACCTTTGCAGAACTTCCCGAAACTGTTCAAAACCTAATTAACCAAGCCCAGAAAACAGGCGAACCCCTCACCATCATCCAAAATGGTGTCCCCTTCGCCATCATATCCCCCATTAAGAAAACATCCCTCCTAGAAACCCTTTCTACCCTTGAACCATTGGATGAAGAGTTTCCCGACGTAGACGAAGGATTATTACCGTTAGATGATATTGAGCTTTAAAAATGAGTTATTTATACTTGTTAGATACAAACATCATTTCCGAACTAATTAAAAACCCCAGAGGCGTAATATTTTCAAAAATTCAAAACGTCGGAGAAGATACAGTTTGTACAAGTATTATCGTAGCTTGTGAAGCTAGATTTGGCGCGAAAAAAAAGAACTCTCAAAAGCTAATAGAAAAACTTGAAATTATCTTGGATAGTATTGAAATACTACCCCTCACTCATCCCATAGAGCAATATTACGCAGAAATTCGCACAGATTTAGAACAGCAAGGTAAACCGATTGGCAGTAATGACTTATTAATTGCTGCTCATTGCTTAAGCCTTGGTCTAACTCTCGTTACAAACAATGTCCGTGAATTTTCCCGCGTACCCGATTTAAAAGTAGAAAACTGGCTAAACTCAAATTAAAAAGCCGAGTGACTTTCTAGCCATTGATTAATTCACGATTTATACTTAAGTATATTTATACTTGGTGAAGTATGCACACGGAAGACAAATTTGAGGACATCATTGAACGGGAACTCCTCCAACTCAGTGGCTACCACCAAGGCAACCCAAACGACTACGACGCAGATACAGCCCTTTTCCCCACCGAAATCATCAACTTTATCCGAACAACCCAACCCAAACAATGGGAACGCCTAGCCAACACCAGCCCCAGTGATGCCCAGAAAATTATTATAGATAGCCTCACCAAAGAACTTAAAAGCCGAGGAATGCTGGATGTTCTGCGAAATGGCTTCAAATGCTACGGTAAAACCCTGCGAGTTGCTTACTTCCAGCCCAACACAGGGATGAACCCGGAAACCTTGGCACTTTATGAACAAAATCGCCTCACCATCACCCGCCAAGTCACCATCAAAACCGGACGCATTCCCGATATTCTACTCAGCATCAACGGTTTACCCATCGCAACTATCGAACTGAAAAATCCCCTGACGGAAACAACCTACCAAAACGCTATTCATCAATATAGAACGGAGAGAGACCCCAAAGACCCGCTATTTGCTTTTAAACAACGGTGCTTAGTTCACTTCGCCGTAGACACCGAAGAAGTTTGGATGACTACCAAACTCGCTGGCGAAAATACTTATTTCCTACCCTTCAATAAAGGTAATGATCATGGTGCAGGTAATCCCCCCGGCGATAATGAAGAATATCGCACCAGTTACTTTTGGTTAGAAGTTTTACAAAAAGATAGCCTTTTGGACATCTTAGCCCGGTTTCTCCATATCGAAATTAAAGAAACCAAAATTCCTACCGCCACTGGGGTTAATTACCAGAAAAAAGAAACCCTAATTTTCCCCCGCTACCATCAACTTGATGTGGTGCGTAAACTCATCAGCCACGCTAAACAAAATAAAGCTGGGCATAATTATTTAATTCAGCATTCCGCAGGTTCAGGAAAATCAAATTCTATCGCTTGGTTAGCCCATCGCCTCGCTAACCTCCACGACAACCAAGACGAAAAAATCTTTCATACTGTTGTCGTCATCACCGATCGCACCGTACTGGATCAACAACTGCAAAACACTATTTATCAGTTTGAGCATAAAGCCGGAGTTGTCCAGAAAATTGATGAAAACACCCAACAACTCGCCACAGCCCTCAGCGACGATGTACCGATTATTATTTCGACAATTCAGAAATTCCCTTTCATTACTAAAGCCATTGAGACTTTAGCGAAAAAAGGTAAAACCATAGACATTACTACTAAAAATAAACGCTTTGCGGTCATCGTTGATGAGGCGCATGGTTCCCAAACCGGAGAAACCGCCGCCGAACTCCGCAAAATTTTAAATAAAGATGGTATTGAATCTGCGATCGCATCCCAACTGTTAGAAGATGAATTAGAGGAAGATGATCTCAGTGATGCAGCCAAACAACAACTCCTCAAAGAACAACTCACCCGCACCAAGCAACCCAACCTCAGTTACTTCGCCTTTACCGCCACACCCAAACACAAAACCCAACTTGTCTTCGACGAACCAGGGGAAAACGGCCAAGTTCCCTTTCATCTCTACACGATGCGCCAAGCGATTGAGGAAGGCTATATTAAGGACGTTTTAGCAAATTACACCTGCTACGATCGCTATTACCAACTTGTCCACACTGCACAAGATGACCTTAATTTACCACGTCGCCAAGCAGCTAAGGCGATCGCCCGATTTGTGGAACTTCATCCCCACAATATCGCTCAAAAAGTAGAAATTATCATTGAACATTTCCGCAACCATACCCGCCATAAAATCGGCGGTAGGGCGAAAGCAATGGTTGTCACCAGTTCCCGCGAACACGCGGTTAAATACAAACTGGCTTTTGATAGATACATTCAAGACAAAGGCTATAGCGATATTAAATCCCTTGTGGCCTTCTCCGGTTCTATTATCCTTGATGAATTACCTGGACAAACATTTACTGAAGTTAACATGAATGGCGGCATCAAAACTTCAGAAATTCCTGATAAATTTGCTAGTGATGCTTATCAAGTGCTGCTTGTTGCTAACAAATTTCAAACCGGATTTGACCAACCTTTGCTACATACAATGTTTGTTGATAAACGACTCGATGGCGTGCAAGCAGTCCAGACTTTATCTCGCCTCAACCGTACCACCACAGGGAAAGAAGATACTTTCGTCTTAGATTTTGTCAACAAACCCGAAGACATCTACAAAGCTTTTAAACCCTACTACGAAGAAACTCCCGTTGCTGAAAGCGCAGATCCGCAACAATTAAATGATTTGTCTTACCAACTTTATGAATGGCAACTTTTCAGCCGAGATGATGTCAACCAGTGGTGTGAAATTTGGTTTCGCCCGAAAACTTCTCTTACAGGAAGCGAACACAAAAAATTAAATACATTACTAGACCCAATTATTGATAATTATAAAACTCTCCCAGACGCAGAGAAAGAATTATTTAAAACCCAACTTAGCAGCTTCCGCAATCTCTACCTATTCCTTGCTCAAATTATTCCTTACCAAGATTCTGAACTAGAAAAGCTTTATGCTTACGGGCGGTTTCTCCTCAAGAAATTACCCCGCAGTCTACAGGCTCCTAAAATAGATTTATCTGGGGATATTGAACTAAAATTTTATCGCCTGGAAAAAATCAGCGAAGGGAAAATTGATTTAACCGCAGGACAAGCGGAACCGTTACGCGGTGCGATCGCAGTTGGGACTCGTCAGCCAGATAAAGAAGTCCCCTTATCCCAGCTGATCGACACCCTCAACGAACGTTTTGGTACTAATTTTACCATAGCCGACCAGCTATTTTTTGAGCAGATTACCGAAACGGCGATCGCGAATGATTCCATTAAACAAGCGGCTCAAGTCAATACCAAAGAAAACTTTGCCCCGGTTCTAGACAAGCATCTAGAAAATCTATTTATCGAACGCATGGATGGTAACGAAAAAATATTTATGCAAGTGATGAATAGTGAAGAGTTTAAAGCAGTTGTGTTTGAAAAATTACTATCCAGTATTTATGAGAGTATCAAGAGCGAACATTCATGATTAGGGGTATGAGAAGTATCAAGACAGAACAGCAGGTATTGAAATAACCGGCTTCAATAGTTGCGTTGTAGGCATAGCTGCTAGTGATTCGCCAATGTGAATTTTGCGATCGCACTTGAAGGAATATACAACCAATCCCTGAAACATAAGCTTTGCTCAAAGACTCAAGCCCTTGATTGCCCAAGCTGAAGATGAAAGTTTCCATCCCCGTTAGGGGAAGAGGGTTTGGAAAGCTTGAGGACGCTAGCCAATTCTCAGTGGAAATGCTTGATGTTTCCATCCCCGTTAGGGGAAGAGGGTTTGGAAAGTTGAGGCATTCATAGTTGATTTTGGAGTTTTTAATAGTTTCCATCCCCGTTAGGGGAAGAGGGTTTGGAAAGTCTATAATTTATGGGTGGTTTTCTTGTGGAGCTATAGTTGTTTCCATCCCCGTTAGGGGAAGAGGGTTTGGAAAGCAAGCGAACGGCGTGCTGAAGGGCGACATCGAGTTTCCATCCCCGTTAGGGGAAGAGGGTTTGGAAAGCATACGCAAGGTACCCTCACGGAAGCAGCTTAGAAAGTTTCCATCCCCGTTAGGGGAAGAGGGTTTGGAAAGTATACCCACAATTGGAGGGAATGGTTAGATAAAGGGTTTCCATCCCCGTTAGGGGAAGAGGGTTTGGAAAGACGCATACAATTTCGCACCGCAAAAAGAAAATCCTTGGCGTTTCCATCCCCGTTAGGGGAAGAGGGTTTGGAAAGGGTAGCAACCGGAACACGCACAGGCATTTTGGCTTGTTTCCATCCCCGTTAGGGGAAGAGGGTTTGGAAAGTTAAAGTAAAAGATAGCCAAAAGACTTACTATAATAAGTTTCCATCCCCGTTAGGGGAAGAGGGTTTGGAAAGTAACAATAAACGGCCAAACCTTAACTGGAACTCTGTTGTTTCCATCCCCGTTAGGGGAAGAGGGTTTGGAAAGGTAGTGGTTGTTTTACTCAACGCTTCCCTGATCGCGTTTCCATCCCCGTTAGGGGAAGAGGGTTTGGAAAGTCTAGTCCTTTCGGTTGATTGATTTCTAAAAAGTTTCCATCCCCGTTAGGGGAAGAGGGTTTGGAAAGGATTATCAAAAGAAAGTATTTTAATAGCAAATGCAGGGTTTCCATCCCCGTTAGGGGAAGAGGGTTTGGAAAGAGCTACCATCTGGAAACCTTACAGAGCAAGAGTTTCAACTACCCGTTTCGACACCACCTTTTTCTCTCAAAAAATAAATAAGAAAAATAGTGGATTTCACGGGCTGAAACCGATGCTGTGTAAGCTATCGACACCACTTAACGAAATTATGCGGTTTTCAAGGTTCTGGCGAGTGGTGTCGAAAATCTCGGACACACTAGCTAGAACAGTAAAATATGAGACTAAAAGTTGTCAAGAGTCTCATAAAATGTCTTTACGATTAGAAAAGATTACTAAGTGTTTTGGCTCATTTGTTGCTAATGACAACATTAGTCTGAGCGTTGATACTGGTAAGATTCACGCAATTTTGGGTGAAAATGGCGCAGGTAAGACTACTTTAATGAATATTATCAGTGGTCTATATCAACCTGATGCCGGTCAAATTTATCTCAACCATCAACTAGTAAAGATAACTTCACCCAATGCAGCAATTAAATTAGGTATTGGCATGATTTATCAACATTTCATGCTTGTGCCTCAATTAACTGTGACAGAAAATATTATTTTAGGTAGAGAAAAAACATTACATTTAAATCTGCGCCAAAAACAACAGGAAATTGCGGCTTTATCCCAGAGTTACGGCTTAGAAATTGACCCCAGTGCTAAGGTTGAAAATTTACCTCTAGGTATACAGCAACGGGTAGAAATTCTCAAGGTGCTTTATCGTCAGGCGAAAATATTGATTCTCGATGAACCAACGGCGGTTTTAACTCCTCCAGAGGTGGAATCATTAATGATGATTTTACGTCAACTGGCGGCGGCTGGAAATACGATTATTTTTATTAGTCACAAGTTAGAAGAGGTAATCAATCTCTGCGATACAGTCACCGTGTTACGTCGGGGAAAAGTAGTGGCTAATACCCAGACTGAAGCTGTCACACCCCAGCAGCTAGCGGAATTGATGGTGGGGCGCGAAGTAACTTTGCAAGTTGATAAATCACCTGCATCACTGGGAAAGGTTGTCTTGTCGGTGGAGAATTTGCAAGTGGCGGATGATAGGGGTGTAATGGCTGTGGGTGGTGTGTCTTTTGATGTGCAGGCTGGGGAAATTTTGGGTATTGCGGGGGTTGATGGCAATGGACAACGGGAATTAGCTGATGCAATTACGGGTTTGCGGCGGGTGAAACAGGGGAAAGTCACTACAGAAAAAGCTATCGGTTATATACCAGAAGATAGGCAAAAGATGGGTTTGGTGTTGCAATTTAGTATTGCCCAAAATCTGATTTTAAAAATGTTTAAAAGTTTGCCTTTTTGTCGTTATTTCTTATTACAATCAGCCGTGATTAAAAATCATGCCCAAGTTGCAATGCAAGAATTTGATATTCGGGCGACTGGGGAAGATGTTCAAGTGAGTCAGCTATCAGGAGGAAATCAACAAAAGGTGGTGTTAGCGCGAGAATTGGCGCGAGAACCGGATTTAATTGTGGCGATGCAGCCGACACGGGGGTTAGATGTGGGGGCTATAGCGTCGGTACATTCACGGCTATTGAGAGAACGCGATCGCGGTGCGGCAATTGTGTATATTTCTACTGAGTTGGAAGAAGTGATGGCGATGAGCGATCGCATCGCGGTAATGTACAAGGGTAAGTTTGTGGAAATTTTGAACGCAGACAGGGCAACGGTTGAGGAAGTTGGGTTTTTGATGGGTGGGGGAAAATGCTGATGTTAATCCGAAAATGGCAGCAACCGCACTGTAGCTCATATCAGCAAATTATCGAATAATCCTTATATGTTTAACAGATTAACCATACCCGCACTAATTACTACTCTTGCTGTTGTACCTATTGTTTCTAGTTGCAGTGCTAATAAAACTCCCCTAAGTGCAGAGCAACAGACTTATGCTGGTAACTGGGTAGCTAGTGATGGTACATCTGTAACAATTTATCTGGATGGTGGTGGCGATTTTAAAGCCTCAAATAGTTCCGTCACAGGTGGTGCAACAACCTTTACAGATAAAACTCTGACAATTGCTTTAGGCCCCATTAAAAGGGAGTTTAAAATTACTCAGCCACCTCAAGAACAAAATGGTAAATTCACAATGCAGCTTGACGGCATCAGCTATACCAAGAGTAATTAAATCTATTCTCTATTACGTTTTGTAACAGGGGGTTGACCTTGCTACAAAACGTGAGATTCATGAGAAGTGATGGCAATGAGCGATCGCATCGCTGTAATGTACAAGGGTGATTTTGTGGGAATTTTGGACGCAGACAGGGCGACGGTTGAGGAGGTTGGGTTTTTGATGGGTGGGGGGAGGTTTAAGTAATTTTGGCTGTGTGGGATGAGGTATTATTTTTGCCTTACGCATACCGCTAACGCGGAACCGCTTGCAGTAGGCGCAAAGAGGAAAAGGGAAGGAGTTTGATCAAATTTAGTAATTTTTGTCTCAGAAATTCAGCATTACTCATTAGGAAAATCACTGTAAGCAATATCCAGAATGTGCGAAGCAAAGTAAATTTTTGGACGTTCCTGTATGTCTGACTCTACGAGAATCCCAACATTTACTAGTCTTTCAAGGTCAGCGCGCGCCGTAGGATAGGATATGTTACACATTTGTGCTAATTGTGGAATGGTGATGGCTGGTGATTCAAACAGGTGATCAATAAGCCGATTGAGTCTAATGTTTCCATTGGATTGGGAAAGCAACTCCATGTATTGAGTACGGAGTTTGAGCAGCATATCAAAACGCCTGATTGCGTCTCGTGACTGTTCGATAGTCCCACGCAGACAAAAAGCAATCCAATCTTTCCAGTTTCCTTCTGCACTGACTTCAAACAAGAGATTGACATATTCGTCTTTATACCGATCAAAAAAGGCACTTAAATATAACCAGGGTTGGCTGAGTTTGCAATGTTCGTAAATCATTAATGAAAGTAATAATCTACCTACCCTACCATTGCCATCAAGAAACGGATGAATTGCTTCAAACTGATAATGCACCATAAAACATACAATCAAAGGGTCTATATCTTTTTCCTGATGTATGTACTTCTCCAACGCATCCAAGCAAGGCATGATTTCGTTGGGAGGTGGCGGAACAAATCTTCTGTCTGAACCGATATGAACTTGAGAACGGCGAAAATTGCCCGGATCTCTTTGGAATCCACGAACTCCAGATAAAAGTTCTTGATGAATACTTCGGATAAGGTTTAAAGACAGAGGTCTCTCTCCCAATAAATGTAATCCTAGCTCTAATGCCCTGTTATAGTTCCAAACTTCTTGCCAAGCATTTACAGGATCATCTGCCGAGCGCGGTTCTCTGGGTTCAATCTCAAAAAGTAAAAGTTGTTGGGGTGTAGCATAAGTCCCTTCTAGACTAGATGAACGCAATGCTTCTCGTCTTTGCAAGGGACGCAACAATAAATTATAGTTTGGCATATATCTGCCAACACCATCCAATCTCGCCAGTTCCTCACGCGCTTGAACTAGTAACGACCAAATTTCAATAGGCATTTCCCAATTTTCTGGTAAGGGGTTGGGAATAAAAGACCAATCCTTGCTGCCTTCTACCGATATCTCCCACAGTTTCCCTGAACAATTCTCCGTAAAGACCGATTTGTCCATGTCTGATATTTTTTTTATAAATAAATTTTAATTGTGATAACTGAATTAAAATTTAGGGCATTTTTTTTTAATTCGCAAGATTGAATTAAAGTATTATCTCAGAAATACCCGTCTATCCCTTGTGAATTAAAGACTTGAGGTATTTAAAATTTCTGCTCTAAAAATCTATTTTTACGATCTGATAAGAAGATTATTTAATAGCTTAAGTATTTTTTATTAGTAAAAAAGTATATATTGTGTTTATGATACGGTAAGTACAATCTATTTAGAAGGTAAATAAAAGATGGGTTAAGCAAAACTGTAACCCATCACAAAAATCCTTAACATATCTACTTGGCTAGTTAGAAAAATTTACAACTAACCCAAGGCGGAATTTAAATCACTCTGTGCTTGTTCTAAGGCGGCTGGTAATTTACTTGCGTCGCGTCCGCCGGCTTGGGCGAGGTTTGGTCTTCCACCACCGCCACCACCGCAGATTTTCGCGATCGCACCAACGAACTTACCCGCCTGTAAGCCTTTCTTGTTGACTTCGGGGCTAAAGGCTGCAACTAAGCTGACTTTTCCTGCTTCGGGAACTGAACCCAATACCACTGCACCGTTACCGATTTTTTGTAGTAAGCGTTCGGCGGCGGTTTTCAAGGATTCGGGGTCAACGCCTTCTAATTCGGCGACGATAATTTTATGTTCGCCTAGAGTTGTTGCGGTTTGTAATAAGCTGTCGGATTTAGCGATCGCTAATTGTCCTTTCAGCGTTTCTAGTTGCTTTTCAGCGTTTCTCAATTCGCTTTGTAAAGTTGTGATTCTGTCCGGTAGTTCTTCGGGTTTGACTTTAAAGCGATCGCTTAAATCTTTAACTACTTTATCCCGTATATTTAAGTAGTCTAAGATAGCGGGGCCAGATACCCCTTCAATTCGCCGCACGCCAGAAGCCACGCCAGCTTCAGTAATAATCTTAAATACGCCAATCTCCGCAGTATTACTTACGTGTGTACCTCCGCATAATTCCATAGATACACCAGGGAAATCGATAACGCGGACTTCATCACCGTATTTTTCCCCAAACATGGCGACAGCACCCCTAGCTTTGGCTTCGGCTAAGGGTAATACTTCGATTTTGGCGGAGTGGGCTTCAGAAATCCAGGTGTTAATCTGTTCTTCTACTTGTTGAACTTCTTCTGGTGTTAAGGCGCGGGGACAGTTGAAGTCAAAGCGCAGTCTGTCGAAGGATACCAAAGAACCGGCTTGAGATATCCCCTCATCGACGATTTTCTTTAAAGCCGCTTGTAGTAAATGGGTGGCTGTATGGTTGGCTTGGGCGCGACGACGACAAGCCCAATCAATTTGGGCGGTGACGGTATCGCCTACGCAGAGTGTTCCACGTTCGATGCGCCCGAAGTGGACAAAGAAATCGGATTCTTTTTTCACATCTTCCACGCGCACAACTACGCCATCACCGGAAATATAACCGCGATCGCCGATTTGTCCCCCAGATTCGGCATAGAATGGGGTCTGGTTAAGGACAATCTGCACCTCTGTTCCGGCTTCGGCTGCTTCTTGGGAAACACCACCGACTAATAAAACTTCGACTTTCGCTGTTGCGGCTGGTTGGGTATAACCTAAAAATTCCGTGGCGTGGATATGTTCCGCGAGTTTGTCCAGAGAACCTTGTACTGTTAAGTCGATGGTTTCGTGGGCAGCTTTGGCGCGTTCGACTTGCTTTTGCATCTCGACATTAAAGTCGTCTTCATCAATGGTGAGGTGATTTTCCGCCGCGATTTCTTGGGTAAGTTCGAGAGGGAAGCCGTAGGTGTCGTACAGTCTAAAGGCACTTTCACCACTAATTACGGTTTTACCTTGCTTTTTCACCTCGGCGATGATTTCTGCTAGGAGTTTCTCACCCCTATCTAAAGTTTTGAGGAAATTCGCTTCTTCTCTTTGTAATTCGGCTGTGATTGTGGCTTCTCGTTGGCGCACATTGGGGTATGCTGATTCGGAAAGAGCGATCGCAGTTTCGGCAACTTGGTTAATAAATTCGCCACTAATCCCAATTAATCTGCCATGACGCACCACCCGCCGAATTAATCGCCGCAATATGTAACCCCTCCCCACGTTGGAGGCGCGGATTTCATCTGCAATCATGTGAACCACGGAACGGACGTGATCCCCGATGACTTTTAAAGAAACTTTGGTGTTCTCGTCGCTGTCGTGGTAATTGATCCCCGCGATTTTGGCGGCTGTTTCGATAATGGGGAAAATTAAATCTGTTTCATAATTATTCGGTACTTGTTGGAGGATTTGCGCCATTCTCTCCAAACCCATACCGGTGTCGATGTTTTTATTTTGCAGAGGTGTTAAGTTACCTTCGGCATCCCGATTGTATTGCATGAACACCAAGTTATAAAACTCGATAAACCGGGTATCATCTTCTAAATCTATATTGTCATCGCCCCGTTCTGGGTGAAAATCGTAATATATTTCGGAACAAGGGCCACAGGGGCCAGTCGGGCCAGATACCCAAAAGTTATCATCTGCACCCATGCGCTTAATTCTGGCTGCTGGTACACCAATTTGATCCCGCCAGATAGCAAAGGCTTCGTCGTCTTCTTCAAAAACACTAACTACTAAACGTTCCTTGGGTAAACCAAACACCTCCGTAGAGATTTCCCAACCCCAAGCGATCGCTTGTTCTTTAAAATAGTCACCAAAACTAAAATTACCCAGCATCTCAAAAAATGTATGATGCCGTTTAGTGCGTCCGACGTTCTCAATATCATTGGTACGGATGCACTTTTGGGAAGTTGTCGCCCGCTTAAATTCTGGTGTGCGCTGCCCCAAGAATATCGGTTTAAATGGTAGCATCCCCGCGATCGTCAGCAGCACAGTAGGATCTTCTGGTACTAGGGAAGCACTGGGTAAAATTTGGTGTTCCCTTTGAGCATAGAAGTTAAGGAATTTAGCGCGGATTTCGTTACCGCCGATGGACTGGGGGTTTGAAAACATGGGAAGAAATGACAAACTAATTTTATTTAACGAGTAGGGGTGAGTGGAAGCAGGCAAAAGTTAAGAAAAAAGAATAGTTATTTAATCAGCTTTTTGCCTATGTCATGATTAGGGCTTTATTTACGCCTTGCTGTAATAGGAACTAGAGCCTAAAGTCTAGTATGTTTACGGGCTTAACACCCCGCCACCGCTAACAGCACACTAGTCAACATCCCGCTACTGCTCACAGAACTCTATATATTTTTGCATTTTGTTTCCCTTTGCTGCCACCAATTTGCGGTTTTTCAGCAGTTCTATGTCTGTATGATTTCTGGAATCTACCTGATAGCAGATGTATAACTAACCCATCATTCGTAGTTGTTAATTCAGTTAAACCTTGACTTACGTAATAATTCTTGATTTTAAAGTAACTAATATGGCTATATCTGAGTACGTAGTAGAGTAAATACTCAGATGAGTTCAAATTTAGCATTAAAAATATATCCAGTACGTAAGTCTGCAATATCTCGAATGTGACACAAACAATCCATATATATCAGGATTGCCCACAATTCCGGTAGATTACTAAAAGTAGTTTTGACTTATTCAAAGTGTTAATTCACAGGTTGCTGAAACAGTTAACAGTTGATAAGTAATATTTAACAGCATACACAAAAGAATTTACAAAATTTAGATGCGGGACAAGCTATTTGTCTTACAAAAATTTTGATGCCCGATTTTTTTTACAAATTGCAACATATCCCTACACAAATACAATTTTACTACATGGTGACTTACTATTTTGATGACTGCATTTACACAGATTAACTAGATTAGTTTTTGACTAGCTTTTCGTAGAAAAAGTTGTTTTTTATTAAAATTTTATATCTGTATAAAAGTATATAACTTTACAGTAAAATTTATAGCTTTTGTGTGAATTTCATAATGAAACGATGTTTTTACGCAAAAGCACGTACACATAGCTTGTATATGTGAATGTAAAAAATATGTATTTTTCGTTATTTATACTGATGCCTTAGACTTGAGTATTATTATCATAATTATATGTATGTAATATTTGATTTTTTTGAAGTTTAAATCATACATTTATGATTGTTTTAAGCTGTCTTAAATAGTCACATATTTATAAAGAAAATATTAATACGATTCCCTAAAAAATGTTCAGTATTTTCACTGTTTAAAAAATAAAAACCTAGATTATTTTTTAATGAACCCCAGTGAATATAATTCGGCTTTTATTATGTTCATACACAGGTATTAAGAGGATATTAAGCTTTCAGAATTTTAGTTTTTTTGAGTTAAGAATGTATAGATATATACAGAGAGAATTGGAGAGGAATAAAGCTATAGATTTGGCAGAAATAAACTCAAAGATTAGCAAGAATAAAGGCGAAAAGCACAGCAATGAAAACCAGCATTCTGGTCTTTGGAAGTCATGAATTTCTTGCCACGCTTCCTGATCAGATTCATGATGCCAGCACTTTTAATTTAAAAGTGTCTATTGACTTTAATCAGGCAGTGTTGCACATCCAAGTTGTGCAGCCAGATGTCATATTTGTGCAGGCAAGTTGTCAGGATAGCATCAGAGTTTGTCGATGGTTGAAAGAACAAAACCAGCTATCCTGGATACATTGTATTTTGGTAGAGGATCGTCCCCAGCAGATAATTGATAAAAGCCAAAGCAGTTGTGAGTGGGAGTTTGAAATGATGGCTAATGCACTCAATCAAGGTGCAGATGCTTATATTTGGTTATTAACTGAAGAGAATAATAATCGTCTAACAACTGCCACCAAAAGTTTAATTATCAGTCAATTAACAGTTGGTGTACGGAAAGTCAAAAAGTATCGCGAGTTGATGAATACCAATGATATCCTCTCAGCGATCGCCCTTGCAGATTCACTCACAGATTTAAATAATCGTCGCGCCCTAGAATGGGATTTACCCAGACAAATCAATAAAGCCCGTAGTCAAGATACTCCCTTAAGCTTGATTATTTTGGATGTAGACTTTTTCAAAAAAGTGAATGATCAGCATGGGCATTTAGTAGGCGATCGCCTGTTGCAATTACTGTGTAGTCGTCTACGTCATAATTTACGTAGTCAAGACACAGCTTTTCGCTATGGAGGAGAAGAATTTGTTGTCCTTTTACCCTACACTAACAGTGATGAAGCTTTAACCGTCGCTGAACGTCTGAACCGGATAGTTAGAGAACAACCCTTTGCAATTAACAGTCAGTTACATTTGCAGATCACCATTAGTTTAGGTGTAGCCAGTTTGCAACCCGACGACGACGAAAAAGGGATAAATTTGTTACATCGTGCTGACCAGTGTCTCCTAGCTGCAAAAGCATCTGGTAGAAACAAAGTCATTACGTGGGGAGAATATTCTCAAACTTCGAGTTTAGAGACGGTTTCTGGAATGAGTAGGGGTATGGGGGTGTAAGGGTATAGGGGTGTAGGGGTATAGGGGAACGAATGAATATTACCTATTCTTCCCCTACACCCTTATACCAATTTTGGATTTTGCGGAAAGTTCTGTAGGCGGGTTTCCCGCCGTAGGAACGCCACTTGCTACAAGCCGGGAAACCCGTCCAACGCAGTGGCTCAACTTTCCAAGAAGGATGTTGGATTGAAAGCCAAGATTCATTGGCTATTCCAGAAGCTCAAAACCATACTACCTATACACCTCATTCACCATAGCTTTTTCGCAGTCTGCAACTGTACCGCGCTGTCTCATCACCTGGACTAAAGCTTGGTAACTAGACCAGTTTTTCTCTAAAAGAGTTTTCGCTTGGAGGGCGTGAAATCTTTTCTTTTGTTGATAGTTTGATTCTGAAAAACCCAAAACTTTTAACACACTAGCTAACTTGCTTTGATCATCAGTACCACCTTCCGCACGTTCATAGACTAAGCTTTCTGCGGCGATCCCCGCCATCCAAACGGTGCAGTAACGATCTAGCATTTGGGTGGTGATTTTACCTTGCTGTAGTTGCAAAGCTATTTCTTGATCATCAAAAGTTACACCACCTTGGCCTGGTTGTCCTTGTTTCAGGGCTTCCCATGCACTGAGGGTATAACCTGTGACGGGAATTCCCAACAGGTGGGCGACTAGGAAATGTCCAGCTTCGTGGTGAATAATGCGATCGCGATGTTGTGGAGAAAAGCCCGCAATCCAATCTAACAGCAGCGCACCACCCTTTCCCTGCAAACTGAAACTATCAATAGTGGCTATCCCCAAAATTGTGAAAGTCGTAATTGCCGGAATTGCAGGAGATAAGTTAATTAAAGGCCCCAACAAAGCTGATAGCGTCATCAGAAACACAGATATGGCAACTAGATTAAGGGCGGTTTGGCTCATAATGGGGACTGGGGATTGGGGATCGGGGACTGGGGACTGGGGACTGGGATTGGGAAAGTAGGGGAAGCAGGGGAAGTAAGGGTGCAGGGGAAGAATGACTTCGCACTCAGCACTGGAACAGTTACTATATTTTGAGCTTAATCTTTCTTAAATTATATTAATCAATGCGTTGCATATCTCAATGTTAAAAATGAAAAAGAAGCTTCAAAATCAAATTTAGTCCCCGATCCCCAATACTTCGACAAGCTCAGTACAAGTCCCCGATCCCCAATCCCTAATACTTCGACAAGCTCAGTACAAGTCCCCAATCCCCAATCCCCAATCCCCAATCCCCAGTCCCCAATCCCCAGTCCCCAATCCCCAAAACTGAAAGATGATGAGATTACAGGCAAAGTCACTAGGTGAGAATCCTCAAGATTGGTTTTGGCCGTTCTGGTTGGCTTTGCCACTTTATCCCTACTACAAACGGCGGACAATTTGTCGAGAAGTAGTCAAAGATACTATTTGGACATTTGATCAACTGCATGGCATTCTCTACGCCATAGTTCCCATTCGCATGACGGTGATCAAACTAGATGCAGGTGGTTTGTTGGTTTATGCACCTGTGGCGGCAACGTCAGAGTGTATCAAACTAGTTAAGGATTTGGTCGCTAGGCACGGAGAAGTTAAGTACATTATTTTACCGACTAGTTCGGGTTTAGAACATAAAGTATTTGTGGGGCCATTTGCGAGATGTTTTCCCCAAGCCCAGGTATTTATTGCCCCTCACCAGTGGAGTTTCCCCTGGAATATGCCCCTGAGTTGGCTAGGGTTTCCCCAAAAGCGCACACAGATACTACCAGAAGATAGTAGTCAAGCTCCCTTTGGTGATGAGTTGGACTATGCAATTTTAGACATTAATTTGGGGGGAGGCGCATTTGTAGAGGTGGCGATGTTGCATAAGCGATCGCGTACTCTCCTAGTCACTGATACAGTATTATCCATACCCGAAGATCCACCTGCCATTAGCCAATTAGACCCCTATCCTCTGCTATTTCATGCCAGAGAACACGCACAGCAAACAATAGTAGATAACCCCACCAACCGCCGCCAAGGATGGCAACGCATTTGTTTATTTGCCATTTACTTTCGTCCTAGCACGCTGCAAATCACTGGTTTATGGCAGATGTTTCGTGATGCTATGCAAGCACCAGATCACTCACATAAGGCTTACTTTGGCTTATTTCCGTTTCGCTGGCAAGAAAACTGGCAGCATTCATTTAACGCCTTGCGAGGTCATGGTAGACCATTTGTCGCCCCTATTTTACAAAGTCTGATTCTGCCCCAAGACCCAAATCAAGTAATTAACTGGGCAAATCGAGTTGCCAAATGGGATTTTCAGCAGATTATCGCCTGTCATTTTGATGCACCATTTGCTGCGAGTCCCGATGAATTTCGTCAATCCTTTGCTTTTTTGGAGAACAATTCCTCTAGGATGAATCTGCAACCTCTACTAGAAACAGATATGCGATTCATCAAGGAGTTAGAAAGTAATTTAGTACAGCGAGGTATCGCTACACCAGCTAAAAATCGGATTTAGTTACACCAAATATAATGATGTAGAGACGTGGCATACAACATCTCTACAGTGCATAATAAAGCGCATCTTCATCAAGAAACGGTATTACGTAAATCCTAATAAAAACATATATTTTCTAGCGTTGCTATGGTAACTTATAGCTAGCAATGCGTATATTCAACTCGCCGCTTTGTGGATTGTGGTTAAATACAAACGCGCCTTCTTCCCTTTCTCCTCCAGATAAAAAATCAATTTGTTGTTCTCCTGTTTCTTCTACCTGGCTGCTAACTTTTAACGTGGCGATAATTTGTACTGATTCAGCCGTTTCTCCGCCAGAGTTGACAACTTCAAAGGGAACATAAAATTGACCGTTTACTCTTCTAATAGTCTGCTTCTTATTGACGGAAATAATAGGTGGTTGATCTTTTTCATTAATCCAGATATATCCTACTAGACTAACAATAATTGCCAGAATAAATAAGGCGATACTTAAAGTTATCCATTCGGCTGGAGTGCGTTCTGCTTCTGATTCTGATTGATTCATATGGCTAACCTACCTGCTGCACCGCCAATAGTTGCAGGTAATCCTAAAATTAAAGTATTTTCTAACCACATACTCCAAGGATTGGAGAAGCTTAATTTATGAAAAAACCACAACATAAAAGCACTGGCTATTAACGAAACTAAATAGGAAATAACTGTTTCACTTAATGGTCTTTGAAAAATACCTTTTTGCTGTTTCCGCTTTTGCTGATCAGAAAAACCCGCTTGGAAAACAATTGCATAAGAAATCACCAAAGATGCTGCAATAATTGCCAAAAGCCACGGTGCTGAAACCGCAGCTACAATCATGGTAACTTCATCTGTAGGAGCAATATTAAATGCAATTACGGTTGCGCCAATCAGAGTTGCACCTAAGTCTGCAAAAGTAGCGTCCAAATTATTCGGTTTCTGGTGATTTTTGTGGCTGGATTGTTGATTATTATTACTTTCGCCTAAAAATTGGTTAGCTAATGCTACACCGAAAGTAAAAGGAACACTTTCAAAAATGATTTTGCCAATCGCTTCTCTTAGGGAGGTTGCAATTGTGATTTCTCGTAATAATATCAACATCAAAGTAGAACAAATGATGCCAATAGCTATTGCTTCTATTGTATCTGTGATGGCTTCATAAGGTCGTTTACGACGTTGAATTTTACGAAATCCTTCTGTTTTATTGAGTAGAAACACGACAACAAACATTAAAGCGATCGCACTCATCATCAGTTGTGCTTTGACAAGCGATCCTACCCACCAAACTTCCATAGTATATAACAAGGGGATGCCAAATAAAAAGCCACCACAAGCACCCCGAACAATATCATTTAGCTCACTTTTAAAGATATTCTGCTGACGATTGACTGCCAATCTTACTATTTCCTTTGCCTAATCCATGATGATTAAGCTCCGATATTTTTATTTTTTATTCATCTCTCTGGGGTAATTAAATTATGAGATAGATAATCTATCTAGAGACAGTTATCAATTAACTCGTTAAGTATATAACTAAAATAACCAATAATAAAAAAGTAAAATTGCTGACACATCACCGTCATAATAATGCGATATGCAGGTAATTAAAAATCGAAAATTTCTCAAAAAATTAGCTATTTTCTGTCTTTAGTCAGACTAAAAACCACTGGTTTTTATTTATTCTACGTAAATAACGGCACGATTAAATACACATATAAAACACAGATAAATTGTTTTATCTGTGTTTCTTTAAGTTTTTACGTGTCTAAAATCTAGGTTGGCAGCTTACGCTACCCTAGAAGGCAAAATCATCATTTAGAGGTTACTATGTCAGAATTGATTCAGGCAATACTGGATAGTGAAGAAAAAAGTGATTTACGTTGCTTTGTGAGTCAATTACGCCAAAAGGAACAGAATTATTTACTGCGTAATGACATCTTGAATGAGTATAGAGAATACTGTAATAAATTCGACAAACCAGAGACGTTTTATACTTCTTCTCATTTGGGTAAATTAATTTACTATACCCAAGAGATTATTCAAGAAGATTCAAATTTTTGTTTTATTATTCGCGCCAAAATTGCGAGTCAAGAAGTGTATCGACTCACAGCAGACTTAGATGTAGAAGCAATGACGGTACAGGATTTATTAGATTTGCGCGATCGCTTCGTCAATAAGTTTCATCCCCAAGATGGTGATCTGCTAGAGTTAGACTTTGGCCCTTTTTACGACTACACTCCAGTCATCCGCGACCCGAAAAATATCGGTAAGGGTGTACAGTTCCTTAACCGCTACCTCTCCAGCAAACTATTTCAAGATGCTAGACAATGGCTAGAAAGTCTATTTAACTTCCTACGTCTGCATCATTACAACGGTGTCCAACTATTAATCAACGATCGCATTCAATCACAACAACAGCTCTCGCAGCAAGTTAAAAAAGCTATCAACTTTGTCAATGACCGACCCAACGATGAACCCTATGAACGTTTCCGTCTGGAATTGCAAACTATGGGTTTTGAACCAGGTTGGGGTAACACAGCTTCCCGTGTGCGAGACACCTTAGATATTCTCGATGAATTAATCGACTCACCAGACCCCCATACCCTAGAAGCTTTCATCTCTCGCGTCCCGATGATTTTTAGAATCGTCCTAGTGTCAGCACACGGTTGGTTTGGACAGGAGGGGGTTTTAGGTCGTCCTGACACCGGTGGTCAGGTGGTGTATGTCCTCGACCAAGCCAAAAATTTAGAAAAGCAACTGCAAGAAGATGTCATACTCGCTGGGTTAGAGGGGTTAAATGTCCAGCCCAAAGTCATCATTCTGACGCGTCTGATTCCTAATAGTGATGGGACGCTTTGTAACCAACGCCTTGAAAAAGTCCACGGAACAGAAAACGCCTGGATTTTGCGCGTTCCTTTGCGGGAATTCAACCCCAACATGACGCAAAACTGGATTTCCCGATTTGAGTTTTGGCCTTATCTAGAAACCTTCGCCATTGATGCGGAACGGGAACTGTTAGCAGAATTCCAAGGTAGACCAGATTTAATTGTGGGTAACTATACCGATGGGAATTTAGTGGCGTTTTTGTTAGCGCGACGGATGAAAGTCACCCAATGTAATATCGCCCATGCTTTAGAAAAATCCAAATACTTGTTTAGTAACTTGTATTGGCAAGATTTGGAAGATAAATATCATTTTTCCTTGCAATTTACGGCTGATTTAATTGCAATGAATGCAGCTAACTTCATCATCAGCAGCACCTACCAAGAAATCGTCGGGACAGGAGATAGTATCGGACAGTACGAATCTTACAAATGTTTCACCATGCCAGAGTTGTATCATGTGGTGAACGGGATTGAATTATTTAGTCCCAAATTTAATGTTGTACCCCCAGGGGTGAACGAAAACGCCTATTTTCCCTACACACGACAAGAAGATAGGGTAGAAAGCGATCGCGATCGCCTCGCCGAAATGCTATTTACTTTAGAAGACCCTAGCCAAATCTTCGGTAAACTCGATGACCCCCACAAGCGTCCGATTTTCTCAATGGCGCGTCTCGACCGCATTAAAAACCTGACCGGTTTAGCCGAATGCTTTGGACGTAGCAAAGAATTACAAGCACATTGCAACTTAATTTTAATTGCTGGTAAGTTGCGGGTAGAAGAATCAGACGACAATGAAGAACGGGATGAAATCGTCAAACTTTATCATATTATTGACGAATATAATCTGCACGGCAAAATTCGCTGGCTAGGGGTGCGCCTCTCAAAAACTGACTCTGGAGAAGTGTATCGTGTCATTGCAGATCATCAAGGAATCTTTGTCCAACCAGCATTATTTGAAGCGTTTGGTTTAACAATTCTGGAAGCAATGATTTCTGGACTACCAACTTTTGCGACTCAATTTGGGGGGCCATTAGAAATTATTCAAAATCAAGTCAATGGTTTTTATATTAACCCCACAAATTCAGAAGAAACAGCCGATAAAATTCTCGAATTCGTCATTAAATGTGAAGAGAATCCCCAATATTGGAATATAGTTTCTCAAAAAGCCATTGACAGAGTATACAGCACCTACACTTGGAAGATTCACACCACAAAGCTATTATCTCTAGCCAGAATTTATGGTTTCTGGAACTTTACCTCCAAAGAAAATCGTGAGGATTTGTTGCGCTACCTGGAGGCTTTATTCTATTTAATTTATAAACCAAGAGCGCAACAACTTTTAGCACAGCATCAATATCGATGATAATTATTAAATTAGTAATGGGTTATACCCATTACTAATTATCTGGAATATGCAGTTAACGAATACCAAGTTCTCGGCCCCACTACGCCATCTGCTTGCAGATTTCGCCGCACTTGAAAGGCTTTAACTGCACTTTCTGTAAACGCTCCATATACCCCATCAATGGGAACACGATAGCCATTCGCTACCAATAATCTTTGTAAGACTCTAACAGCACTACCGGAATGACCAAAACGTAAATTTGGTACATTACGAACAGACCTAGAAGTGCGTCTAGCAATCAAAATTTTACTGGGTGTTTGTTGTGCAATAAGCACGGGTTGGCGTGGCGATTTGAGCCGCACAGCCTGAAAATTTTGAAATTCATCTACACTGTAAACATCCTTTTTTACAGGTGTTTGTCTACTTGGTGTATGTGAATTTTCGGTGTTGAAAGCTAATTCAATACTTGGGGAACTGTCACTTAGCAGCACGAATTCAGGCGGCGTGGTTTTTGCAGATGACACTAACTGATCTGACTCAATAGATGTAGCTTTTTTCACGCCATTGTCGAGCTGAATTACAGGCTGCTTGGGTACAATCGACGGAGATGTTTGCTGTATTGCTAATACACCCGTCATCAGCAGGACAATATCATTCATGTTATTTGATATCACTATCACCCATAATTCCTTTGACAGAAGAAAATCATCTATTCCGGAATAGTGATTACTGAAATTTCTGGAGTTAAATTTTGAGCAATTGCCAAAAATCAATAAATCATCAATCAAGCATGAAACATTTTCATCCAATCAGTTTTGGATGTTCCAACTTTTAGATGTGGCAGTATTTAAATTGTGAACAGTGCTTTTTTTATCATGCAAATCACAACTTTAGTCATTTAATCAACTGTGAAATTACCTCAATGTAAAATTTTCTATATAGTCAACTTGATCAAGAATAATAAACTCTATATATAAAGGAAATTATTCCACCTTAAGCAGTATATATATATGTATATTTTTTGGTGAGAGTATAAAATATTTACTTTATAAATAGACTTTTATCTGCTGAATTCAAGCTAAAGTATTCTAACCAAATTTAGGGGTTTAAATTATAGGCTTCTATCAAGCCGCAAGTGTTGTAGCGGGACGTTAGCCACGCCAGTAGTCTGATGTACAAAAGCGATCGCAAATTGTAATCTCTGGAAAAACAGCGTAGAAATCCTTCGCGTTCTAGGCACAGAGGAGTTAGCATAGAACTTGTGCTTTGATGATCTCAGTATCAATACCCACAGAGAACGCAGTTAGACAAGCGATCGCTATGCTTCAGTATCCCAATCTCGAACAAGCGTTAAAATATCACTTCGGTTATGATAACTTTCGTCCAGGACAACGGCAAATTATCCAAGACGCGCTGCAAAATCGGGACTTATTGATAGTGATGCCTACGGGTGGGGGAAAATCTTTGTGCTTTCAGTTACCTGCACTGATGAAAACAGGACTGACTGTAGTGGTATCACCGTTAATTGCTTTGATGCAAGACCAAGTAGAAGCACTGCGAAATAATAATATCTCAGCTACCTTCCTCAATAGTAGTTTGAACCCCTATCAAGTGCGATCGCGGGAAGATGCCATTGTCAATGGTAAGGTAAAATTACTCTACGTTGCCCCAGAAAAGCTGCTGAGTGAAAGATTTCTCCCTTTTCTGGATTTAGTTCATGAAAAGATTGGGATATCGATATTTGCAATCGATGAAGCACATTGTGTTTCGGAATGGGGACATGATTTTCGGCCAGAATATCGTCAGTTAAAGTTACTGCGGAAGCGTTACGCCAATGTTCCCATGCTTGCGCTGACGGCAACCGCCACAGATCGCGTCCGGTCTGATATCATTCAACAATTAGGCTTAAAACAACCCAGTATTCATCTTGCTAGTTTTAACCGGCAAAATTTATATTACGAAGTCCGCGCCAAAAGTAAACAAGCTTACGCTGAATTATTAGAATTAATTCGTGACACGGAAGGCTCAGTCATTGTTTATTGTTTAACGCGTAAAAAGGTCGAAGAACTAACTTTTAAACTGCAAAACGATAAGGTTTCCGTCTTACCTTATCATGCCGGCTTACCTGACGATGAACGGAGTAAAAATCAAACGCGATTTATTCGGGATGATGTGCGGGTGATGGTGGCGACTATCGCTTTTGGCATGGGAATTAATAAACCTGATGTGCGGTTAGTGGTGCATTTTGATATTCCCCGTAATTTAGAGAGTTACTATCAAGAATCAGGTAGGGCGGGAAGAGACGGCGAACCGTCGCGGTGTACAATCTTTTTCAGTTTTGCTGATATTAAAACCATTGAATGGAGTATTGACCAAAAAACCGAACCCCAGGAACAATTGATTGCCAGACAACAACTCCGGCAGATGATCGACTATGCTGAAGGGACAGATTGTCGGCGGACAATTCAACTAGGTTATTTTGGCGAACGCTTTGCGGGTAATTGTGCTAACTGTGATAATTGTCGCCATCCCAAACCTTTAGAAGATTGGACAATTGAAGCCATGAAGTTTTTATCTTGTGTGGCGCGATGTAAAGAAAGATTTGGGATGTTACACATTATTGATGTGTTACGTGGGGCGAAAAAAGAGAAGATTATTCAATATGAGCATGATAAGCTTTCTACTTACGGTATAGGTAAAGATAGAACCGCAGATGAATGGCGAATTTTGGGGCGATCGCTTTTACATCAAGGTTTATTAGAACAAACTACCGATGGCTATTCTGTACTGAAATTAAATGCGTTAAGTTGGGAAGTAATGCGCCGTCAACGCCAAGTTTTCTTATCTGTTCCTGTGGCGCAAAAAGTGCGGTTAGTCCCCGATAATCCCAAAGCTGAGATTGCAGAAGCATTATTACAGAGATTGCGATCGCTGCGTAAACAATTAGCCGATGAACAGTCTGTACCGCCTTATGTAGTCTTTCACGATTCTACTTTGAAATTAATGGCACAGGTACAGCCGAAAAACTTAGCGGAATTCGGTAAACTTTCTGGTGTAGGTAGTCATAAACTCGCCCAATATGGGGAAAAGTTTCTCTCAGAAATTCGCGCCTATATTCAAGAACAAAATTCCACAGCTAAGACTGCTGAATATACACCCTCACTCAGCTTAGTTTCTGGGACTGAATTACAGACATTACAGTTACATCAACAAGGCTTAAATATTGCTCAAATTGCTCAAAAACGCAATTTAAGCCCGACTACTATTGCTAGCCATTTAGAAAAACTCATCGAAAAAAATCAGCCAGTAGACTTAAATCAATTAGTCCCTTTGGAACATCAACAAAAAATTTGGCAAGTTTTAGAAGTGCTGGGTGATATTCCCCTAACGCCAATTAAAGAACAGTTAGGCAATAGTTATACCTTTGATGAGATTCGCCTGGTGCGGGAAAAATGGCGACGACAACGTAAGTAGTTTAAAGGGACTGGGGATTAATGTAGCGATCGCATCCATGAAAACTACTGTTGTAGAGAAGTTGTTTGTAGCTTTTTTTGGTGATTTGCGATTGTTAACTTTTGAGGTGCGATCGCTAGCTGCTATTCTTAAGAAGCTATGTCTACGTAACTGGGAATACTAGAAGCAGTATCTTGCGTTTCTGTGGCAGATTTTGATGTACTGGGCTTCTGATTTTTTGTAGCTAAAACTACAGACAGGAGCTTTGGCAACGTCAGACACACAACTGTATTTACTAGAGTCAAGAGGACACCATCAATTGAACTCATAGATTTACCCCTCTTTACAAATTTTTCGTCTAATTCTTATCTTAGTGTGAATTGGCAGTTGCATCATTAATTACACATTTTGATTTTCTTCTGATATCTATAAGTTTCTTCTATATATATTTTTGTGAAGCGCACTTCCACATTCAAAGTTAGTAGTCAGGACTTTAGTCAGACAAAAAATCAGCCATTATTCTGAACAAAGGATCAGGGAATCAAAAAACTGCCTTCATAAGCTAATCGTCATTCATTTTTCCAGACTGATTCGTTTGTAGTAAGGGCTTTAGCCCTGGCTTTATGCAACTTAAATGCTGATTAGCTTACCATACTTATATATAGGAATCCGACTTGATTATTGAAATGATTTGCGTAAGAAGGGAACAGGGAACAGGTAAGAAGGAACAAAAGTGTACGGAGTTTTTTTCAGAAATCAAATATGAGTCCTATAGCAGTGTGACATCTAATTTTACTCATCAATACGCTTGCTAATCGCCTGTACTAATTCCTCAAATTCTCCCTCACTGTGAACGTCAGCAGTAAGGGTATTCATATCTTTAAGCGTGTTAGCTAGTCTTGGTAAGTATTGGCGAATTTCGTTGTACGAGTCAATGTCATCTCTAAAACCTTCTAGGTAAGCAGCAGATACCTTTTTTAACTCATCATCAAATTTTTTAATTTTTTCTTCCCAATAGATGACATACTGAAGTCGATCAATAGGGTCGTATATTTTTGCATCTGCTAATACAATTGGAAAAATGCGATCGCTAAACTTATGATTCTTAGCAATTTGCACCAGTTCAAACATACAGTTGGGTGATTTCAAATATTTATCACTAATCACAGCAACTACACATTTACCACGCCCGATTTTTTCCATGAAGGCTTTAATCCGTTCTTTATAACCTAAGTCTCGCTTATCTCTAATAATAGTGATACCTTTAGTTTGTAAAACTTCGTCTAAGTGATTAACATAGGTTCCACTTTCTCCACCCCAAGCATAGGAAATAAAGATTTCTTTCTCATATTCTTCTGATATCAGTTCAGGTATTTCCTTAAATATTTCTCGGTCGTTGCGTTGTCTTTCTACTCGTTGTGTAGGCGATTCAATACCATCAAGTAATTCTTTGGGGTCGAAGGTTTCTGTTAAGCCTGGAGGAATATAGAATAAACCTTTTTCCTCATAAATTAGTAAGTTTTTGTAGTCTGCAATAATATTGGGATGCCCAGGTATGGGTACTTTCTCATCAGCTATTAAGCCTTTGATAGTTTTGTGAATTGCTTTAAATTCGGAACGAATTATTGCTAATAGTTCTCGTCTCGTGGATTTTTGACCACTAATAGAGATAAATATCTTTTGGTCTTCTCTGTCGCTTTTGACTAAGGCGCGGTTATTGCGATATTTCAACACAATTCCACTCCGCCACCAAGTTTGTCTATCTGCTAAGTGGTGCATCCTGACAATGAAGCGAGAAATAATACTGTTGGGAAGGACGTTGTAATGATATTGGAAGGCTAAAACATTTTCCCATTCACCTGTGCTGGGTTCTGATTTGGGTAACAAATCAGGAATGAGGAAGCGATCATCACCTGTACCATTCTCTAACAGAAAGCAAAGTTCAAACTTTTTCATCATATCCACAATGAATAGTTGCTTGTTGCGGGGATAGCAAAGGTCATTGAGAATGCGGTTGAGTTGCTCTCGTCCTAAAATTCCCCGAAATTGTGTGAGTAAAAGATTATCATTGAGGATTTTGTAGACACCATTTGTTACCCATATGGGATTGAGGACGTTAGTATCTTCTAAGCGATCATCGTCACGAAAGTTGAGAACAATGCCAAGACGGTGCAATAATTCGATGAGTGTGGATTGATTGAGATCACCTGTAACCTGCTCTTTATGACATAAATCTTGGTACTCTGTGTAAGAAATATAGTCTTTTTTCTTGTGTTTCATCGCTTCCAAGCGGGTTTTGACTTGAAACCAACTTAGGGGTAAAGGGTCATGAATATGTTCTATCTTTGCCAGTTCACGGGTGATAATTGACTGCAATTTTGGTATACCTCTTCCAGTGGCGCAGGAAACAGAGACAATATCTTTAATGTTGTGGTATTTGTTGCGTAGTCCCTTTTGGTCGATGTCGAGGGATTGTTGATCAATTTTGTTGCCAACAATAATAATTGGCGAATCACCACCAAAGCTGTGAATAATTTTCAGCCAGTATTCTAGTTCGTTTTGTCGTTCATCTACACGCGCATCTAAGACTAATAAGTAGAGGCTGCGTTTGGTGAGAAAAAATTGGTGGGTGGCGTGCATGATTTCTTGTCCGCCAAAATCCCAGACATTGAGCCGGATAGGTTGATGATTAATAGTTACTTGCCAATTTTGGATGTTAATCCCTTCTGTTTTATTTTCGTGGGGGTCGAAAAGGTTATGAATCAGCCGTTTAACTAGAGAAGTTTTACCAACGCCACCTTGTCCTACCAGCAATACTTTAGCTTCGTTGAGGGGTTTTTCTTGTCCGGCTTGCAGAGAGAAATAATAGCTCAGAATCTTGGCTGGTTCGCCTAAATTGTCCCATGACTCGTCTAAGATTTCCGGCGGAATTTGCAACTGAGCATTGCCTTCACCGCGTAAATCTAGCTTTTCGAGTTTAGTTAGTTTCTGTATT